>CAZMYT010000004.1:0-268123 GCA_964570565.1 uncultured Paludibacteraceae bacterium
AATCAAAATCGCCTTTCACATATTGAGAATAGGCAATATTGAAAATTTCATATTGGTTATCTGCATTCTTAGTTTGACCAATGGCAGAACTTATTCCGTACAAAAGATTACCTGCTGTTGAAACGTTTCCCCGTAATGTGTAAAAATTTGAGGCAACAGAATTACGCTTGTTAGAATAAGATACGCCTAATCCCATACGCATGATAAAGTGATCTTCATAACTATATCGTACCGATGAAGAAGGTTTTAAGTATTGTTCTTTGAATGCTGTTGTCATCCAAGGTAAATAGATATAATTGACATCAATTACATCCAAAGTAAAACGTGTGCCTCTATATCGCCAAGCGTACTTCATACCAGCATTTGCAATATTTCGTTTATATTCTGGACGCTGTTGAAAGTTGTAACTCATCGAGAATTCAGTGGTTCCTCCCATTTTTCGTTTAAAATCATTTGAGGTGAACGGTACCAAGAATATTGGTAAAGTTATAGCCATGTTGCCACCTAATTCTGCTGAATTTTTAATATCTCCAAGTTTCCCAATGGCTTCGTATGAACCATGCACACCCATTCTAAAAGCTTCAGCACCTTTAAAGATGTTTTTATTCTGGTAACTAATTCCCATTCCCATTCCTAAATCTCCATTGGAGTTGGTTCCTTCTACATCAAGTGCTACGGAGTGTATTTTTGCTGGAGTGACTACAATATTACAGCCCATTTTACCATCAGGTTCTTCTCTGAAACTAATATCCACATATTTGATAGCTTGCAAAGAGTTTAACGATGAGTAGGTTCGTTCAACCAAACGTTCATTATAAATGCTATTAGGTTTTATGAGGGTTTTGAATATAAGCATCTTAGGTGAAAAATTCGATTTTTCATCCCGTATTACAACAAAACCTTCAGATCTTACGGTATCCAGTTTAGTGGTGGGTGCTAATAAACTTGCGACATCGTAAATAGTAACAGTTCCTATTTTTGTTTTTGTAAATAATCTACTTAATAAAGAATCATTGGCTAAGTACGAGGGTTGCATTCCCAATAAAATGTCAACTTGATTTGAATTTAAGGCACTATCTACGGTAAAGCTAAGTGCCTCTTTTTGAAAATAGAAATAGCCTCTCCTTCGTAAAAGTTTAGCTACATTTTCGCGTTCTTCCGCTAATAAGTCGACGTCAAATAAACCTCCAGGAGTCGGCGTGTTAAGGATATTGCGCTGTTTGATTATCGACATAATAGTGTCGTCGGGGATTTCTATCTTATATGAATGAATCGTATAAGGCTCGTTTCCATTAACAATGTAGGTTATTTTTACTTGGCGGTTTTTCTCTTTTTCTACCACATTCACTTTGGCATGTAAATAACCTTTATTGCCTAGTTGTTTCTCCAATTGTTGTTGAGAACTACGGGTTAGAGTGGTATCATATATAACAGGTGGTTCACCAATTTGGCGTAACCAACGATTGACCCATTTGCTGGTATCTTCTCCAGAACAGCTATAAAGCGCGAGTTCTATACGTGCTACACTTAGAAAATAGTTGTTAGGCTCTTGTTGTAAGAATGGTTCTAAAATATCAGATGGAACTTCTGGTACATTCGATTTAATCGTATTACGGCTCAGTAATCGTTCGTTTTCAGGCACATACTTAGTTAAGCTACAACCGCTGAGTATAATGGTAGCGCAAGCAAATAGTATAAATCGATGAATTTGCATGTGTGTGTTAGAACCCTGAAAAATTAATAAAAAAAACTTGCCGCAAATATAGCTAAAATTCAGTGAATTATTTACTTTTGTATTCTTAAAATAGTGTTAATCTGGTAAATTTTATAAAACAGAATGTTATCCAAAAATCAAATAAAAAACATTCGGGCATTGAGTTTGAAAAAAGAGCGAGACGAGCAAGGCCTTTTTGTTGCAGAAGGAGAGAAACTAGTATCCGATCTTTTACCTTTTTTCACGTGTCGTTCATTACTTGTTACGCGCGATTGGGTTGGTACTAATTCTTGTTATAAATCTGTTGATTATGAAGTAATTGGTGACTTAGAAGATATGAAAAAGGTTTCTTCGTTAACGACACCGACTCCCGTGTTGGCTGTATTTGAAAAACCAAAGGTAGAACTTGATGTTTCGAAATTGCAGAAGGAGTTGATTTTAATTCTTGATGAAATCCAAAATCCAGGAAACTTAGGTACCATTGTACGCATCGCTGATTGGTTTGGTATAAAGCACATTATTT
This sequence comes from uncultured Paludibacteraceae bacterium, assembly GCA_964570565.1. Taxonomy (GTDB): domain Bacteria; phylum Bacteroidota; class Bacteroidia; order Bacteroidales; family Paludibacteraceae; genus W0P28-013. The sequence continues at coordinate 2,238 of CAZMYT010000004.1, forward strand.
GTTCCTTGAATACTGCGGATGTTTATAATTCAAAAACAGTACAAGCAACAATGGGTGCTTTGGCTCGTGTCAATGTTCATTATGTGGATTTGATCAAGTTTTTAGAGGCGTATAGTAAATTAGATTTACCTGTTTATGGAACTTTTTTAAATGGAGATAATTTGTATACAACTTCAGTGAGTAGAGTTGGAGCGATTGTTTTAGGTAATGAAGGCAGTGGAATTTCTAACGAAGTAGGCAAGTTTGTTTCGTCTCGTATTGTAATCCCGAACTATCCTAGTAATTCAAAAACATCGGAATCGCTTAATGTAGCAGTAGCAGCAGCAATTGTTTGTGCTGAATTTAGACGTCTAGGGTAACGAATCTCCATTACCAAACGACATAAAAAAACCACCGTAATTTACGGTGGTTTTTTTATGTCGTTTAATGACTTATTCTGAGAATAAAATTAAATCACAACGTCTATTAGGCATGAAATCATCAACTGGTCCAGGAGTTTTACCTTTACCATACGTGTTGATACGATTTGCTGATACGCCATAACGACGAACGAGCTCTCGTTTTGTATCTTCAGCACGTCTCATACTTAACTTATTATTAAGCTCATCGCCTCCAACATTATCGCAATAACCTACGATATCCAATTTCATATTTGGATCAGCATACATTTTACGAGCGATTTTGGCCAATACCATGTGTGACTCAATGGTAATTTTTGATGAACCTAAGTCAAAATAGATAGATGGTGTTTCTTCTACATATTGTCCGTAGCCTAAAATACGTTCTACAGCATCTTTGTCCAATGGTTCTCCATAATAGTTTACAAATGAACCAGAAGGCGTATTTGGGTGTCTATCACGTATATCTGGTACACCATCTAAGTCTGAATCAGGAAGATTTTCTTCTATTGCTCTTTCTTTGTCTTCTTCAATACTACTTGCATTTCCAGCCAATGCCGAAATTTGGGTAACAATTTCAGATATTTTTTGAGAATTTTCAACTGTAGCATCACAACATTGTGCTGGTTCGTAATCAGCAGGTGACATATTACGTACGTGTTGGATGGTTTTGTCTTTACCGTTAATTTTCCATCTTAATCCTAAGCCACTGTAAATGGTATTATCATCGTCATTTCCTTTCTCAGAAGCATCCATATTATCTTTTTTATGCATTCTGTATTGGGTATTCCATACAATAGCTAACCATTTCAGAGGATTATATTCTAACGAAATACCTAATGGGAATGTTACTGCACGTCCCTTTGAAATCGAAGGATCAACAGGTGTTCCCCAATTATCTACACGATTAATAATAGTTGTCGTGCCAGGGTCGTAAGCTGATACATCGTAGAATGCTACACCCATCCCTAAGTTGACATATACATTCCAAGTTTGAGGACGGTAACGATAAAACATATTTAAAAAATTCAACGAAACGCCCAAGCTAGCTTCATGTGCTAAACCGTCAAAATCCATAGGGATTTGTTTGTTTTCTTGAAAACCGCTTGGAGCTTTATTTGCTTTATAATAATAAGTAGTACTACCTCTATAAGGATTATAAACGTATTCGGCAAACAATCCAAAACCGGGGGTAAAAGTGTACTCTACATCAAAGCCAAAGGCAATATCGGCTCCACTTCTTGGCCATAAAGTGTTGTAATCTTGAGTTTGATCACCATCGATAAAACTTACTCCACCATGACCAGCAATAGACCAATGGTTAACTTTTGGATAAACACGTGCCTCGTCTTTTTCTGAATTACCATCTCTTACGTGTATATCTTTTTTAGGTGTAATGGTCATATCCTTACTCGTTGTAGTTGATACTAAAACCGTGGTATCTAGCGGATTTTGATTATTCACCAATGTATCGAGCTTAATCACGCTTTTTTCTACAACTACTGTATCTTGTAGAAGAGGAGTGGTACTGGCTGTTGCTGGTGTTTCATTTATTATTACAACCGCTTCGTTAGAGGTTGTAGTCATGCTTTCTCCTGTTGTGGTTGGAGCAACTTGAGGACTCTCTTGTCCAATAGCAAAGCTACATAAAACAAGTGATGTGTAAAGGAGTAAACTTCTTTTTTTCATAAAATGGGTTTTACTAATGTTTTTTAGGTGCTTTTATAAACCAAGAAATTTTCCAGGTTAGTGGAATGAGGTATTCCACTAACTTGGAAAAAAAGAGACGTTTTATTAGTTGTTTTTTCTTAATAATGCCATAAATCTTGTTCGAAATTCAAGATCTCTTCTTCTACACGTTTTTGCTCGCGACGAATGATACTTGGATCTTCAATACCTTTATCCACATCACGACTCAATAAATCATAATCTTTGATTACATAGCTATCGAATTGTCGGCTAACCAAGAAGTCATCAAAATTAACCAGTGGGGCAGTGTTACGTCCACTAATTTTCATAAATTCTTCTTGAAGATAAGGGCGCAAACGCTCAAAAGGAATCCAGAACCATACACCTGTACGAATGTCTGATCGACTATTGTATTTTTCATCGTAAAGTGGTGCAATAGCTAAAATTTTACTATGGAAAGTGGATGTACGTTTATTGAAATACCATACTTCTTGAATATAATACTTAACTACACCTGGAGTTAAATAATTTATCATATCATAAGGTGTTTCATAAATATTTAAACCATTTGCTTGAATAAATTCATCAACATTAAAATAATTTTCTTTGTTGAATTTAGGTATAAATGTTTGTTCTGGGTTGCTTGGCGATTTAAAAGCTTGTAATTGCTTGGTAATCACTTTTTGGAACATGATGGCAAACAAGTTTTTTTGACCAAGACTATCCAAATCTTCGTAAGGATAGTATAACGGATTGTTTTGACGTTCACGTAAATCCACGACTCTAAGTACTGCTTTACGCCAAACTACATCATCAACTAGTGGGTTGACGCGAATAATTTTGGCGGCAATATCTTGAGGTGATGTTGTTACACGCGTAAAACTTCCGTCTCCATCGAACAAAAATTGTGTACTATCTGCTTCCAAATCTTGTGCGCACACTGTGATTGGAGCAATTGTAGCTACGGCTACTAGCACATAAAAAATACCTTTTTTCATCGTTTTATTTCTGTTTATGGTAATACGATTGGTGCGTAAGACAAGGTGGTTGTTTTGGCACCAGTTACTTTAATTTTATCAATCAAAATGGTTGAACCAGATTTTAATCCCATAAGTTGTTTACGTTGTGTATCAGTAAATTTACTACCGTTAGAAGTAGAAGCGTTAAAACCACCACGACCATCGGAAATTAACAACGTGAATTCAGCAATGCGGAACGATGCTTTCAACAAACCATCAGCATATTCAGCAACCATGTCACCTTCTACCAATTGTTTACGGGTTAATTTATGTTTTGACGTATTAGGGTTGTAAAGTACTGCATTACCATTATCATCTTTAATTGATAAGAATGCAGTTGGATCAGGTAATGCTCTTACACGGAAACGCCCACTACCCATTGGGGTATTTCTTCCCTCAATTGTTGTTGATACATTAATAACTACATCGTCGTAACTTTTTGGGCTATATATAAATAAGCTTCCACTTTTTTGGAAAGAGCCATGACTTGGCGACACTTGTAGTTTTTCTGTTGCAACACCTGGTACTGAAATACTGATGCGGTTACTATATCCCATGTAGACTACATTCATATCTTCATTGGCAATAGTAGCAGAAGGGGCACCTACAGTGTATTCATCTTTGAATGCATATTCGCGTGGAATTCCATCATTACCACGTAAGATAATTTTACCTGAATATTGGAATACACCTAAAGAGTTACAAGTTACAGTGTATGTATTGCTGGATAAACGTGAACCTCCGATATAATATTCTGGTACTTTTGTTGAGTCCACAGCTGACAGTGCAATTTGAGCTTTGTAGGTTCCACCTTTCATTACGTGTTTACTCGTTGGAATCACAAAGGCTTGGATTTTATTTACACGGAAGTCACCAGCATCGGTTTGCATTTTGAAGTAATTAATCAATTCCGCTTCTGTTGTTCGAATGTCATTTTCATATTTTGATAACATCGTAGTTACCGCAATAATCGGCATAGATTCGAACATGCTATTAATCCAGTCGACTTTTTCGCCGTGAGAATTAACAGCTGGAGCAGTGGAAAATTTCTTTTCGTAAATAGCTGTTTGAGCTGAATCATTTCCAAACATTTCTTCTACAAAATGGCGATAATCAGTCAATATTTTTTCAAATTCTTTTGCTCTAGCTTTTGTTCCACTTAATTGAAAATATTGACCAGCAACGTCTGTTTGGTCTTTTGATTTTAGTTTATGGTTATTCACTGTGTCTAAACTAATTTCCACGCCATCAGCTAATTGCATCATATCACGTTTGCAAGTCAAAAGGAAATTAACAACACTATCGCTTTTTGCCTTCACGACCTTAGATTTTTCCAACCATTCTCCAACTTTTTCTGGATTTTGGTCGTACAAATATTGAATATCACCATAAAGGCCATTGTTTTGTTGTAAACGTGTCTCAGTATTGGTTAACAAGCTATTGTCAACCATAGTGAAACCGTTCAAAATATCTGCTGACACATTCAGTGCTAACATAGCGGTTAACACCAAATACATCATACCAATCATTTTTTGTCTCGGGGTTTCCGGACAGTTTGCAGCACCACTCATCTAATTATCCTTTATTTAATAGTTAGTTACAAGTAAAGAGTTTAATGTCTAGATTAACCGTTGATAGCATTCAACATGTTACCATAAATGGCATTTAAATCTACTACTTTTTGGGCTAATTTTCCTGTTTCGTCTTTATATTTTTCAATATCTACAGCGCTAACCGCCATTGCTTTTTGAACTTTATCTACATCAGCAGCCACCGCACTAATTTTAAGCGTTTGTTGCTCCACAGCTTCAGTTTGGCTTTGAATGTTTTTCAATTGAATTTCATAAACTGAATTGATAGCGCCTAGATTTTTATTGATGCTTTCAGCTTTTTCTACGTAAACTTTTGTGTTAGCTTGGACGGTGGTCATATTTTCAGTAATCCCGCTATAAGAAGCTAACAATGCATTTGACGCTGCGTCCAAATTCTGTTGTTTGGTTGCGAATTGAGAGGCTGCATTAGATGCGGTTTCTAAATTTTTTGCAAAAGAATCTGTTAATCCTGCAACTTTTGAAATGCCTGCTATTTGGTTAGCAGCTTCGCTGATATTTTTTAATCCTTCAGACATAGCTTTTACATCCGCATCTTTCAAAGGAGTGACACTAGCCATACCTGCTGATGTTGCACCTCCTCCAACTCCACCACCTAAGTGGTTTACAAGTGGATCTTTGTCTTTGTCTGTTAACGCAGGGAAAATATGATCCCAATGCAAATCAGGATGTGGATCGTCCAATACACCAAGAGAGAATAGGATGGCCTCAGTGAACATACCAATCATCAACATAAAACTTGCGCCAGGCCAGTGTAAAATTTTAAATAAGGCACCAATAATTACAATCGATGCACCTAATGAATAAACACTTCCTACTACTTTTTTTCCTTGAGGGCTGAAGTACCATTTCATAAACCCTGAACGCTCTTTTGCCATAAAAATAATGTTTAAAAGTTTTTTGTTAATTATCTGATTTTAGATTTAAGTCTGTTTTTTTATTCGCCAATATAACTTCTTACACAACGGAAGCCAATGGTAGAACTACGTTTTGTTTGATATTCGAAATCACTAATACCACATTGTAAATAAGCACCTACATCTTTCCATGAACCACCGCGAATAACTTTACGTTTAAGGATTTTAGGATCGTTCATTTTTGATTTGTAATCATAACTTGGATTCATATCATGCGTGAATGTTGGCGCTGTTTGGTCGTAAGTTGTTGCAGTCCATTCAGATACGTTACCAGCCATGTCAAATAAGCCATAATCGTTAGGATCGAATGATGCCACTTGAGAAGGTATTAAGTAGCCATCTTCTGTGTAGTTACCACGCATGGGTTTAAAGTTTGCCATGAAGCAACCTTTGTTGTCGCGAATATAAGGACCTCCCCAAGGATATTGAGCCGAATTACGACCTCCACGAGCAGCGTATTCCCATTCAGCCTCTGTTGGAAGACGGTAATCTTGTGTTTTTGGTAATCCCGGAACAGATTCGTAATAAGCTGTTCTCCAATGGCAGAATGCTTGTGCTTGATCCCATGAGACACCAACTACAGGATATTTTCCGTTACTTGGGTGAGAGAAGTAATTCTGCATAGCAGGTTCGTTGAAACTGTATGTAAATTCACGCATCCAGCACATGGTGTCAGGATAAATGTTGATAATCTTGCGTGAAATTAGGTCACTACGATGGCGAAGTGGTTTTATAATCACCGTATCAACTATAGCGCCATTTCTCATAAATGCACTATCAATACGTACTTTTGCATTAGGTCCGTAACTAGCAGTGTAAGGATTGAATTCGTTGCCAGGAAGGGCTGCTTGGTCGTAATTCACCCATTGGTAAGAATAATTCATAATGTGTGAATTAATCTGCTTTCCCTTTGTTTTTTCCAGGCCAGAGAAAAACATTTTGTTGATGGCATTGTATTTTGCCTCTGTCAGTTCATCGCCTTCTTTCCATTTGATACCCCATGGAATTTTTGCTTTCCAGTTCAATATAGTATCGAGTTCTTCTTCACCGTATACTTTTTCGGTTTTATAGTATTTTGCCGATTCTGTTTCATCATCCATTTGACGAAGGTAATCCAAAGTCAAAGAGTCACGTACCCAGTGTACAAATTGACGATATTCACCATTGGTAATTTCGGTTTCATCCATCCAAAAAGCGTCAACAGAAACCGTTTTTTGTTTTTGTTGCATGGTCCAAGTGGCCGATTGGTCGTTTGGTCCCATGTTGAATGAACCACGTGGAATGAACACCATCCCGTAAGGAGTCGTTTCAGGTTTTGATTTGCCATACACGCCAACTAGAAAACCTTTTGGTTTTGAACAGCTTGACATTACTATGGCTGCAGTAAAGATGAAGAACAACAGTTTTTTCATATATCTCTCAATTATAGAATTCTTACACTTTTATATTTTTTATTCTTTTTGTCGAAAGCTAAACTAAATTCGTATCCTAAACAAAGTTCGTGTGATCCGTGGCTCACAGCAATTATAGTTGTTGTAGGTAAATCGTAAGAGTAACCTATCATTAATCCATTCAGGATTCTCATACCTAATAAAAACGAAACAGCGTCTAATCGTCCCGATAAGCCTCCCCAATACTTGTCTTTGTAATCTAATAATAACGACACGTTTGGATTCCAGCTTACTAAATCTGTTATGATTAAAGCCGACGTTTTTAGTTTGTAGTCAGGATTCTTTAACTCTATGTTATAACCGCCGGAAACGGTGTACAATCGTTTGGTAAAGAAATCGCCTACATCCCCCAATTCAATACTCGTTTCAGGTAAATGTAGTACCGACATTCCAGCGTACCAATCTTTAGTAGAGTAGTAAAATCCTAATCCTAAATCAAGTCCCATACCTGAAACCGAAGTCTTTGGAATTGCTGGGTCTTGTGCAGGGCTAAAATAATCACTTTCGACAAGATGAACGCTATCTCCTTTAAATACAATATTTGAAAGTCCAATGATTGTTCCAATGCTCAATCTACCTTCGCCTAATTTTAATTTATAGGCATATTGTAGGCTAAATTGTTGATTAGAAAAGATACCAAATTCATCATTCACAAATCGAATACCACCGCCATGTTGGGTTGAACCAACTGAAAAAGGTGAGTGAACCGAAAAAAAAGTGGTCTTTGGCGCATTATCAATACTAATCCATTGCAACCGTTGTAGTCCAAATATTTCTATCATCTGCTGTTCGCCTACAGCAGCCGGATTCATTATTGTTTTATTATACATGTATTGGGTAATTTGAGCATCAAACTGCCCCCATACGGATGTATTTATAACGAAACAAAGTGCTAAACCTAAACTTAACGAGCTGTATTTATTAAAAAACTTCACAATTATTCGATAAAATCAATGTTTTTTGAGACACAAACTAAATGCTTCACATCAGTAAAACTAAAAACACTTTGAAAAATTGTGTGTCGTAAAGTTTCTTTTTGCTAATTTTATAACAAATTTAATTTCTAATATTCCTCTTCGTTAAAGAAGAAATCCTCTTTGCTAGGATAATCAGGCCAGATATCTTCGATACTTTCGTAAATATCACCTTCATCCTCAATTTCTTGTAAATTTTCAATTACTTCAAGTGGGGCGCCAGAACGCATCGCATAATCGATAAGCTCATCTTTTGAGGCTGGCCAAGGCGCATCTTCTAGTTTTGAGGCAAGTTCTAATGTCCAATACATAAATATAAGTCCTAATAACGTTTAATATAGCGTACTCTATACCAATATAGATTGGTTTTCAATCGGCAAAGATACTTTTTTTTTAAATAGCTGTATCACTTTTCCCAAAAAAAATCATTCGAGTTATTTTTTTTTGTTAAAAAACGAGCTAAAACAAAGAGAAAATCAGAAAGCCTATTCATGTAAATAACTACATTTTCATCTATAATTACTTGATTTTTAGCTTCTAAAATCATTCTTTCTGCACGCCTTGTGATGGCACGACAAACATGAGCCAATGCGGAGGTTTCTTCTTCACCATAGATGATAAAATTGGTCAATTTTGGTAATTGGTCATTCATTTTATCAATATTTTCCTCTAAAAAGGTGATGTTTTCCGAAGATATTTTCGCGGAATCGGGCAATTTTGTGGTGGTGGTGTCGGTTGCTAAGTTTGCGCCTATGCGCATCAATGTATTTTGGATAACATGAATTATGTTACGTTCTTCTCCTGTAAGTTTGGATTTTAATAGTCCAAGAAATGCATTGAGTTCATCTACAGTGCCATAGGCTTGTAAACGTATGTCGGTTTTAGATACACGTTGTCCACCAACCAATGATGTGGTGCCTTTGTCGCCTGTTTTTGTGTAAATTTTTGTCATATTACGTATTGCTAAAATTTAACAATATAGGACTCTTTTTGTAAATCAGGATTGAAGAGTGTTATTCCCATTTGGAACAAGTCCATGTCTACTCGTATTTTTGGATGTTGTCTGATTTTGTTCCAAGCTCGCTCCATTTCTTCGGACCAATGTATGTCATCAAATATAAAGACTGTTTTTGAATGCGCTTTTGGTAGGCATTGTTCAAAATAGTTGATAGTGGCTTCGTAGGTGTGATTGGCATCAAAAAAAACAATGTCAAGTTTGGGTAAATTTCCCAACACCTCAGGTAACATTAAATCGATATCGCCTTGTATGGTAGTAATATTGGTGAGGTTATGTTGTTTGAAATTTCTCTTGGCTATGTTGCAAAGTGATGGTTCACCTTCAATGGTAATTACATTTGCTTGAGAATTTGCTGCGGCTAAATGCATGGTAGTTAAACCGATATTGGTTCCTAATTCAACAATGTACTGTGCATTTGTGTTATTTGTAATACGAAATAGAAGTTCTGCATATTTTTGCTTGGTGGCCGATTTTTTTGCAATTTCACCAATGGTGGTGGTGCGTGCAGGGCTGGTCCCAAATCCAGCTAATGTAATTTCTGTTTTGTTCAATAGGAGTTCCTTACGTATGGTGCGGAGCGTTTGATAGGCGTAAAAAAAATCCTTTTCGTATAATACATGGTTGAGCCAATGAAATACGAAAGGTGAGTGTACACCAAAGCCTTTATAATGCTTTGCGCGGCGCCGATAACGTAAATATGCGCTAATTTTGTAGTAAGGTATCTTCATGATTTAAGGTATGCAAAGGTACTATTATTTTTTTAAACAATATATCGGGATTAGGTGTTTTTTTTGTTTTTTATATTTGAGGATTGGGAATTTGTTTATTAATTGTTATTTTTGTGATATCTATTTTTGCACTAAATAAAAATAATTTCTGTGTGCAGCGTTTTTTGGGTTTAGAACATCTTACGATTATAAATTGATGGTTAATTTTATTTATTTAAATTAGTTATGAAAAAAAACTTTTTGATTGCAGCGGTTTTAATTCTTGCTGCTTTAGGGATGAGTGCGTGTAGTGATACGAAGTCTTGTTATGAATTTACCACGGTTATTCATTGGACTTCTACTACTCAAACAACAAGTGTTACTTATGAGTATATGACGAAGGCTGAGGCAGATGCTCATAAGGCGGATTTAGAGACTTCATCGTCGACATGTACTTACAAGCGTGTTTCAAAAAGTGAGGCTGATTGTACGAATGATTAACGTTTTACTTTTTGTAAAAAACCTTCCAATATTCTTGGGAGGTTTTTTTTATGCATATTTGTGTTCAATTTAATTGGTGGTATATGTGTAAATATATACCTTTGCAAAAGTTTTTTAGAGGTATTGATTTTTTTCTTTTAAGCTCTATTTTAGAGACTTATAACTTCTGATATATCTATTTGATTTTATAAAATTATCCTTTTACGATGAAAATTTCTCTTAAAGAGGTTTTTTACCCCAAAATTATTTCGAGTCTTAAACAGTATAGCAAAGAACGTTTTCTAACCGATTTGATGGCTGGTATTATTGTCGGTATCGTGGCTATACCTTTGGCTATTGCATTTGGTATTGCTTCGGGAGTTGGTCCTACTGAAGGTTTGGTGACCGCTATTATAGCTGGTTTTCTTATCTCTTTATTTGGTGGGTCAAAAGTTCAAATTGGTGGCCCTACAGGTGCTTTTATTGTTATTGTTTATGGTATTATTCAACAACATGGTATTACAGGGTTAACTATTGCAACGTTGATGGCTGGTGTATTGCTCGTGTTGATGGGTATCTTTAAATTAGGTAATGTCATTAAATTCGTTCCTTATCCAGTTATTGTTGGCTTCACAGCAGGGATTGCATTAACTATTTTCTCGACCCAAATGAATGATTTGTTTGGATTAGAATTAACCAAAGTCCCAGCCAATTTTATTGATAAATGGATTTGTTATGCTGATAATATTTCGAATATCAATTGGTTGGCATTGCTTATAGGGGCAGTTAGTTTGTTCATTATTATATTAACGCCAAAGATTTCCAAAAAGATTCCAGGTTCTTTAGTTGCTATTGTTCTAGTTACTCTAGTTGTTTGGGGATTAAAACGGTTTGCAGGTATTGATGGCATCCAAACTATTGGCGACTTATATGAATTACCTTCAGGTGTTCCCGCACCGAAAATGCCATCTGTTAATTTAGCCGAAGGACAGTCTATTTTTGGATTGATGCAACAATTATTTCCAGCAGCCTTTACTATTGCTATGTTGGGCGCCATTGAGTCGTTGCTGTCAGCCATGGTAGCCGATGGTGTTATTGGTGATAAACATAATTCAAATACCGAATTGATTGGTCAAGGTATTGCCAATATGGTGGTACCATTTTTTGGAGGTATTCCTGCTACAGGTGCTATTGCACGAACGATGACTAATATCAATAATGGTGGTAGAACTCCAATCGCAGGTATTGTTCATGCTTTGGTGTTGTTGTTTGTGTTGTTATTTTTGGGCAAATTAGTTGGATTTATTCCTATGGCGTGTTTGGCTGGTGTGTTAATTATGGTTTCCTATAATATGAGTGAGTGGCGTACCATTGTGGCGTTGTCCAAAAATCCAAAGTCCGATTTTGTGGTTATGCTTGTTACGTTTATTTTGACCGTAATCTTTGATTTGACTGTTGCTATAGAAGTAGGTTTGTTGTTGGCTATTGTTCTTTTCTTGAAACGTACTAGTGAATCGGTATCAATAAAGGTATTTCATGATGAGATTGATCCAAATCAAGAGTCAGACGTAGCTACGGAGCAAGAAAAGCTCTTGATACCAGATGGCGTAGAGGTTTACGAAATTGATGGACCTTACTTTTTTGGTATAGCTAATAAATTTGATGAGGTGATGAAAGAGGTAGGCGACGCTCCTCAAGTTCGTATTATTCGAATGCGTAAAGTGCCATTTATTGATTCTACAGGTTTGCATAATTTAGCAACCTTGTGCAAACAATCTTCTAAGGAAGGGATTGAAGTTGTTTTATCTGGAGTTAATCCAACCGTTCATGCGACGTTGGTGAAAGCAGGATTTGAAAAGTTGATTTGTCCAGAAAACATTTGTCCAAACATCAATGTGGCATTAGAACGCGCCTCTGAATTGTTATAAAGCGATTTTAAGAGCGTTTTGGATTTTTAGGGAACCAACCTTTTTGAACACGTTTTTGTTGCTCAAACACTTCGATGATGCTCCATAACGATGAAAATCCAGTGACGGCTAAAATCGCAGAATAAAAGATGTCTGTTACGTAAAAAGCAGCACTTAAAAGCAGTAGACCTGCTAATAAAAAAGCCCACCAACAGTTGACGCCAAAGTAATATTCTCCTTTAATTACTAAGGGATGAAATAGACCGATGATGAGAAATGTGGTGATACCAATGGCAATTCCAGTGAGATTATATGTGGCAAGTAATTCTGACATGCTGAAAATTTTGCTGCAAAGTTATAAGTTTTTAGGTTTTAAGTAAAGATAAAATAAATATGAAATATAGATTTTTTTCGTTGTGTCTATTGTTCTCTCTAGCTAGCAATGCGTTTGCTGAGAATAAGAATGCATCAAAATTGGCTTATAGCGGTTTTTCTGGAGGTATGATGTTGCATACAGGATTTGTTCAAAGTCGCGATTTTGCCTTTTATAATTCTAATGGAACGGTGCGTGAAACCGCAAAACTACAAGGTGCTCCATTTGGTATTGGTGGCGCTATTCGGTTACATTTTGGAGAACATTTACGTGTAGGTTCCGAGGGTTATGTTTCTACTTTAACTTATGGTAAAAATCACAGTTACTCGTCGGTGGGCTGGGGTGGTTTGTTAGCTGATTGTGCTTGGCATATCAACTCGTGGACACCTTTTGTTGGAGGAACTATTGGTGGTGGCAGTGTCAAAAACTTAACACTTTTAGAACCAACGCCTGATGATTTTACGCTCGAAAACAATAGTACTTCTTATCGTAAATACACTTTTATGGCGTTGACACCCTTTGTTGGTGTGGAATATGCCATGACCGAAAAGGTTCACCTGGTATTAAAGGTCGATTATTTGCTGAATCTTACCAATTGGCAGGATGACTTTGCAACTGGACCAAGAGTCTACTTTGGCTTTATGTTTTGTCACTAAGAAGTGATTTTTTTAGTCAATCTGTTTCCCATATTCCCTGTAAAATTCGACTACAGCTTCAATTCCCTGACGGAAAATTGTTAAATCAAAATTTTCGTTAGGCGAGTGAATGGCGTTTGATTCTAAGCCAAATCCCATGAGTATAGTTTTTACGCCTAGCACTTGCTCGAACGTGCTGATAATAGGAATACTTCCTCCACGTCGTACGGCTAATGGTTTTTGCCCAAAGGCTTTCTCAAAGCCTTTTTCTGCTGCTTTATAGGCTGGTAAATCGATAGGACAAACGTAACCTTGACCGCCATGCATTGGTGTTACTTTTAAACGCACACTTTTGGGCGCTAATTGGTGCATGTAGTCGATGAATAACTGCGAAATGGTTTCGTGATTTTGATTGGCCACTAACCGACACGAAACTTTGGCATACGCTTTTGATGGCAATACAGTTTTACTGCCTTCGCCCGTATAGCCGCCCCAAATTCCACATACATCGAATGAAGGACGACAACTATTACGTTCAAGTGTGCTGTAACCAATCTCACCTTGCACTTCGTCGATGTCAATATTTTGCTTGTATTTTTCTAAATTGAATGGAATTTGAGCAATCATGTCGCGCTCTGCTGGTGGCACAGGCAAAACATCGTCGTAAAAGTGAGGAATGGTAATACGCCCGTCATGGTCTATGACTTTGGCTAATAACTCGCATAAAGTGTTGATTGGATTGGCTACGGCGCCCCCAAAGTGACCCGAATGTAAGTCGCGATTAGGGCCAGTAACTTCAATTTCCCAATAAGCTAAGCCACGCAAACCTGTTGTTAAACTAGGCGTTTCGGCTCCGAGCATGCTTGTGTCCGAAACGAGTATAATATCGGCTTTGAGTAACTCTTTATGTGCTTCGCAAAACGCTTCCAGCGAAGGCGAACCAATTTCTTCCTCTCCTTCAAAAATGAATTTCACGTTACAGTTTAGTAAGTCGTTTTTGACTAAATATTCGAATGCTTTTACTTGAATAAACGATTGTCCTTTGTCGTCGTCAGCGCCTCGCGCCCACAGGTGATTATCTCTGATGATTGGCTCAAATGGATCTGATTTCCATAATTCGAGTGGTTCGGCAGGCATTACATCGTAGTGGGCATAAACGAGTACCGTTTTTGCGTCTGGACTCACATGTTTTTCTCCATAAACAATTGGATTGCCTTTGCTGGGCATAATGTTTACATGGGCGGCACCGGCTTCCAGAAGTAGCTGCTGCCAACGTTCGGCACAACGCATCATATCAGCTTTGTGTTCTGGCTTGGCGCTGATACTTGGTATGCGAATCAATGAAAAAAGTTCTTCAAAAAAACGTGCTTCATTCGTGGCGATGTAAGTTTTTATGTCCATAGGGTCAATTATTTATAGAGATGATTATTATCGAATCCGTGTCAATTTATTTTCTTGAAAGAAACGATTAATTTGGTCGGCGTAATTGCCATGAATTAACACGTGGTGATTTCCAATTGGATTATTTAGGAAATAACTCGTTGATTCGTGCAATTGAAGTCGTACTTGTGTGCGACAAACGTTATTAAAATTGGTATTTTCGATTAATTTTGCTGAGGATACAAAATATTCATCCAATTTGCTACCTCCGCATTTGACGAGTGTAAACTCACCGGCAGGCAAGGTGCCTTGAATGGCAACACCGCTTTCGCTTTCGAAATGTGTCCGAATGGTGTAATTGGTGGTTTGTTTTAAGCCAATGGTACAATGTGCTAATAGCATCGTGTTGGTAGAACTATCTATTTGCGAAGGATTGCACATGAAACCTGTTTGTCCTGTAATTGCTTTGACAGCCATTAAGGTAAAAAGCGTTTGTAAATCGCCTTCACAACCAGCAATAATGCCTTCGTCGTTGAGTAGTGCAAGTGCCAAACAGCCGGTTGTTCCAGTGGTTGGAATGAGCCCAAAACATTGAATGGTAATGGCATTCAACTGATGCAAAACGCACACGTTACGAATAGCTTTGTATAGGCGGTATGCTTTTATAATATCTTCACGATTAGGCTCTTTGCAACTGCAGGCTTGTTGTGTAAAATTATCAGCGTCTTTTTCTACTTCTTGATTCGTAATTTTGGCATATTCGTGGTTGATGTCGTCGAGCGAGATGTCCATAAATTCTACGCCCCAGCGATTTTTGGCTTCCAAGTAATTTACACCACTTGCAATTAACCAAGCCGACGGTGTACCCATAACGCCTACGCGTTTACCGTGAAGTAGATGTTTGTAATGGTATAAGTTCTGATAATCGCCTATTTCTTTTAAAATAGTTTCGCTGTTGCCGTGAATGATGTGACAAGGTGCGCCTTGTTGACGTGCCCATGTGTTTATCTCGAGCGATGCAGCTAATGAATTTTGTAATCCATCGGTGAGTAAAAAGAGTGGTTTTGGTAGTTGCTCGTAATGGCTTTTAAATGAAAATTCGACGCCTCCACTCGAAATAAATACGAGTTGTAAATCGTCTGTTTGTAAGGTGTCAAGTTGTTTAGGGTCAATGATATTGACCATGTATTCTTTTTCTAATGTCGTAAACAACTCTTGGTGGCTAGCGCGAATAGAGCCTTGTTTGTTGAGCTCCGATGCGAAGGTGATTAAATTTAGTGTGTTCATAATAATTAGTCATGTAAGGTTAATTGGTTTTATTGCCCAAAGATAGATAAAAAATAGAATTTGTACAATTATTTTGTGGCTCTAGTTGTTTATGAGTCTTCTTTTTTTCGGTTAATTTTATCATCACCTAAAAAAATATAACTAAAGCAGCGGTTGCCTGAATAAAAACTATTACTTTTGTATATTGTCAAAATTTTTACGAGATGGAAGATCATCATTCACATCATCATACTCATGTGCATTCTCCTGAGGGAGGAAAAAATATAGCTATCGCTTTTTTGCTCAATTTTTCGTTTACTATCATCGAACTTATCGGTGGTTTGCTTACCAATAGTGTGGCTATTTTGTCCGATGCTTTACATGATTTGGGCGATTCTATTTCGCTCGCATTAGCTTGGTATTTTCAAAAAGTGTCTGGTCATTTGCCAAGCGCGCGTTATTCGTATGGCTATAAGCGCTTTGCATTATTGGGCGCGCTGATTAATGCCACCGTATTATTGTTGGGCTCGGTGTTTGTTATTTATGCCAGCGTTATGCGCATTCTACAACCTCAATACGTGAAAGTTGAAGGCATGTTTTTGCTTGCTATTTTAGGCGTTATTATCAATGGTGTGGCTGTTTGGCGTACTCATAAAAGCAGTGGTATTAATGAGCGAATAGTCTCTCTGCATTTATTGGAAGATGTTTTAGGTTGGATAGCAGTGCTCATTGCTTCGGTGGTGATGATGTTTGTTGAGGTGCCTATTTTAGATCCAATTTTGTCCATCGGAATTTCTATCTTCGTTTTGTACAACGTCGTTCGTAATTTAATCGCTACGTTTAATGTCATACTTCAAGGCGTGCCTTCTGATATAAAACTAATTGAATTACAGCAAAAAATAGAACAATTAGAAACCGTTATTTCTGTACACGATTTACATGTTTGGAGTCTTGATAGTCAGTATAATATAGCTAGTTTGCATGCGGTTATTTCTCCGGAAATGACGTTAGACCAAATGGCACAATTGAAACAGAATATCAAATTGCTTATGCTTGCTGAGCAGATTGAACATACAACGGTCGAATTTGAAACTGAGCAGGAAGAATGTCATCCTTGTGATGCCCGTTTGTAAGCTGTTGTATAAAAACTTTTAGAGGCTATCTATGAAAATAAAATTTAAAAGTGTATCTTTGTAGCAACGTCTTTGAGGTGTAAAAATAGGTGTTCATGTTCTTAAATTATAACTAATTACAATCATACGAGTATGTTAATTATTGGAATCGCAGGAGGAACTGGTTCAGGAAAAACCACAGTAGTACGTAAAATTATTGAGCAATTACCTGAAGGGGAAGTGGCGGTATTGCCACAAGATTCTTATTATCGCGATGCTTCTGAAATGCCTTTAGAAGAGCGCTTGAATATCAACTTTGACCACCCGGATTCTATTGAATTTGAATTACTTATACAGCACATCAAAGATTTGAAAGCTGGAAAGAGTATTGCACAACCTATTTATTCGTACTTGACTTGTACACGTGCCGAAGAAACCATTTCGGTAAAACCCTGCGACGTAGTCATTGTAGAAGGTATTTTGGTGTTGACCAATCCACAGCTGCGCAAATTGATGGATTTGAAAATATTTGTTGATGCTGATGCTGATGACCGTTTGATGCGTGTTATCAATCGCGATATTGTAGAACGTGGTCGTTCTGTCAACCGTGTTATGGAACGCTACGAACATACTGTAAAACCGATGCATTTGCAATTTATTGAACCTACTAAACGTTATGCCGATTTGATTGTTCCACAAGGTGGTAACAACAAAATTGCTATTGATATTTTGACCATGTTCATAGAAAAAAACCTTGGCTTAAAACATAAATAATAACGTTTTTATTATTCAAATTTGCCCATGGATCCACTCAAACCTGCTTTAGATAAAATCTTATTTCTGGATATTGAAACTGTTCCACAAACCGCTTCAATTGATGAGTTGAGCCCAGAAATGAAACATCTTTGGGAAGATAAATTTGCCATTATCAAAGCGCGCATGCCCGAAAAATATTCGGAAGAAGCCACTGCTGATTATGGTTACCAAAATGGCGCAGGCATTTATGCGGAGTTTGCTAAAATTGTCTGTATTTCAGTCGGTGTTATTTATTTAAAAGGTACCGAAAAACATATTAGAACCAAATCTTTTGCTGGCCACGACGAAGTCAAATTGCTGCACGATTTTGCGTTAATGGCGTCTAAATTTCTTGCTTCTAACCAGCATTATGTGTGCGGTCATAACATTAAAGAATTTGATATTCCCTTTATTTGCAGACGTATGCTGGTGAATGGTATTACCATTCCGAATGCATTGGATGTGAGTGGTAAAAAGCCTTGGGAAACCTCTTTTATTGACACGTTAGAACTTTGGAAATTTGGTGATTTTAAAAATTATACCTCGTTGAAGTTGTTGACTGCCATATTTGGCATACCAACTCCAAAAGATGATATTGATGGCTCTCAAGTGGCGTCGGTTTATTACAACGAAAAAGATGTAAATCGTATTTCACTGTATTGTGAGAAGGATGTAGTGGCCACTGCTCAAGTGTATTTGCGATTGTGTGGTGAGCAAACTATTTTGCCGGAACATATTGAGCACGCTGATTAACGCGGCCTAAAATTTAACCTTAACGTATGGGAAAAACCAACGTTTTTGATAAGTTAAGACCAATATCCCCATTGGTTACCAATGACCAACGTGGAAGAAGACGTCTGTTTTTTCTTTCGCGCTGGTTCGTTTTATGTCTGCTTGTATCGTTAGCTGGTTGCGGAGATTCGTCTAAAATAACCGTTTCGAATAGTGATTTGAAAGATATTCAGGAACGTGGTGAACTGCGTGTGATTACGATGGAAAGCCCTTTTGCGTATTTTGTAGATGAAGATGATGAAATGGGGTATGAATATGATTTGGCACTGAACTACGCCGATTATTTGCGTGTGGATGTTAAATTAATTGTGGCAAAATCGGTGGAAGAGATGAAAACGCTCTTGCTTACTGGTCAAGGTGATGTGATTGCGTATCGATTTCCATCCACTCAAGAGAATAGAGCCGATGTGGTATTTACCAATCGTCGTTACGATTCGTATCCAGTATTGGTACAGTTGCGCTCAAAAAACATGGTTAAAGATGTGACCGACTTGGTTGGCAAAGAGGTTTACGCACAAAAGGATACAAAATATTGGCGTCGTTTGGTCAATTTGAATAAGGAAATTGGCGGTGGTATGACTATTAAAGCAGTGAATGACAGCATTCCTGCCGATCAGTTGGCGGTGATGGTTTCGCAGCGTAAAATACCGATGACCATTGTAGATAATGATATTGCGCTATTGAGCCGCAGTAATTTACGCAATATCGATATTTCGGTACCTGTAGGATTGCCGCAAGAAACGGCGTGGGTGGTTCGCAAAACATCGCCGGAATTACTAGCTTCCATTAATGCGTGGAGTGAGGAAATTAGTAAATCGCGTTTTTATAAACAGCTGTATACCAAGTATTATTCCAAGAGTCGTTATTTTTCAGATATCAAGTCGACCATTCCTAAAGGTTCCATTTCTCCTTACGATGAGTTTTTTAAACAATATGCCAAACAGATTGATTGGGATTGGCGTTTATTGGCTGCTTTAGCTTTCAATGAATCACATTTTGATGTCAATGCCGTTTCTTCGTCAGGTGCATTGGGCTTGATGCAGATGATGCCAGGCACAGGTGCAAAATATGGATTAGAAGCCGCAGAGATTTTTCAGGCAGAGCCAGCTATTGCGGCATCGGTACAATACATCAAAGCGTTGAATTTGATTTATCGTTCGGTAGAAGATCCTGAAGAGCGCATAAAATTTATATTAGCTTCGTATAATGCAGGACCAGCTCATGTGTTGGATGCTAGAGCATTGGCCACCAAATATGGCGAAAGTCCTCATGTTTGGAATAATGTCGAAAAATATTTATTGTTGAAAAATAAACCAGAGTATTACAATGACGAGGTGTGTAAAGCAGGCTATTTTAGAGGCAAACACACGGTCCGTTATGTGGGCGATGTATTTGATACTTACAACCATTATTTGGGAGTTAAGAAAGAAAAATAAGTTATTGTTCTTGTTGTTTAAAATTTGATTTATTTACTTTAATCTATTGATATGAAAGGAATTATTTTAGCAGGCGGTAGTGCCACACGTTTGTATCCGTTGTCGAAAGCTATTTCGAAACAGATTATGCCAGTGTATGATAAACCCATGATTTATTATCCGTTGTCAACCTTGATGTTGGCTGGTATTCGTGAGGTATTAATTATTTCTACACCACGTGATTTACCGATGTTTCAAGAGTTACTTGGTACTGGCGAAGAATTAGGCATGCGCTTCGAATATAAAATTCAACACGTTCCCAATGGACTAGCACAAGCTTTTGTGCTCGGCGCGGAGTTCTTGAATGGCGAAAAAGGCTGTTTGATTTTAGGCGATAATATGTTCTACGGACAAGGCTTTTCGGCTATGTTGAAGCGTGCTGCTGCCATCGAAAAAGGAGCTTGCGTGTTTGGTTATTACGTGAAAGATCCACGTGCGTATGGTGTGGTTGAATTTGACCAAACTGGTAAAGTGGTTTCGTTGGAAGAAAAGCCATCGCAACCTAAAAGTAATTATGCTGTGCCAGGACTCTATTTTTACGATGCTACCGTTACTGAGAAAGCCGCTAATTTAAAACCATCTGCTCGTGGCGAATACGAGATTACCGATTTGAACAAACTCTATTTGGAAGAGGGTACGTTGCAAGTGGAATTATTCGGTCGTGGCTTTGCTTGGTTGGATACTGGCAATTGCGATAGCTTGTTGGAAGCTTCTGATTTTGTGGCTACTATCCAAAATCGTCAAGGATTTTATGTGAGCTGTATCGAAGAAATTGCTTGGCGCAATGGCTGGATTACTACTGACCAATTACGTAAATTAGGTCAATCGTTAGATAAAACCAATTACGGACAATACTTGCTCGAATTAGCCAAATGAAATTAAACCTCATTGCATTTTTTCTACTTCTGTTTGTAGGCGTAGTGCATGCTCAACTTCCTACCAATTTTGAGGAAATAACACTTGTTTCACCATCTGATAGCCTTGAGTTGAGTGTGTTAATTGCTTATCCAGAAACAGAGCCGATTGCTGTTTTGCAGTTGGTGCATGGCATGTGCGAACATAAGGAACGTTACATTCCTTTGATGCGCTTTTTGAGTCAACATGGTTACGTGTGCGTGATGCACGATCATCGTGGACATGGAAAAAGTGTGCGTACAGCCGATGATTTGGGCTATTTTTATGCTGGCGGTTATGTGGCGATGGTGGATGATACACACGCCGTAACGCAGTTTATTAACAATCGCTATGCTGATTTACCGGTTTATTTATTTGGACACAGCATGGGATCTATGGTGGTGAGAGCCTATACCAAACGATACGAACAGCAAATAGCTGGTCTTATTGTCTGTGGCAGTCCTAGTTATAATAGCGCTAACAGCATTGGCAAGCAAATTGCTAAGTGCCAAGGTCATAAACACGGCGATCATTACCGCAGTAAATCGATTCAAAAATTGGCTTTTGGCAGCTACAACAAGTCTTTTGGAAAAGTGTCGTCGCCCAATGCGTGGATTTGTTCCGATACCGCTGTGGTGGCAGCTTACGATGCTAGTCCGTTGTGTAATTATATCTTTACCAGCAATGGTTTTTATAACTTGTTTGCGTTGATGGACGATGCGTACAATCGTAAAGATTGGCAGGTGGTGAATGCACAATTGCCGATTTGGTTTATTTCGGGCGAAGAAGATCCGTGTTTGATTTCACTTCGTAAATTCAATCATGCGGTTGACAACATGAGAAAAGTGGGGTATGTGAACGTGACTTCTAAACTCTATCCACATATGCGTCACGAAATAGTGAATGAATTAGGCAAAGAACAAGTGTGGAGCGATATTCTGAACCAATTAACTAATTGGCAAAACAATAAATAACTTATGGAAATTATAGAAACTTCGATTAAAGATTTAGTGATTATTAAACCGCGTGTTTTTGAAGATGCGCGCGGCTTTTTTTGTGAAACGTATAACGAAGAACGTTATCAGGCAGCTGGTATTAAACAACATTTTGTACAAGATAATCAATCGAAGTCCAGTTATGGCGTGATACGTGGCTTACATTTTCAGTTAGCGCCTTATAGTCAAGCGAAGTTGGTTTCGGTGAGCGTGGGTGCAGTGTGGGATGTGGCGGTCGATTTGCGTCGTAACTCACCGACTTTTGGACAATGGTATGGTGTGGAATTGACGGCTGAAAATCATCTTCAATTCCTTATTCCACAAGGATTTGCGCACGGTTTTTCGGTATTGAGTGAAACCGCACTTTTTACCTACAAATGCGATAATTTGTATCATCCTGAAGTGGATGGCGGTTTAATGTTCAACGATCCAGATTTGAATATTGATTGGAAAATTCCTGTAGATAAAGCTATCATTTCCGATAAAGATATGAAACATCCTTTATTGAAAGATTTGAAAGTTAATTTTTGATATAAAAAAAGCGGATAATTAATCCGCTTTTTTTTGTTTTATAATATAGCTCTAATACGTTCCATTGCTTCTTTGGTGGCTTCGTACGTATTGAACGTTGATAAGCGGAAGTAATGCTCGCCCGAAGGACCAAATCCTACGCCTGGTGTTCCAACCACGTACACGGTTTTGAGCAGGTAATCGAAAAAATCCCACGATGTTAAACCTTTAGGACATTTCAACCAAATGTAAGGCGAATTGTGTCCACCGCTGTAGAAAATGCCTTTTTCTTCCAAAACGTCGGTAATCAGTTTTACATTCCGTTTGTAGTAGGCAATATTTTCGTCGGCTTGTGCTAAACCTTCTGGCGATAAAGCGGCGGTTAAACCACGTTGTGTAGCGTAAGGTGCGCCGTTGTATTTCGTAGTTTGGCGTTGTTGCCACATGCGATTAAG
Source organism: uncultured Paludibacteraceae bacterium (assembly GCA_964570565.1). Classification (GTDB taxonomy): domain Bacteria; phylum Bacteroidota; class Bacteroidia; order Bacteroidales; family Paludibacteraceae; genus W0P28-013. The sequence continues at coordinate 25,090 of CAZMYT010000004.1, forward strand.
GCTGACGCCTTCGCGTATTAACTCTTTTGGAACTACGGTGTAACCGCTACGTACGCAAGTAAATCCAGCAGTTTTCGACAAACTATTGAATTCCATAGCACAGGTGCGTGCGCCTTCTATTTCAAAAATAGAATGTGGTTTGTCTTTGTCGGTAATAAAACGTTCGTAGGCGTTATCGTATAAAATAATTGCTTCGTGTTTGTTGGCGTAATCGACCCACGCTTTGAGTTCTTCGTAGTTAAAAGTTGCTCCGGTAGGATTGTTAGGCGAACACAAATAAATCATGTCGGACGCAAAATCGGGTGGAATTGGCAAAAAGTTATTCGCTTCGGTGCAAGGAATGTATTTGATGGTTTGTCCGTCCATTAACGACGTGGCTTTGTAAAGCGGATAGACCGGATCGGGAATCAACACCGTATTGCCAGAGGCGAATAAATCGGTAATGTTGGCAATATCTTCGCCAATACCATCGCCAATGGTCATCTCTTCAAAATCGACTTCTACGCCGTACGCCAAATAATAATCTTGTACCGCTTTTTTGGCGAATTTATAACCTAATTCGGGACCATAACCGCGAAATGTTTCCACGTGTTTCAGTTCTTCGGTGGCTTTCACCATGGCGTCAACTGCGATGGGAGCGAGTGGGCGAGTGACATCGCCAATGCCCAATTTGATGACTGGCGCATCGGGATTTGCTTTGATAAACGCCGACGTGCGATTGGCTATTTCAGTAAACAAATAGTTTGCTTCTAGTTTTTCGTAGTTTAAGTTTATTTTTACCATGCTGGTTCTAATTTATCGTTTGTTTAGCCTTGCAAAGATACAGAAAAGTTCGCTTTTTGTGCTATCTTTGTCTGCTTAAAAGTATCATTTTTCGTATGGCGTCACTTTATCTACATATTCCATTTTGCAAAAGTCGTTGTATTTACTGCGATTTTTACTCGGGTACCGATACGTCGCAGCGTGCGAGCTACGTACAGGCGTTGTGTGACGAACTGAAACTGCGCTCAACGTATCTCCCGACGCGCGTGCTGGATTCTATTTACTTTGGTGGCGGTACGCCTTCCTTATTGCAAATAGAGGATTTTGAGCGCCTCTTTGAAGCGATTCATACGCATTTTACCTTGTCGCCTACTGCTGAAATTACGCTCGAATGCAATCCAGATGATTTGACTCCGAGTTATGTGGCGCAATTACAAGCGTTGCCATTCAATCGTATTAGCATTGGCATTCAAAGTTTTGACGATGCGGAATTGCGTTTTCTTAATCGTCGACATACGGCTCAGCAAGCACAAGATGCGGTGGCGTTATGCCAAGCGCATGGTTTTGATAATATCAGCATCGATTTGATGTACGGTTTGCCGAATCAAACTGCGGAAACGTGGCGCAATACCTTGGCTGTGGCTATGAATTTAGGCGTGCAACATCTGTCGGCGTATAGTTTGATGTACGAAGAAGGTTCGCCTTTAAGCCGTTTGCGTAACGCTCATAAAATAACGGAACTCGACGAGGCAACTTCGGTGACGTTGTTCGAACAGTTGATTGATACCGTGGCGTTGCATGGTTTTGAGCAGTACGAAATTTCTAATTTCTGTTTGCCAACGTTTCATTCGCGTCATAATTCCAGTTATTGGCACGGCGTGCCTTATTTAGGCGTTGGTGCGGCGGCTCACTCATTCGATGGCGTTTCGCGTCAGTGGAATGTGGCCAATACAGCACGTTATATGGCTGGTGTAGCGGCTGGAAAATTGGAAGTGGAACACGAAGACCTTACCACCGATGAACGCTATAATGAATTTGTATTTACCGCTTTACGTACTCGCTCTGGCATTAATCTGTCCGATTTAGAACAGCGGTTTGGCAACGCTCGTTTGGCGTATTGTTTGCGACTGGCGCAACCCTATATCGACGGCGGTCAGCTTGAATTACGCGCTGGTCAGTTGGCTTTGACACGTGCTGGCATTTTTGTGTCCGACGGCATAATGAGCGATTTGTGTTATGTGGATTAAATGCATTATTGACTATTTTTTTGTTATCTTTGCTTGTCAAACTTAATATAACCGAGCTATGGAAGAATCTCAAGAATCAAAAAAACAACTGTTTTGGCGTGAGTTAAAGCACTATATCAAGGAACTAATTGACCTTGAAACTGATGCCGATCCTCATACTACCATTGATAACATTTCCAAAGGAGTGGAGTTTAGAGGTGTCAATGTGTGGATTTTAGTATTTGCTATTGTGGTGGCTTCTATTGGTCTGAATATGAACTCAACGGCGGTTATCATTGGCGCCATGTTAATTTCACCGTTGATGAATCCGATTATGGGGTTGGGTTTAGGTGTGGGTATTAGCGATAACGATTTGATTCGTAAGTCGTTGAAAAACTTGTTAATCATGGTGGTGGTGAGTTTAATAGCTTCTACTACTTACTTTTTATTGACGCCGTTGAGTGATGCACAATCTGAATTGTTAGCGCGCACCAAGCCGACTATCTTTGATGTGCTTATTGCCCTATTTGGTGGTTTGGCGGGTATTGTGGCGTCGTCGCGTAAGCAGGAAAAAGTCACGGTCGTATCGGGCGTAGCCATTGCTACGGCGTTGATGCCTCCGCTGTGTACCGCTGGTTATGGTTTGGGAACAGGTCAATTTGTCTATTTCTTTGGCGCGTTTTACCTCTTTTTTATCAATTCGTTTTTCATAGCACTCGCCACGTTTATTATGACGCGTTATCTGAAATTCCCACAAAAAGTCTATTTAGATCACGCCAAAGAAAAACGCGTACGTCATGCCATTCTGTTCTTTTCCATTTTGGTGATTATTCCTAGTTTTTTTATTGGTTTGAGCGTGATTCGTGAGACGTCGTTCAACAACCAAGCGATTAAATACGTGTCGGCTATTGAACATAGCGCGATGTTCGACGACGTGCAAATTTTGAATGTAAAACGCTCGTATACGTCTAAAGAACAAACTATTACATTGTCGTTGATAGGCACGCCACTTACCGAAGATCAAATCGAGTTATTACAAAAACGGTTGCCAGAATTTGGTTTAGAACAGGCCAAATTAATCATTCGCCATGCAGGCGGTGGAAGTTTGGATATTGATACGCAAGCCACTATGTTACAACACTTTTTGGAACGTAAAGAGGAGCAGTTAGCCAACCGTGATTCTACTATTTCGCAGTTACGCGAACAACTTGCTTCGTTTGAAACCAAGGCTAAAATAACGCCCGAGCAATTGGCGCGCGAAGTGCAAGTACTTTACCCGCATGTGTTGTTGTTTTCGGTGGCAGAATCCGAAGAAATTAATCTAAAAACGCAAGAAAAGCAGACCATTCCGGTGGTAAATACTATGTGGAGCATGACGCCTACCGCTTTAGAACAGCAACAATTTTCCGATTGGATGAAGGCGCGCTTAAATACCAAAACGATTAAAATTGTGAACGAAGTGTCTAACTAAAAAAAGCTCCCAATTGGGAGCTTTTTTTATGTATAATTAATTTAATAGATAGATTACAAAAGATATATTACCGATTGTGTAATTTAGTATGGCAGTTATCGCAAACGGAAACAAGCCAATCAATCGGTTCTTTACCAATATTCCATTTTGCATACCGTTTGTGGTGAACCTGCGTGGCGCGAGCGCCACAGTAAACACACCGCCAATTATCTCGTTTAAATACAACATATCTTTTCCGTTGCCAAGCCTCTGATTTTAGATACTCATTTCTATAATAATCACGTCTTTGCTTGCGCTGGTGTTCAAAGGCAAAATGCTTTAGAATAAATACCGCTATTATAAGAAATATTAAGAGAAATGCGTGCATAGTTTATTTCTGATTTTGGCGCAAGTTAGGAATTGGAAATTGCGTTCGCAGATAAGTAAACTTGCGCTAAAATATTGGTATTTAATCGTTTTAAAATTTCATGTAGCAAGCTTTACAGACTAAAGTGGTGTCCTGTTTGACTTCAAAAATTGTCTTTTTAAAGTCAGGTGGACCAAATTTGTTCATGGCATTGTTTGCAAATCCAAACCCTTCTTTGGGAATTCCTATGAAATTAGTATCGATTTTATTATTGTTGTTCTTGTCATGAAAATATTTAAATGAATAGCTTCCAGGTTTTAAATTGTTAATGGTTAAAATACATCGTTTATCAACTATCTTTCCATAGAAAGCCTTAATATCTTTGTTATTAATATCCATCAAATTAAGAATGACACGACCTTCATTATTTTGTAAATTAGTGATTACAACTTTTAAGGTAACTTGACCAGCTACCGATATTTGAAACAATGAAAAAAGAATGAATGCAACTGTAAATCTATTCATGAAGCGTTATTATTTTTTGTTCTATTCTGGTTGCTAATTAGTTTGCAATCTTTTGCCCAATAATACTTAATTACAACGATAATAATATGATTAATGTACCCAGTAATGGTATGAGAGAAATTGTAAAATAAGTCCCGACAGGGTCATAAATCTTTGATTTTTGATCAGGTTCTATCTGCTTTACTTGCTTGACAATACCATTTTTACCACAAATAGCCGAGTACATTTTTTTATCTTCACAATTACATTTCACGACTTCCATATTATAAAGATATTCGTTGGCTTCAAAATCAACTGCCTCTTTATATTTTATTTCAAATTCAACCCGATTTCCCAGCGAATCAGTATACGTGTAATTATCGTAAGTTGATTGTGAGTTGTCCAGACGTGTGGCATAACCACTATATTCGGAATACGATTGTTCGGTGGCTATTAATTCATTTTTTACATCTGAACCTGAGCCTGTCAATTCAAACTTATTGCCAATAGCCGATAGGTCTGCACTTATATTATCCACAGCGGCATTATAAGCGCGCGGTGAAACGGTCATGAGCGTGGTGGTACAACTCGAAAACGCCATGATGATTACAGTAAATAGTACTAGATGAATCGCTTGTTTGTATGGGGTTTGTTTCATCGTTTTTATTTTTGTTCATTATCAATTAGTCCTATTTGTTCAAGAAGCATATCTCCAAGTTGTGTTGTTCTAGCATATGAAGTTCTTGGTTGTCCAGTCATTATGTCAAATTCAGGTATTTTTGTGCTTGGGTCAATACGAATCTTCTTTCTAATAAGTCCTAGTCTCTCAAGATGGTTCTTGTAACTTTCTTGAAGAGCAGCTTTCTGCATCGTTTCCTTGTCAGAACCAACATAAGCTCGAATTTGAGATAAAATGTTGTTATGCTTTTTTCTGAATTCCTCATCACCTACAACGGTTGGAACTTTATAGAATCTCAACCAAATGATTTCAATGTCATTGAGTTCTTGCAAAATCTTTAAAAGGAGTTTTGATTCTTCAATTTCAATGGAATTGTTGGTAATTCCATTTGCTATAATTGATGCAATATATTTTCTTCTTTCATCGGTAATGGCACGAGAAGCAATAACAAAACTTTCTTCAATTAAATCTATAAATTGTTCGTTTGTTTTTAAACGATCAAATACTTCATCTGGAATTAGAGATATTTTTTGTTCAAGTTCTTTTACATATTTGGTAAGTCTATCTATTCTTTGATTTGGAATAATTGCACCTACTAATTCGGATAATAAAGTGCCAGCAAATGGAACTGCTCCAACCGCAGATTTAGCAACTGATGTAATTAAATCAGATTTATTATGCTTAAGACTGTCCATTTGGTTTCTTCCGATTTTTATTTGATTTTATTTCAATTTCCATATTGGAAATATCTTTCATTGAAATTGTCAAATATTTTAGTATTTCTTCAAATTGAACAATTTCTAAAGGCTGCGGTTGCATATGTTTCTCTTCAGTTGAAAATTGCATTATGGTATATGCCTTAAAAAAGGGATTTGAAAATGAAAACTTACCAGAATTTGTATCATGTCTTAGAATCTCACCATAGTCTACAGTAGTTAAAAGCCTGAGGTATTCTAGTATCGTTGTTCCATAAATTTTTTTATTGTTCCCAAATCTTTGGATTTCAGCTTTGGTCAATTCATCTTTTTCACTTTTACAAAAACTTTGAAGAATGAGCTTTGTGTTATCAAATTTTCCATCTCTTGGACGTAATGCTTTATCTAATGTCTCTTTGAAACTATCAGAATTCTGCTTTAAATAATCCATAACCGCATCATTTAAAGTGTCTGTTTTCAGCTTGCGTTTTACTTTGGGGGTTATTTTTACATTATTATTAAAACAAATACTAAAGCATAAATGGTGACAAATAGCTGCTAATGAATTTGAGAACCTAATGATGTCAGTGTGAATCTTAGGTTCAAAATCAATGTTTAATAATTTTTCACCTTTGAGCATAATGTCTTCCAATTCAGTTTTATTTAATAATGGCACATGAATTTCTGCAATTCTATTGGTTAATTCACTGTCATAATTAACAATTTCTCTGGCAGTGCCAACAGCGCCAATTGCAATTACTTTAACTTTTGGATATCTATTTGAAGCATCAACGAAAATTTTAAGAATTTGCGATAATTTTTGTCTTTCTTCTAAAAGGACTTTGTGAAAGTCTTCAATAATCCATATTACTCCAGCAGCACCCAAAAAGTCTGTGAGACGTTGTGGTGTAAGTTGCATTGGGAGTGCTCTAGTCTTCTTTTCTTCCTTTTCTGAAGTTAGTTCAGCTTTTATTGCCGAATCTATTGCAAAAAAGCTAGTTTTTAACTCAGAAGAAATTGTGTTTTTTTGATTAGATGTTTTTTCAGAGGTGAAGAATGGATTAAGTTGGTCAAAAGCATCTAAAAGAATGTCATTAATAGTCGTATCAAGAATGCAATTTGTTGTAATAAAACTGTTCTTTCTTGTATTTAAGATATTTTGGGTAATTGTTGTCTTGCCACTTCCTGAATGTCCATATACTATTAATTGCATACCTGGAATGGTAAGTGCTTTGTCAAATTGTTTTTGCACATCTTCTCTTTTAACAAATGTAAGTCGTGCAGATGTTGCCGGAGTAAAAACATCTTCAAGATTATATTTCTTCTGAAAAATTCTTTTTACAATTGTTGTCATGTATTTCTTTGTTTAGGTTTGTTGGTAATATCTATGTAGGTACACCTATTTCGATTAGATATTATGGTTTAAATTATTTATCCTATTGGTATTAAATATCTCCTCATTCATCAGATTTTCAGTTGGTCAAATTCGTTGGCCTAGATGTATTCTTTATCTCTACCAACAAATACAGCCACGAATGTACAGACTTATTTTTAATTAACCAATCTTTTATAAAAAAACCTAACAAGTTTTTTCTTGTTAGGTTTGATAGAGTGTTCTTTTTTTTTGGTAGAGCACGTATGCGTTTTTTAGAATCAGTCTTTGTAAATGGCTTTTTTGCCAGCTAGCAGGGTATTTTTCATGAGTGCTACGCGTGTCATGAGTCCTACGCCGCCTGGTACCGGCGTAATGTAAGCGCATTTTGGCGCTACTTCGTCGAACTTCACGTCGCCTAGTAGTTTGTAGCCCGATTTGGTGTCGGTGGCAGGCACGCGCGTGGTGCCCACATCGATGACTACAGCGCCTTCTTTTACCATGTTGGCGGTAATAAAGTGCGGTTGTCCAATAGCCGAAATAATAATGTCGGCTGCTTGGCACTCTTGTACCAAGTTATGCGAGTGGCTGTGGCAAACGGTTACGGTGGCATCGCCTGGATAGGTTTTTTGCATCATAAGAATCGCCATCGGTTTGCCCACAATGTTGCTGCGTCCCAGAACCACACATTTTTTGCCAGATGTTTCGATGTGATAACGTCTGAAAAGTTCCAAAATACCGTTGGGCGTGGCGGAAATATAACAAGGCAGCCCAATAGCCATGCGGCCAACGTTAATAGGATGAAAACCATCTACATCTTTACGATAATCGATGGCTTCAATGATGTTTGATTCCGAAATATGGGCGGGTAGAGGCAGTTGTACAATAAAGCCATCCACATCGTCGTCTTCGTTCAATGCGTGTACTTGGGCGAGCAGTTCGGCTTCGGTTACGTCGTTTTCGTAACGAATGAGCGTTGATTTAAAGCCACATTCGGCGCAATCTTTGAGTTTGCCAGCTACATAGGTTTCGCTGCCGCCATCGTGACCTACGAGAATAGTTGCCAAATGCGGTACTTTTTTGCCTTCGGCACGCATTTGTTGAACTTCCAAGGCAATTTCTTGCTTGAGTTCGTTCGCTATTTTTTTCCCGTCAATCAGTTGCATGGTGGTTAGCGTTTGATGTTAGGTAACTTTTGTTTTTGAACCATACGCATCATTTTCTGCATCTCGTTGAATTGTTTCAACAGACGATTGACCTCTTGAATATCGCGACCAGAACCTCTTACAATACGGTTTTTACGGCTATTGTTGAGTGATGTTGGATTTTCGCGTTCGTAAGGCGTCATCGATTGAATGATGGCTTCGATACCAGCAAATGATTTATCGTCCAAGTCGACATCTTTGATGGCTTTGCCAACGCCAGGAATCATGGAAGCTAAATCTTTGAGATTTCCCATTTTCTTGATTTGTTGGATTTGTCCCATGAAATCGTTGAAGTCGAATTGGTTTTTAGCAATTTTCTTCGATAATTTACGCGCTTCTTCTTCGTCGAACTGTTCTTGAGCGCGTTCTACCAACGACACGATATCGCCCATGCCCAAAATACGATCGGCCATACGAGCAGGGTGGAAGAGGTCAATGGCTTCCATTTTTTCGCCAGTACCAACGAACTTGATTGGTTTGTCGACTACCGAACGAATAGATAAAGCGGCACCACCACGTGTGTCACCATCGAGTTTGGTCAATACCACACCATCGAAATTCAAACGTTCGTTGAATTCTTTTGCGGTATTCACGGCGTCTTGTCCAGTCATAGAATCGACTACGAACAAAATTTCGTGTGGCGAAACAGCGGCTTTGATAGCGGCAATTTCGTTCATCATCTGTTCGTCTACAGCCAAACGACCCGCGGTATCGATAATAACGACATCGTTGCCGTCTTTTTTAGCTTGTTTGATAGCGTTTTGTGCAATGTCAATCGGACTTTTGCTGTCGAGTTCGCTATACACAGGAACGCCAATTTGTGCGCCCACTACACGTAACTGTTCGATAGCAGCAGGGCGGTACACGTCGCAAGCCACCAACAGTGGTTTTTTGCCACGTTTGTTTTTGAGCATATTGGCTAATTTGCCCGAGAACGTAGTTTTACCAGAACCTTGCAAACCTGACATTAAAATAACGGCTGGATTGCCTTTGATGTTGATGTCCACGTGTTCGCCACCCATGAGTTGTGCTAACTCATCGTGTACGATTTTGACCATCAATTCGTTAGGTTTTACCGCGAGCAATACGTTTTGACCAAGTGCTTTTGCTTTTACCTCGTCGGTAAATGTTTTGGCTACTTTGTAGTTTACGTCGGCATCTAATAATGCTTTGCGTACATCTTTCAATGTTTCTGCTACATTGATTTCGGTAATTTTACCTTGTCCTTTGAGTATTTTGAACGAGCGTTCGAGGCGTTCACTTAAACTTTCAAACATCTTATTGTCTTATCTTTTAATGGTTTTTTAGGGTTGCAAAGATAACAAAAAGTTGTGACTTTTTATTTAGTCGAGAAACAAAAAAGGTCAGAACATATGCTCTGACCTTTTTTTAGAATGAAATTGTCTTAATAAATGAATTTTCCTTGTGTGACAATCGCTTTGTCGTTGAAGTAGAAAACATAGATATAGACTTTTCCTGATTTTTGATAATGGAAGATGGTACCAGCAGAACCTGCTTCTTTAATGTTATCGTTTGGATCGGCCACTGGCACGTCGCGCATATCAGCCAACTGACCAGTTACCGTGAAGATAGCCACTTTTACGTTGTTACGCGATGAACTAGCTTTGAATGTTCCATCACCAAGTGGCATCCAATAGACATCGTCTTGAGTTGGAGTGTCTCCTGGATTGATGCTTGAATAACGGAAGTTGATTGTATAAACCGATTCTGAACCATCTTCAGCGGTGACAAATATATAAGTGAGTTCACCTACTGGATTCACCGTAATTTGTGTAGTTTGTGATTCTTCGCCTTTTATGGCTTCTATTTCAGGAATAGATTTTCCGTTGAACAACAAGAATGTGTATTCAAATATGGTTGGTTCAAAGTCTTTTAACGACACGCCATCTAATTTGATATCTTTCAATAATGAATTATGAGAACGTGCAATTTCAAGATTGACCACGTACACTTGTGTGGCGCCATTTTCAGCAGTCACAGTTACCAAAATCATGGTTGGGCTTTCTTGTGATACAACTACCGTTTGTCCAGCATCACCAGCTACATACGTTACGTTGGCTGCGGTAATAAGCGCAGTTGAATCGGTTCCAATAGGATAAATAATGGTGTAACTCAATGTGTCAGGATTAAAGCCTGCAATAGTGACGCCATTTACCAATAAATCAGCCAACTTATTATTACTTGATTTAGCTACGCTGAATGTTAAGTTGTATTCATTGGTATTCGACTCATCGTCAGAAACCACGGTAATAATAGCGGTGCCATTAATGCCATTCGTTTCCAGTGTAATCGATTTGTAATTTGGCACTTGACCTTCCCACGTAATAGTTGGTAGAGTAGTGGTGCCAAATGGTAATTCGATAGCGTATTCAAACGATTCTGGAACAAAGCTGATGTTTGTTTTGAAACCAGTTGCAACACTGTCTACTTTTTCGCCATTCAAATAAATCATGTTCAACAAGGCGTTGTTCGATTTCAATAATTCAAACGCGACACGATAGGTAGCCGTTGCTACGTTGTCTTCAGCCGTAACTGTGATAATGACGGTATCATTCAATGTGGCGGCTTGTGTAATTTGTATGCTTTGTCCAGCATCGCCTTTTTCAACCGTAATTTCTGGTACTTGTACCGTTCCAGTGGTGTATGGTAATTTAATGGTGTAATTAAACAATTCTGCATCGAAATTGTCTACCGCCTGTGTGGTGTTGTAGAAAATGTTGTTCAAATAAGCATTGTTCGATTTTGCCACCGTAAAGTTAATGACATACACATTTTGTGTGCCGTTTTCAGATGTTACAGTGATGTTATAAGCACCATTGACACCATTGCTGGTTACTGCAACAGTTTGTAAACTATCACCCAATTCGTAAGCAATAACAGGGAGTTCACTTGTTCCAATTGGCAACGTGTAGTTGTACGAACCGATTTGTGGATTGAATCCAGCTAGTGGTAAACCATCGATAGTAATCATCGATAACGTGTCGGCTGTTGATTTTGCCACGGTGAAATACAAGGTGTAAGTCCGTTGTTTACCACTTTCAGCGGTCACGTTGATTTCAAATGTCGATGCGTATTTATCTGTTGAAACGGTATTCAATACAGCTGTTTGCCAAGCATCACCTTTGTCGAATTCGATTTTTGGTAATACGCGTGTTCCCACTGGCAAGGTTATATGGTAAGTCAGCGTGTCGGCATTGAATGTTGCCACTTGCGCATCGTTCACATAAATCATAGCCAAGGTATCAACCTCCGAATGGAGCAATTGTTGATAAATGGTGTACGTGTTACTGTTACCATTTTCAGCAGTTACCACAATCGAAATGGTGTCGCTCAATGAACTTACGGTTATACTTTGAGGTTGAACCGTTTGTAACGTATCGCCTACTTCGTATTCAATTTCAGGTAACGGATTTTTAGCCGAACCGATAGCCCATTGCACATGGTATTCGAAGGTATTGCCCGCAAATGCTTTATCCGATGTGTAATTAGAACCCGTTGTAGCAATACTCAACCCGTTGATTGTTAAATTCTTCAACGTGTCAATGGCTGATTTGGCTACCGTAAAGTGCAATTCATATACGTTTTCGTTACCATTTTCTGCCGTTACTTTGATGTTGGTTTGTGCGGCGTAATCTGAAAGATTAACATCCACAGGTTCTACTACAATGGTTTGTAATGTATCGGCAGCTGTATATTCCACAGTTGGAATTACGCGTGTACCAACTGGTAATACCATGGCATATTGCAGCGTATTACCGCGGAATGCATCCACTGAATCGCCTTTGACGTAAATCATCGCCAACGTATCAATAGCCGATTTCTCGATGGTGAAATTCACTCTGTATGTGCGTGAATTACCACTTCCTGTAGCATGGAATTTTTCAGATTCAACACGTACGTTAAACGCAGCATCGTATTTCGTTAAATTCACGGTGTCAAGCGCTGTGTATTCCATACGATCACCTTTTTCCCAAGTGATGGCAGGATAGGTACGTGTTCCCACTGGTAAGGTAATGTTGTACACAGCGGTGTTGGCATCAAATTTCGCTAATGCTTCTCCGTTCAAGTTAATCATACTCAACGTGTCGATGTCTGATAATTCCACATCGAAGAATACAGTATAAGTGAGTTTTGTAATGCCATCTTGTGCTGTTACTACAATGGTGGTTGTATCACGTACACCGTTGTTGGTGATGATAATATTTTGTCCATTACTACCACTAATAGCGGTAACTTCAGGAGTAACAGTAGAACCAGCAGGCAAGGTTACCACATAATTAAATGTGTTCGAATCAAAGCCATCAATAGTGACATCATTTAAAAGTAAACCTCCTAAATATGCGTTTTGAGCAGCTTGAACTTCGAATGTGACTACGTATGTTTTGGTAGTGATGCCATCTTCAGCGGTCACTTTGAGATAAACAGAATCGGTTCCGTAAATGGTTTTATCAATACGTTGTACGCTTTCTGCTTTCACGCCAATGACATTTGGTGTCATAGTGGTTGGTAACACTACATGATAACGTAAGTCGCTGGCAACAAATGTGGCAATTGGTTGGTAATTCACCGAAATGCCTGCTAAATCAGCATTGTGTGATTTTGTGACACTGAATGCGATTTTGTAAGTTTGTGTCGTCACGCCATCTTCAGCGGTCACTGTTATAAAGGTGGTGTCATTTACCCCATTTTTCACAATATCAAGTGTTTGACCATCGTGTGCTTTGAATGCTTCGATACTTGGCACGGTGGTTGTTCCCTGCGCTAACGTGAGGTTGTAGTTCAACACACTAGCACTGAAACCTGATATGGTCGTTCCGTTTACTTTCAAATCACTTAATTGAGCATTGTTTGAAATTGGAGCGATATTGAATTGTACACGATAGGTTTGCTCTGTGCCATCTTCTGCTTTTACAATGAGTAGGGCAGAGTCTTGCGACACAAGAGGCGTTACTGTTGCAAACTGATCTTCTGTGACAAATTCTACTGTTGGCACATTGTTATTAGCTAAATCAACGGTGTATGTAAATTTATCTGCTTGGAAATCTGCTACTGCGTCACCGTTGACTACAATGTTCGATAACTTGTTGTTGTTAGATTTAGCAACAACCACGGTCAATTCGTAACTCATTTCATTTTCTACAGAACCATCTTCAGGCGTTACCACAATATACGATGTAGCATTGATGCCATTTTGTTCAATACTGATATGTTGTCCGTTGGCACCAGCAATCGCTTCGATATTTGGCATTTTCGGATTAGCTAATTTTGGGTTGGTGCATGGTAAGGTAATCGTGTATTGTGTGTTGTCGGCGTTGAAATCGCTAGTTGAATTATAGCCAGTTCCATTGATACGTATAAGTTCGTCGTTCAGTAAAATGGCGTTTAATTTACCATTGTTTGATTTTAGGCGTTTTACGCGTACCATAGTCGAATCTTTAGTTACTCCATCGGCAGCTGTAATGATGAATTTGAACGTGCCGAGATAATCCGAGTCGCCTAATTCAAATTGTGCATCGATGAGTTGACCTTCTTCTGCATATACAGCCTGCATGTTTTCGAGAGACGCACTGGTTATTTCATAATTGGTTTCGTAACTATTAAAGAGTTCTAATGTGTCATTACCCACCAGAATCGTTTTCAAGAATACAGAATTTGATAATTCTTTGGTAAATCTGAGTTTGTAATCGTGACGTTCATTACCAGATACCTGCCATAAGATGGAATCGGCTGTCATAATTTGTGTAACCGTGTCTGTGGCAAATTCTCTTACAAAGTCCACTGCGGCACGTTTAGTGCTTTCGTAATTAGCGTTATCTTTATTAAAGCCCGTTACAGGAATACCATCTAGTTTAATTTCGGTCAACTTACCAGAGGTGGTAGATGAACTGCCTAATTCAAATGTAATGGTATAGGTTTTTGTATCTGTTCCGTTTTCAGCCGTGGTCAATAGGGTAGTGATGGTATCAACCATCATGTTCACCACTTGTCCATCGCTTTGTTTGGCGAATGTAACGTTAGGTAATCCCGTTTCAGCAGGTAATTTTACTACGTAATTGGTAGTGTTTGGTGCAAATGCAAAATCTGTGGCACCTTCTACGGTGATATTTTTCAACGTAGCATCGGCATCCATTGCTTTTACAAAATGCAGTGTGTATGTTTTTTCGGTACCGTTCTCAGCTTTTACTTTAATGATGGCCAATTCGTTAGAAATCGAATCGTACGTAATAGTTTGATACATATTGCCACGTACGGCAGTTACATCTGGCACATACAGTGGATTCGTTACAACCGTGTAATTGGTTGTATTTGGTGCAAAACCTGCCACTACTTGGTCGTTTACGATGATCGAAGTTAAGTTGGCATTTGCCGAAAGTTGGCGATTCAAGTTCACCACATAGTGACTCAATGTACCATCTTCAGCTTTAGATGTGATGTAAGCTACACGAGTTTTAGAACCGCTACAATTTTCAACTTCTTCATCAAAATAGTAACTGTATTCTTGGTCGGCTACTTCACCTACGAAACTCAATGTTGGTTCACCTTGTAAGTCGGTATCTACATTTACGGCTTGTACCCATCCACCATCATATTGTCCTCTAAAACCTTTAGTTGCTTTGCCATTCACTAAAATTTTGGCAATTTTACTGTTGTAAGACAAACGAATCCAGTCGACATTCATTTCAGAAGCAGCATTGCTAGATAATGAACTCGAATTCTCTCCTTCACAACTGTTGATGATAATATTCATCATGGCTGGTGCTTCTACCGAATTGTCCAATAACGGCAAGTCGATAATTTTCCACGTGTTGTTAAAGTTGTTGTCGGTAAACTCTTTTTTGTAGGCACCGTTATTCAGTGAATAGACAAAATGTGAGCTTGTAACATTCGATTTCGAAACGGGTTGATAGCGCATGGATACCATATCAGGTGTGTTGCGGAACAAAATACCGCCTGACACATCTGTGGTAGTGGCTTCCATACCCAATTTGGCTGTAATTTCACCCAACGTGATTAAGCCAGGGATAGAGCCTTTGAGATTACTATCGTAAATCGTTCTTAAACGTACTTTGTCACCCGATTGGGTTACAGCTGCGTCAGGTTTGTAGGTGCCTACGGTAAAGAGGCTACCGATTGGTAATCCAAAAATAGTGGCGTTGCTTTTGATATCTGTAGCGCCTACAACATCTGCAATGGTAGACCAACCTGTTGGTTTTTTTGCGGACGTATAGGTTGTTGCATTTGACCAATTGACAAATTCACCATTTGGAAGCACATCAGTGGTATAGTAATACATAATTTTGTATGTATTGCTACTGCCATCATCTTTTCCTGTTACAGTAATAGTGGCACTTTTTACACCGTTTGCAAAGTCCTCAATAGCCGAAGTGGTGGCATTGTTCGTGTATTCCAATGTTGGGATTTCACCTTCGGCATTAGCCACATTGACGATGTATTGATATTTATACGGATTAAAATCACTAATAGGATTTCCATTAACATTTATGCTTGCTAGTACAGCTTGTGGTTTGGCAATCGTTGGAATGAGCGTATAACTAGCGTCGGTTATTCCTGTTTGGTTCGACTTGACGGTAATGGTAGTTGGAGCATAAGCACCTCCGTTGTCGATTAGAACTGTTTGTTCTGGATATGTCTTCACGACTTTGATATCGCCCATGGTGGTAGAACCAAATGGTAATTCCACTGTAAATTCGGTTTGAGATGAAGTTCCATCAAAATGGTATTTATCCACAAAAATAGATTGTAATACGTTTGGTTTACCACTTTCACGAATTACAAATGTCAAATTGTAAGTTTGTTGCGAACCATCTTCTGCGGTGATAACCACATGTGCCGTGTCGCGTAAACTTGGAGCGATAATTTGAACTTTTTGTTCGATGAGTTGTTTGCCAAAATCTTCACCTTGTGTCCAACGAATAGCAGGAATGCTTGTTGTTCCATAATCCAATGTTGCTACATAATTAAATTTGGTAGCTTCAAAGGCTGGTGATAATTCTGCATCATCAATGGAGATATCGCTTAAGGTAGCCACACTCGATTTTACCACAGGGAAATAGATGGTATAGTCTTTGAAAGATACGCCATCTTGTGCAACAACATGTACCAGTGTTGTGTCATTGATTGCTCCGTAGTGGATGGTAACCGTTTGTCCTGCGTGTGCCGAAATCGGATGAATCGCAGGTACGTTTTTGGTGCGCCATTCTAATGATTGGGTGTATTCTAACGTGTTTGCATCAAAGCCAACCAACGATTTGAACTCATTACCATTATAGAGTTGTAAATCAGTTAATAAAGCATTGGTACTAGGTAGCATATTAAACTTGATGTTATACACACGTTGATCTCCATTTTGTGCTGTAACAACTATTTTTACACCATTCAACCCTGCATCGGCTACGGCAATCATTTGTGTGGTGTCGTATGCTTCATATGTGATGGTTGGAGCCATTGCACCAGATTCCAAATCAATGCTATAATTGGTTTGGTTCGGGTCAAATCCTGTAATGGTAATGCCGTTGGCTGCTATGTCTTTTAGGGTAACGTTGGTTTGTTGCGCACACACAAATTTTACGCTATAGGTTCCAATTGTACCATCTTGTGCCAATACTTTGATATGAGCGGTTCCTTCTAACGATGGTGCATCGGTAATAATCACTTGTTGAGTTGGATCAGAACCAATAGCGGTAACGATAGGTGCATGTGTCGCTCCAAATGCTAATGTATAGACATAATTGAACGTGTTAGGAGTAAATTCTGCTAACGCTACGCCATCTAATTTTAATGATTGTAGGGTGGCGGCATTCGATTTGGTTACTGCAAAATGGATGGTGTAGGTTGTTACATTACCATTCTCAGCTTTTACAATCACCGATGTTTTACCGTTCACGCCATTATTTAAAATGGTTACCGTTTGTTGTGCATCGCCTTTTTCGTATTCGATGGTTGGCAATACGGTCGTGCCTGACGCTAATTGATAGGTATAATCGAGCGTTCCATTTTCAAGTAAGTCGGTGCCATCTACTTTTAATGCGGTTAACGTGCTTATGGTTGATTCATTAAAATGGAATTTGATGGTATAAAGTGTTTCTATACCCGTTTCAGAAACCACTCTGATTTCACAATTTCCTGCTACAACAGGAGTAGATATGGATACATTCTGTGTTGCATCGCCCTTAATAGCTTCTACACTTGGACAGGCGGTTGTTCCACGTGCCAATTCGTAGTCATATTCCAAGGTGTTAGCATCAAAACCAGCAAGTGATAAGCCATTTACTTTCAAATCTGCTAGTTGGGCATTGTTCGATTTTTGTTTGTTGAAATAAATCGTATAAATGCTTTCAGAACCATCGGCGGCTTCTACCCGTACGTAGGTGGTGTCACCTTTAGTGATGGCTATTTTTTGAGTTGCTTCGCTGGCTGTATAAGTAACAGTAGGAAGAACTTGTGTGCCAGTTGGTAAATCGTAGGTGTATTCTAGTTTATCAGCAGAAAAACCAGCAATCAGTTGACCATCTACTTGGAGTGCGTTAAGTGCGGTGTTGTCCGATAAATCGAGCATTACTTTGATAATGTAGGTGTTACTACCACCACTTTCAGGCGTTACCACAATTCGTACTTCTCCAGTAAGTAAAGGTTTTGAAATGGAAACACTTTGTCCCAAATCTTTTTCTACCGATATTTTTGGACAGGTAGTTTCGCCAGCTTTCAAACGGTAGGTATAGTTGAAAATGTTTTTATCAAATCCAACAATGGCTACATCGTTTATGAAAATATTCTTTAAGAAAGCATTTTCAGACTTTTCGACACTAAAATTAATCGTATAAGTCATTTCAGCTCCACTTTCAGCTACTACGCGTAAGGTTGTGGCTCCATTGATACCACCTTTCGTGAGAATCACCTTTTGTGCTTCGTCGCCTTTAGTATAGGTAATCTCAGGTAGAGTAGTAGTTCCACTTTTGAGTGTATATTGGTAGCTCAATACTGCGGCATTGAAATCAGCTAATGCCACATTTCCTACTTGGATACCAGATAATTGACAGTTGGTAGATTTGTCAACTGAAAAGTGAATTGTATAAGTTTCAGTAGCGCCAGTCTGTGCTGTCACAATAATACGTGTATCGCCCGAAACACCTGCTGAAACAACACGTACTTTTTGCCATTCGTCGTGTAATGTGTAGGTAATAGGTGGCAAAATAGTAGTACCACGTTCTAGCATAATGCTATATTCCATCGTGTTAGGTTGGAATCCAGCAACACTTACGCCACCTATTTGAATATCGTTAAGTGTGGCGTTGTTAGCTTGTGCCACCGCAAATGTGATACGGTAAGTATTCGTTTTTGTACCATCTTCCGAACGTACTACGATAGATGATGTGCCAGTGAGTCCACCATCTGTTTTGGTAATTGTTTGGTAGGCATCGCCTGCCGTCCAAGTAATGGCGGGCAGTGTAGTTGTGCCTATTGGTAAATCATAGGAATACGTGAATACATTTGGATTGAATCCGTTAAGCGCTGTTCCACCAACGAAAATACCTTGTAATGAGGCATTTGATGATATGTCCACAGAACAAGTTATGACATAGGTAGCGGATGTGCCTACTTGCGATTTAACGATAATTTTTGTTTCGCCATCGATGCCACCGTTACGTACGGTAATAGTTTGGAATGCATCGTGTGCGGTGTATGTGATGGCAGGAAGAGTGGTTGTTCCACGTTCCAATTTATAGGTATAGTTGTAGGTGTTAGCATCAAAGTTTGGAATACTTACACCGCCAATTTTAATGTCCAATAAGGTTGTGTTATCCGCACGCGCTACCGAAAAGTTGATAACGTATGTTTTGACAGTACCATTTTGTGCTTGTACAATAATACGCGTGGAACCGTTCAATCCTCCATCCGTTTTTGTAATGGTTTGGAAAGCATCTCCTGCTGTATAAGTTACTGTTGGTGAATTGGTTGTTCCAATAGGGAATTCGTAGTTGTAGGTGAGTGTATTAGGATCGAAATTAGGAAGCATGGTGCCATTTACTTTCAAATCCTGCAACAGTGCATTGGATGATTTTGGAGCACTAAAGGTAATACGATAAATGCTTTGAGCACCACTTGCTGCTGTAACGGTAATTTTTGTAACACCATCTACACCGCCAGTTTCGATGACTGGGGTTTGTTGGTACGCATCGCCTTTCACGGCCTCAATGGTTGGTAATACGGTGGTTCCTTGAGGTAGAACATAAGCATAAGCCAGCGTGGTAGGATCAAATCCTTCCATAGAAGTGCCGCCAATTTTTATGTCTTTTAAATATGAGTAGGTAGATGCTGTGATTTTGAATGATAATTTGTAAATACGAACCGTAGCGTTGCCTGGTGCTTTTACTGAAATATTGTAAGTTCCCGTACAAGTTTCGCCAGCAATTGTTACTGTATTTTCGGTTGTAATGGCTTGTATGCCTGTAGTATACGCCGAAATAGGCTCAATGGTTGGTAAGGTTGTAGTGCCTAGTGGCATTTCTACGGTGTAACTGGTTTTAGTAGGTGAAAAGCCCGGTAATGAATTACCTCCAATTTTGATATCCGTGAGTTTATTATCATCTAATTGGCCAACCGAGAAGTTAATGGTGTATGTCGCCGAATAATTTTTGTCAGCGGCCGTAACTTTGACAGTGGCAGTTCCTGGTAATGTGGCTGGTTGTGTGTACACAAACTCTTGTCCATCGTCTCCTTTTATCGCTTCAATGGTTGGAATGGCGGCTGTTCCGTATGGTAACTCTACATTGTAACTGGTTACAAATCCACTAAAATTAGGAATACTCGTAGTGGTTCCTGCTACGTTGTAGGTGATGTTAGATGGACGGCAATTAGTTGATTGTTCTGCTACAAATTTGATTTTGTAGGTGGAAGTAGACGAACCATCTTCGGCTTTGACCACAATCGTGGTGATATTCTTACCAGCGGTTCCACCCACTTCCGTAGCATTGGTGATGGTAATTTCATTGCCAGAAAGCGTGCGACCTGTAAAACTAGCTGATGTTCCTTTACAGTTGGTGATAGAACCTGAACCACGTTTCCCTGAAATAGTTGGTACAGTGGTAACGCCCAGACCTAATGCGTAGGTTTGTTCTTCGCCGTGATTTAAGTTTGGATCAAACCCTGCCCACTTTTTATTGTTAACATACAATTCGTTAATAGCAGAACTATATATTAACTCTATATCATCTACGTAAAGTGTATTGCCTGGATAAAGTCCGCTATTTGCTCGAAAATTGGGGTAGTTACCTGCCGATAAAATAACATTACACATCGAAGGGATTTCGTCATTAATGTAGTAAATCGGCACTTTAATACGTGTCCAATCGCCATATGTTTTTTTCTCTTTAACCCAGCCTTCTGCTATCTGAGTGGCAAAAGTGCTTGTATTACAAGTGTTTCCGTTCAAGGCTTGACGAATATCCGATTCTTCATTGGTGTGCATCGTAGACGTACAACCTCCATTTTTCCCTGTATAACTCGTTCCAATAGAATTGCCTTTCCATGAATAGAAGAGTACATTGTAATATTCCTTGTCGGTATTATTTCCTGTTCGTTTAATCCACACCGCCATGGTGTCGGGGCGGAATTTGAAACTAATACCACCATCTGTTCCTGCAGTTGCTTCACCAATTTTAGTGATACTTTCCAAATAACTCCATGGTTGACCGAGTGCCATATAGCCAGGAGCTGGTTCCGTGATACCTGCAGCACCAACTTCTTGATCTGCTATGCGTGCACATTTACCACCAGTGCGTCCTGCATCTGAAAATAAAAATGTAAATTTAAAGCCAGCTTGTGTCACATTGGAACCATTCCAATTGACTAGTTGAGCATCTCCGTTGAATGAACTACCCCAATTCTCAAAACTCGCATCTGGTAGTTGCTGTGCAAATAGGCTGGTACTTAGCGCCAATAAACAAGACACTATGATTGTTTTCTGTCTATTCATGCGAACAAATATTGTTGTTTTCATTTTTGTCTTTTAATGTTCTGTAAATTAATTGAGGCCTGATTATTACGGTTTAGCTGTGACAGTTACAGTCACTTTACACGTCGCTGTTGCGTAATTTTTCGAATCGGGCGTAAATATTACATCGAATTCTTGATTTTCACCAATTGGAGGAACCATAGTTGTTTTTTTCCACATAAATGTTCCAGCTACACTAGCACTGCCGCCTGTTAAGTTTGCTTGTGCGAGTGATTGTCCTTCTACTAAAGCACTAGCTGTAGGTATTGTGTTAATCGTAGTTGGAATAGCGGTGATGTTAATAGGAATTTCAACGTGACTACGATCACACAAATCCAGATTAGTTGGAGTAAACGTAGCCGAAAGATTGTAATGACAAACGTCTAATTTTGGATTGCTTGTGTCATCGTAACTCCAAGTGCCTGATACATTGTGATCTACATAAACCACAATGTCATTTAATCGTTTGCCATATTCTGTTGGTTCTGTGGCAGCGAAGAAGTCGGCTATCGTTTTGCGAATCACTACTGTATAGGAAACTGTGTCGGATGGCAAATAATTATGGTTGCCCACTTGCCAAGCGGTAATGGTTAACGATTGTCCTAGAGCTGCTGTAGTAGCCGTTAATTTGAGTTCGTTATTGGCGCCTATCGAGGCGTAGCTTGTACCATCACCTGTGAGGCTGTAACTAATTTTTAATCCCGATGGTACACGTGCGTCGAGTGTAATGCTATCGAGTATGCCGATGCTGTCGGGCATAGTCCATTCTAAAGTTTGTGGCAATTTGAGTATAATCACTGGAATGAAATCTGAAACATCTCCATAAACCGCACTATTTTCAGGGATAAATGTAACGGCACATAATACAGGATTGCCTGCATTTGGTACTTCCAGATAGTTTCTCCATCTAAATGCACCTTTTATTGTGTCGCCACTCAGGTCTTTTGCACAGCCACCAATTAAAGGTATCAAACCTAGTTTTTGACCGAAATAAATGGTGTCGCCAGCAGTTGGCAGTGTGAGAACTGGTAATCCTTTAAAAATACGAATGTTTTTTATAATAGGTTCTGCATCGAGGTAATTTTCGTTACCAGCACAAGTGGCGGTAATGGTTACAACTGTATCTACTTGTAAAAATACTAATTTATTGTTGGCATCTAATTTTAAAATTGATTCATCTGAAAAGGTGTATGTAATTGGCAAGCTTGATACAGGATTTACTTTATTCAGTGTATAGGTCTGAGTGGAAGATAGCGAATCGCGCAATGCCCAACTGATGTATTGTGCGCGTTTCTGAACGGTTGTGGAAATAGGTATTCTAATTTCACCATCTTTGGTATTGCTAACAATAATGGTGTCTTTATCGCTGTCCATTGTTTCAGGCGTGTAGGATAAAAGCAGACTGATGGTTCCATATTCACCGCAATCGTTTCCTGCAAATGAACTTGGCGATACCGAAAATTCCGCATTGTTACTAGCCATTTTTACATCTACTACGTCTTGTATGTTGGAGTAAGTGACTTTCACTGTTTTTTTAGTCGTGGTTTCAAATTGGCCTTCAATGGTGACGCTAGTAGGATTACTCTCTATAAAATGCGCACGGGTAACATCTATGTTTCTGTAATATTTTGATAGTGTTGCCCCAGCTTTTGTCAAAAACCGAATTTTCGTAGCATTTCTGTTTAATGAAATGGGACCATAATTTGAATAATCTGTTCCGCTAGGATTGGCATCAAAAACGTAGCTTCCAGTCCACGAACCATTTATGTATTGCTCCACTTTAAGATTTCCTAATCCTAACCACGATTTTTTGGCTTGAAAAGTCAACTTGTCAGGATAGCCATCTAAATTAAATGCTTCACCTGTAGCAATCGTGTTGAGCGAAAACTCATTAACATTATCTAAAGCAAGAGGTTCAGTTAAGCAACTTGCATTGGGGTCGCGTACACGTAATGTGCGTACGTACGAAGTGGCGGCATAAGTGGCGTCGCCAGCTTGTACGGCTTTAATGGTGGCAGTTCCTGCTTTAGAAGTTGATATATTGATGGTGTTACCAACAAGTGTTACAACATTATTTGCATTGTCTACCAATTCGTAGGTTATCGGTAATCCGCTCGATGAGGTGGCTGTTAATGTGGTTGCCGCATCGCCCCATTTGAAGTTTAAACCTTGTGCCCATGTAATGCGTTGCGTGAGCAAATTGGTTACTTCTATTGTTAAAGTGGCAGTTACTTCGCTGATAGTGCCTGTACCTGCTTGATGAGCTGTAATGGTGGCTGTGCCTGCTTCTACAGCAATCAGTTTGCCGCCTTCAATTTTTAGCACATTTTCATCACTCGAGGTGAGTGTGGTGAGTGCCAAACCGCTCGAAGCTTGCACAAACGGACTTTCGTTTGATCCAATGGTGTCGCCGCGCGAAAGCATAGTGACGTCAGCATCCCACCAAGAGATAGTTTGTGGTAATCCGTCGCCATGTCCGGTGATGGTAACGGTTCCCCAAACTTTATTATCCGTATCCGATATGGTTACGGTAGCGGTTTTGTCGCCTTTGGTTTGTGGGTGAAAGTCGATAATAATATCTGATTCCGTGCCGTAAGCGCACGTGGAGGATGCTATGGAGGTTGTACTTAGTGCAAAATCGGTGGTGTTATCGAGTGTAAGGGTGAGTTGTTTGGCATCACTCCATGCCACTGAGAACTTGGTGTCAGTAGAAGAGCTCTGTACTTCTACATTTCCACAAGATATGTTGTTAGACGACGGTTCTACATAAGTTGCTTGAGTTACTTTTACGTTTTTAAAATATTTTTTTAGTGTTGCCCCAGTTTCCGTATAAAATTTAATTTTTGTGGCGTTTCTGTCAAGGGTGATTGGACCATAAGATACATAATCAATTCCTGTTTCTATTCCCAAAAATGTTGACGTAACTTTACCAGGTTTTTGATCGAAAATAGCAGAACTCCAAGAGCCATTAACATATTGTGCAACTTTCAAATTACCAAAACCTGTTGCATCTCTTTTCGCATCAAATGTGAGTTGTCCAGCAGGTCTTCCGTCCAAATTGTAAGTATAATCGCTAATCGTAGAAAAATTTCTCTCTGTAGGATCGTTTAGAACATAACATTGCGCTAAGAGACCTTGTAAACTTGCAGCTATTAAACAGAGTGCTAATAAAATTCGCTTATTCATTGTTGTAAATTTAGTCATAGTGGTTAAAAATGGTTTTCGGTGAGTGCCGAACTCACGCCAACAAACATGGATAAAGGATTAAAAAATGATACAGCCGATTGTCTTTAGTCTCAGTCGTAAATATTGACATGAAATTTTTAGATAATTCGTTGATAATTTGTGTTATACATCGATTCATAAACATCCGTGGTGTATCTTCTATAATCGTGCAAAGTTACCAAATTATTTGTTTGTATTATTTGTATGGATTGGCTGTTAGTTCATTTATTTATAACTATTTGTTAATCAGTATTTAATAAACGTTAAAACTGTTAATAAATGCAAAATAAGTAGTCATAAATAAGTCTTTTTTGACACTTTTTGGTGCACATTTTTACTTTTTTTAATCATATTTTTTAGTCGTGTATAATAAGGTGTATTTTGGGGTAAATTGAGACTATTTTTGTTTGTAATAGCTGCCGCACTAGTTCGATATGGCGTGCCGACTTGTTGGTGCTGTGTGTTATTTTACATTTTACACTCATTATTTTGATAATGAGTGAGTTGAACTATTTTCTAAAAATTGTTTGTGAGCGTCTGAAAAAATGTGTATTTTAGCACAGTTATTTGAAATAAAATAATCAATTATAACTCAATCTCTTGGCATGAAAAACAACTATTGCATTATTATGGCGGGTGGCGTTGGAAGCCGTTTTTGGCCCTTTAGTCGCACCAATAAGCCTAAACAATTTTTAGATTTCTTGGGCACAGGTCGTTCGTTATTGCAGATGACGTTCGAGCGCTTTCGTGGCCTTATTCCTACCGAAAATATTTACATTGTATCCAATCAAGCCTACCGCGACTTGATTTTGGAGCAGTTGCCCGAATTGAAACCTGAACAAGTTTTGTTAGAGCCTTTACGTCGTAATACCGCGCCATGTATTGCTTATGCAGTGCATAAAATCAAAGCGCGTACCGATAAAGCCACCATTTTGGTGGTGCCTTCCGATCACCTCATTACTAACGAAGATGTGTATGTGCGTGTATTGCGCGAAGGATTGACATTTGCTCAAAACAACAATGCGTTATTAACGTTGGGCATGAAACCTACGCGACCAGAAACGGGTTACGGTTACATTCAAATTGATGAAGGCGGTGGTTTGTTGCGCAAAGTGAAAACATTTACCGAAAAACCAAATCTCGAAATGGCAAAAATCTTTGTATCGAGTGGTGAATTTTACTGGAATTCGGGTATGTTTTTATGGAATTTGGATGCTATTTTGGAAGCGTTCAATACCTATTTGCCCGAAGTGGCTGAAAAATTTGCAGCAGGTGCTGCTTTTTACAATACCGACGAAGAGCAAGCTTTTGTGAATAAAGTTTATTCCTTATGTCCTAATATTTCCATTGACTACGGTATCATGGAAAAAGCCAAAAATGTGTATGTAATGATGGCCGATTTTGGTTGGTCCGATTTAGGAACGTGGAGCTCATTATACGAATTGGCCGATAAAGATGAGGTTGGAAATGCCACCTTACATGGTGAATCTCAATTATATAATTGTCAGAATAATTTGATCGTATTACCTTCTGGAAAAGTGGCGGTTGTGCAAGATTTAGATAATTATTTAATAGCCGAAGAGGGCAATGTGTTGCTCATTTGTAAGAAAGATGAAGAACACAAATTGCGTCAATATTTTAACGATGTCGAGGCTCGTTTAGGCAAGGATTTTGTGTAAAAAAACGGTTTTAAATTCATACGATTATGTTTAAATTTACGTTTGTAAAAACGCCCAAACCACGTGCGTTTTATCATCGTCCCATTTATTGGAATCCTGAAGAAGAGGAGCGTAAAGAACGCTTAGAGCGTGTACGCAAAGATTTGGGAGAACGTGATGAAAATGAACCCTATAAGGCTAGCATTAAACGTGGTTCATTTCGTCGTGGTCGTTGGGAACAACCTGATGAAACGCCTGATATGCACACCGAACGTCGTCGTTCCAATGTGCGTTTGTTTGTTATTGTTTTGGTATTATTAGCATTGGCTGCTGTGCTTTATTTCACCAGCAGTGCC
Organism: uncultured Paludibacteraceae bacterium; assembly: GCA_964570565.1. Lineage (GTDB taxonomy): Bacteria > Bacteroidota > Bacteroidia > Bacteroidales > Paludibacteraceae > W0P28-013. Next base: position 51,622 of record CAZMYT010000004.1, read on the forward strand.
TATTTGAGTTTGTGATTTAGTTTTAGATTTTTTTATGAGCGACATTATCCATTTATTACCCGATGCAGTAGCCAACCAAATAGCGGCTGGTGAGGTTATTCAACGTCCTGCTTCTGTGGTCAAGGAATTGATGGAAAATGCCATCGATGCTGGCGCCACAAAGATTCAAGTGGTGATAAAGGACGCTGGACGTACTACTATTCAGGTGATTGATAATGGCAAAGGCATGTCCGAAACGGATGCGCGGATGTCGTTTGAACGCCACGCTACCTCTAAAATTCAACAAGCAAACGATCTGTTTTCACTCCGAACCATGGGATTTCGTGGTGAAGCTTTGGCTTCAATTGCTGCTGTGGCTGGCGTAGAGTTGCGTACACGAACAGCCGATAAAGAGTATGGTACACTCATCGAAATAGCCGCCTCCACGGTGGTGAAGCAAGAACCTATTTCGTGCGATTCGGGAACGTCGTTTTTGGTTAAAAATCTATTTTACAATGTACCAGCCAGACGTAAATTTTTGAAATCGGATGATGCAGAAATGCGTCATATCATTCAAGAATTTCAACGTATTACGTTGGTTTATCCCGATATTCATTTTGAATTGTTCAATGGTTCCGATTGTGTATATGAATTGCCCGTTTCCAATATCCGTCAACGGATTACTGGGGTTTTTGGCAAAAAGATGCGCAATATCAGTCAACAATTGGTGCAAATTGAAGCCAAAACGGCTTTGGGAAATATCTCAGGTTTTGTGGGCAAACCTGAATTTGCGACTAAAACAAATTACCAATATTTCTTTGTGAATGGGCGTTATATGCGCCATCCGTATTTTCATAAAGCGGTGATGCAGGCGTACGAACGTATGTTGCAACCCGATACCAATCCGTCGTATTTCATCTTTTTTGATATGAATCCATCCGAAATTGATGTGAACATTCATCCTACAAAAACGGAGATTAAATTTGAAAATGAACGCGATTTGTGGAGCATTTTGATGATTTGTGTGAAAGAGGCGTTGGGTAAATTTAATGTCGCGCCATCTATTGATTTTGATACCGAAGGATTGATTGATATGCCGCCCATATTGCCACATCAACAAGGACCGATTGAACCGCCTAAAGTACAATTTAATCCTAACTACAATCCCTTTAAAACCGAGTCAGCCCCTACGTATTCAAAACCGACTAACACGCCTTGGGAGACGTTGTATACCAATCGAGCCGAACGTGAACAGTCCGTTGAGATTCCGCAAAATCAGCCATTGTTTGATGAGTCAGTTCGTGCCGATGTATTTCCATACAAAAATCGTTACCTGCTCACCACCGTGAAATCGGGTTTGATGGTGGTCGATCGCCAACGAGCGATGGAACGCATTATGTTTGAGCGTGTTTTGCAACAATTGGAATTACAACAATGTGTTTCGCAGCAAACGTTGTTCCCCGAAGTGTTGGAATTAACGCCCGATGAGCAACTGCTTTTCAAAGAGTTATTGCCCGATTTACGCGCATTAGGTTTTGATATCGAACCATTTGGAAAACAGGCTTATTCTATCAATGGTGTGCCTGCGTTGTTGACTGAAGAATCGGATATTTTGGGCGTTTTACATGCTATGTTATCATGCGTGAGCGATAAAAATAGACGTATTCATACCGAATTATATGAATCATTAGCATACGAAGTCGCCAAATCGTCGGCTCGCAATCAGCAAAAAACGATGGCTGTGGAAGAGATGAATCATTTGATTGACAGTCTTTTTGCCTGTCAAAATCCGAATGTAACTCCCGATGGTAAAGTGATTGTTACCATCATTAGCGATGATGAATTGGATAAGCGATTTTAATGATTTTGTTTATCTGATTGATTCATAGTGCATACTTCAAAAAAAATCACTACCTTTGCACCCTTATTTTTAACAAGACGTTCCGACGTATTTTCTTGATCAAATTCTTGGGTTTGAGACCCTTTCTTCTCTGTGGGATTTACACGCCTTAGTGCGATTGGAAGAATTTTCGAGCTGATACTTAGCGACGTGTAAATTATTTTTTTATGACAAAATTTGAAGATTTAGGTCTCCGTCCGGAGATTCTAACAGCCATAGCTGAACTCGGCTATGAAAATCCTATGCCCGTACAGGAGCAGGTTATTCCGTTTATGCTTGAGCAATCGGGCGATTTAGTAGCTTTGGCACAAACTGGCACCGGTAAAACGGCAGCGTTTGGTTTGCCTTTGTTGACTCTTATTGCTCCAGAAGAAAAGAAAATTCAAGCGTTGGTGCTTTCACCAACGCGCGAATTGTGTATTCAAATTGCTAAAGATTTGAAAAATTATTCGCGTCTTCAAAAAGGTGTGAAAGTAGTGCCCGTATATGGTGGCGAAAATATTGTAACACAATTGCGTCAATTGGATTTAGCACCACAAATTTTGGTAGCTACACCAGGACGATTGATTGACCTTATTGAACGCGGCAAAGTGAAATTGGCCGATGTGCGCTATTTGGTACTCGATGAAGCGGACGAAATGTTGAACATGGGTTTTCAAGAAGATATTGAAAAGATTCTTCAAGAAACACCAGCTGAACGTCGTACGTTATTATTCTCGGCTACTATGCCAGCTGAAATTGCTCGTATTTCGAAAAAATACATGCACGATTCTACTGAAATTTCAGTAGGTACACGTAATGCTGGTGCCGAAAATGTGGATCACGTTTATTATATGGTACAAGCGCGTCAACGTTATTTAGCGTTGAAACGTATTGTCGATATGAATCCTGATATTTATGGTATTGTTTTTTGTCGTACGCGTCAGGAAACTAAAGAAGTAGCCGAAAAATTGATGGGCGACGGTTATAATGCCGATGCGTTACATGGCGATTTGAGCCAAGCTCAACGCGATACCGTGATGAGTAAATTTCGTTTACGTCATTTGCAACTCTTAGTAGCTACCGATGTGGCGGCTCGTGGGTTGGATGTGAGCGATTTAACACACGTTATCAATTACAATTTGCCTGATGATGTGGAAATTTATACGCACCGCAGCGGTCGTACAGGTCGTGCCAATAAATCAGGTGTTTCGGTGTCAATCATCCACTCGCGTGAACGCAATCGTATTCGCGATATCGAACGCATCATAAAAAAATCGTTCCGTCAGGAAACTATTCCTAATGGTATTGATATTTGTAAACGTCAGTTATTCCATTTGATTGAACGTATGGAAACCGTGGATGTAAATTCGGATGAAATAGATCCATTTATGCCACACGTATTATCCAAATTGGAATATTTATCGAAAGATGAGATTATTCGTCGTTTTGTGTCGTTGGAATTTAATCGTTTCCTTGATTATTATAAAAACGCTGAAGATTTGAATTTGCCAGAACATGCTACGCGTAGTGGTGATCGTCGCGAAGGTCGTTCTGATCGCTCTGATCGTCCCGAAAGAGCTGGTCGTGGCGAGCGTCGTCGTGATGGTGGTTCAAAACGCGGTCAACGTGTGCGTTTGAAATTGAATATAGGTACGCGTGAAAACGCAAATGTCCGTTCCGTGTTGAGTTCTATCAATGAGGTTACCAATGACAAGTCGATCAGCATTGGCGATATTGAAATCACCCAAAAATTCACCTTTTTTGATGTGTTTGCTGATCAAGCAGATAAAGTGTTGAGCGCTTTTTCAAACCATGGTGGTCCACTCGAAGTGGGTATTGTCGAAAATCGTGACCGTGATGACAAACGTCCATTCCGTGCGGATAAAAAACAAGGTGACCGTCGTGATAGCCGTCGTGGAAGCGATCGCCCGTATGGACGAAGCAACGAGCGTCCAGCTCGTCGCCGTGATGATGGTGGTAGTGGCAGTGCTTCAAATAGCGAAAAACCTTGGCGCAAAAAACGTTATTAATTTTCGCAGTTCCGTCGATTATAAAAAATCCCCATCCTATTTTTAGGATGGGGATTTTTTATGATAGTATGGTGCTTAATTCGTTACTCGTTCAAATACGATACTATTCTTGAGCGTGTATTTTATCAAACCGATGCCTTTGGCATAGTACAAATCGGTGCATTGGTTTGGTTTTATCACACCAATTGGATCTTTGAGATAACAATGCAAAACTTCGTTGTAGGTCTGATTTTGCACAGTAAGGGAATTTAGTTTATCTACGTTTACTAATACTTTAGTGGTCGTATTCTCTTCGGTTTGAGTCCATTCTACATTGTTTTCATCGCATCCAAAATAGGTAACCTCGCGGGACTTTAGTGTGCAATGTATGGAAATTCCCGTTAAATATAGATGTATGTCATCGTCGTTGTTATTGGTGTATGAAGCATACAAATACATCGAAAATGACGTGCCATAATTCGATACAGAGGTGGAATAGTAATTTTCGCGATACGATTTTCGAGTGGGAATAAACAGAAATCCCGACATACCTTCACTGAAATCGTGACTGGTGCGTACGCCTGTGAAATTGTAGGTAATGCCGTTATTATCAACCATGGCATAAGGTACGCCCACGAGTGAATCGTTTACGAGCCACGCTTTATTTTCGGGTTTTACGTAGTAATATTTGGTAGACAACGCAAAATCGTCGCCACATGCCACTAAACCCAGTAATGGCACTAGCCAAAGCAGTCTAAGGATATATCGCATAATTTTCGCCATTGTGCATGAATAGTTTTAGAAGTCCGTGTTGCTTATTGTAATAAAGACTGTCGGCAAACAGAATCGACGCGTTGTATGTATTATCATTTCTCAACACAAATACATCTTTGTAATAGCGGTTGTTGATGAGCATAGAATCACCATTGGAAGCAGTGAAAAACGTGTCGACAGGTAAATAACCAAACCCACTATTTTGAGCTGCCATGGTAAACACAGAGTGAATCGAATCGTATTTTTCGATGCTCAATTGGATGTTGATAGGAGGATAATCGGAGACTAAACTTGTGATATTGCGATAATAGGTATAGTTGGGTGAGCAGCCGCATTCGTTCCACGAAAACGATTGTTCAGTACTTCGTTTGGCTATAAAATCGACCACGTAACCGTTGGAATGTACCAATTGGTACACGCTATCGTTTTGATAGGGAACAATCGAATAGAGTGAGTCGGGAATTGGTCCAACATCAATTACTTCGGTGGGCTTACAAATAGGGCAGCCGCATAAAATAGTTGCCATTATTGGCAGGATAAGTATCTTTTTCATAATTATGAAGTTCCTTATCGGTTCCAGTTCGTTACCAATTGAATGAATTCTGCTCGATAACCATTTGGGTCAAAATTGTGGGCTGTTTGCCCTAGGTTTAATACCATTTGTTTGTTAAGTGTTCCTTTGTAGTCCGATTGTTTCATCAATAACCCAAATCCAGCAATGGATGTGGCAAATCGCATATTTTCGGACGATGAGGCTATCGCAATAGGGGCATTGGTTATGGTGTGTGTCAATAAGCGACTTTGTGTTTCGTTTGGTTTTTTATAACGCAAATCGAACTGTGCATAATTTTCGGTTGTAGATTCTGGCTTCAATACTACTTCATAGATAGCGGTGATGGTTTGAGACGCACCAATTTCGCCTGCATCAGTCGAATCATTCTCAAAATCTTCGTTGCTTAATTGGCGATTTTCGTAACCAATCAATCTATATGATTCGATTCTATTGGGATTGAATGTGACCTGAATTTTAGCATCTTTAGCTACAGTATAAAATTTTGCAATTTCGTGTGTAAACACTTTTTGAATTTGTGAAGCATTGTCGATGTACTCGTAGTTTCCATTCCCTTTATTAGCGATTTGTTCCATCATGTTGTCATTCAGATTGCCACCTCCAACACCTAATACGGTGAGGTAAACGCCACTTTCGCGTTTTTGTTCAATGAGTTCCACTAATTCATCTGTAGAGGCAGGACCTACATTGAAATCACCATCAGTACCTAAAATTACTCGGTTGTTGCCGTTGGCAATAAAATACTGTTCGGCTATTTCGTAGGCGGTGTTAATACCTGCTGCACCAGCAGTAGAGCCACCAGCACCGAGTTTATCAATAGCAGCTTTAATTTTATTTTTTTCGTCGCCATAAGTCGATTCCAAAAGTACTGCAGCTTGGCCAGCATAGGTTACAATAGCCATACGATCTTGGTCTCGGAGATTATCCACTAGTGCTTTAAAACCTGTTTTTAGAATACCAAGTTTGTCAGGTGAATCCATTGAGCCAGAGACATCGATTAAGAATACGTAGTTGGAGTTTGGTAGTTCGGCTGTTGGTATGGTTTTGCCTTTCATACCGAGACGGAGTAAATGATGTTCGGTATTCCAAGGGCAAGTGGCTATTTCTGATTCTAGCGATACATTCTCGCCATCAGTAGGTTCTGCATAATCAAATGTGAAGTAGTTGATGTATTCTTCGATACGCACGGATGCTTTAGGTGGTGTTTGTCCCAAATAGAGGTAACGTCGCATATTGGTATACGAACCGCCATCAGCATCTACTGCAAATGTGGAGATTGGTTGTTCGCTCGTGTTCACAAATGGATTTTCGACGTAATCTTTGTATTTCTCGTCGTATGTGTCGGGGAGTGGTTCCATGTAATAGTTGTCAAGCCCGTCTGTAGGATTACAACTAATTAAACCAAGTGAAGCTATAGCACAGAATGCTAAGTAATGTGTTGTTTTCATAAGTAGAAAATTAGGTATTTTCTATATGATGCATTTATCTTACAAATAGTTGCATTAGGTTTTGACTATTTACCATGTATCGTTCAGTAGATTTGTAGCTTCTTGTTCGTTGCTTACTTCTACGATGCGTAACTTATCGTTGTAGATGATGCCAGAATCCAGCGCGGCTGAGGCATACAGTCCGAAATGTGCTTGTTCTAATTTACCATGTCCGCCTTCAACTGCAGCGTGTGACACTAACTGTTTGTTCAACCAGACTTTGGCATAGCCATTGGTGGTGCTGAAATCAATTAATACGTCGAGTCGGTTCCATTGTTTATTCTTAAATAGGCGTTCTCCATTGGTATCATTCGCTGACGTAGCTTGGTAGATATAGTTGCTTTTTCCTTGTTGGGGCACATGCATTAAATGAACGTAATGGTCGTATACCAGATTAACGCAAACGGTACGAGCCCATTGGTCGCTGGCGTCAGGCGTTAAAGTGACAAAACTAAACCAATCGTTGATATGTCCTGCTGGGCGTTGTTGTAATTCCATATCAAGATATACGTATAAACTGATGAGACATGGTGTACGAAATGCGCCTTGGTTGAGTTTATAGAGTTGAATAGTCGGGTAGGCTCGGTGTGGTAGATAAGTAAGTCCATCATTATCGACGTCGCGCGCTTTTACTATTTCGGCTTTGTGTGCGTAGTTACCATCGTATACTTGTTCTGTGGTTAATTCCTGAAAACTAGCGTACGCTTCCGCTGGGGCAATATAAAAGTTTTTGAAATCATCTATGTGTTCAAACGACGAGGTAAATTGTCGATGCACCTGTGGCTCGTCTGTATGACCACAAGCGGTTAAGCCTAGGAGTAGTATTATCATCCACCCGTAATGGTCTATTATCTTGTATGTTGGCATAAATATTTATGATGTGTGAAGCGTTTTTTTTCTCGTTTTAACTTTAACGGGTCTAATTACATATTATTCTGGTTGTCTATAAAAGTCGTTCAATGAATGCGTGTAATAACTATAGTTAATTTTACTATGTCGTTGAAAAATATGAGGTTCCTGATATTCCACAGGAACCAAGGTTATTTTAGTCATTCCATTTATCGTTTTAAAATTGCTCGAATTCAGCGTTTTTTGGTCGAACAAAACATCAAAATAGAATAAATACTTCCCAACCCTTTTTATGTAGTTTTCCGCTTCTTGTTTGCTGATTTCACCTTCTTTGTTTATAAGTTTCAAATGGATATTTTTATTGAAAATTTCTTTTTGAAATTCTACTGCATTCAATGGCCGTCCATGCAATGTTGGAATGATATTAAATTGAGGATCTATAAATAGCCATTTATCAAATTCTTTTGAATATACTTCTGAAACAACATGACCTGCTCCACGCATAACTTTTTCTACATCACGCGTTTTAAGACCTAATGTTCTGGCAGGAATACCAATACTATTTAGAGTTGCTGTGGCGACAATTCCATATTCAACACAGCGGAACTGTTTTCCTTCACGAGCTGCTTTTAAAATTGTCAATGCATCTTGTTTTGTTGGATTATTGCTCCCATTATGTTTCCATTGTTTATGTGTCCAGTCCAAAATTGTTTTGATTTTTTCAAAATCACTATTTTGTCCTATTACTAAAGTATCAATTTTATACCTATTTCGTAGTTCTCTTAAATAATCGTTAGCCACCGTGTCCGAATAATAAAACTCAAAAAGGGTATTGGGAGTATCTTCCGTAAATGAAATTTCCTTTAAATTAGAAGAAGGACTCACCTGAATGAATTGATAAAATGAACTACAGCTGCTTACAAATAGGCTGCTTATAAGTAAAATCGAATTTTTTGTTTTTATGGATTTATAGAGTTTATATTCAATTTGTCTAGTGGATTTTTGAAGTTGGTTGCGTTTACAAATTAAATTGTGCTAACGTTTGAACCTGTGGTTAGCTTATTTTCTATACAATACTGGTATGTTATGCTTTTATTAGTTTTCCTGTCCATGTAGTACCATTTGCCAAACTCGCTTTTACGATAAACAATCCGTTGGACAATGTGTTGATAGAAATGGAAACGTTATTGGTCGTTGCGCTAATGGTTTGTATTACTTGTCCTTGTATATTAAGAATTTCAATTTTTGAAATGATCTGGTTTGCTGTTATATTTACCATGTGGTTACTTGGATTTGGGAATAGTTGTACCACATTGTTTGGGTAAATAGTGTTGTTGATTCCTGTTTTTGTGCACTGTAATGCGTTCACATAAGTCCAAATGTCGTTATTTAGCAAAAATGGGACTAATGAATTGTTTGGTTCATCACCCATTCGTAGCCAGACCAAATTTTGACTTGGAACAACGTTTAGGAATTGACCGCCTTTGCCCATGGCCACAATCATATCCGATGGAGCATGAGCACACAAATTGCCTGGAAATACAAATTGTGTTTGAGGTATCATATACGATGATTTCCCGTTCAGCCACCACAAGTATCCGTACGATGGATTGTTCGTTTGCGAAGTATTGACCATTTGATTAAAATAAGTTGTATCTGTCAGTATTTGGTTGCCATTCCAATTGCCGTGATTTAACATCAACAGCCCAAATCGTGCCATACTTCGTGCGTTACTCATAAATACATTATTGTAGTCAATCGGCACGAAAGTACCAGTCATGCCAATAGGATTTTTAAGTTTTTGTGTGGTATATGAGTTTAATGTTACGCCCGTTGCCTGTTCAATCACTTTGTCAAGTAAGGTGTAAGGTGCATTATGATATGCCCAACGTGTTCCTGCATCTGCTTTGTAGGCTAAGCAACTATCCAACGTGCAAAAAGGATCCGCCACACCGTCATCCAATCCCGATGTCATGGTAAGTTGATGTCGTATCGTAATTTTTTCTTCTTGTGCAGGTGTGCAGTTTGTCCAACCTGGCCCAAGATAAGTTGATGTGGTGTCGGTAATGGATAAATGACCTTCTTGTTGTGCCATGCCAACCATAAAAGCAGTAATTGTTTTACCAGCAGAAGCCCATTGCCAAAGGGAATTTTGTGTATGTGTACCAAAATATTTTTCCAAAACGATTTTTCCGTCTTTTAGCAAAATAAATGCTTTGGTATTCTCAGCTTCTAAAAAATGATACAAACTGTCAATGTTATCTTGGCAATAACCTAATGTTGTGGGCGCAATGGTGTCCCACGTATTATCAGTGGACGGTGGAAAATAAAGCGATTGTGCGCCTATGTTTAGCGAAAAAAATAGCGCACTTATAACAAGGTAAATAGGTTTCATATCACTTTTTTATATACTAGGTAACCATCATAGGGTTTAGCGAAGATGGCTTTATGTGGTGATTTGTGAGGGTTTGTTTATCATGTCTGTTTATGTCGCCCATATATAGGAAACAAAACTACTAAATGCACGTCAGCCAGCCTTTGAACATAGGCGTGTGTTATGGGGTCGTTATTTTTTCGAATTCTAAAAGTCTTGTGTTATAAATTCGCTTAATTGTCTCTTTTTTTTCTGTGTAAAATTCTATCACAATTTTCTGGTTGTCAATAAATTTAGCGTCTGATTTCCACCAAATCGATGAAATTGAAGTAAAATAGTCGTTCAGAGGATAAGGAGAGATTTCAGAAAGTGAATATGTTTTTTTGCGTCACCTTTTTCGTTGTAAACAACCATAACATTTCCTCCATATCCATTTGAAAACCAATTGTCAAAGGTAATAATTGACGAACCGTCGTTTGATACTATTGCAGAAGCAGGACAAATGTCGTTTAATAGTTTTCTTTCCCAAATCAATACTGTGTCAGTTCCCGTTATACAAAATAGTTTTCCATGACAAGGAATTAAAACCGTGTCATTTTCAGTTAGATTGTCAAAAAATTTCTTTCTTTTTCGGTCAATTACCTTATTATGGATATTAGCAGTTTGTTTAAAATATACCCAATCATAATATTTCTTTGGCGTAAATCGCGGAGTAACCACAAGTTTATACTCTTTATTTTCAGAATAATACTCTTTTGTTTTATATGGCGCCCAAGAGTCAGCTTTACAAATTTCAGTCGTAAAAAGTAATAATAGTCCTAAAATGATAATGTTTTTACTCATCTTTTTCTTTTTTTATAATGCCTCATAACGACCAAGGCTATCGGCATTTGGCGCAAAACCCGCTAAGTACACGTCAGCCAGCCTGTGAACAAAGGCGTGTGTTAAACGTTATTATTTTTTTGTTATGGTGATAGTGTCTGTCGTTTTATCCTCTTCAACTCTGGTGTCCATAAATTGGTAATTTTCATTCTCAAAAGGAGTCGACAAATTGAATGCTCTAAAAATTACACGATGATAATTAATCACTTCATACGTATATACATCGGGCTTTCTTGTGCCATCGCGCTTTTCATAAAATTTCCCATTCTTTGTCCACCATGTACCAGTTTCGGTGTTAACATCTACTGTTCCTAAAAACGTGGTTGTGAATGTTGTCACTAATTTACCATCTGGGTATCTATATTGAATCCAACTTTTTTGCATACCAATGACTTGATCATCTTTTTCTGAACCACTCCAGGTTCCTACTAAACAAGTGTCAATTTCAGGAGTTTTTGCATATACTTTTTCAATATTTACGAAAGTTATGATTATGCAAAGTAATAATAAGATTTTTTTCATAATTGGTATTTTAAAATTTCCTCATAACAAGTTAGCTCCACTGCGTTTTAAGGCAGTGGAGCTTTGGTTGTGAGTAGTTTTATAAACTGGCTAAAGCCAACTTGTAGTTCGGTTCTTCTGTAATTTCGGCTACTTGTTCTGTGTAAATTACCAGACCTTCCGCATTAATTACAACGATGCATCTGGAATGTAAACCCGCTAGTGGACCATCTACAATTTCTAAACCGTAATCTTTACCAAATTGCCCTGTCTTAAAATCTGACAGCATAAACACATTTTCAATGCCTTCTGCTCCACAAAATCGAGCTTGGGCAAATGGCAAATCTCTAGAAATACAAAGAACGCTTGTATTAGTAAGATTGGCAGCTGCTTTATTAAAGTTCCGAACCGACGCTGCACAGGTTCCTGTGTCGATACTTGGAAAAATGTTTAACACTAATGTCTTTCCTTTAAAGTCGTTCAGTGTTTTAATTGTTAAATCATTAGCTGTCAATTTAAAATCCTGAGCTAGGCTTCCTATTTTTGGTAATGCTCCACTTGTATGTATAGCGTTACCTTTTAATGTGATTTTTGTCATAATACCTGTTTTTTAATTAAATTTATATTGTTCATTAAATCAATCCGTTGTGATGTTAATTTACTGTGTAACGACCTAGGTTATGGGCATTTGGCGGTTTGCGGGAGCAAAACTGCCGAAATGCACGTCAGCCAGCCTGTGAACATAGGCGTGTGTTATGCGTTCGGTGTTTGAGCTTTCTTTTCGTGTTTTGTTTTCAGTCCATGTGTGCTAAAACTCTCGAATACAGAATTTTTGATACTGTCTAAATGTGCAAAGCAAGGTCAATCGCAAGTTTCCACGCAAAGCGTATTTTTCTTTTTCTAACAACTAAATGTCATTTGAATATGAAAGTTGAAAAACTCACAGTTTCCACTTCCAAGAATAAATAATAATTGTTGTTAATAATACGGTCTCTATTGAGACAATAATGATATAATGTGGAGCATAATCGCCTCCTCCAATTACATAAATCAAAGTCAATATACCTGCAATAATATTTGTTATTTTGTTTATTCTTGGTGTTAGAATTCTCGAAAGAAAAATCATTAAAATAGGAATGTTCGTAATGATTGCAGCAATAGCCATTACAGTTTTTACGTCTCCTGGAATTTGTAATGTGTTTTTGTTGACTAATTCCACCATAATTGAAAAAATGTCAGCAAAAATCATGTTGAACATTACTAAAATCCATAGTGTTGAAAGTCTGATTTTAATGTCCATATTTAAGTTGTTTATCATATAAGTCACTGTTTTTTAGATTACTTATTCTGTCTTTTCTTTTTTTTTTACACTGACGCATAACGACCTAGGCTATGGGCATTTGGCGGTTTGCGGGAGCAAAACTGCCGAAATGCACGTCAGCCAGCTAATGTCCCATAGGCGTGTGTTATGGCATAGTAGTTTTTTAATTTGGGTCTTCTTCGTCTTTTTCAAACTCTATAAATTTCTCAATTGTACAATTCATGACTTTCACAACAGAATTCAATGCTTCAGATAAATCATAATCTAACATCTTGTCAATTGTATCAAAATAACATTCAAAGTCATCTGCGGCATTCGTTTTTAAATGGATTAAATTCTTCCTATTTTCATATAAATTTAACACAATTTTCTCTTCTGTTTGCAACTTTGACCAGTCAAAAGTCTTAGTTGAAACTAAAGGCAGTATCTGAATGAGTTTTTCGTTAAATGAAACTTTTGCACTTTCTATTTCAATTTTGTTAAATTCAACTTTTTTTCCTTTTCTTTCTGTTTTATATCTAAAGTCATTTGGAATTACGTGATTTAAAAATGCTTCAATTGACGAGACTAACATAATTATTGAACTAATTCGATATTTAATATAATTATTGTAGCAATCGTGTGTCCCATTTTCCTCTATGTCTAGCATATAGATATTGTCTCCATATCGTTTTCCGCATTTTGGGAAATTTGTCGATTTTATACTTTCTGAAATATTATAGTGTTCAATCGCTAAACTAAGAAATAAATGAATTGGGTTCGGGAAAGCACTTAAATATAAGTTGTCATTATAATGAATAGGACGAATTTTGATTACCCGTCTTTCATTGTTCTCAAATTCAGTAACCATTATTAGCTGATTTGAAAGAACATCAGAATTCGTTGTTGGAGCACAATTGTTCATAACGTCATTATTAAACGCGTCTTCAGTTATCTTATAATTAGGATATGGTCGAATTTTAATCTTCATTTTTTTTTTACCATTGGCCACAACGACCGAGGCTATGTCCCTTGGGTATTTTACTTCTGTTGATTGATGCGTTGTACGTTCTAAACACCGCCACGAATTTACATAATATTTTCACGTGGTCACCTATTTTAGCCAACTATTTTTCACAAATGGCTTTTATCTCACAAAAAAACGGATGAGTACCGTGTGGTGTCATCCGTTTTTTTGTAAAGTATTCTGTTGTTTACTTGCTTTTCTGGTAACTTTGGTCGTGTACGCCTGCCACGGCGCGTCCCGAAGGGTCGACCATGTTTTTGAACGCGGCGTCCCACTCCAATGCAATAGGCGTGCTACACGCTACCGAAGGCACCGAAGGTACACAGCGTGCCGCTTGGTTCGATGGAAACTGTTTTTCAAACAGCGAGCGGTAGTAATATTCCTCTTTCGTCATCGGCGGATTTACGGGGAAACGTTCGTTTACACGTGCCATCTGTTCGTCGCTTACTTGTGCTGCCGTGAGCGTGCGCAGCGTGTCAATCCAGTTGTAACCAACGCCGTCGGAGAATTGCTCTTTTTGCCGCCACGCCACACTTTCGGGCAGGTAATCTTCAAAGGCTTTGCGCAACACCCATTTTTCCATTTTTCCGTTGCCTGCCATTTTATCTTTCGGATTCAGACGCATCGCCACGTCCAGAAATTCTTTGTCGAGAAATGGCACGCGTCCTTCCACGCCCCACGCCGCCAACGATTTGTTGGCACGCAAGCAGTCGTACAAGTGGAGTTTATCGAGTTTACGCACCGTTTCTTTGTGAAATTCTTCGGCATTTGGTGCTTTATGGAAATAGAGATAACCACCAAAAATTTCGTCGGCGCCTTCGCCCGAAAGCACCATTTTTACGCCCATCGATTTGATAAATCGCGCGAGCAGATACATCGGCGTACTAGCACGAATGGTGGTGACGTCGTATGTTTCGATATGGTAAATCACGTCACGAATGGCGTCGAGTCCTTCCTGAATGGTAAAGGTAATTTCGTGGTGAATGGTGCCAATGTGGTCAGCCACTTTACGAGCGGCAGCCAAGTCGGGTGAACCTACTAAACCCACGGCAAACGAGTGGAGTTGTGGCCACCAAGCGGCTTCCGTATTGCCCGATTCGATGCGCATAGCGGCAAATTTCTTGGCGATAGCCGAAATAATGGACGAATCCAAACCGCCCGACAACAAAACCCCATAAGGCACGTCCGCCATCAATTGGCGTTCTACTGCATCTTCCAACGCTTGGCGCAACTCGTCGATGTTGGTGGTGTTATCTTTTACGTTGTTGTAATCCATCCAGTCGCGTGTGTACCATTTGGTGGGCTTTTGGTCGGGACTGTACAGATATTGCCCAGGTAAAAATTCTTCAATCAGCGTACATTGTCCTTCGAGTGCTTTGAGTTCCGAAGCCACGTAATAGGTGCCGTAATCGTCCCAACCTTGGTAGAGTGGAATAATGCCGATATGATCGCGTCCAATGAGAAAGACGTCGTGTTCGATATCGTACAGCGCAAACGCAAAAATGCCGTTCAGCTCTTCGAGGAAATTTGGTCCTTTTTCGCGATAGAGTGCCAAAATCACTTCACAGTCGGATTTGGTGAGAAATTCGTAGCTGCCTTCTAGCCGTCGGCGTATCTCTTGGTGGTTGTATATCTCGCCGTTTACCGCCAATACGAGTTTGCCATCTTTGCTGTAAAGTGGTTGTCGACCTGAAGCAGGATCGACAATGGCGAGGCGTTCGTGCGCTAAAATGGCGTTATCGTTCGAATAGATACCTGACCAATCGGGCCCACGGTGGCGGATTTTTTTCGATAAATTTAAAATTTGTGGGCGCAACTCGTCTACTGGTTGCTTGATGTTAAAGGCGCATACAATTCCACACATAGGCTGAGATTCTAATAATTTGAGCCACGAAGGTACAAAATATGTTTTAATTAGCTATAAAAGTCGGCTTTAAAATAGTTTTTTAATTGAATTAAATTCATTTTTATATTAATTTGTTGCAAAATAGCCTTAAGTGTGAACTTCTTGGTACTCATGTCGACTTGGTACAAAAAAAACTTCCACCCAATAGTTGCCTATTGGATGGAAGAAAATTGGTAATTTACTAGAAACGTTATTTATTCGAAAATAACGCGCAACGTGGTTGTTTTCTCTGAAGTTGCCACTTTTAGTAAATATAATCCTTTGATACCGTTGTTGGTAATGGTTGTTTCGTTGTTACCTGCTACCAAATTCATTTGGAATTGGTTGCACACACGACCAGTCATATCGTATAAAGTCACGGTAGCACGACCAGCACAGGTGCTAGCAATGGCCAATTGTGCCGATGTGAGTACACGATTAGGAACAAGGGTTACACGCGATTCGTCTCCAAAAGGCTGGTTAAGTCCCGTTTGGATGCCTTGAACGATGGTGTGTGTTTCTTCATCGATTGTAAAGTTGGCATTTGAAACCGAAGCGCCTTCCGATAAGTTCGTGCTAAATACACTTTGTAGGCTATATCCTGTGTATTCTACACTTATACTATAAGTCCCTGCAGGGAGATTTGTGAAGCTATAGTGCCCACTATTTGTATCAGGAGAGGCGGTGGCTATTAAAGTGCCCGTTCCATCGTACAGCATAACCAACACATTGCTGAACGGATTTGGCATATCGCTTTGAATACCAAAACCACGTACACGATCTACTATTGGAAAAACTACTTGTCCAGCAATAGTTCCTGTTCCCACAAATGAGAAGCCAGTAGGTTTGTTCGCCAATGAGAATGAAATAGTGGTGTCGGTTGTGCAGGTTAGTGAGAATGGTGTAGCTGCCGACCAAGTTGCTTCTCCGCCATTGTAGGTATCGATAAATGGATTTTCGCCTACAAAGGAATACGATACAAAATGTGCTTTGAATAAATATTGGCCAGCAGGTAAGGAATCAAATTGTACGAGTTGTGGCATATTTTTGCTTTCGTAAAGCGTGAATACACTCAACATGCCAACTTGTTCACGACGATAGAGTTCGCCTTGTACGTCGTTGGCACCACACATACCACCTTGGTTAAAGAATACATCTAGTTTAGCGCCTTTAAAAATAACGCATACAGAGTCGGTCGCTAAACAAGAACCATTGCTTACTATGACGTGATAAACACCACTTTCGGTGACATCAATGGATGGTGTATTTTCACCCGTAGGACTCCATAAATAATTGTAGCTCGTGTTTGTACCAGCAGTTAAAGTCACGGTTTCGCCCACGCATGCGGTAATCGTATCAGGTAAATTCAATTGAATTTGTGGGTTTACGGTAATCGTCACACTGTCAGTTGCTTGTCCCAAGGTATTTTTTACCGTTACGGCATACAAACCACTCGTTTTTACGGTGATTTTTTGTGAATTAGCACCTGTATTCCATGTGTAAATAGCACCAGGCGTGAAACCTGCATCTAGAATGACAGAATCGTTTGCACAAATGGTTTGATTACTGCCTAATTCGACAGTAGGAGTGGTCAGGTCAATGATTTCAAGATCCAGTTTCAAAACATAACCTTCTAACGATTTGTAGGTGATTAAGTCCACTTTTTCGTTTTGTGGATTGGTTAATTGTTGATTGAGATATGAATATCCATTGCGGCTTTTAATAGCTGGATTCGTAATGGTATTGGTAAGCGTGTCTTGGTCTATGATATTTAAACCATGGAATAGGGTTGTGCGTAAATAACAATTATTTTCATACACTTGCGATTTAACGTTTGTGATGGTATTGTTAAGTCCACTTGTATGTACTTCCAATAATCCTAGTTGGTCAGCAAGAGTTACCGCACCTACATGGTCTTTTGTAGGGAGTGCCGTTTCGCTGCTCACCCATTCGTGTGTATACCAACGCATAGGAATATTTTTAATTTCGAAATCCCAATATCCATTCAGCATATAGGTTTCATTGTCCTGAACACTTGCAGTTGTAGTCCACGACATATTTTCTTTTGCATCGTTTAAAAAGTCAATAGAGACTGTACTGCGTGCTGGCGATGTTGTAAATAGGAGTGTGTCGGGGTTGGTTTGAGGCCATGGATTATTTTTATTGTCTTCTACAAATCCTTGTGGAAATACAATGCTGTACGACTTGGAATTTGTAAGCACACCTTCAAGTTCATAAATAAGGTTTGCTTCTTGTTTTACAAAATTGGTATTGCTTAATGTCGCAACAACTTGTGAAGTGGCATTGTCAATAAGTGTAGCCGCTTTTTTCACGGTAATAGATTCGTTAAAATACAATTTTAGGTCGTTGTGAATGGAAATATCTAATTGGTTTTGAGTCGGATATGAATTCACTAATGTGGGATTAACCCCGTTATCAAACTCTACAATATTGGTAAACGTATTCCATGTATTATAGTTGCGATAGGTGGCAGTTTTGCCCGCAGGTATATTTACAATACAGGTACTTGTGTTCACGCCAGAGAAGGTGTTGCTAGTAAAATAGGGTGGTGTTGCCGAATGGCTATTGATGGTACTCAAAGCTGTGCAACTAGCAAAGGCATAATTGTATAAACTAGCATACCCTTCTAAGTTTAGCGTTTGGAGTAATACACAATTATTGAAAGCGCTTTGGTTCACGCTAATATTATGAGGCAATGATAGCGTTTTAACGCTTCTGTTGTTATAAAAAGCCCATTCTCCAATTTGATTTAAACTACTAGGGAAATGAATGGAGTCAATTTCTTGACAATTATAGAATGCACTGTTATTGATAACTTTAACGCTTTCTGGAAATGAAAGTGTTCCATTTAATTTGGTGCAATTGTAGCACAAACCCGTGGGAATGGTATCTAAACTGGCTTCGATACTAAGACCGTTCAAATTAGTACAGCCCGAAAAAGCATATTCACCTAATGTGGTTACCGAGCTAGGAATAGTCAGAACTCCTGAAATGCCCGAAACACCAGTAAATGCACTGGTGCCAATTTCGATCATATTGGTTGGGAGTACCAAATCCCCAGTTAATGTATTACATCCGCCAAATGATTCTTTACCAATTTTCTTTAAACTTTCTGGGAATG
This sequence comes from uncultured Paludibacteraceae bacterium, assembly GCA_964570565.1. Lineage (GTDB taxonomy): Bacteria > Bacteroidota > Bacteroidia > Bacteroidales > Paludibacteraceae > W0P28-013. Next base: position 70,284 of record CAZMYT010000004.1, read on the forward strand.
TGAGTGTTCCTGTTAATTTTGAACATCCAACAAAAGCACTATCAACAATAACTTCTATAGTATTAGCTAAGGTTACTGTTGTTAATCCTGCTGGATAGCTATAAAGTGTTTTACCATCTTTGCTGTACAATGCACCATTAATTGATTCAAAATGAGTGCTATTCGCATCTACTAAAATGGCTGTTAAATTTGAACAGTTATAAAAAGCACCGTTTCCAACTTGAATGACTGATTGTGGAATAGTTATGTTGGTAAATGTAGTACAACCAGAGAATGCTAATGGCTCAATAGTTTCCAAGCCATTTGGTAGCGTTGGTGTGGCTAAGTTGGTACAGCCCAGAAATGCATTTTTGCCGATCGATTTTAATGCTGTTGGTAATTCCACATTTTGTAAACCACTATTACTTGAAAAAGCTAATTCTTCGATGGTTGTTACCGACTGTGGCAGTGCAATTTGTGTTAAAAAGGCGTTGTAAAAAGCCTGTTTGTGAATGGTATTTGCCTTGTAGGTGTAACCGCCAGCTGTTGTGTAGGCTATTACGTTGGCATTGCTTAAATCCAGCACACGTAGTGCATTAACTCCAGACATGTCTCTAAAAACGCTAAAATCGCGTGTGTCAATCTGTCCAGTTACAATTAAATTGGTTACTGCGGTCATTTCCTCGGTAGTGAGCAAAGTGCGTAACGTTCCCGCTGCATCACATTGTATTGTTTTTGTTACTTCAGCAAATAAAAAGGAAGTACACATCAACAATGTGATCAAAAGAGTTGTAATTTTTTTCATAAAAGAGATTTAAAATTAGTATTTAGATTTGTAAATAATTTAGGTATTGTTGTATAACGATAGACATAATGTTTAAGCTCCTATGCTAATAACATTACGTAAAACTAGAAACGAGTGTGGAGATGTATGTTTGTTGTGTTATGTATAGCTTCTGCCAAGAATTGTTTCGAGCATAACAGTCTTGAACAGGAAAGGAACCATCACCATAGTATAAGGCGCGATGTGTTTTGTGATGCAAATTCTGTGAAGAATTGTCAACCAATAGAGGAAAGGAAAAAATAAGGAGAAATAGGGTGATACGGATTTTTAAGCGATTGGGCATAAAATGGGTATTACTATTTTAGATAACTTCTTTACCTTGCAAATATAGATTATTTTTTTGATAAAAAAGCAATTTTTAAGAAATATTTTAAGCGAAGAGTTCTTTTAAGCAGTTGATGCACAAACAATCGGGATACGTTTGTTTTAATTTTTCGTGTTGTGAAGCGGAAAGTACGATGGCAGCGCATTGGCACTTACTTATATTTTCGTGGTTACAAATAAATGGAGCACCGCAACGTGGGCAGATTTTTTCTTTCATGGGAATTAACGTCTTGATACCAGTTACTATAAAATGGTATCGTCGCGTTTGGCTTTTTGGGTTCTAAATTGGATTTGGCTGATGAATAAACCAATAATGACGATAGCGATAGCTACTATTTTAATAGTGGGTAACGTTTCGTCGTACAATAGCCACATAAACAGGGCGGTACAGCCTGGCATAATATTACAAAATGCATTGGCGCGGGTTACACCTAGCTTACGCACGCTGTAGCAGAAGAGTACAAAGGAAAGTACCGATGAAAAAATAGCCAGAGTAAGAATGGCGTAGAATGAACGCCATGTAAAGTGAAATTGTTCAATTCCTTGAAAATCAGTGATAAAGAAAGTAGGGATAAAGAATAATAAACTAAATAGATAGACGTAAAATACGATGGTTGTGGCATTATATTTTGCGGGTACTTTTTTGAGCATCGACGAGTAAATGACAGCAGCAACTACTGCCAACATGAGTACGATTAAACCAATCGGTTTGACCATAATCTGTTCTTTTTCAATCACCAACATAAGTACACCTACCAATGAAATAATAATTCCCAACATATTACTCCAAGTGACGTGCTCACGTAGAATAATGAAGGCAAACAAGGGTGCAAAGAGTGGAATAGTGGATAAAATAACAGACGCCACTGTGGGAGATACCAGTGTTAAACCATAGGCTTCGCACACAAAGTAACAAAAGGGTTCGGCAAAAGCGGCAATGAGTAAAAATTTAGCATCTTTGCGGTCGAGTCTCTGTATTTGTTTGGTAACTCCGCCAACAATGCCTAAGATGATGGCGGCTAACACCATACGTATGGTAACCAAGGTGATAGGAGGAAAACTTTCTAAACCAATACGCGTAAAAATAAACGATGCCGACCAAATAGTCATAGCAACTAATATGGCAACATAGGCTTTTGTGGTGTCCGTTTTTTGTGTCATAAGATTGTACTAACGTATTTGTTTGTATGTTTTTTTAGCCTTTAAAACCAATAATTTCGCGTACTTCTTTCAGTGTTTGAGCGGAACTTTCGCGTGCTTTTTCGGCTCCTTGTCGGGCAATTTTTTCCAGTAATGGTTTGTTGGCTGCATAGTCCATCAAACGTTCACGAATAGGCGCATTGAAAGCTGCAATATCTTGCGCAATCTGTTTTTTCAAATCGCCATAGCGAATGGAGCAGTCGTTCCATTTTTCGTTGAAAAAGTCGTAGGTGTCTTTGGTCGAAACAATATCTAAAAAGGTGAATAAATTTTCAATTACTTCAGGTTTGGTACTGTTAGGCGCAGTAGGTCCTGCGTCCGTTACGGCTTTCATCACTTTTTTGCGAATGGTTTCGCTGTCATCCATCAAGTAGATGCAGTTGCCTTCGCTTTTGCCCATTTTACCAGAACCATCAAGCCCTGGAATTTTCACAGCTTTTTCACTCAGTGAGAAATTTTGTGGTTCTGGGAAAAAATCAACGCCATACATGGTGTTAAAACGACGTGCAAATTTACGTGCCATTTCCATGTTTTGTTCTTGATCTTTGCCTACAGGTACTTTCACTGCCTTGTGCTGCAAAATATCAGCAGCCATTAAAGTAGGGTAGGTGAGCAATCCAGCATTCACATTTTCAGGCTGTTTGCGTGCTTTTTCTTTGAACGTGGTGCAGCGTTCCATCTCGCCCAAATAAGCGTTCATATTGAGGTATAAATAGAGCTCAAGCACCTCTTTTACGTCGCTTTGTACATAAATAGTGGCTTTTTCAGGATCGATGCCACAAGCCAAATATTCCGCTAAAATTGTGTGTGCACTTTGAACGATATCTTCTGGTTTGGGACGTGTTGTAAGCGAGTGCCAATCGGCAATAAAGAAATAACAGTTATAGTCATTTTGCATCTGTATAAAACTTTTTACAGCGCCAAAATAGTTTCCTAAATGTAAATTTCCAGTTGGGCGAATGCCACTTACTACAATTTCTTTCATATCGTTAGTTTTTTGTGTTACAGTTTGCTTTTTCAGCAGATCGTTATGTTTTTTTATTTTATTAATTCAATCACTTGATCTACAGCAGCATTCATGCCTTCAGGTTTTTTACCACCAGCCGATGCCATAAATGGTTGACCACCGCCACCGCCTTCGATGAGTTTGGCAGCTTCGCGCACCATATTTCCTGCGTGGAAACCAGCATCTACCATTGGTTGGCTCAAAAATACGGTCAACGTTGGCTTACCTTCATAGATGGTTCCTGCTACAAACATAAATTTAGTATCAGCAAATTTACCTTTGAAGTGAGGCACTATATTTTTATACATATCAGGTGTTTCGTTGCCCATGTGGCGAATCACTTTGATACCATTGATTTCTTGTGCGTGTTGAAGCAAGGTTTCGCGAAGTTGTAGAGCGCGTTCTTGCATGAAATCTTCTACCTTCTTTTTCCAAATAGAGTTGTCCTCGAGCGATTTTTTTGCGGCTGCAATAATGTCGGGTGTGTTGTTAAATAACTCTTGAACAGCACGTTGCATATCTTGTAGATTGTCTACTAAAATTTCAGCATTTTCGCCTGTTACTGCTTCGATACGACGAATACCAGCTGCAATAGAACTTTCGGAAACGATGCGTAACATACCAATATTTCCCGTGGCTTTTACGTGTGTGCCACCGCATAATTCTACGGATGAACCATATTTAATGACACGTACACTGTCCCCATATTTTTCGCCGAACAAAGCCATGGCTCCCATATTTTTTGCTTCTGCAATAGGCACATTACGGTGTTCGTCGAGTAGTACGTTTTCTCTAATACGTTTGTTCACCATGTGTTCCAAGGTGCGTAATTCTTCGGGCGTTAATTTTTGGAAGTGCGAGAAGTCGAAGCGAAGCGATTCAGCCGATACGTAAGAACCTTTTTGCTCTACGTGAGTTCCCAATAATTCGCGCAAAGCTTCGTGCAATAAGTGTGTAGCAGAGTGGTTAGCTTCTATCGCCGCACGACGTTTTGCATTTACTGTGGCGGTGAATGTGGCCGTTATATTTTTTGGTAATTGAGCCAAAATATGTATTGGCAGATTATTTTCACGTTTAGTATCTTGTATTTCAATGGTTTCATTGGCATTACTCAAGGTGCCTGTGTCACCCACCTGTCCGCCCATTTCGGCATAGAATGGTGTTTGGCTCAATACTACTTGATAGTAATCTTTACCTTTTTGAGCCATCTTGCGGTAACGCAAAATCCGAGTTTCACAAGTCAATTGGTCATAACCCACAAACAACGAATCGCCTTCGGCTACGCTAATCCAGTCGCCAGTTTCTACCGCAGCAGCATTACGTGCACGGTTTTTCTGTTTTTCCATTTCGGTATTGAAATCATCGGAATTCAGTGTTAAACCGTTTTCTTTCAAAATGAGTTCGGTTAAGTCGAGTGGGAAACCGTATGTGTCGTACAACGTGAAAGCATCCACGCCTGAAATCTCAGAACGTTTTGCTTTTTTAGTCTCTTCCATCACTTTGTCTAACAGGCGAATACCTGTCTCTAACGTCCGTAAAAACGATTCTTCCTCTTCTTTAATCACTTTTTCGATAAGCGATTGTTGGGCTTTGAGTTCAGGATAAGCGTCTCCCATGTTCTCAATCAATGCAGGAATGAGTTTATACATAAATGCGCTACGTTGGTTCATAAATGTATAACCATAACGCACTGCACGACGTAAAATACGACGAATAACATAACCAGCTTTGGCGTTGCTTGGCAACTGTCCGTCGGTAATGGCAAAAGCAATGGTACGAATGTGGTCGGCAATAACGCGCATCGCGATATCTACTTTTTTGTCGGCTCCATACTTACAATTACAAACTTCGCCAATGTTTTGGAGTAGTGGTTGGAATACGTCTGTGTCGTAGTTCGATTTTTTGCCTTGTACAGCTACGCATAAGCGTTCGAAACCCATACCTGTGTCGATAACTTTGTTTGGAAGTGACTCTAATGAGCCATCGGCTTTACGATTGTATTGCATAAAGACGTTATTCCAAATCTCAATAACTTGTGGATGATCACCATTTACGAGCGTTTTACCATCTATTTTAGCGCGTTCTTCATCGGAACGTAAATCGATGTGAATTTCGGAACAAGGACCACAAGGACCTGTATCGCCCATTTCCCAGAAATTATCTTTTTTATTACCGTTAATGATGCGGTCTTTGGCAATATATTTTTCCCACATAGCAGCAGCTTCCTCGTCACGCGTAAGTCCTTCGTTAGGAGCTCCTTCAAACACGGTAACATAGAGTCTATTTTTGTCGAGTTTCAGTACTTCGGTGAGGTATTCCCACGCCCAAGCAATGGCTTCAGCTTTAAAATAGTCGCCAAACGACCAGTTGCCCAACATTTCGAACATGGTGTGGTGGTAGGTGTCGTGTCCTACTTCTTCCAAATCGTTGTGTTTACCGCTTACACGCAAACATTTTTGAGAATCGGCAACGCGTGGATAGACAATAGGGTCATTGCCTAAAATAATGTTTTTAAATTGATTCATCCCCGCATTGGTGAACATCAAAGTTGGGTCATCCTTAATAACCATTGGAGCAGAAGGTACAATGTGGTGTCCTTTTGAAGCGAAAAAATCCAAAAACGATTGGCGAATCTCTTTCGACGTCATCATAATCTTATCGAGTTTAATTGTTAAAATCAAGTGTGTAAAATGCAGAAAATAAAGCTATTAAATTCACTTTGAAAAGTGGGTTCCATCAGGCTTCCTTATTTTCGTTAAATCAGGCGCAAATTTAATGAAATTTTATTACTTTTGCAGTTCCCGTCCGAAATAAATTCGCCCGACGATATATTCATCATTTATGGCACGTAAAACCAAGTTTCATTTTAATCCCGAAACGCTTTCGTATGAGAAGGTTGAGACTACTACATGGGGTATTGTGAAGAAGGTTGGGCTGCATCTGTTGACGAGTTTATTTTCAGGTGCTATCTTTTTCTTTATTTTTATTTGGTTGGTTGAGTCGCCTGAAGAAAAACAGCTTTCATCTGAAAATGCCCGTATGAAGGTTCAGTATAAGTTGATGGAACGTCGCATTGGTGATTTACAATCTATTTTAAGCGATTTGCAACAACGTGATGATAATCTATATCGGGTGGTTTTCCAAGCGGATCCGATTCCTTATGAGGTACGACGTAGTAGTATTGGTAATAAAAATCGTTACGAGGAATTTTCTGACATGTCCAATTCGAGTTTGTTAATTGCCACAGCTCAACAAATAGACGATTTATCTAAACAAACCTATATTCAGTCGCAATCGTACGATGAATTGGTAAAACTGGCTAAACAAAATAAATTACGCTTAGAGCATTTGCCAGCTATTCAGCCTATTTTGAATAAAGATTTACGTCGTGTGGCTTCTGGTTTTGGCGTGCGTATCGACCCTATTTATCGTCGACCTAAAATGCATCAAGGTATGGACTTTACAGCCCCAATTGGTACACACATTTTTGCCACAGGTGGTGGACAAGTGGTGCAAGCTGGTTGGCAACAAGGTTATGGTAATGCGGTGAAAATTAATCATGGATTTGGCTATGAAACACTTTATGGCCACATGAATAAAATTAAAGTGCGTTCTGGACAACGGGTAACCCGCGGTGACGTGATAGGTGAAGTAGGAAATACCGGCAAATCCACAGGTCCTCACTTACATTACGAGGTTCGTTACCAAGGCAAACCTGTGAATCCACAAAACTATTACTTCCTCGATTTATCGCCAGAACAATATGATGAAATGGTACAATTGTCGCAAAATGCAGGACAAGTGTTTGACTAATACCAACAATGCTATATGAACACGTTTGTTAATCTTACTCAGGCAGAAGAAGATGAAATGATTCAAAAAGAGTTTCAGGCTCTTTTGCAGGATTATGCCGCCACCCGCCATAAACAAAAGGTTGAAATTATTACGCGCGCCTTCGAATTTGCCAACAAAGCTCATAAAGGCACAAAACGTCGTTCGGGTGAACCTTACATCATGCACCCGTTGGCTGTAGCACGCATTGTGGTGAAGGAAATTGGGTTAGGTTCTACTTCTATTTGTTCAGCTCTTTTGCACGATGTAGTAGAAGATACCGATTATACTTGTGAGGATATAGAAGAATTGTTTGGACCAAAAATAGCTTCGATTGTTAGTGGTTTAACCAAAATTTCGGGCGGTATTTTTGGTGATAAAGCGTCAGAGCAAGCCGAAAATTTTCGTCGTTTAATTCTCACCATTCCTGAAGATGTACGTGTTATATTGATTAAAATGGCCGATCGTTTGCACAATATGCGTACGCTTGGTTCCATGCCTCCTGCCAAACAGCTTAAAATCACGGGCGAAACTCAGTATATTTATGCGCCGTTAGCCCAACGTCTAGGTTTCTTCCTTATAAAAACTGAGCTTGAAAATCTAAGTTTTAAATATGAACAGCCATCTGTTTATCAAAAACTTGAAGAACAAATAAACGAAGTGACTCCACAGTTGGAACAATCGTTTCAAGATTTTATAGAACCAATTAAGCGGTTGTTGGACTCTTATAAATATAATTATGACATAACGAGTCGCATTAAATCGCCATACTCGGTATTTCGGAAAATGCAAAAAAAGCATATTGCATTTGATGAAGTATATGATTTATTGGCCGTTCGTATTATTCTTAAACCAAAACCAGGAGAAAACGAGAAGGCTAATTGCTGGGTGACCTATTCTGCATTGACATCCATTTATAAAGCGCATCCCGACCGTACACGCGATTGGATTAATACACCAAAAGCCAATGGTTATGAAGCGTTGCACGTTACATTAATGGGTCCTGCTGGTAATTGGATTGAGGTTCAAATTCGTAGTGAGCGTATGAACGAAATTGCCGAACATGGCTTGGCTGCTCATTGGAAATACAAAACTGGTTCTGAAGAGCAATCTGATCTAGATTTGTGGCTTAAATCGCTCAAAGAAATGCTGGATTCTGCCGATTATGCCAATGCAGTCGATTTTATGGATACGTTCCAGTTAAATCTGTATTCGACTGAAATATACGTATTTACGCCTCAAGGCGATATTAAAAAAATGCCTGCAAAATCAACTGCTCTCGATTTTGCGTTTGCCCTGCATACCGATATTGGCGTTCACTGTATAGGCGCTAAAGTGGATCATAAATTGGTTCCATTGAGTTATGAATTGAAAAGTGGCGATCAGGTTGAAATATTGACATCGAAAACACAGCGTCCTCAGCCCGAATGGATTGATTTGGTGACTACGGCCAGAGCAAAAAGCCAATTGAAGTCGTTGTTTAAAAAGGAGTATAAGGCCATACAAAAAGCTGGTCAGAAACTGATTGAAGATAGTTTGGCGAAACTCGAATTGCCATTTAATAATACCACGATTCAGCGTTTATTGGAATATTATAAGTTGAATAATGTTGTGGAATTATTTGCATCGGCTGCCAAAGAACGATTGGATTTGTCGAAAATCGAAACGGTTATTTTCAAAGAAAAAGCACAAAGTCGTTGGGTTAAAATTTGGAAATTAAATTTCGGCAATGCCAAAAATGCAAAGAAAGGCAAAACCACTCCATCGGAATCGCCTAATACAAAACAAAAAACGATTCATCTGACCGATGCAGATGTTGGTAATACCTATAAAATTGCTGAGTGTTGTCAGCCAATTCCTGGCGATCCTGTACTTGGGTTCTTGGATGATTCTGGCACTGTAGTAGTGCACAAATTGGATTGCCCTACCGCACAAAAACTCAAAAGTAGTTATGGTAATCGTATTCTTACGGCTGAGTGGGCTACGCATAAAGTATTATCATTCCTTACTACCATCGAAATTTCGGGTTTAGACGAAGTTGGCATGTTGCGTCGTATTGTAAAAATTGTGACCGAAGATTATAACATTAATATCAAAAGCATCAATATTGACTCGAAAGACGGTGTTTTTAATGGTCAATTAGCTATTTACGTTTATAGCACTGAAGATATTAACTTATTGTGCATGAATTTGTTGAAGATTTCTGCCATTAAATCAGTGAAGCGTATTTCGTAAATTCAATCATGGAACGTTACAATTGGAATCCGTGGCACGGTTGTCATAAGAAAAGTCCTGGATGTTTACACTGTTTTGTGTTCAGTCAAGATGCTTTTTATCAAAAAGATTCCAACATTGTTACGCGTGTTAAAACCAATTTTAATCTTCCCCTCAAACGTAATCGTCACAAAGAGTACCGTATTCCTTCAGGCAGTGCTATTGCCACCTGTTTTACGTCCGATTTTTTTATAGAAGAAGCTGATGAATGGCGTGCTGAAGTCTGGCAAATGATTGCGCAACGGTCTGATTGCAAATTCTTTATCATAACAAAACGTCCCGAACGTATTAAGCAGTGTTTACCTTCCGATTGGGGCGATGGCTACGATAATGTGCTGCTGAATGTCACTACCGAAAATCAAAAAATGGCCGACGAGCGCATTCCGTTTCTTTTGGATGTTCCTTTAAAATTTCGTGGTGTTGTAGTCGCTCCTATTTTAGAAGCTGTCGATTTACGCTCTTATTTGGCTACGGGTTTAATTACTGCCGTGTCGGTGGGTGGTGAATCCTATTCGAAGGCGCGCCAAACCAATTTTGATGATATCTTGTTTGTGCGCCAGCAATGTCTCGATTATCGTGTCAATTTTAGCTTTCACCAAACTGGTTCAAATTTTGTGAAAGACGGTGTTCGTTATCGTCTGGCACACCATCAAGAATATGAGCAAGCTGCTAAAGCAGGACTTGGTTTATCGTTCTAATTTGCCTTTTAATTGGTGAAACTTCTCCTTTTGTCTATATTCGTTTAAATCCCACTCGTAGGTGATTATTTTTGTGTGGCTTTCTTTCGGTGTATTATAAAATTGAAATTATATTCGCTGAAACCCAATCACTTTTTACTATCTTTGCGACATGAAACCTGTTAAGCGAGTCAAAATTTCTGAATTCTTTATTCATCTAGGAGGATGGATGATTTTATTTAGCATTCCTTTTTTCTTTATGGAAAAAGGGCATTTAGGTTTTCAAATGAATTGGGGTATGTACCAGCATCACTGTGTTACTATGGTGTTATTTTTGGTGGTATTTTACGTCAATTACTTTTTATTAGTTCCTAAATTTTTATTTTCCACCGATAAAACGTCGTTTTTTGTCATCAATGTGGGTATGATTCTAGCCATGGGCTTTTTGTTGCAATGGTGGAATATGTTCGATATGCCTCCACCAGAAGTAATGCGTCGTAAATTTCATGACCATCCTCATCATCGACCAACCTTGGTGTCGCGTCACCTCATTTTTTTTGTACGTGATTTAATGCTGTTGATGCTGTCGATTGGTTTAAGTGTTGCCATTAAAATGGGTCTGCGTTTTGCCGAGTTAGAAAATGCGCGGCGTGAAGCGGATAAAGTACGTATGGAGGCCGAATTGAGCAATTTGCGTAATCAATTAAACCCTCACTTCTTATTAAATACCTTGAATAATATCTATGCGCTCATTGATTTTAATAAAAATAAGGCTCAAAAAGCGGTGATTGATTTGAGTAAATTGTTGCGTTATGTGTTATACGAAAATCAGGATACTTACGTTCTGTTAGAGCGTGAAGTGGAATTTCTCAAAAATTATATCGAGTTAATGCGTATTCGACTGACCGATCAAGTAGAAGTGACTACCGGTTTTTCTGTACCGCGAGGAAGTCAAACCAAAATTGCGCCGCTCATTTTTATTTCGTTAATCGAAAATGCGTTCAAACATGGTGTGTTGCCCAACGCTCCAAGCGTTATTTCAGTATTCATCGGTGAAACGGCTGAAGGCCTGGTGGTATGCGATATTCGTAATTCGTATAGTCCTAAAGATGAATCGGATAAAAGTGGTTCTGGCATAGGTTTGGAGCAAGTGCATCGTCGCCTCGATTTATTATATCCTAATGCTTATTCGTGGGAAACTAATTTGGCATTAGATAGTAAAATATATACCTCTGTACTTACCATAAATACGATTAAATCATGATAGTGAATTGTGCCATTGTTGATGACGAACCTTTAGCACTCGATTTATTAGAGAGCTATATTCGTAAAACACCTTTTTTGAATTTGGTGGGGCGTTATTCCAGTGCCATTCAGGCTATGCGTGAATTGCCAAATCAGTCAGTCGATTTGTTATTTTTAGATATTCAAATGCCAGATTTGTCAGGTGTCGATTTTTCTAAAATGTTGCCTTCTGATATTCGGGTTATTTTTACTACCGCCTTTAGCGAATATGCAGCCGATAGTTATCGTGTCAATGCGTTGGATTATTTGCTCAAACCTATTTCGTATGCTGTATTTTTAGAGGCCTCCAATAAGGCACTCAACTGGTTTGAAATGTCTCGAAAATCAGCCGAACACACTTCCAATCCTGCTGAATCAGATATTATTTTTGTAAAGAGCGAACGACGTTTGGTGCAGATTAATTTGAATAAACTGCTGTACGTAGAAGCACTTAAAGATTATATGAAATTTGTGTGCGAAGGCGACGAGATGCCAGTATTTTCGCTCATGAGTTTGAAGTCGTTAGAGGCTACTTTACCATCGTCGCGCTTTATGCGTGTGCATCGCTCTTTTATAGTTCAAAAAGCACAAGTAAAAGTGGTAGAAAATAATCGAATAGTATTTGGTAAGGTGCGCATCCCAATAGGAGATGCCTATAAGGCTAGTTTTCAAGAATTTCTGGCAGAATGTAAACTGTAAATTACCAGTTTTAAGCGGTTGAAAAATTTTTATTTCAACCGCTTTTTTTTATCTTCGATGGGCTGTTTTATTCTTGTAAATTGCTGTTATTTGTGTATCTTTGCAGCATAGTTTATACCTTTATTCAAAATCAGATGGAAGTTAAAATTATCAATAAATCGAAACACGCCTTGCCTGCGTATGCCACCGAATTATCGGCAGGAATGGATTTGCGCGCCAATTTATCGGAGCCAGTACTTTTGAAACCGCTCGAACGGAAATTGATTCCAACAGGATTGTATATGGAGTTGCCACAAGGTTATGAAGCTCAAATTCGTCCGCGTAGTGGTTTGGCCATCAAAAAAGGAATTACCATTCTTAATTCTCCTGGCACGATTGATGCCGATTATCGTGGTGAAATTTGTGCTATTGTGGTGAACCTATCTTCTGAAGATTTTCTGATTGAAGATGGCGAGCGTATTTGCCAAATGGTAATAGCCAAACATGAACAAGCTTCTTGGGTGGCGGTTAACGAATTGTCCGACACCGAACGTGGCGAAGGTGGTTTTGGTCATACTGGTAAAAAATAAGCGATTCGTCGTTATCTCTATAGTATCATGATAAAACGTTTCTACATCATTATCTCATTCATCTTTGTAGGGTGTTTTGCGCTGAATGCGCAATCGCTCGACTCGTTGTTTGTAGCTAGTGTCGATAAGGAACAATTGACTGATACAACAAAACAGCAGCTCTTTGATTACTATTTTTTTCAAGGTGTAAATCTGACATCTCAAAACAAACTCGATTCAGCTTTTGCTGCGTTTCAACGATGTCGGGAAATTGATAGCAAAAATGCCGCGGTCTATTTTGAGCTGTCAAAAATTCTGCAATTTAAAAAAGAATCCGAACGGGCTTTTGTCTATTTACAAGCAGCTATTGATTTAGCGCCAGACAACATGCAATATCGCGAAGTGCAGTTGGCTTTTTTTGTGGGTCAAAAACGTTTCAACGAAGCTATTGACGGTTACGTTAAGTTATCCAAACGTAAACCGTCTAATGAAACGTATCTGTATAATTTGTATGAATTATATGGCGCTACCAAGCAACCCAAGAAACAAATAAAGGTGCTCGATCAGCTTGAAAAATTGAATGGCGTTACCGAAGAGGTTGTTTTTGAGAAATTGGGTTTATTGCTCCAAGTGGGGAATAGCAAACGTGTCGAAACCGAAATTCAAAAACTCATCGCAAAATTTCCTCGTGAGTCGTCGTACGTGACGTTGTTGGGCGATTTTTATCGTGAAACAGGACGAGAAAAGAAAGGATTAGCGTGTTATCAAAAAGTGCTGTTGAATGACTCTACCGATGGTTATGGGTTGACGGCCATGGCGTCGTACTACACCGCTAAAAATCAACCAGAAAAGGCGAATGAATTAATGCTCAGAGCATTGACTGACAAACGATTACCGATTGAGAATAAGTTGAAATGGGTTCGCTCCTATGTGGTCGACTTGGCACAAAAGAAGGAGGACGAGCGCATATCAAGCCTTTTTTCGACGCTATTTACGCTCTATCCTGACGAAGAAGAGGTGTTAAAATTACATGTCGATTATTTAATTCATAAACGTGAACTGGTTTCAGCCATTGCACAACAACGTCGCTTGTTGGAACTCAATCCTACCGACGAAGACTATTGGCAAACGTTGTTGACTTTGGAATCGGAACCGTACACGCCAGCTAAGGTTTTGCAAGTGACCAATGAAGCGTTGGCTTATTTTCCACTTTCGCCCAATTGGTATTATCAAAAAGCGGGTGCTCAAATGCAATTAAACCTGTTTGATGATGCGTTGGTGACTATCGACTCTGCTTTGACATTTGTGGAATCGATTGATAAACGCATTAAAGGGATGTTTCTGGCGTTAAAGGCTGATGTGTTTATTTCACAGAAAAAATATAAATCCGCCTTTACCTATTACGACCAATCGCTAGAGTTTGATCCAGCCAATGCGATGACGCAAAATAATTACGCTTATTATTTGGCACTCACCAATGGCGATTTGCGTAAAGCCGAGCGTTTGATCAGTGACGCCGTAAAATCGGACCCTAAAAATGCCACTTATTTGGATACTTATGCGTGGGTGTTGTTTATGCGTCAAGATTATAGGTCGGCTAAATTTTATCAAGAACGAGCTATTGATATAGATTCGGATATGGTTATTCTAGAGCATTATGGCGATATTTTATTTGCCTTGGGCGAGGTTGATGAAGCTATGCGTTGGTGGCAAAAATCCTTGGATGCTGGTAATGAATCAGCCATTTTAAAAGAAAAAATAGCACAAAAACAATATATTCCAGAACTGATTATTATTGAACAAGATGAAAAAAAATAAGTTATACATCGGCTTTTGTCTGCTTTTGGTGGTAGCTATGCTGTCGTCTTGTAAAACTAAGCAGATTACTACCACGTCTTCGGAATTGAGTGTGGTCGATTACACCGTGGCACAAGTGCAGCAGCAACAACCACAATTCAGCTATTTGAACATTTCAAAAATGGATATTGTGGCAAATTACGGTACGCAACAATTGTCCTTCCGTGCTACCGTAAAAGCTGTGACGGACAGTTTATTGGTTTTCTCCGTGCAGCCGTTGTTGGGCGTGGAAATGTTTAGATTAGAATTTACACCGACGTCGTTTCGTATCATCGATAAATGGAACCGTAAATATACCGATAATACGTACGATTTTTTGCGCTATAGTTTGGGTGTTGATGTCAACTTTAACGTGATTCAGGCTTTGTTCTTCAATCAACTGTTTGTGGTAGATGGCGTGGTTGCGCCAAATCAATTTGTGGTGGAAACACTGCCACAAGAACCGACGCGGTTGGTGCATTTAGGCACAGGATTGATTCAGCGGTTTGAGTTGGTGGACAAACAGATGGCGATTGCCAAAACGGAACTCATTGTAGATAAAGGCCGTTTGACCTGCACATATGCCAACCATCGTATGCAAAACGGAGTGCGTTTTCCGTTGGCTTTGAATATCACTATGCAAGTTGGTGGCAAATTGGCGGATGTAGACTGCCAAATTAGTCAACTAGAATTTAATAAATCGTTTGAATATTCGACTGTCAATTTGGAACGCTACGAAAAAGTAGCCTTCTCGAAAATAATACCTTAGACATTTATGAAGAAGTTTGTGTCGTTTTTAATTGTGTCGCTGTGTTTGTTGCAACCTCTTTTCCCACAGTCCATTGCTGAGCTGGAAGAGAAGAAAAAACAAGCACTCGAAAACTTAGCCCAAACCAATAAGTTATTGAACGAAACTCAAAAATCGAAGCAGGGCAGTGTTAATAAAATTAATTTGATTAAACGCAATATCAAAGAGCGTAAAACCGTGATTCAATCGCTCAATGGTCAAATTGATGCTTTGGAAAGAAATATTGGCGTGTTGCGTACCGAGAAGCAACAACTCGAAGAGCGTTTACGCTATTTGAAAGCTGATTATGCCAAATTAATACGCGAAACACATGTGCGTCGTAACCATTTTTCGCCGCTGTTGTTTATTCTCTCTTCCGATAACGCTGGACAGGCGTATCGCCGTTTCCGTTACTTACAAGAGTTTAGCGATTATCGTAAAAAACAGGCGTTCGAAATTCAGCGTGTGACCGCTCAGTTGGCAGTGAAAGAAAAAAATCTGACCAATGATGTGGATAAAAAAGAACGTGTGTTGACCGAAAAAGAGCGGGAAGCCAAAAAACTCGAATCCGATCGCCAACAGGAAAGTAAGATGTTGACGCAACTTCAGAAAAAAGAGAAGAAGTTGAAAGACCAACAGAAAAAACAGCAACGACAAGCGAATGAACTGAATAATAAGATTCAGAAATTAATTGCCGCCGAAATTCGTAAAGATGAAGAGCGCCGTAGACAGGCTGCCAACGAATCGGCTAAAGAGAGTGGTAAACCAGTTCCTACCACATTCGAAATGAGTAAGGACGAAAAGTTGATAGCGGGTAATTTTGAGAAGAATAAAGGAAGATTGCCATTACCAGTGGAAAAAGGCTTTATTAGTGGTCATTTTGGCGTGCAACCACATCCGGTGTTATCGCATGTAACCACCAACAATAAAGGTATTTACATACAAGCACCTTCGGGTTCATCGGCACGCGCGGTATTTGAAGGCGTGGTAACGCAGTGTTTTATGGTGCCAGGCAGCAATAGCGCTGTGATTGTGAAACATGGTAACTACCGCACCGTTTATTCTAACTTGACGGAGATTTATGTGAAAGAAGGCGATAAGGTGTCGACCAAACAGAGAATTGGTAAAATATTTGTCGATACCGAAAATGATAATAAAACCGAGTTGTATCTGATGATTTACAGAGATACTTCTATTCAGAATCCTGAATTGTGGTTAGCACAATAACGGTTACTAAAACAAAAAAACGCCCGAAGCTATCAACTCGGGCGTTTTTGTTTCAAAACTGGCTAAATACACGTCACAGCTAGCGAATGGGAGTAGGCGTGTTTCATGTAAAGTTATTTTCTTGTCTTTTTAGTCTTTTTTTGATCCATCGAAGAATTTAATTTCACAAGTTTATCCCAATCAATTGCACCTTTTTCGTCACAAAAGTCTATTGTGAATTCTTTCGTGAATTTATTAATCATCTGTGAATATGATTTCATAAAATCATCGTTTCTTTCTTTTGCTTTATGCCCAAGGGGCTCAATTAAATCAGTGTAAAGGCTAGTCTCATTTGATATGAATTCCCAAAATTTTTGACCACAGTATTTAAAATATTCCCCTTTGTCAGGCTTGTTGTCTTTTCCATAGCAACAACCATTTACAGCGACTATATTCATTTTTGAGTTACTTGTTCTTAAAGTTTTCTTTGCAGTTGAAAAATCGGTTTTCATTTTTTTGATTTGAGAACTATTTCCCCAATTTGGCCCAGACTTGATAGTTACAATATACCTTGTCCCTTCATTGTCAAATTCTAGATCAATGTTTGCAATTCCAGATTTTCGTCCATCGTATACTTGAGAATTTATAAAGATTGCAAGACCTTCTAGCCAATCACCAAAAATTGTTTCTTCATTTGAGGAAATGTGAGCATCAACAATTCCTCTAATAATTTCGTCTGCAGTCAATACATATTTAGCTTTAAATAAGTATGGATTCTTTCTTTTTAAGACTTTTACTAATTTCAAATTGTCAAGACTTTGTATTCTTTTCTCATGAAAAGTACCAATGTTCCTCTCGACGTACTCAGTTACATCTTGAATGTTTAGTTGTTTCATACTCATCTTTTTGTTGTAATATATAATTCTACTGGATTTAATTCTTTTTTTACCATGTCATAATATTCAGGAATTATCTCAATTCCAATTGAATTTCTTCTCATTCGTTTGGCAACTTTTAATGTTGTACCCGACCCCATAAATGGGTCTAAAACGACATTATGTTCTTTTGTAAATAGCTTTATAAACCACTCAGGTAATTCTTCTGGAAAAGTTGCGCTGTGATTTTTGTTATTACATTCAGTTGCCAAGTGCAAAACATTAGTAGGATAAGCCATCTCTCTGTCAACCCAATTAGAAATATTTTTTCCAAAACCACTACCAACTTTTGAGTTGTCTCGAATTTTATCTGTTTCAGAAAGATTCCTCATTCTTGTTTTTTTCCAGTTACCCATTGGAACCATAACTTCTTCTTGATACATATGGAAGTGCTTATTTTTATTAAATTGCAAAAGTCTTTCCCAAGAGTCACGAAAACGATTAGGCCATTTCCCTGGATAAGAATTTTTCTTGTGCCACATAAATTCTTCAGTCCATAACCAACCTTGTTTTCGCATTGCTATAATAAGCTCCATCACATAAGTGCTGCGTTCTCCATTAACAACCTTTTCTTTTATATTTAACACGAAAGTTCCAGTCGGTTTTAATACTCTAAGCAGTTCTTCCGAAATCGGAAGAAACCATTCAACATATTTGTCAGGATGTACACCTCCGTAAGTACTTTTACGTTGGTCTGCATATGGTGGTGAAGTTATAATTAAGTCAACAGAATTGTCAGGAATCTTTTTTAATTCCTTTTTACAGTCGCCGAGAAATAATTCAGTCGTAATTTTCATATTTTGTACTAGCTTATTCTGCAAAGATAATATATATTTTCTTTGTCTTTTCTGTCATTTTCGTAATTCCCTATGATTTTTGGTATAATTACAATTTGTGACGAATTATAAGGTTTGAATAAAATCTGTATGATTGGTTTATTTTACCACTTCTGGAATCACATGGCCAATGCAGCCGTTCGGTTGTTGCAGTTGTAGTAGTGCACAAATGGTTGGCGTGATATCGCTTACATTTACGGGCGCTAAGAGGGTTTGTGCAGGAATTCCATTGCCATAAAGAAGTACGGGTAAAAAGCTATTTTGTACACTCGATATGCCAATAATTTCGTTACGTTCGTTTATTTCTGTCCAACCAGGTAGCAGCGTGAAAACCACGTTGCCACTGCTGTTTTTATGTCGGCTATTTTTAATTTTGGCTAACTCGGTCGTTTCGCAGCCATTCGCATTTTTTATTTCGTCCGACGTATAAGCGTTGTGCACGCCTTGTAGTTCGGTCATAAACTGTGCTACGTGTTGCTCGAGTTCTTGGCGGTTAATCTTTTGGCTTTCGATGAGCGATTGATTCAAGTAAATTTGGCGTGCGTAATAACCGCTCACGTAACGTCCTTGTCCATAAATAGCCATGAGGTACGCATTGAGCAGTGCCATGGAACGTTTGGCGTTAAATTGTCCGTTAGCTATTTGGCGTGAAGCGAGTTCTTTCGTGGAATAAGGGTCTTGTGCATTGCCTGTTACCACAATGAGCGTATTGTCCAAACCGACGCTAATTTCAATCGCATCCAACAACGCACGCAGCTCTTTATCGAGGCGTAAATAGCTGTCTTCTTTTTCGGCTGATAAAAGCGCATTACCTTGTTCGTTCGGTAATTTAACGCTGAATTCAATCGCCAAAAAATCGGTGAACGCATCGGTGCCGAGTTTCTCGTCGCGCAACGCTCGTATGGCTAAATCTTTCATCAACGTATTCACAAAAGGCGTGTGCTTAAATTGATAAATCAATTCGGAACGCGTTTGTTTGTCGTTGGGTTTTAGAAATAAGCCTTTTTCTTTGCTTGTTGGTGTAAATTTGTAACTTTCAAGTCCCCAAAGTGGACGCCATTCGTATTGTAAATAGTTATCAATTGTTTGGCTGATATTCACTTTGTCCGCCCAAGCGGGTAGACCTTTGGTGTAAAAATTGGTAGTGGCGAGTTTGCCTGTTTTGTCGTCAATCCAAATGGCACCGTCGGCCACGTGTCCGCCTAAGATAACCGCATGTTCTGCTGTGAGCGCCATGGCGTACACTTTGCTTTGTGGATTGTTCAGTTTTATCACGTCCGCCAATGTGGTGGTGGCGAGTTGTTTGGGCGATATGGTTAAATCGCTGTTAATGCCTTGAAATCGTCCATCGAATAGGATAGAAACTACATTATCTTCTACTAAATGATAGCGTTTATCGCCCACAATACCATGATAATAGGGAATACTTCCCGTTAATAACGACGCATAATCTGTGTTGGTTCCATTGCCCGAGTAGTTACAGTAATTTTGTGGTATCACCGTGCCATTCATCAGCAATTTGAATCCGTTTTTCTCAAAACTATTCGATAACGTACTCAGATGGTCGTTTTGTAAACCGTCGATAGCAATAGTGACCACCAAACGTGGTTTTTTGGTTTGCGCAGATAAACTCCATGTCAAGCAAAAAGCCATGAAGCAAAAGATAAAAAAGCGTTTCGCCCTTGATTTAACCATGTGTGATAATGGGTTTTCTGATGTAAAAAATGGTGCGTAGAATCAACAAGAGTATAATAGGTAAATTAGCTACATGAAACAACTGAGGTGCGAAAGCGGTCGTTACAAGGCTTGCCAATAACAGAATCAGAACGTAATACGCCATGTGTTTTGTGGCTTTCGCGCACCATTTCATAGGCGCAAAAATGGCGAAAATCACGAGAAATGGATTTGCCCAAAGCAAGTTCCAATTGGCATGTACTAACGGATGTAACGAAAAACACATCAAGTAAAAAACGATGATGCCCAATAAGCCCACGCTGCCGAATAATAGAACATCGAACCACGCCGAATAGCGTTTACGACGCCAATCGTAGTAGGTGAGGAATCCACCAAGGCACAGCAACAACGATAAGATAACCAGTGGACTTAGTAGAAACGGCGTATTTTCAACGGCTTTAGGTGCGGCGTCCACTAACGTGTTTGTTTGTGCTACCAGCGGCACAATGGTGTCGGTGGTTACTTGTATCCAACTCGCTGCTAGTTCATCTTTGAGGTAGAGTGGGAAAGAGATGGCGCCTTCGTTACCTGTTTTGTGATCGGCTTCAGCACCAATGACCAAATCAATGCCAAAACGTGTCCAATTATGGTAACCAACATATTGATCAATAATGTCGCGATAGGTGACATCGGTAGCATACGAACAGAGCACTGGCGCGTCCAACGTGTTCAAAATCATGTGATAGGGACGTGTGGCGCAATTGTCGAACACGAAATTGTAGCGGTATTTGCGGTTTTCTGGCTCGTAATTAATCCACAAATCGGTGTATAACTGATTCCGTTGTGCTTCGTTGAGTGCTAATACTTGTTCATACACGGAAGAACCGCGCTGTTTGTATTCTGCTAAAAAATAGTTAGTCGGAATTACACCAACTTCGTAATCGGTTTCGCCTTTTACGAATTTGGGGATAAACCATTCGGTATTAAAATCGAAAATTCCATAATGGAATACCACGTCAATGTGCATTTCTGGATCGTAAATTCGGATGGCCGAATGTCCAAACTTGGCGTAAACTGGTTCACCGGGAGCGCAAGTGAGTAAACTTATTTGGCTACTTGCGCTTAATTGTGCCGATGCAAAGCCCCAGAAACAGAGGCTAAAGAGTAAAATGAGAATTTTTTTCATGTACGCTCTACGTGCGTTTATTGTAATTGAAGCACTTTGCCTACTTCGGCTGGGGTTCCGTATTCAAGATCATTGAGTTTATAAAGTTTTTTGAGCTTTATGCCATAAAGTTGTGAAATGCTGTGCATCGATTCGCCAGCTTCTACGGTGTGTTCTTCGAAACGGCTATCAGCTCTGTTTTTCTTAAACCACAAATAGACATAATCGCCTGCCTCTAAAACGTCCATATTGGCCATTAAATCATTGTAGTAGAGTAGTTTCTTCTCTGACATCTTGAATGCTTTGGCTACGTTACTCAATTTGTCTTTGGTAATGACACGTACGCAGCGCACGCCGTTATTTTCAATTTCGATATAACCCCATAATTGTTCGTAGTTTGGTGCATCTTCGGCAGGTTCTACCGCTTTCGCTTTGGTGTCGAGTTTGGCCAAGTCGTAGGTTTCAATTATTTTGATCAATTTTTCGGGATAAGTAGGATCTGTGGCATAGCCAGCGCGACTTAAGCCGTTAGCCCAAGCTTTGTAGTCGGTGATGTCGTATTGAAAAAGGAACGCATAACGTTGGCGTTTCAAAAATAGAGAGTGATCTTCAAATGATTCAATCGGTTTTTTGTATTTACGAAAACATTCGCCCAATTGGTCATCATCGTGGTGCATGGCATCACCAGTCCAATCTTTTCCACATTTTATCCCGAAGTGATTGTTACCAATTGTTGCCAACCGGCTTACGCCGGCACTCGATTCTAATAACGCTTGTGCCATGGTGATACTGGCTGGTATGGCATGCCGTTCTTGTTCCGTGATGGCTAAGTCTTTATATTTCTCAATATAAGCTTGATAGTTAGCATCCACTTGGGCTAATAAGGTACTCGCCATGAGCGTAATAATCATTAGAGATACGATTTTTTTCATGTTATTCTTTTTTTCAGAGTTAACTAATTATGTAAAACTTTGCGAGCAAAGTTACTATTTCTTTGTCAAAAATGCAAGGGGATATTTGGGGGTTATTTGTGAGCTGCTTATCTCATTTTATTATTTGTATATTTACAAAAAATAATGTACTTTTGCATCGCAAAAAGAAATTGAACTAACAACAAATAACTGATTAACAATATGATTAATTCTCAAGACGTAAAAAATGGTACCTGTATCCGCATGGATGGTAAATTGTATTTTGTAGTTGAATTTTTACATGTAAAACCTGGTAAAGGAAATACCATTATGCGTGTGAAATTAAAAGATGTGGTTTCGGGCCTTGTTATTGAGCGCCGTTTTAATATTGGTGAAAAATTGGAAGATGTACGTGTAGAGCGTCGTCAATACCAATTCTTGTATAAAGAGGGCACCGATTACATCTTTATGGATCAAGAGAGCTATGAACAACACACCATGACGAAAGACCAAATTACGGGTGTTGACTTTTTGAAAGATGGTTTAGTGGTGGAAGTTGTTATTGATGCATCTTCAGAAACTATTTTGTTTGCGGAACTTCCTACAAAAGTAGATTTAGAAATTACATATACAGAGCCTGGTATGGCTGGTAACACCGCTACTAATACATTGAAACCAGCAACCGTTGAAACTGGTGCTACAGTTCGTGTACCTTTGTTTATTAATACAGGTGAAAAAATTCGTGTTGATACACGCGATGGTTCTTATTTGGAACGCGCCAAGTAATCTGACTTACGATATTAATATAGAAAACGACTTTGTTTGATAACAAAGTCGTTTTTTTTATGTGGTTATTAACCGTCGTAATTTACACCAAAGAAGAAGCGCTAATAATCTATTAATTAGATTATTAGCGCTTCTTGAGTGACTCCGACAGGATTCAAACCTGTAACCTTCTGATCCGTAGTCAGATGCTCTATTCAGTTGAGCCACGGAGCCAATACCTATCTCGGTTTTGCGAGTGCAAAGGTAAGTGTTTTTATTAATATTACCAAGTAAAAAATAAAAAAAAGTATATTTTTTTACTGTTAGTTGGTAACGCTTTCTTATTTAAAGCGTTTTTGCATGATGATGTGTGTAATGATGCCTACCACCATGAAAACAAGACCTACCCACAAATAAACATTTGTTGGATTTGGTACAAGGCTATGAAGTACTAACACAATAACACCTACCAATACAAAAATAACTCCTAAATACTTTACTAATTGATTCATAACGTTATGAGTTTATATGATTATTTTTCAATATTTCCAACTACAAATTAAACCATTTTTTTCTTAATGACGAAATTTTTTAATGGTTATTTCTTGTTTATTTTAATTCCACCACCGTAATACCAGCTCCTCCAAACTGAACGTGTTCATCGCGATAAGTAGCAACAGCTGAAGAACCGTTTAAATAGTCGCGAATGGCTTGACGCAAGGCGCCAGTGCCAGTGCCGTGAAGTATGCGAACCTTTCCGATACTCAACATTTGCGCATCGTCCACAAAATACATCACTGCTTGTAAAGCCTCGTCTACACGCATACCACGTACATCAATTTCCGATTTAAAATTTAGTTGGCGTTCGCGCACTGCCTCTGTGGTACTTTTGCTGACAGAGGCACGTTGTGTTTGTTTTAGCTGATTATGACTGACGCGACTCAGTTTGTTTAGTGGCACGGTGGATTTTATATTTCCAAAGGTGACGATGGCGATTTCTTTGTTTAGTTCTATGAGTTGACCAGTCATGGTTTGCCCTTTTATTGTCACGTAATCACCTATTTTGATGGTGTCGGCAGCTTGAGTAATTGTTGGTTTTGCTTTGGCTTCAACCAAACTTGTTTTTAATTGGTTTAACTCTGCACGTGCTTGCTGTGTAGGTTCTTTGGCTGCTTCGGACTCTTTGATAATACGAATTGTTTGTTCAATTTTCGCATTAGTTTGGTTTAAGAGTTCTGTTGCTTCGGCTTTGGCTGCACGTAGTAGTTCTTTTTGTTTTGCTTTGAGTTCGCTCATCTCTTGCTCGTATTTCTGAACGAGCCCATCGATGTGTTTCTCTTTTTCGCGTATTTGTTGGCGTTTATTTTCCCAATAGCGCTTGTCACGCGCTGCATCTTGTAAGTTCTTGTCGTAATCGATATGTTCTGAACCCACTTTTTGCGAAGCTGACAAGATAATATCTTCTGGAATGCCTATTTTTCGGGCAATTTCTACGGCAAAAGAACTTCCAGGATTACCAATTTGTAGCTGAAAGAGTGGTCGCATTTCGTGACGGTCGTATAACATGGCTCCATTTACAATGCCTTCGGTGTTCGATGCGAAATGTTTTAAATTGGTGTAGTGTGTGGTGATTACGCCATAGGCTTTGTTGGTGTTGAATTTTTCCAATACCGCTTCGGCTATGGCACCTCCAATTTGTGGTTCAGTGCCCGTCCCAAATTCATCTATCAGGAGCAATGATTTGGCGTTACTATGACGGATACAGTGCTTCATGTTGAGTAAATGAGAACTGTAGGTTGATAAATCATTCTCAATACTTTGTTCATCGCCAATATCGATAAAAATGTGCTCAAAAATTCCCGCTTGACTCCGTTCATGAATAGCAATTGGCAATCCACATTGGAGCATGTATTGTAATAAACCAACTGTTTTTAAACAGACCGATTTACCGCCAGCATTTGGTCCGGAAATTAATAGAATACGCTGTTCTTGAGTCAGTTTTATGGATAATGGAACAATCGACTTATGTTGTTTTTCGAGTGATAATTGCAAGAGTGGATGACGTGCCTCGAACCAATCTACAAACGGCGTGTTTTTAAGATGCGGCTTAATAGCTTTAATTTGTATGCTCCATTTGGCTTTGGCTTGCAGGGCATCTATTTTGGCTAAAAAGAGGGTCGAATCCAATAAATTGGGATAAAAAGGACGTAAAAAATTAGTGGCATCAGTCAATATGCGTATAATTTCGCGGCGCTCTTCATTTTCTAATTCTCGCAATTGGTTATTGAGCTCAACCACGCTGCTAGGCTCCACAAAGGCGGTTTTCCCTGTGGCTGATTCATCGTGAATAATGCCGCCTATTCGACGTTTGTTCATGGCAGGAATTGGAATTACTAAACGACCATCGCGCATGGTTGGTGCGGTGTCTTTTTCAACTAGTCCTTCGGCTTGAGCTTGGCGTAGAATGGTATGTAGTGTGCGAGATATGGAACTTTGCGATTTTACTATATCGCGACGTATGCGTGCTAATTCGGTGGATGCATTGTCTTTTATTTCGCCATATTTATTGACGATTGTATCGATGCGTTTTAATACTTCGGGAAAATTTTGTACGGGCGTTGCTAGTTGTTTGAGATGACCAAAACGGATATCATCGCGTTTTAATAAGAAGGTGGTAACGCTTTGAACCATCAATACATTTTGACGAATGGCGACTAAATCGTTCACTTCAAGGAATGTGCCTTCGATGCGTGTTTTTAAAAATGCTTCGCGTAAATCAGCGGTACTATGAAGCGGTAACGATTCTTCTTGATCCAACATCAGTTTTGCCATTTCATCCACTAATGTTAGCTGTGCGACAATCACATCAAAGTTGCTAGAGAAGGATAATGCATCGATTTCTTCTTTAGCTAACTCGCTTAGACAGTTATGTTTGATTAACACGCGAATTTTGTCAAAGCCTATTTTTTGTTCAATGTCGCTAGGGTAAAGCATATTACGTATTAGCTCTTTATTTTGTAAAAATGCCGATAATAACAGATGTCATTATCGGCATTTAGATTGTATCAGTCAAGCCGACTTAAAAGTCACAGTTGTTTGGTGTACGTGGGAATGGAATTACATCGCGGATGTTTTGCATACCAGTTACAAATAGCATTAAGCGTTCAAAACCAAGACCAAAGCCAGCGTGTGGAGCTGTACCAAAACGGCGTGTGTCCATATACCACCAGATATCTTTCTCAGGAACACCCATTTCAGCAGCGCGTCGACTGAGTTTTTCGTAATCTTCTTCACGTTGTGAGCCACCAATGATTTCACCAATTTTTGGGAATAATACGTCCATGGCACGCACGGTTTTTCCATCTTCATTCTGTTTCATGTAGAATGATTTTATCTCTTTTGGATAGTCGGTGAGGATGACTGGTAATTTAAAATGTTCTTCTACCAAATAACGTTCGTGTTCTGATTGTAAATCGGTTCCCCAATCCACGGGGAATTCAAATTTTTTGCCATTTTGAACGGCTTCTTTTAGAATAGCTACGCCTTCGGTGTATGTTAAGCGTTTGAAATCGTTTTCAGTAACGAATTTTAAACGATCTATTAAGTCGTTGTCGTACATTTTGCACAAAAATGCTAAATCGTCTTGGCAGTGTTCGAGTGCCCAACGCACACAATATTGAATAAAATCTTGTGCCAACTGCATGTTTTCTGCGATTTCGATAAAAGCTACTTCTGGTTCAATCATCCAGAACTCTGCTAAGTGTCGTGGCGTATTGGAATTTTCAGCACGGAACGTAGGTCCAAACGTGTAAATTTTACCTAACGACATAGCTGCCAATTCTCCTTCCAATTGTCCTGAAACAGTCAAGCTTGCTTGTTTACCAAAGAAATCGTTTGAGTAATCAATTCTTCCATCTTCTGTTTTCTTCAGATCGTACAAGTTTTGTGTAGTTACTTGAAACATTTGTCCAGCACCTTCGCAGTCTGAAGCTGTAATCAATGGCGTGTGGAAATAGAAAAAGCCACGTTCATGGAAAAATGTATGAATAGCCATAGCCATATTGTGGCGTATGCGAAATATAGCACCAAAAGTATTGGTACGTGGACGTAAGTGAGCTATTTCACGTAGATATTCGAGCGTGTGTCCTTTTTTCTGTAATGGATATTTTTCAGGATCTGCAGTGCCATAGATTTCTATTTCGTCGGCTTGTACTTCTACAGTCTGACCTTGACCCATAGATTCTACTAATTTACCGTTTACATTGATGCATGCGCCTGTCGTGATTGGTTTTAAAGCGTCTTCATCAAATTTGGCCATATCCACTACAATCTGAATATTATTAATAGTGGAGCCATCATTTAAAGCGATAAAGCTGACGTTCTTATTGCCACGACGTGTGCGAACCCAACCTTTTATGTTGATTTCCGCACCGATATCAGTCCGTTTTAGGGCGTCTACAATTACAGTTCTTTCCATCTGTTTCATATCTTAGAGGCTTTTTAAATTTCTAGTTTGCAAAGGTATAAAAAAAGTGTGAGTTATAGTCTACGTATGTTATATTTTTAGCGTTTTCAAGTAGGGTAGTCTCGCAAAAAAAGCATCCTGATTGAGGATGCTTTTTTAAGTATGAGATTTTATTGCTTAGTTTTGTTTTTTACCACCCACCGAACTCATGGCACAACGGAAGCCAATGTCATTTGAACATTTATTTTCATTCAAATAACGACGGTTGGCAGGATTTAACCAATAAGCGCGATCTCTCCAAGAACCACCTTTGTAGATGCGTGCTTGGTCTGAAATCATATTAGCTTGTTCAATTGGGGTTGCATTTTCGGCTCTTAAAACAGAGTCACCTAAAGCAGACAATGCGTCGCCATCTTTAAAGTTACGGAAGTCACCACCGGTAGCTGCAAATTTTTTCTCCTTAATAAGCACATTACGCATACTGTCGCGCATCACTTGATCCATTTTAGGTAATTTGTCTAGAATAGATTCGGCATAAGCTGAATCGCTTTGATAAACGTTACCACGGAATGAGTTGTATTCATCTACAACCTCATTGGTTGTAGCACGATAAACGTCCAATACCCATTCGTTTACGTTACCAGCCATATTGTACAAACCATAACCATTTGGAGGGAAGAAATTAACTGGTACAGTTAAAGTGTTGTTGATTGCAATACCAATGAGGTCACCTCGGCTACGAATAAAGTTAGCATAGAATTGACCAGCAGTTTTTTTATCATCAAAACCACGCATTTGTTCACCTCGCCAAGGGTACGATTGATTTTCAAATACGTTACCATCTACAGCTTCAATACCATAAGCAGCATACTCCCATTCAGCTTCAGTTGGTAGGCGGAAGTGGGCGTCATAAAGCATACCATCCAAATCTACGGCAGAGCTATCGCCATAAAGGGCACGAATAAATTCGCCTGCTTTTTTAGTAGAAAAAACGTAAGCATATAATGAATCTGGTTTTTCTTTGATGGCTTTATTAATCGTTTTTAAGTCGCGGAAAGGAATTACCTTTTGATTGATTAATTCAAGTTCGTTCACACGGTCTGTACGCCATTCGCAATAGGCTTCAGCTTGTTTCCAAGTTACACCAACTACTGGATAATAACCGTAAGCCACGTGTGAATAATAATTTTCGACATAAGGTTCGTTGTAAGCCAACTCTTTACGCCATACAGTTTCGTCAGGCATAGCTAACAAAATTTTACGAGGATCGTGTGCGTAAACGCCACTTAACCAAGCTACATACTCGCGCCAGTTTAAGTTGGTAACTTCGAATTCATCCATGAAGTAACCACTATTACTGATACGACGTTTTGCGTTGTTGTTAGGAGCTGACACAGGGTCGTTGTTTGAACCCTTTACGGTGGTCATTACGGAGATGTAAACAGTTCCCGGAGGTATTTTTCCTTCGTACACACTATTTACTTTGAAGAAACCGTTTTGCTCATCATTGTAATCAAAACCCGTTTTTTCAGAAAAGTTTGTAGGCATGGAAGCCTTTGATTGGCAGCCCATAAAGGTTGCCACCACGATAAATAAACCAAAGAATTGTTTTGCGACTTTCATAAGTATTCAATAGTTGGTAAAAGCGACCACAAATGTACGATTATTTTTATAAAAACTAATGCTTTGTTCTATTTTTTTTACTTTATGTTCGAAAAAAGCGAAAAAACACGATTTTTAATCTTATTTTTGTGCCTGAATATTGACTTTTAATTACTGACTAAACGTGATATCTTCTAAAAATATTGTTTTAAATGGTAAAATCATTGATTTGTCGACTCCTATTGTGATGGCAATTGTCAATGTTACACCTGATTCATTTTATTCGGGTAGTCGTTGTTTAGATGAAAATGTTTTACTGTCGACAGTAGAAAAAGCATTGAAGGAAGGAGCTAGCATTGTTGATGTTGGTGCTTATTCAACTCGCCCAGGAGCCGAAGTGGTAACGGAATCCGAAGAGTTGGAACGTGTTCGTGGTGCTTTGCGTAGTATTAGAGCGCACTTTGGAGATGTTCCGCTTTCTATTGATACATTTCGAGCCTCGGTAGCGGGTTGTGCCGTTCAAGAATTTGGCGTAGCACTTATTAATGATGTGTCGGGTGGCGAATTGGATGAGGCGATGTTTAAAATGGTGGCAACACTCCATGTGCCGTATATACTTATGCATATGAGAGGTAATCCCCAAACGATGCAGAATAATATTGAGTATCATGATTTTTTATCAGATATGTTGCGCTATTTTGCACAAAAAATAGAGCGTTTGCGAGCACTTGGCTTTAACAAAGAAATTATAATAGATCCTGGGTTTGGTTTTGCAAAAACTATTGAACAAAATTACGAATTATTAAGAAATTTGTGTATCTTTGAAACCTTTAATATGCCAATGTTAGTAGGTGTTTCTCGTAAATCAATGATTTATAAGTTGCTAAATAGTTCTCCCGAAGAATCGTTGAGTGCAACTTCTGCCGCGCACATGTTGGCTTTAGAACAAGGAGCTCATATTTTGCGTGTTCATGACGTGAAACCGGCTATGGAAGTCATAGCTTTATATAAGGCTTATAAGGGAATTAGTTAAGATAAAAGAAACGAGTATGGAACTTGCTTTTGGTGTAAAAGATATTGTCGACATTGTTTTGGTAGCTATATTGCTTTACCAAGCTTTTAAGTTAATGAAAGATACAGGCGCAGGTAATATCTTTTTGGGTATTATGACCTTTGTAATCTTTTGGTTTTTGGTGACACACGTGTTTAAAATGGAGCTATTAGGAGCTATTTTGAATCGTGTTATTGGCGTGAGTGCCATCGGGTTGATTGTTATTTTTCAAAATGAAATTCGGCGTTTCTTTTCACGCATAGGTTCTCGTAAAAATTGGAAATTTATTTTGCGTTTACAGAAGTTATTCAAGATAAAAAGTAAAGAACACGAAACCACTTTTCCCATTATGCGTGTTGTGTTAGCTTGTCGTAATTTGTCCCGCACAAAAACTGGCGCGTTAGTGGTGATTCAACGGCATGATAGTTTACAGCAATATGTTGACTCTGGTGATGTCATTAATGCAGACATAAATACACGTCTTATCGAAAATATCTTTTTTAAAAATAGTCCTCTACACGATGGTGCGATGATTATTAACGACCAACATATTGTGGCTGCAGGTGCTATTTTGCCCGTTTCTCAAAATACCGATATTCCCAAATTTTTAGGTTTACGACATCGTGCCGCTTTAGGTATTTCAGAGCGTACAGACGCTGTGGTTATTATTGTGTCGGAGGAAACGGGAACCATATCACTAGCGATTGGAGCCAAACTCACTTTGAATGTCACGGCAGAGCAGCTTGAACGGTTGTTGTCAACAGAGTTGGAAATGTAATGTGTCACGTAACTTTGAAAATTATAAATGTCTGGTTTCAAACTAGACATTTTTTGTGAAATATCTATTGCTTTTCAGTCTTATAAAGCAATAAATAAGGGGCTGTATACGTTTTACCTCAAGTGCAAGAATTTTGTGCTTGTTCGTCACTATTTTTTTTAGTATCTTTGCACTCTTTTGTGACATGTGAATTAGACGTTTTTTTGATGTATTAAACTATGTATTATAACTCATTATGATTGAATATATAAAAGGCGAATTGGTTGATTTAACTCCCACTTGTGCAATAGTCGAAACAAATGGTATTGGGTATTCTATCAATATATCGTTGGTCACTTATTCCGAGTTAAGTGGACATAAACAATGCAAATTGTATGTGTATGAGGCTATTCGCGAGGATGCTTACGTGCTTTATGGTTTTACAACTCAATCAGAACGTACCTTGTTTTTACAGCTAATATCGGTATCAGGTGTTGGTGCTAATACCGCCCGTATGATTATGTCGTCCTTATCAGCGTCTGAATTGCAAGAGGCGATTGCTACCGAAAATAGTGCTTTACTTAAAAATGTAAAAGGTATTGGTTTAAAAACAGCTCAACGTATTATCGTTGATTTACGTGATAAAGTGACTAAAACATCACTTGCCACCAATATGCCTTCTGCTGCTGGTAGAGGAGTCGTTTCTGAAGCTGTGGCAGCTTTGGTAATGCTTGGTTTTCAACAATCTGCTTCTCAGAAAGTGGTTGAAAAATTGGCTAACGATAATTCTGGTTTATCGTTGGAACAATTAATTAAAAAAGCGTTGCAAATGCTTTAAAACTTGGGTGTAAGACGCATGAATTTCTTTCAAAAAATAGTTGTTTTTCTTTTTATCAGCGGTATTGCTTTATTACCGTTTGGTGATGCTATATCTTTAAATGGTATTAAGGCATCTCCTCAGGAACAATCACTCGATTACGGCGTTCCTACCGATTCTACGTTATTCAAATCCTATCCTGTTCGTTCGTTAGAAGTTCAAACGTATGAAGACCTTCAACAAAAATATCCTTTAGACTTATCTACGCCTAGTAATGTGAAAAGCCAGGTGGAGTACGATCCTGCTACCGGAAATTATATTTTTCGTACCAAAGTGGGTGATATGGAGGTGTCCACACCATTTGTCATGTCCGATAGCGAATATAAAGCGTATACCTTGCGCAACGACATGAGCTCTTATTTCAAAACCAAAAACGCAGAAGCCCAAGCTAATTTTGAAGATAAGTTTAATCTGGCCGATATGAGTTTTAAATTAGGACCCGCCGAAAAAGTGTTTGGTCCTGGTGGTGTACAACTCAAAACGCAAGGCTCGGCGGAACTTATTTTTGGTATCGTTACCAATCGTGTGGATAACCCTTCACTGTCGGAACGTTTACGCAAAACGACGAATCCTGATTTTGATGAAAAAATTCAATTGAACGTCAATGGTAAAGTTGGTGATAAGATCAATTTTGCCATGAACTATAACACCGATGCAACGTTTGAGACTGATCAACAGACGTTAAAATTGAGTTACGAAGGTAAAGAGGATGAAATTCTCCGCAAATTGCAGGCTGGTAATGTGAGCATGCCGCTCAATAGCTCTTTGATTCGCGGAAGTTCGGCTTTGTTTGGTTTTAAGGCGGAAATGCAATTTGGCAAGTTGAATGTAACAGCCATTGCTTCGCAACAACAGTCGCAAAGTAAAACGGTAAGTTCCAAAGGTGGATCACAACGCAAAGAGTTTGAAGTGCCTATTGATGCGTACGACGAAAATCGTCACTTTTTCTTGGCTCAATACTTTAGAGATACGTACGACCAAAATATGAGTAAGTTGCCCTATATTACTTCTGGTGTTACAATTAACAGGATAGAGGTGTGGGTAACCAATAAACGTGGAAATTTTGACCAAGCGCGAAATATTTTAGCTTTTATGGATTTGGCTGAAAATAAAACCATCGATAATTCACACTGGAGTGTTGTCGATGGTCGTTATCCCCAAAATAGTGCGAATACATTGTATGATGAGGTAAAATCTATTGGTAATATTCGCGATATTCAGCTTTTCAATAGCTTGATGGAAACTAATTATTCTGCTATGGGTATTGAAGGAGGCGAAGATTATGAAAAGATTGAGAGCGCCCGTCGTTTGGAACCTTCAGAATATACACTTAATAGTACGTTAGGTTTTATTTCGTTAAAAGGAGCCTTGAATGCCGATGAAGTTTTGGCTGTGGCGTTTGAATATACCGTTGGAGGCAAAGTGTATCAGGTGGGCGAATTCTCGACTGATGGCATAGAATCTCCTAATGCACTGATGGTAAAAATGTTGAAGAGCTCATCGGTATCGCCACAAAGTAAAATGTGGGATTTGATGATGAAAAACGTTTACTATTTAGGGGCTATGCAAATTCAACCAGATAATTTTGAGTTGAATGTACAATATCAAAACGACACAACTGGCGTTTATTTGAATTACATTACCGAAGGTAATATCAAAAATAAATTATTGCTCAAGGTGATGAATTTGGATCGTTTGGATTCACGTAACGAAGTACGTCCGGACGGGAAATTCGATTTTGTGGAGGGTTACACCATGAGCTCATCTCTAGGACGAGTTATTTTTCCGGTAGTGGAACCCTTTGGCGAACATTTGCGAAAAGCAATAGGTAACGATGGTATTGCCGATAAATATGTGTTCCAAGAATTGTACGATTCAACTTTAGTCGTTGCGCGTGAATTGACGGAGAAAAATAAGTTTCGTTTAGCCGGTAAATATCAAGCCAGTTCGGGTTCTGAAATTCGTTTGGAGGCTATGAATATTCCGAGAGGTTCTGTGGTGGTCACTGCTGGTGGTGCTACATTGGTCGAGAATGTCGATTATACGGTCGATTATACGATGGGTGTGGTTACTATTTTGAACCAATCTATTTTAGCATCTGGTACTTCGGTGGATGTGTCGCTCGAAAATCAATCGCTCTTTAATACACAACGCAAAACGTTGGTTGGTACGCATTTGGAATATAAATTGAACGATAAACTTTCATTTGGTGGAACCGTGATGCATCTTTCTGAGATGCCTTTGGTAACCAAAACAGAAATGGGTGCCGAACCTATTTCAAATACTATTTGGGGATTGAATGCCGCTTATCGTGATGAAGCACCATGGTTGACGAAGGGTCTTAATGCCTTGCCTTTATTGAATGCAACCGCACCTTCTACCATTGTTTTTAATGGAGAAGTGGCTCAAATGATTCCAGGACACCGTGAAATTAAAAATAATCCAGGTTATGCTTATTTGGACGATTTTGAATCGACCAAAACAGGTGTCGATTTGCGTTATCCTTTTTATTGGCGGTTGGCTAGCACGCCTTACGAAGACCCTACTAAAAATCCATTGTTTCCAGAAGCTTCGTTGTCGGATAATATCGATTATGGTAAAAATCGTGCGCTATTCTCTTGGTTTTCAATTGATAATAGCGTGTTCAATCGTAATAATTCTACTACACCAGAGCATATCAGACGTAATCCCGATTTGCAATCTAATCACCTAACACGTGCGGTGCGTGAACAAGAAATTTTCCCAAATCGTTCGAGTTTGGCGGGTCAATCATCTTATTTGCCGGTGTTAAATGTTAGTTTCTATCCTCAAGAACGTGGTCCTTACAATTTAGATGTTACAGGTCTGGCAGCCGATGGCTCATTAGCTAATCCTACTAAACGATGGGGTGGTATGATGCGTAAGTTGGAAACAACTGACTTTGAAACCGCTAATATTGAATACATCGAATTTTGGTTGATGGACCCATTTGTGAACGATACGTTAGGAACCAATTCTGGTGGCGATTTGTATTTCAATTTGGGCGATATTTCAGAAGATATTTTGAAAGATGGCAAAAAATTCTTTGAAAATGGAATGCCTATTGATGGCGATACCACTCAAACAGATGCCACAAAATGGGGACGTGTGCCTCGTAAACAATCGATGGTTTTAGCATTCGATAATGATGTGAATGCCCGTCAATATCAAGATGTTGGTTTTAATGGTTTGCGTACCGAAGATGAGTTCCAATTTCCTACGTACAAAGATTATGTGAACCAAATTAAAGCCACATTATCACCAAGTGTTATCGAAGATATGTCGAAAGATCCATTTTCGCCCATAAATGACCCTGCTGGCGATAATTTCCATCACTACCGTGGTTCTGATTATGACGCTGAAGAGAAATCCATCCTCGATCGCTATAAACGTTTCAATAGCCCAGAGGGAAATTCTCCAGCCTCCGAAACAACTACCGAAACTTATTCTACATCAGCTACCACCGTACCTGATGTGGAAGATATTAACCAAGATAACACGCTTAACGAATACGAAAAATATTACCAATATCGGGTGTCATTGCGCCGTAACGAATTAGAAATTGGGAAGAATTATATTACCGATAAAGTAGTCGCCAATGTCGAACTTGAGAATGGCAAAAAGGAAGATGTTACGTGGTATCAGTTCAAAATTCCCGTTCGTGAGTATGAAAGACGCGTAGGTACGATTCGTGATTTTAAATCGATTCGCTTTATGCGTATGTTTATGCATAATTTCTCTGAAGCCACCTTTTTACGTTTTGGAACATTAGAATTGGTGCGTGGCGAATGGCGTACTTATACCAAAGATTTGTATGATTTATCGAATCCGCCTACAAATACTGGTTCTATTAATGTGTCATCAGTAAGTATTGAAGAAAATAATAAGAAAAAGCCAGTTAATTACGTATTGCCTCCAGGAGTAACACGTGAAACAGACCCAAGTCAACCACAATTGACGCAGCAAAATGAGCAATCCATGGTGATTCGTACCTATGATTTGGCACCAGGTGATGCACGTGCAGTGTACAAAAATATTTCGTATGACATGCGTCAATATCGTCGTCTGCAAATGTTCACACACGCTGAAAAAATGTTAGACGATTTGGGCTCGCTCAAAGATTACGAGATGACCGTATTCTTGCGTATTGGTAGTGACTATCAAAATAATTATTACGAATACGAAATTCCATTAAAATTGACTCCTGAAGGTGATTATTCATCGGGTGAAGCAGAAAAAGTTTGGCCAGAAGAAAATATGTTCGATTTTCCACTCGAGTTGCTCACACAGGTTAAAACGAATCGTAATAAGGAGAAAAATAAGGGCGGTTCAGCCTCGTTTACTAAAGCTTATTCAGAGTCAGACCCTACTAAACCGAAAAATAAAATAACGGTGATGGGTAACCCTAATTTAGCCGATGTACAAACTATTATGATTGGTGTACGGAACGAAGGACGTGAGATGAAAACCAGTGAAGTTTGGGTAAATGAATTGCGTTTAACCGATTATGATGAAGATGGTGGTTGGGGTGCCATGGGAAATGTGGCTATTGGACTTTCCGATATGGGTAGTATCAATGTCTCGGCACGTCACGAAACAGCTGGTTTTGGTGGCATAGAACAAAATTTGACGGAGCGTCGTTTGGACGACTTAACACAATTGAATGTGTCTACTTCTTTTGAAGTGGGGCGTTTCTTCCCAGAAAAAGCAAATGTAAAAATTCCACTTTATGTTTCTTATTCGTTGGAGAATAGCAAACCAAAATATAATCCATTGGACGAAGATGTCTTATTGGACGATGCTTTAGAAGCGCTTGAAACAAAAGCAGAACGCGATTCATTGTTACAACTTTCTCAAACCAAAGTGATTAATAAAAGTGTCAATTTGACCAATGTGAAGGTGGATATTAAAAGTAAACGTCCTCAACTTTATGATCCGTCGAATTTTTCGGTTTCTTATGCCTATACAGAAACACAAGAGCTTAATCCTGAGATAAATAGAAATAAAGCGTTACAACATAGAGGTTCGTTGAATTATAATTTTACAACCACACCTCAACCTTGGGAACCATTTAAAAACGCCAAAGGCTTAAAAAGTCCAGTTTGGCGTATTATCAAAGAGTTTAACTTGAATTATGAACCAAGTGTATTAGCTTTCTCAACCACCATGAATCGTCGTTATTCTGAAACACAATTACGCGATTTGGAAGGGTCGATGAATTTAAACTATTACGATGTTAATAATACCTTGTTGTCATCGAGCAAGGATTTTGTTTGGGATCGTCAGTTTGAGATGAAATATGATTTATCGCGCGCCTTGAAATTCTCGTTGCGTACAGGGTTTAACGCACGTGTAGATGAGACGCTTTACACGCCAGTCAATCGTCAGTTTTTCCCTGATGAATATGAAAATTGGAAAGATACTGTTATGAGTAGTTTGGCGCATTTTGGTCGTCCACTCACTTATCAACAAGTATTTACAGCGTCATGGGCGATTCCTATAAATAAAATTCCAATCTTTGAATTTATAACTGCCAATGCGCAATATAACGCTACGTATGGTTGGAATAGAGGACCAGAATCAGATGGAAATTTACATCTTGGTAATGAAATCTCCAATTTAAATAATTGGCAAGTGGATGGTCAAATGAACTTCGAAAAATTGTATAATAGATCGAAGTATTTGAAAGATATCAACCAACGTTATACGGGCAGAACGAGTTCCAAAGGAAATTCTAGATTTAAAGCCAAAGATGAGGCACAAACCATTGCACTTAAAAAAGATGAACCTACAACGATTACACATAAGCTGAATAGTACGCGCCTTCAAATTATTGTGACTGATAGTACAGGTAAAGTGGTAAAGATTCCTTATACGATTGTGGACAATAACACCATTCGATTTACCAGTAAATCGGATATGTCGGGTTTGAGATTGTCGATGCAAACAACAGATCCTGCTAATATTTCAGCTACGAAACAGCTGGGTGAAATTTCGGTACGTTTTTTAATGTTAGTGCGTCGTTTGTCTGTGATGTACAAAGAAACCAATAGCTTGGTAATTCCAGGTTTCAATTCGGAAGCTGGCTTTATGGGACAGCAAGAAGTTGATAATGCGTTTGCTCCTGGTTTTGATTTTGCTTTTGGTATGCCAAAACGTGATTACCTCGAACAAGCTGTGAAAAATGGTTGGGTTATTATGAACGATTCTATAATTAATCCAGCTTCGCAAACGTTTACATCCGATTTTGATGTAAAATTGAATTTGGAGCCATTTGCAGGATTCAAAATCGATTTGAATACCAAGCGTGTATCAACCGATCAGACCTCGATTCAGCATATGTATGATGATATGCCAGTGACTTTTAATGGTACCTTTAGAATGACGCATGCGGCTATTTTAACCTCGTTTTGGAGCACCGGAACGCTGGCTAATAATTACCAATCGAAAGCATTTGAGCAGTTTAAAGCTAATCGTGCTTACGTGGCAAATGAGTTGCAACGCCCTTATATTGGTACAAAATATCCAACTACAGGTTTTGCGGCTGAAAGTTCTTTAGCGGGAGATCCTTATAATGCAGCAAATGGTGCTTATAGTCAGAATTCACCAGATGTGCTTATTCCTGCATTCTTGGCAGCATATACGGGTCAGGATATAACCAAAGCTTCCAAATCGCCATTCCCTTCATTTTGGAGTTTAATTCCTAACTGGCGTATCTCTTACGATGGTTTGTCGCGC
Source organism: uncultured Paludibacteraceae bacterium (assembly GCA_964570565.1). Lineage (GTDB taxonomy): Bacteria > Bacteroidota > Bacteroidia > Bacteroidales > Paludibacteraceae > W0P28-013. The sequence continues at coordinate 108,573 of CAZMYT010000004.1, forward strand.
ATTCCTTGGGTGGCTAAGAATTTTAAATCGGTGACGCTAAATCACGCTTATCAATGTACGTATAATATTGGTTCTTATACATCATATTCTAACTTTGCTGAGAATGAAGATGGTTTGGGTTTTGTACGCGATGTGACGAGTGGAAATCCGATACCATCGAGCCAATATAATATTTCGAGTGTATCGCTGAACGAAAGTTTTGCGCCATTCTTGAGCGTCGACATGGCTATGAAAAATAGTTTCACTGGCAAGGTGGAATATCGTAAACAACGTAATATGACCCTAAATTTGGCTAGTAACCAATTATTGGAAGCCACCAATGATGAGTGGATTGTGGGTGTGGGTTATATCTTGAAAGATTTTGATGTGGTTTTGAAATTGAAACAGAACAAAACTAAAAAAGTTAAGAATGATTTAACCACGCGTCTTGATTTGGCGTTTAAAGATATTAAATCTATTATTCGTAAAATTGAAACAGACGATGTACAACCAACTACGGGTACAAAAACGATAACTATCAAATTAACGGCCGATTACGTGTTTAGTTCTAAGTTAAATTTCCGTTTGTTCTACGATTATCAAATGAGCAATCCATTGATTTCTACATCGTATCCAATTTCTACGGCCAATGTTGGTTTCAGCATCAAGTTTATGCTAACACGTTAAACAACATTTAGACTTACGTACCTTGCTTGTCGGATGTCTAGTCGCATTTTTGAAATTCTCAAAAATTGACTACCTTTACATGTTTAAAACTCATGGTTATGAAACGTTATCTATTCGCCATTTTTTGTCTATTTACGCTGCTTCCGAGTTGTGAGGAAATAAATGTGCCAGAAGATAAACCCGACAATCCTCAGGATACCGCAATAGTGGTCAATCCTAATGATCCTGCATCACCGCGCGGCTCTGACTATTTGTATGACCTCTCAGTGGTAAGCGAAGTCCAATTATCCATATCTCAGGATGATTGGAATACGTTTCTGACTAATTTTGATTTAAATCCAGATAATAACACGTACATTCCAGCCACTTTTTCGTTTAAAAAAGGTTCGGAATCGTTTCAGATTGATAGTGTAGGCGTTCGTTTGCGTGGCAATACGAGTCGTCGTCGTCCTGAAGGAGCTACGGGTGAATTACATCAGTCACAAAATGCCAATTGGCATCATGTTCACTTTCAAGTAAAATTTGACGAATATTGTGATAAATTAAAGTTTTGCAATAGTGATCGTGTAATTTTAAAATGGTTTAAAGATGATGCGATGTACTGTCGCGAAATTTATTCGTACGATTTATTTCGCCGCTTCGGTGTATGGACTGCACCTCGTGCTAGTTATACGCGTGTCTCCATTGATATAAAAGGCGATTCAAAACCGGCTTATTTTGGCGTTTATGCCTTGGTTGAAGGTGTGAGCGAAGCGTTTTTGGCTAATCGAAAAGCGGCTGGTAAATTTACCTCTAAAAATGGCAATTTATGGAAAGCATCGTGGGGAGCTACGTTGAGCCCCAATTCGATGTCCGATGATAAAATGGGCGTGAGCGTCACTTCATTAAATCCAAGTGAGAGTGTCAATTATGTGTACGACTTAAAAACGAATAAAAAAACAGGTTTGTCTGCTGCCCGCACGCAACTAAAAGAGTTTGTGAATACCATGAATGGTTTAGCGAGCGGAAGTTCGGCATTGAAAACCTTTTTAGAAACCCGCATGGATGTGGACCAATTTTTGCGTGCTTATGCCGTGAATGTCATGGTAGGAATGTGGGACGATTATTGGCATGGACAAAATAATTATTACTTCTATTTTGACGAAAATAACAAGTTTTATTTCATTCCATTCGATTACGATAACACCTTGGGTACGTCCATGGGCATGAATGCTGGTACGCAAAATATGTTGACGTGGGGTAGTCTCGAAAATGACCGTGTGCTGATGCGTAAAGTGATGTCGATTACTGAGTATAAGGAACGATACAAAAATTATATTAAGGAATTAGCATCCGCAGACAATGATTATTTTTACACCGATAAAAGTCTAGCACGTATTCAGCAGTGGCATACTATGATCTCTCCGTATTTAGCTAACGATACAGGTGAAGATATGATGCTCAATGATGTGCCAGCAGGTTGGGGTAATTGTTCTTTTTACCGCTTGCTGACTGGTAATGATCAAGGCGGTAATAGTGGCGAGGCTAATTGGTTTAAGACCAAAATAAAAAGTATCAATTTTTAAAAACAAACGAAATAAAATAATTTTAAATAATAGACTTATGGAACAAAATGAATTTCGCAAATATGCTACCAAGCATTTGAATATGAATGGTTTGTCGCTAGATAAATACATGTCGGAAGTGACCATGAATGGAGGTTATATTTCACCATCTATTTTGGAAGAGCGTCAATTAAATGTGACTCAAATGGATGTGTTCTCGCGTTTAATGATGGATCGTATCATTTTTTTGGGTTCCGAAATTAATGATTACGTAGCCAACGTGATTCAAGCGCAATTACTATTTTTAGATACTGCCGATCCAGGTAAGGATATTTCTATCTATTTGAATAGTCCTGGTGGTTCGGTACATGCTGGTCTAGGCATTTACGACACCATGCAGTATATTGGCAGTAAAGTGGGAACGATTTGTACTGGTATGGCTGCTTCTATGGCTGCCGTGTTATTGGTAGCTGGCGAAAAAGGAAAACGTTCGGCGTTGAAACATTCGCGCGTGATGATTCATCAACCAATGGGCGGTATGCAAGGTCAAGCTGCTGATATGGAGATTAATTATAAACAAATCATGCTCTTGAAAAATGAATTGTACCAAATCATTGCTGATCATTCCGGAAATCCATTTGAGAAAATTGAAAAAGATTCTGATCGCGATTATTGGATGACCTCGCAAGAAGCATTGGAATACGGTATGATTGATAATATTTTGGTTCGCAATAAATAATACGTAAAAATTTCATGGCGAAACAAACAAAGAACGAACGTCATTGCAGCTTTTGTGGACGTGGCGAAAATGAAGTGCAATTATTGCTGACTGGTTTAGATGGTAATATCTGCGATCAATGCGTCGAAATGGCTAATAATGTTATTAAAACAGAATTAGGTACTAAAAGCGACTTCACCTTAAATGGCGAACAGCTACCTAAACCAATCGAAATAAAGAATTTTTTGGACCAATATGTCATTGGGCAAAACGAGGCCAAGAAATTTTTGTCGGTAGCAGTTTATAATCACTACAAACGTATCACACAGCCAAAATCGGCTGAGGATGTAGAAATTGAAAAATCAAACATCATTTTGGTCGGCACTACGGGTACTGGCAAAACATTGTTAGCGCGTACCATTGCTAAAAAATTGCACGTACCATTTACCATTGTGGATGCCACTGTGCTGACAGAAGCTGGTTATGTGGGCGAAGATATTGAGAGTATCTTGACTCGCTTATTACAGGTGGCCGATTACGATGTTAAATCGGCAGAACGAGGTATTGTGTTTATTGACGAAATAGACAAAATTGCTCGTAAAGGCGATAATCCAAGCATTACGCGCGATGTGAGCGGCGAAGGTGTGCAGCAAGGTTTACTTAAATTGTTGGAGGGTTCGGTGGTAAATGTTCCACCACAAGGTGGACGTAAACATCCCGACCAAAAAATGATTGCCGTAAACACACAAAATATTTTGTTTATTTGTGGCGGTGCATTCGATGGCATTGAGAAAAAAATTGCCCAACGATTGAATACACACGTAGTTGGTTTTGGTTCTGTGAGCGAACAAAACATTGTGGATAGAAACAATATGTTGCAGTATATAGCTCCACAAGATTTAAAATCATTTGGGTTAATTCCAGAAATAATAGGTCGTTTACCAATCTTAACCCACCTTAATCCACTCGATAGTGAGGCTTTGCGTTTGATATTGACAGAACCTAAAAACTCCATTGTGAAACAATACACCAAATTGTTTGCTATGGATGACGTGGTTTTGAAATTTGATGATGAAGTGCTCGATTATATCGTCGAAAAAGCGGTAGAATTTAAGTTGGGTGCTCGTGGTTTGCGTTCCATCGCTGAAACCATTATGATGGATGCCATGTATGAAATTCCTTCGTCAGGAGTTAAAGAGTTACATATTACTCTTGATTATGCCAAAGAGAAGTTAAGCCGCTCACAAATTAAGATAGCTTGATAGGTATTCAATTATAGTATTCACATTTATTTGACAGACATGATTCAATTTTTATTTCTTGTATTAGGATTTGTCGCTCTTATTTTTGGTGCCGACAAATTAGTCGATGGTGCTTCTGTTATTGCTCGCCGTTTAAAGGTGTCCGATTTGATTATTGGTTTGACCATTGTCGCTTTTGGAACTTCATTTCCTGAATTAGTGGTTAATATTTCGGCTGCTTTAAAAGGAAGTAATGATATTGCTTTGGGTAATGTTGTTGGCAGTAATATTTTTAATATTTTGGCTATTTTAGGTATTTCTTCTCTCATTTTTCCTTTGGTAGTGAAGCATTCTACCACTTGGATTGAAATTCCATTAGCCCTATTATCAGCTCTAGTGCTTTTCGTACTGGCCAGTGATAATTTAATAGATCATACAGGTTTTACATCTATTACGCGTGGTGATGGTATTATTTTATTGTTGTTCTTTGCTATTTTTATGGGGTATATTATTCAATCAGCCTTAAAAAATAGACATCTGAATGAACCTACCGAGGAGCCGACAATGAAAATGGGTATAGCTATTATGTGGGTGCTTGTTGGTTTAGGTCTTTTGATGATAGGTGGTGAAACGATTGTACGTGCTGCCATTAAGATTGCTCAACAATTTGGGGTTTCGGAACGTGTTATCGGATTGACAATCGTATCTATTGGAACTTCGTTGCCAGAATTGGCTACATCGGTGGTGGCCGCTCGCAAAAAGAATACGGATATTGCCATCGCTAATATTGTAGGTTCTAATATATTCAATGTATTTTTTATTCTCGGTACAACGGCTTGTATCATGCCTGTGAGTGTTTCAGCTGAATCTTACTACGATTTACTTTTAAACATTGTAGCAAGTGCTTTGTTGTTTGTGTTTGTCTTTACAGGACGTGGCCGCAAATTGGATTGTTGGGAAGGTATTATCTTTTTAGTGATGTATGTGGCGTACACGCTGTGGTTGATTTTGTAAGTAGATTAGTTGAGATAAAAAAGGCGGTTGGAAATTTCCAATCGCCTTTTACCTTATTTATTAATTCTGAAATCCGAATTATCATTGTTTCTATCTTTATGGAATAGTGGCAATGACAACTCTTTTTTATAGTAACTTTGTAGTGGTTATAATCAGTTTGCTATGTTTACAACCATTTATTAAGTTTCTATCCAACAAAAATAAACTAAATCATTAGTATTTCATAATTATTTTGAAAATATTTTTATAAATAATTCAAAAAAGTGAACAAATAGAAAGCAAATGACCGATAAAGTCTTTTTTTATTGTGGTACATTATTTTTATTACTACTTTTGCACACTTTATTTTCTGCACTAACAATATGCAACTAATTACAACAAAAAAAGCCTTGTTTGAGGTGGTAGCTAATGCCAAATCAACTGGTAAAACCATAGGTTTTGTTCCTACTATGGGTGCTTTACATAATGGTCATTTGACATTGGTAAAGCGTTGTGTGAGTGAAAACGATTTATGTTTTGTGAGTGTTTTTGTTAATCCCACACAATTTAACGATAAAAACGATTTAGCTAACTATCCTCGCACTTTGGAAGCCGATGCTGAATTATTAGCTTCTGTGGGTTGCCAATTTGTGTTTGCTCCTAATGCGGATGAAATGTATGATGCCGAAGAGATGCAAAAACCATTTGAATTCGATTTTGGAGGACTTGATCAGGTGATGGAAGGTCGGTTTCGTCCAGGACATTTCAATGGCGTAGTGCAAGTAGTTAGTAAGTTATTTCAGTTGGTACAACCAACACGTGCTTATTTTGGTGAAAAAGATTTCCAACAGCTCGCAATCATTCGTCGCATGGTGACTGTTCTGAATTTTCCTGTTGAAATTGTTGGCTGTCCTATTGTACGCGAAGAGAGTGGTTTGGCCTTGAGTAGTAGAAATGCGTTGTTAACCCCAGAACAACGTCAATTAGCGGTTCATATTTCTCAAGTTTTAAAGGAAAGTTGCTTGTTTGCCTTGGAAACTCCTGTACACGAATTACATGATGCGGTAGTCGCAGCTGTCAATGCGCGTGAAGGATTGGAAGTAGAATATTTCGAAATTGTAGATGGTAAAACCTTGCAACCGATTGAAAAATGGGAAGAAACCAATGATATTGTAGGCTGTATCACGGTATATTGTGGCAAAATCCGATTAATAGATAATATTCGCTATAAATAAAACCAAAACATAAATTGCTCATGTATTTAAACATTTTAAAATCAAAAATTCATCGTGTGACTGTCACGGAGTCGTGCCTCGATTATATCGGTAGCATAACTATTGACGAGGATTTGATGGATGCTGCTAATTTGATTGCCAACGAAAAAGTTCAAATTGTAGATAATAATAATGGAAATCGTTTTGAAACCTATGTGATTAAAGGCGAGCGTGGTTCGGGTGTTATTTGCTTGAATGGTGCTGCGGCTCATTTGGTGTCGGTGGGCGACGTAGTTATTATTATGGCTTATACGTGGCTCGAAGCCGAAGAAGCTCGCGTATTTAAACCTGCTGTTATTTTCCCTGATACTAAAACTAATAGATTGATTTAATTGTCGTTAGATTATAACAATAGCGCCTCATAACTTGTGTTGTGAGGCGCTATTGTTTTGTTTGAATGACTAAATCACAATTTCTTGAATGGTGTTAATCAATTCTTTTTGATAGGGTGCTTCCACACGCACGTAATTTTCCGTAAAACCATGCATCGTGTCGCCCGCTTTGCTTGACTCCCAAAGAACCCACGCCGTACGTCCTTTTTGACTATCGTAAAATGCTTGCGTTTTACGTTCTGAAAGTTGGTGCAACACATCATTGCGTTTTTTGCGTTCTGCGTGCGGTACATTATAATCAATGTCGAGGGCTTTGGTTCCAGCGCGTTCAGAATAGGTAAATACGTGCAGTTGTGATACAGGTAAACTATCTAAAAAGGAACGTGTTTCTTCAAAATAATCAGGCGTTTCGCCTCGTACACCAACCATCACATCTACACCAATGAATGCGTGTGGCATTAACGATTTGATTTTATGTATTTTATCGGCAAATAGTTCGCGTGTGTAGCGACGTTTCATTAATTTCAACACCTCATTGCTACCTGATTGTAACGGAATATGAAAGTGTGGCATAATGTGTTTTGAAGTCGATACGTAATCTATTATGTCATCTGTCAATAAATTTGGCTCAATACTCGAAATACGGTAACGAACGCCTTCTAACAGATCTAACGCTTTTAGTAAATCAAAGAACGTTTCTGAGGTATTATGCCCAAACTCGCCAATATTTACTCCCGTTAATACAATCTCTTTGGCACCTTCATCAATGGCTCGTTGGGCTACAGCCACAGTTTCTGCTACCGAAGTGTTTCTGCTACGTCCACGTGCAAATGGAATAGTGCAGTAGGTGCAATAATAATCGCAACCATCTTGTACTTTTAAGAAATGACGTGTCCGATCGTCGGCTGAACAGATAGGTGTAAATTGGCGTATGTCAGCTGTTTTTACGGTATGTGATTCGCCTTTTTGTTTTTTTTCTAATTGTGTGATAAAATCGGGTAATGCACTTTTTTCGTTCGTTCCCAATACCAAATCGACACCAGGCATTTGTGTTATTTCATCGGGTTTCAATTGCGCATAACAGCCAGTCACGACTATCAAGGCATTGGGATGTCGATGTATGAGTTTATTGATGGCTTGTCGGCATTTTTTGTCGGCCGTATCGGTTACTGAACATGTATTAATAATGCAAATATCGGCATTTTCGCCCATTTTGGCACGTTGAAAACCAGCTTCGAGCAGTGAACGACCAATGGCTGAGGTTTCTGCAAAATTGAGTTTACAACCTAACGTCTGAAAAGCTACTTTTTTGCCGTTGAATTGGGAAGTATCAATCATAATATAAAGTGAACAATTGCTCTTTAATTTGCTAATAAATAAGATATTAGAGTTTGTTTTAAAAGCTCTTTTGTTTCTGTTTTTAGTGATTACAAAAGTAGTGAAAAATATCACGTGGTACAATGGTGATGTTGTCCGTTAGTTCAAAGTGATATAGTAAAAGAACTCAGACGTGTTTTATCTGTTCGTTATCTTGGCTGTTTTTTACTACTTTTGTACTCAATTTATAAACTTGTCTAGTTGCTCAAACCATGATTCTTTTAGTAGATAACGACGATTCGTTTACATATAATATTTTGGAGTTATTGCGGCGTACTACCAACGAACAGGTTACAGTACTCAATCATCGCGACGTGAATGTGGATATGGCAGCTTATTACAATGCGTTGATTTTTTCTCCAGGCCCGTCGTTACCTCGCGATTTCCCCATTATGGAGCAATTGCTCGCACAGTACGACAGTTCTAAAGCCATTCTGGGAATTTGTTTGGGGTATCAAGCTATTTGCGAACATTACGGTGCACAGTTGGTGCAGAGTGACGTGGTACATCATGGCGAGCCTTCTATAATTAACTGTAATCCTGATTCTATGCTGTTTGCTGGTATGACTAATACAGTTGTAGGGCGTTATCACTCGTGGCTGGCTACCCATATCCCATCGGAATTACGCATTACAGCACGCGATAATTACGGTTCGGTGATGGCGGTGGAACATCTGTCTAAACGCGTGTTTGGTGTACAATTTCATCCAGAGTCGTACATTTCGGAGGCTGGTGAACTCATACTTAAAAATTTTCTTCATGCAGCTTCAAAATAGAGAAACACTGCTTACGGCGATGAATCAATTGGGCGGCGCACGCATTCCGTTTTTGTTTTTGCTCGATTTCAAAGGCGATTCTGGCGTGGTAGTGAAGTTGTCCGATTTGTCGCAAACTGCTATTTCATGTGTCATCAAAGGCAAACAGTATGGTAAATCCGTGGTACCATCTGCCCAAAACGTATCGCTTACACCTCAACCTATTGCCGAAGCCGATTATACAACTCGGTTCGATGTTGTGAAACAGGAGATTTTACAGGGTAATTCATTTTTGTTGAATCTCACATTTCCGACTTATGTGGGTCGTAATTTGGCGTTGGACACCATTTTTTGTGAGGCATCAGCACCTTATCGTTTATTGGTGAAAGACGAGTTTCTTTGTTATTCACCAGAGTCATTTGTTACCATATCTGACAATACAATTAATACGTATCCCATGAAAGGTACTATTGATGCTCGTTTACCTCATGCCGAACAGCTTTTATTGGACGATGAGAAAGAGTTGTTTGAACATTATACCATTGTCGATTTAATGCGTAACGATTTAGCGATGGTCTCTTCGCGCGTACAAGTGGAACGATTTAGGTATGTGGAGGCCATCGAAACGTCTCGTGGCACTATTTTGCAAACCAGTTCGCAGATTAGTGGTGATTTACCAACCGATTGGCAGAATAATATCGGCACATTACTTTTAAAGTTGCTGCCAGCGGGTAGTATTTCGGGCGCACCAAAGCAGAAGACCGTAGAAATTATAGAGCAAGTCGAAATCACTCCGCGTGGTTTTTATACGGGTGTGATGGGCGTTTTCGATGGCGATTCGGTCGATAGTGCTGTGTTAATACGTTTTTTACGACGCGATACTGATGGTTGTTTTTATTATCATAGCGGTGGTGGCATTACCTGCAGAAGTGATGCCGCAGCGGAATATCATGAATTATTAGCCAAAATATATGTGCCAACTATTTGAAACTATTTGTATTGAAAATGGGGTGGAGCAAAACCTCGTTTATCATCAGCAACGGGTCAACCAATTGGCTTCGCATACGCTGATTGATTATATTATACGTTTAGACTTGCCACGTGTGGGCACTCATCGTTTGCGCATCGACTATACGCCTACTCATATTGTACAACACACCATTACGCCGTATGTTCCCCGATTAATAAATTCGTTACAGCTTGTTGTGGTGGATGATAACTTTCAGTATGCGCATAAATGGGCTGATAGAAGTGCCTTGAACCGAGCTTTAGCACAAAAAAATGATGCCGATGAAATTCTTATAGTCCGTCAAGGATTAATCACTGACACCTCTTTTAGCAATGTGTTGTTTCTGGATGGTACGCAGTGGGTAACGCCTGCCGAACCACTATTGGCTGGCACGTGTCGTGCCCGTTTAGTACATCAACGCCACATTCAAGCAACCACTATTCGACTGGAAGATTTAGCGCATTTTAGCCACTTTATGCTCATTAATGCCATGCGCGATTTTGACCTAGCACAAGCAATTCCTGTAACAGCTCAATCTATTCGTATTTAGTTAATAAAAAAACGCATTGATTTGGTTCAATGCGTTTTTTACGTTTATATTAGTTGGTTTACTTTCTAAATGGAGGTTTTACAACGATTGCTTTCAACTCTTTGTTGCGTATAGATACCGCAATTTCGGTGCCTATTTTGGCGTATGGTGTTTGTACGTAACCTAATCCAATGCCAATTTTACGTGTTGGCGACATTGTTCCAGATGTTACGCGACCGATTACTGTTCCTTTTCCATCCGTAAGTTCGTAGTCGGCCCGTGGAATGCCGCGGTCTATCAATTCAAAGCCAATCAATTTGCGAGAAACGCCTTCGGCGCGTTGTCTGACGTATAAATCACCATCGATTAACGGTTTACCTTCGGCTGGTTTGGTAATCCATCCCAATCCTGCTTCGATAGGTGATGTCGTATCGTCAATTTCGTGTCCGTAGAGCGAATAGCCCATTTCCAAACGGAGCGTGTCGCGTGCGCCAAGTCCAATAGGTTTAATGTCGTATGGTTTTCCTGCCTCAAAAATGGCGTGCCAGAGTTGTTCGCCAAATTGTGGATAGAAGTAGAGTTCAAAACCGCCAGCTCCCGTGTAGCCAGTATTTGAAATAATTACATCGTCAACGCCAGCTAATGTACCTGTCGTAAAGGCATAATAAGGTATTTCGTTTAAATTGACGGACGTTAATTGTTGCAATAATTCCGCAGCTTTAGGTCCTTGAATGGCGAGTTGTGCCATTCTATCCGATGCATTTTCGAGTATGGCGCCTTCTGCATTATTGGCATTCACCCATTCCCAGTCTTTATCAATATTGGCAGCATTTACTACCAGTAGATATTTTTCGGTTTCGTAGTGGTATACAATTAAATCGTCCACAATACCACCTTTACCATTTGGAAAACAGTTGTATTGCGCTTTGCCAATTGGAATTGCTGTGATATCATTGCTACACACTTTTTGTAAAAATGGAAGAGCTTGTGGTCCTTTTACCCAGAATTCGCCCATGTGCGATACATCAAACACACCGACACCGTTTACCACAGTCATGTGTTCGTCTATAATGCCAGTACTGTACTCAATAGGCATATTATACCCTGCAAATTCGTGCATTTTAGCACCTAGAGCGATGTGAATATCTGTAAATGGAGTTGTTTTCATAGTTTTTTATTACAACTTAAATGCTGTTTATTTTACCATTTTTACAATATTGAGAATAACTTCTGTTGCTTTTTCCATCGATTGAATAGGCACAAATTCGTAACGACCGTGGAAATTATGCCCGCCTGCAAAAATATTAGGGCAGGGAAGTCCTTTAAACGATAATTGTGCGCCATCTGTGCCACCACGAATTGGTTTTACTTGAGGTTTTACGCCTGCAGCTTCCATAGCAGCAAACGCCAAGTCGATAATATGCATCACTGGTTCAATTTTTTCGCGCATGTTGTAGTATTGATCTTTCAATTCAACACTCGCCGTACCTGCTCCGAATTCGGCATTTATTTTATTTACTAAATGTTGAATTTCAGCTTTGCGGCTTTCAAAGCGAGCACGGTCATGATCGCGAATGATATAAGTAAGTGTAGAACTTTCCACATCGCCTTGCATGCCAACTAAATGATAAAAACCTTCGTAATTTTCGGTATGTTCTGGTGTTTCGTGGCGTGGTAGCATGGTGGCAAATTGGTGCGCTACACGCATGGAATTGAGCATTTTGTGTTTAGCATAGCCTGGATGCACATTGCGTCCTTTGAATGTGATTTTAGCTGAAGCCGCGTTGAAATTTTCATATTCTAATTCGCCAATTTCGCCTCCGTCCATGGTATAAGCCCAGTCGGCACCAAATTTCTCAACATCGAAATGGTGAGGTCCTTGACCGATTTCTTCATCTGGTGTAAATGCCACACGCACTTTGCCATGTTTTATTTCAGGATGTTTTACTAAATAATCCATAGCAGTCATAATTTCAGCGATACCAGCTTTATCGTCGGCACCTAGCAATGTGCGTCCGTTGGTCACAATTAAATCTTGTCCTACATACAGTTTGAGTTCTGGAAATTGTTCAGTCGATAAAACAATAGCGTCTTCAGCATTCAGTAAAATATCGTTGCCGTTGTATTTTTCCACAATGCGTGGTTGCACATGTTTCCCGGTCATATCAGGAGCGGTATCCAAATGCGCTATAAATCCTAGTGTTGGTAATTCTTTATCGGAATTGGCTGGTAATGTAGCCATTACGTAACCGTTTTTATCCACTTCGGCATCTTTTAACCCAATTGCTTTGAGCTCTTCCACTAAGAAATTTGCAAAAATCATTTGTCCAGGAGTACTCGGCGTAAGTCCTGTTGTGTCGTCAGAGGTGGTGGCGAACGTTACGTATTTTAAAAAGCGTTCAGTAAGCGTCATGCTAATGTTTATTTTAAGGTTGTTATTGTGCTTGCAAAGTTACTTTTTTTGCTTTGATAAAACAATTATAACTGGTCAAAAAAATGTACTCTTAGCGGTTACATAAATTTTTAAAATGACAATATTCACACAGTTTGGTATCTGTACATTGTGTGAATGGTTTTTCAGAATTAAAAATATCTGATAAACAGTTTGTTAAACCTGTTTCAAAAGATTCTTTGAAGTTGTTGTAATCGTCAATAATTGTGGTTTCGTTTTTCGATGGACTGTATTTGATTTGGTAATTTTCAAGGTCTCGTAAACTATAAATACTTGGTTTTAGCTGTTTTCCTGTCTTGCAGTTTAGCTGGTACAGCATGGCGTAGAAAAATGTTTGTAGCACGGCTTTAGGTCTTTTGTCATTCGTGCTATCGAATAAATCGTCGATATTCTGAAATTCAGTGCTCGCTTTGCCTGTTTTGTAATCTACAATGTGTGTTACGTTTTGCTGTTCGTCTACGCGGTCAATTATTCCTTTTAGATTCACCGACAGTCCATTTTCTAACGTCAGTGCTGTTGTTAGCGATAATTCAGTCTCCAGATATAGAAAAGGTGCCCGTATACGTTGGTCGAATTGCAACGTTTGTATGACGTATGCTTTTATAATATTGGCAATCAGTAAATTTTCGCCCAATAGCGGCATGTTTGTTTTGTTTTTGTAAAACGTTTTATTGAATGCCGCGTGGATGTAATTATCTAACGAAATAGTTCCTTGAATAAGTTGTTTGATAATTTCTTTAGTGACCATTTGTCCTTTGTAAGGCTTGTATACCGACTCCATGACGGCGTGAAATAGTGTACCAAATGTGTTCGATTCTATGGTTTCACTTACAGCATCAGGCGGAGTTAAGGCTTCTATTTTAGAAAAATAAAAGCGAAGTGGACAATCAATGTAATTATTGATGTCGCTTGCAGCAATGGCTTTCCCTGAATCAGCTTGTGTGAAAAGAGCTAGTCGTTCTATAATTCGCTCATCTTTTACAACGACAATAGGCTCTGTTTTTTTTGACGATACACTATAGCTAACTGCTTTATGAACAATCGGTATTTGGTATAGATATTCCAATTGGGCCGCATAACGGCTCAATTCTCCGTGTTGCCCATCGGTGCGCGAATCGTAGAGTAGAAATACACGTTTTGCGCGGTAAATCATGCGGTAAAAATTGTATGCAAAAATAGCATCGTGATATTCGTAAGTTGGCAGCCCGAATGCACGACGTAAACTGTAGGGAATGACCGATGGATTGTTGTTCTTTCGTGGAAAAACACCTTCGTTAAAGGAGGTGATAATCAAATTGTCGAAATCTAACGCACGGGTTTCCAAAGTACCCATAAGTTGTAATCCTTGCAGAGGCTCGCCTTTAAAAGCAATGGTGATATTGCTCGTGAGTTGTTTCAATAATTTGAAAAATGTATCGGTTGAAAGGTTTACATGTGTCTGTTTTAGGTTGTCCTCTAAACGATTGATAGCTGCTTGATAATGAGCAAAATATTCTGCATCTAATTGTCTGTTGGCATCACTGTAAGTGTGTTCCGAAAGCAATTGTGTAATGGTTGAAAAATAGGCAATGAATTCGCTTGTTTCGGTAATAGGCGCAAACAAGGCATCGAACAATTTATTCTTATTTAATTCATCGTGGCTGACTAAAAACAAATTGTCTTTGTGAATTTTTGCCGTCATTTGTTCCACGTCATTTGCTGCATAATCCACAATGTAAGGATGGTTTAGAATTGCCAACACATGTTTGTAATAAAAATGTGTTTTTCCATCTATCAAACGACCATTTTTTTGCAAAGCTACCAAGTGATCCATGAGTGCTGCTATAGGTGTGAGCGACAAAGGATAACCCATAGTTATATTAATCGTGTCGATACTTTCGGGAATGGCATGTAACATGGGAATTAGCAACTGTTCATCGGGCAAAACAATGGCTGTTTTGAGTCCAACTTGTTCCTGTTGTTTGCTTTGCAACTCCTCTAAAATAGTGTACACTTGCTTGGTTTGACTAACATCTGAAGGTATGGCTATCAGTTCTACGTGACGCTCCAAATTGGTGGTTGGCTCGTCAAGATCAAATTCGGAATGAAATTTGGCTTCGTTTTCTGGTATAAATTGATTTGCCACATTGCCTACTGTTCTAATTTCAGGCGATTGATAATCAAAATAATAATCGCCAATGCCCAATTGCTGGTATTTTTTGAAAATTTGTTCTTCGGTGGCTGTGAGGGCATTAAAACCAACAAAAATAACTCGTTTGTAGGTTACCGCTAAAGGCGTTTTACTTTCGGCCACTTCTCTAAAAATCATGCCGTCGTAGCCAATGCCTTGTGCTCGTAAATCATCTCGGAATGTTTTGTATAGCGTAAATAAACCGCTCCACATTTCCACAAATTGTGTTTCGAGATTGCGTCCATGTTCTTTTAAAAAATAGCCCCAAAATTGCTTGATGATTGTTTTTTGTTCATCACTCATCCAGCTTAAATCGCCCTCAATATCTTTGATGTCGCTGATGTTTTGGAACAGTTGTTTGGCATCTATGAGGTATTTATCTATTTCATTGAAATCGGATAACAGCATATCGCCTAAAAATAGGAATGTATCGAAGGTTTCTTCGTCATTCACTACTTTCTTAAAGCTATTGTATAAGGTGAACAGTAGCGTGATTTTATCGGCTTGAAGTAAAGTGGATTCTTTTAGAAATAGATCGTTAATGGCTACAATGTCGGGAGCAAATAGAGGCTTGTTAGCCACTTTGGCCAACGCCTTACGAAAAAATAAGCCCGCCCGGCGATTCGGAAAGACAAAGGCGAATTCACTGAGTTCCTCTCCGTAAGTGTGGTAATACCGCTGGGCTAGTTGTTCCAGAAAAGGTGTCATCATCTGTTGCGTTGTTGTATTTTTGAAGGCACTAAATTACAAAAAAATGTGTAATGATGGTCTTTAATTTTACAAAAAATAGATATTAACATGAGTTCCACGGCTTTTTGAGGAAATTAGTGAGTGGTCTTGCAGCGTTTTAGATTGTTAGTGCATCATCCTATTTGTAAACTCCATTTTAAATTTCATACGCTATGAATAAAATTAAGTATCGTTTTGTGTCGATGTTGCTAGTAATATTCACCAGTGCAACATTTGTATCGTGTTTGAACGAGTCAGAACCTGTTGAACCATACACCATTGCGGTGTGGACAGCGCAACGTGCTCAGGACCAACAGTTGTATTTTATGGCAGATGATGATTCTACTACGTTTGTGCCTAGTTATACTTTGTCTTATCCCGACTCTTTGTTGGGAAAACGCTGTTATGTGGAATTTAATTTACGTACCCAGAAAAAAGAGGGTTACACCTATGTGGTAGATGTGCGTTATATTCAATCGGTACCAACTTGGAGTCTGTTTGATATTCGTACAGCCAATCAAAGTGATAGTTTAGGTAATGATCCCACAAACATAATGGTGGCTTGGGTGAGTGGCAATTACCTTAATATGATGTATCAATATTACGGCACAGGAACTATTAAACACAGTTTTACCTTAGCACGTAACTATTTAAGTACTGAAACAGTACCTGATTCAGTGATTAATTTAGAATTTAGACACAATAGGAAGTTGGATCAGGCAGGACAACGCTACGATCACGTAGCATCATTTGATATCAGTTCTTTAGCCGTCGATAAAACTACTGATTTTTACATTAATATCAAGTATTATCATCCTAATGGTTACTACAATTCATTTAAAATTAAAGTGCCTATTGCTAACATAAAGCAACCTGTACCATTTTATATAGGCCGTCCATTTTACTTATCGGAGTGGGGACGTAGCTAACCTGTTAAAAGTGTTGTATTAAAAGAGAGATTGTTTGTTGAAAACTTCTCTCTTTTTTTTTGACCTCATATTAAAATAATTCTTACATTTGCATGATTTCTTCGAAAATTGGTGGAAAACCAAAACAATTTAACTTATTAAAATTATGGAAGTAACACGTCTTATCGACTTGCTGCCATACTATTTGGAGCATCATCCAAATCAAGATGCAGCATTGGCAGCCAAACGTAATGGCGAATGGATTAAAATCAGTATTCAGCAATACGTTGAAAAAGTTAACAATTTGTCGTATGGTTTTATGGAACTTGGTATAGTTCCGGGTGACAAGGTTGCTATTATCAGTTCTAATCGCCCAGAATGGAATATGCTCGATATGGCTGTGATGCAGTGTGGTGCTATTAGTGTACCAATTTATCCTACCATTAGTCAAGCCGACTACAAATATATTTTAAATCATGCCGAAATTAAATTAATCTTTATCGAAGGTAAAGAACTGCGTACAAAGATTGAACCAGTTTTACCTGAAGTGAAGTCAATCAAGCATGTGTACACATTTATGGATCAAGGTGTTTATCCTTATTTCGACCAATTGGTTGAGTTAGGCAAAGCACATCCACAGCCAGAAGCGTTGAAAAAAATTATGGATGGTATCGACAAAATGGATATGGCCACCATTATTTACACGTCAGGTACTACTGGAAATCCTAAAGGTGTAATGTTAAGCCATAATAATGTGGTTCAAAATTTCTATAATGTGCGTAATACGCCTGCACCTTGGAATAAAACCGCTTTAAGTTTCTTGCCGTTGTGCCATGCTTACGAGCGTATGATGGTCTATTTGTATCAGTATTTGGGTATTTCGGTGTATTATGCCGAAAGTTTGGCTACCATTGCCGACAATATCAAAGAGATAAACCCAACGTTTATGACGTGCGTACCTCGTTTGCTCGAAAAAATATATGATAAATTGTATATGTCGGGTAAAAAATTGCCACTTCCACAACGTTTAATTTACTATTGGGCATTTAATTTGGCTACGCATTATAAGATTGAAAATATGTCATCTTGGTATCGTGTGCGTCATAAATTGGCTGATAAATTGATTTATTCAAAATGGCGTGCGGCACTTGGTGGTAATTTTGATATCGTTGTGTCTGGTGGTTCTGCAATTCAACCTCACATGTCGGCTTTCTTCTCGGCTATGGGTATGCCTGTGTTCGAGGGTTATGGCTTGAGTGAGTCGTCACCTATTATTGCGGTTATGGATCGTTTGCCTGGTGGTCGTCGTTTTGGTTCAGTTGGTCATGCGTTGCCTGGCACAGAATTGAAAATTGGTCCGAATGATGAAATTTTATCACGTGGTCACAATGTGATGATGGGATATTACAAAGATCCTGAACTTACAGCTAAAGTTATAGATGCTGATGGTTGGTTGCATACAGGTGATACTGGTCGCATCGAAAATGGGGCTTTAATTATTACGGGTCGGTTGAAAAATATTTTTAAAACCTCATTTGGAAAATATATCAATCCGCAAGTGATTGAGGCTAAATTCTGCGAATCAGGTTTTATCGAAAACATGGTTGTTTTTGGTGAAAATAAAAAATTTGCAGCGGCTTTAATTGTACCCGATTTTATCTTTTTGAAGGCTTGGTGTAAGAAACATAAAATCAAGTTCACGACACCTGAAGAGATGATTAAAAACAAAGAGATTATTGCACGTTATCACAAAGAGGTTAAAAAACTGAATACCAATTTTGGTGATTGGGAACATATTAAACGCTTTGAACTGATTGCCGACGAGTGGACACAAAATAATGTGCTAACTCCTACGTTAAAAGTAAAACGCAACGTTGTCGAAAAAATGTACGCTGAAACAATCGAAAAATTGTTTGCGTAACCATTTAAATATATAAAGAGGCGTGCTTTTGCCTAAGGCATGCCTCTTTTTTTACTATAACAAATTATGAAAAAACTGATTTTAGTCTGCTTGTGTTTCTTGGCTCTTGGGGTAAATGCACAATTTTCTGTGTTGTCTGATAATGCTTATTTACATAAGACCGATGTAGCCAATTTGGATGCATTATTTATGTTTAATGGCATTTCTGCATTAACGGAAATTACTTACACGGGGACTGAAACTGTACTCGAGTGGCAAACATTTGATGGTCAGTTTTACAGCAATTCAAAAACTATTTCGCCTGAAGATGCAACTGGTTATATTTTGAAAATCAATAATGTAGCCACTTATTTTGTTTGGGTCATTGATTACAAAAAATATCCTATTTCTATTACGTCGTTAAACGTGGTAGAGGCTGACGATAAATGTGAGAATATTAAATTAATTCCTACTTATACGGCACCTGATTTGACTTATCAAGATAAAAATAAGGTAAGTCATACATTACCTCGCGTATTTACTTTGCGTTATCAAAATGTAGCGTTTGCTAATGACGCTTGGGGAGAACCAATGGCGAAAAGTTTTACAAAAACGCCTCCATTTACGGAGTTTGTAGTAAATGCCCCTTTTTGCGACACCAAGTACAGTCTCGAAGCCGATACTTATGCCACAGAAATGAATATTGCCCCGCAAATGGTAGAAACTCCTTTATATAAAGCCATTGCGATAGAAGCGCATGTAAAAGGAACCGTGTCGGAACGTACCGCCAAGAACGAATTGGAACGTTCTGGCGCTGATATTTCAGGCTCGGGTCCATTGGTGGTCGATTTTGAAAGTCGTGTGAATCCAATTTCTACCAATTTTTACGAATGGTTCATTTATAATCTTAAGTCGCCCAATAGTTATATTCGTTATACAGATCGTGATTTTCGTTATACATTCACGGAATCAGGTTCGTATCGCGTAAAATTAGTGGCGGCTTCGTCCTCGTGTGAATATGTCGATTCTTTGGACATCAAAGTGTTGGAATCGTCCTTGGATGTTCCCAATATTTTTACACCTAATGGCGATGGAATTAATGATGAGTTTCGTGTGGTGTTTAAATCTTTGAAATCGTACAACTGCCAAGTTTTTAATCGTTGGGGACGAAAAGTATTTTCCACCGATGATCCAGGAAAAGGCTGGGACGGTCGTATAAATGGACAAATGGCAGCTCCTGGAGCTTATTATTACGTGATTCAAGCTACTGGAACGGATTTGGATAGTAAAGGTAATCCTATCAAATACAAGTTAAGCGGTGATATCAATTTACTGCGTGGGAAATAATAGAAATGGATATTCGTGTATATAAAAATAGCCGCATATAATGTGGCTATTTTTGTGTTTTCTTATTATTGAAAGAAACTAAAATGTACATTCCCGTAGTTTCGATGTTCAACAAAATGAGGATGTGTTTCGAATGAATTTTTACTACCATGTTCAAGCACAAAAAGACCTCCATCTTTTAACCGTTTTTGTTTAAAAATCGCATCAGGAAGTTCTGTTATATTTGGTAATTGGTAGGGTGGGTCGGCAAAAATAAAATCAAACGATTCGTAGTTGGTGGTTAGAAAACGAAAAACGTCAGAACGATAGACTCGTAAATTGTCCACCTTCAAACTGTCCATCGTCTTTTTAATAAATCCGATGTGTTGTTCGCTCATTTCTACGGCACTCACATGTATACAGCCGCGCGATACGCATTCCAAACTGATGCTACCAGTGCCTGAAAAAAGATCGAGTGCTGTAGTTCCTTCGAACTCCATATAGTTGGTCAGTACATTGAATAGACCTTCTTTAGCAAAATCGGTGGTTGGACGTGCAGTGATGCTTGTAGGAGGTGTGAGTCTACGTCCTTTAAATTTGCCGCTAATAATTCTCATAGGTTTTTATATTTCAACAATAAATCCATTCGAGTAAATACCCGAATGGATTTAATATTAATGGTAGTGTGTTAGGTATTATTCCCAGTTTCCAGCATTGTTGTTTGGCTCGTCTACCGAACCAACTTTCAATCCATTGTATTTTTCAAGTTTAGTTTGTTGATCTTTCAAGTTTACTAATTCTTGACGATTTAGATCGCTCAAATACGCATCGTAAGGGGCACGCGCTTCGAATAGAGGAATCACAATTCCTGAGCTTGCATTTTTGTGCATACGTGTTTCCATTTCAAATTTTTGGCCATTTGAAAAAGGAATAACGCATAAATCTTTTACTTTGTCAAGGGTTAGAATGTCTGCAAATAAGCTTTCGTAAACACTTACATATGAAGTGTCACGGCGAAAATTTTCTAAACCATTTGCTGTAATTTCTTTTTTATTACCAGATTTTACAATCTGCAATGCTTTCTTTTCGGTAAGACCCGCAAGTAGTTGTTCGTCTGTGAGTGTTCCTTCTTTTAGTACCAATGGCATTTTTCCATTCAGGATGAAATCAACCAAGGTATCAGTGCTTGCCGTGTAACGTCCATTTTGATTTTTAAATTCGATTTGAGCTTTGCGGATGTTTACTAAATTGTTGATGATGGCTTTTTCGCGTAGTGCTCGCTCTTCATCAAAATGAATTGGTGTTAAGATACTCATGATAGTGAGATATCCCAATACAATGATGGAAAGGATTAACGAAATTCTAACAGCATGTTTCATATTCTTTGATTTTAGATGATTATTTTTTGTTGATAATGGGTTGCAAATGTAATAAAAAAAGCGAATAGTCGTGTTATTTATCTATAAAATTAGTTTTTTTGATGGTTTATCGTGTTAAATTAACACACCGGCACCTGCTCGTACAATAATAGGCTCATCGCCTGTGCAGTCTACTATGGTAGAAGCCACCACGCCACCGAAACCGCCGTCAATGATTAAATCGACTGATTTTCCATATTTTTCTTCTAATAATTCGGGATCCGTTTCATATTCAGTGATGTCACAGTCGTCTTTTACAGAGGCTGTAAGAATTGGATTGCCAAGTTCTTGCACTAATGCTCTGATTATATTATTATCTGGTACACGTATACCTATGGTTTTACGGTTTTTGAATAATTTTGGTAAATTACTACTGCCATTTAGAATAAAGGTGAATGCTCCTGGCAGATTGTGTTTCAGTAATTTAAAGGTGGTGTTGTCCACTTTGGCGTATTCACTAATATTGCTTAAGTCGTAACAGATAAGTGATAGGTTGGCTTTTTGTGGATCTATTCCTTTGAATTTACACACTTTTTCTACGGCGCGTGGTTGAAAAATATCGCATCCTATCGCATAAACGGTATCGGTAGGGTAAATTACTACACCACCATTACGTAGAATTTCGGCTACGCGTGTAATCGCTTTAGGATTTGGATTGTCGGAATAAAGTTTAAGCATGAATACGCTGAATGACCGCAGTCTGTCTATTTAATTTATTGAAATTGTTGTAAGAAACGCACATCATTTTCTGAGAATAAGCGTAAGTCTTTCACCTGAAATTTTAAGTTGGTGATACGTTCTACACCCATACCAAAGGCGTAACCAGAATAGATGGTGGAGTCAATGCCGCATGCTTCGAGTACATTAGGGTCCACCATGCCACAACCTAGAATTTCAACCCAACCTGTATGTTTGCAGAAATTACAACCTTTACCACCACATAAGTTACATGAAATATCCATTTCGGCACTTGGTTCCGTGAATGGGAAATAGGATGGACGCAAACGAATTTCGGTATTTTCGCCGAACATTTCTTTGGCAAAATAGAGTAGTGCTTGTTTTAAATCCGCAAAGGATACATTTTTATCAATGTAAAGTCCTTCTACTTGATGAAAGAAGCAGTGAGCACGATAGGAAATGGCTTCGTTTCTGTATACACGACCAGGGCACAACACACGAATGGGTGGTTTTTGCGTGGTCATAATACGTGTTTGTACGCTCGAGGTGTGTGTGCGTAGCAATACATCAGGGTCTTTCTCAATGAAAAAAGTATCTTGCATATCACGTGCAGGATGTTCTGGTGGAAAATTAAGTGCACCAAACACATGCCAATCATCCTCAATTTCAGGACCTTCGGCCACGGTGAATCCGATACGTGAAAAAATATCAATAATTTCGCCTTTAACTAATGACAATGGATGACGTGTGCCTAATGGAAGTGTGTCTGCACTACGTGTTAAATCCATCTTTTCGGATGCACCTTTTGTTGCTTCAAGCGCTGTTTTTAAGTCATTCAATTTGGCTTGTGCAGCATCACGCAGTTGATTTAAAAGCTGACCAATTTCACGTTTTTCCTCATTTGGAACAGTACGAAAATCGTTGAAAAGTTCTGAAATTTCTCCTTTTTTACTGAGGTATTGGATACGTAAAGCTTCTAATTCTTCATGCGTTTTGGCAGAGAAAGCGTTGACAGCGTCTGTTAATTGAGCAATTTTTGATTTCATATTGTTAGTTACAAGTGTTCCTTGAAAGGGTATAATTGGTTTAAAAACAAGCCGTTTAACATGCTTGTTGAGTCTAATTTCGTTCAAAGATAAGCAAACGCACAAAGATACTATTTTTTTGTTTAAAATCCCAAGCATTTTACCACATGAATTTGATACAAAACGCTCTTTGTCAATAGTCGTAACTCGTGTTCATTATCATCGATGTTTTTTTTCTGTTAGCGCTCTATTCTTACAAGAAAATATTTATCTTTGTAGATTGAAATAATAGGTATTTTTGAATATGACAACGCCTCGGGAACAGATAGAACAACTTAGGAATGAGCTGAATGCGCATAATTATAGCTATTATGTGTTGAACGCTCCTACCATCAGCGATTTTGAGTTTGATGCCAAGTTGCGCCAATTACAAAAGTTGGAAGCGGATTATCCCGACTATTTTGATCCAAATTCGCCATCGCAACGTGTGGGGAGCGATTTGAACGAAGCGTTTGTACAGGTGGCGCACAGCTATCCGATGTTGTCGTTGGCAAATACCTATTCAGCTGGCGAAGTGACCGAA
Organism: uncultured Paludibacteraceae bacterium; assembly: GCA_964570565.1. Taxonomy (GTDB): domain Bacteria; phylum Bacteroidota; class Bacteroidia; order Bacteroidales; family Paludibacteraceae; genus W0P28-013. The sequence continues at coordinate 132,200 of CAZMYT010000004.1, forward strand.
TTTTATGAACGTGTACGCAAAGCGCTCAACGACGATTTTGAAGTGGTGTGCGAGTTAAAATATGATGGAACTTCCATATCGCTAACTTACGAAAATGGCTCTTTAGTGCGAGCTGTAACGCGTGGCGATGGTCTTCAAGGTGATGATGTAACGTCTAATGTGCGCACTATTCAAACTATTCCGCTTAAATTACAGGGCGATTATCCCCCAAAATTTGAGATTCGTGGCGAAATTCTGATGCCTTGGGACGTGTTTGAGGCTTTAAATCGTGAACGTGAAGCACAAGAAGAGCCGCTGTTTGCGAATCCACGTAATGCCGCTAGTGGAACACTGAAATTACAAAATTCAGCAGAAGTGGCGCGTCGCAAATTAGATGCGTATTTCTACTATCTGTTGGGCGATAAATTGCCCATGGATACCCATTACGATAATCTCAAGAAAGCCGCTGAATGGGGATTTAAGGTCTCTCCGGCTATGAAAAAATGTACTTCACTCGACGAAGTGCTCGCTTATATTGACTATTGGGATAAGGAACGTAAAAATTTACCAGTAGCTACCGATGGCATGGTGCTCAAGGTAAATAATTTATTACAACAGAAGAATTTAGGTTATACCGCTAAATCGCCACGTTGGGCTATTGCCTATAAATTTCAGGCGGAAAAAGCTTGCACTCGGCTCAATTCGGTGAGTTATCAAGTGGGACGCACGGGAGCTATTACGCCTGTAGCCAATTTAGATCCTGTTCAATTATCGGGAACGGTTGTAAAACGTGCTTCGTTACATAATGCCGATATTATTGCTGGGCTCGATTTGCATATTGGCGACATGGTTTTTGTGGAAAAAGGTGGCGAAATTATTCCGAAAATAACCGCGGTTGATACTGATGCACGCATTTTAATTGGCGATAAAGTGCAGTTTATTAAAACGTGTCCTGAATGTGGCTCAACTTTGGTACGAGATGATGGCGAAGCTGCTCATTACTGTCCCAATGAAGATGGCTGTTCGCCTCAGATAAAAGGCAAAATAGAGCATTTTGTTAGTCGCAAGGCGATGAATATTGATGGGCTTGGAACCGAAACGATTGCTTTGCTTTACGAAAAAGGTCTGTTACGCAATGTGGCTGATATTTACGATTTGAAAGTACCCGATTTGGCTCGTTTGGAACGATTAGGTACTAAATCGGCACACAATATAAAAGAGGCTATCGACGTTTCTAAACAAGTACCATTTGCGCGTGTTCTGTTTGCTTTAGGTATTCGTTATGTAGGTGAAACTGTGGCCAAGAAATTGGCTAGTGCCTTTCATTCTATCGAGGCATTACAAGTGGCGACTGTGGAGGAATTGATTACTGTAGATGAAATAGGCGAGCGTATTGCTCAAAGTGTGAAAGCGTATTTCGAAAAGCCAGAACACCAAGAGTTGATTGCGCGTTTGAAACAAGCAGGGCTTACCTTTGAAATGGCAGAAACTAATTTGCCTTTATCGGATACGTTAAGTGGTCTATCTATTGTGATTAGTGGTACTTTTTTACATCATTCGCGTGACGAATATAAAGTGCTGATAGAACAGCATGGTGGTAAAAATGTAGGCTCTGTATCTGCCAAAACCGATTATATTTTGGCGGGCGACAATATGGGGCCAGCCAAACTCGAAAAAGCGCAAAAATTAGGTGTGAAAATTATCAATGAAGATGATTTTCTACATTTAATTAGCCATTCCAAAAATCAATAAACAAATTTGAAATTATTACATATATGTTTAATCAATTACGTCGTAAGGTTTTTGCCTATCATGTGAATCAATTCAATAAGCGAGTTGAACGTACAAAGAAATATGTCGATTATGCACATGCCAGGTCAGTGTTGGTTTTGTATGAGAGTGAACCATCCGAAAATCGTAATTTTATTTCAGAAGTGATTCGCACGCTTACGTCCGATGGGAAACGTGTGTCGGTATATGGTTTTGTTCCTAAAAAGATGGCCATATCTTCATCGATGAATAATTTTAATATGTTGGATATTAAAAGTTTGGACTTCTTTTACCAACCTAAAAGTTCTTTGTTACAACTATTGGAAGAAGATCAGTTTGATTTGGTGATTGACCTCACCGTTCATTTCTGTCAACCTTTACAATATCTCTTACTACACGCCAATGCGCCTTGTAAAGTGGGTGGTTCAGTCGGTGAATTTGGTTTGATTGATTTTGCCGTAAAAATGCCTGAGCCAGAGGTTTTGCTGGAAGACGATAAACCAGATATTTCAGTTCAATTATTGTATGAGAAAGAGAAAGAACTTTGGCGTGAAATTTTGTACTATTTAAAATCTATTGTAGCCGCTAATTAATTACAAACTTACTGTTTATGTTAACAAATAAATTGATGGGCATGGGTATTGCCCTGATTACCCCGTTTAAAAAAGATGGTTCTGTTGATTTTGATGCGTTAGAACGTTTAGTGGAGTATCAAATTGAAAATGGTACCGACTACTTGGTGATTTTAGGAACAACAGCGGAAACGCCTACATTAACCGAAGAAGAAAAAGATGAAATTGCCCGTGTGGTGATTGCCAAAACTAATAAACGTTTGCCTATCGTTATGGGCATTGGCGGTAATAATACGCGCACGGTGGTTGAGAAAATCAAGTCTACTGATTTATCGCAAGTGGATGCCGTATTGTCGGTAGTGCCATATTACAATAAACCGTCTCAGGAAGGTATTTATCAACATTATAAAGCCATTGCTCAGGCTACAAGTACGCCTATTGTGTTGTACAATGTGCCAGGTAGAACGGGTGTGAATATGAAAGCTGAAACTATTTTGCGTTTAGCCAATGAATTTCCCAATATTGTTGGGATAAAAGAAGCGTCGGGCAATTTCGCTCAAATAGATGAAATTATCAAAAATAAACCAAATCATTTTATGGTGATATCTGGTGACGATGGTATTACATTTCCGCTTATCACTTTGGGTGCTGTAGGTGTTATTTCGGTTATCGGAAACGCATTCCCACGTGAATTCAGTCGTATGGTACGTTTGGCTATGCGTGGTGATTTGGCTGGTGCTCGTGAAATTCATTACCGTTTTACAGAATTGATGGAATTGCTCTTTGTCGATGGCAATCCCGCTGGTGTAAAAAGCATGTTATCCATGATGGGTTTTATCGAGAATGAATTACGTTTACCGTTAGTTCCAACAACTTTAAAAACGACCGAACGGATGCGCCAAATTTTGGACCAAATTAGACTATTGGAAAAATAGTATTCCAGTAGTTTTTACTTAAAATCACTTTATGCGTAGATACCTCCTCATTGTATTGTTTTGTATTCAAGCACTTTTGGCGATGGGGCAATTGAATACTGACCGCGTGTTGGCCATTGGGCGCAATGCGTTGTATTTTGAGGATTACGTACTGTCTATTCAATATTTCAATCAAATTATCAAGGTCAAACCGTACCTTGTAGAACCCTATTTTTACCGTGCTATTGCCAAAATTCAACTCGAGGATTATGCTGGAGCTGAGGATGATTGCAATGAGGTGATTGCGAGAAATCCTTTTATGCCTCAAGCATTTTATGCGCGTGGTTTTGTGCGTATGCGTCTAGGCAAAGTAGAGGCGGCAAAAGAGGATTTTTCTAAAGCATTAGAATTTAGTCCAGAAAACGCCACTTATGTTCTTAATCGTGTGGAAGCCTATTTGCGATCCGAAAAATACGATGAGGCGTTGGCTGACGTGGATGTTTTATTGCGTAAAAACAAAAATGCGACCGATTTAATGTACGAACGTGGGCGCATTTTACTACTCAAAAAGGATACGACACAAGCGTTGCAAGTTTTTGACGATTTAGTTGTAAACGATAGTTTAAATGCCGATGCTTGGGGCGCTCGCGCATTGGTAAAACTTCAACTTAACGATAATGGTGGCGCGTTGACCGACTACAATAAAGCAATTCGGTTAGGCGCACGTAATGCTGGTTATCATATCAATAGAGGTATTTTAAATTATCAGGTCAAAAATTATCGTGGTGCTTTGGCTGACTACGATCAGGCTATTGCTTTAGACCCTACCAATGAAATGGCCTTGTTCAATAGGTCGCTTTTGCGTGCCGAAGTGGGCGATTTAAACAATGCGGTGGCCGATTTGACAGCGTTACTTAATCGCAATCCCGATTATCCGAATGCCGTTTATCAACGGGCTTTGTTATTCACAGAATTGTACGATTGGAAAGCCGCAGAAATGGATTTTTCCACTATTATAGCTAAATATCCAACGTTTGCTCCTGCTTACTACGGTCGCTCACGCGTTTATGAAAAAATGGGCAAAAAAAGAGCGGCATTTGACGATTACGACCAAGCAGAGAAGTTACTGGCCGCTGCTAAAAATAAACAACTCGATAACGTTCAAAAGCAATTGGTCATAAAGCCTACCGTGGCGCAGGATGAGTCGTTTGTGAAAGCCAAATCACGCCTATTCAATGGTACGTCGGTGGCTACCAATTCTACGTCCGAATCGATTAGAGGTTCTATACAGAATGAAGATAGAACGGTGGTTAACGAGAAGAATTTTGTATTGTCGTACTATCAAAAAGAAGATTTGGTGCGTAAAGGCGAACGCTACAGCCCTTTAGTGGCGGCATTGAACGATACGCGCTTATTGCCCGCTAAAGTGAAATTGGTTAGTCACGAAATGCCTCTGACTTCACAGTTAATTAATTATCACTTTAAGTCAATTGATGAATTTTCCAAACGTTTGGAAGTGTATAAAACCAATGCAGACTTGTACCTCGCTCGTGGTATTGATTATGCTTTAGTGCAGGATTTTTCGAGTGCTATTGCTGATTTTACTAGAGCTATTTACTATCAATCAGAGAACCCGTTAGCCTATTTTTCACGGGCAAATATTCGTTTCAAAGAACTTGAATTTAAGGTCAGCGAAAGCTCAAGTGTGGATGGAACATTGGAACAACGAAAGGATTTAGAAAAAACGTATGCTCATGATTTTGAAATGATTATGCGCGATTATGATATGACTATTGATTTGGCTCCTGATTTTGCATTTGCTTGGTTCAATCGTGCCAATGTGTTATCTGTTCAGAAAGATTTTAAGGCGGCTATTCAAAATTATTCTAAAGCCATCGCTATTGATGATGAGTTTGCTGAAGCCTATTTTAATCGTGGTTTAACCTATATTTTCATCGGCGACAGTGAAAAAGGAATGGCCGATTTAAGTAAAGCGGGCGAATTGGGCATGTACCAAGCCTATAATTATTTGAAACGTATGCGCGACTAATTTTTATTCATTTTAATCAGTTAATCACTAGATGAGAAAAATAATAAATACATCGAATGCACCGAAAGCCGTAGGGCCTTATAGCCAAGCTGTAGAGGCTAATGGAACGCTTTATATATCAGGCCAATTACCTGTTGATCCACTGACAGGCGCTATGCCCGAAGGCATTGAGGCTCAAACGCGGCAATGCTTGCAAAATGTAATTGCTATTTTGGAGGCCGCCAATTATTCGTTGTCGGATGTTGTCAAATCCGTCGTTTTATTGGCTGATATGGGCGATTTCCAGGCGATGAATCAGGTTTATGCGACCTATTATGCCGAGAATCAGCCAGCGCGTGTTTGCTATCAAGTGGCTAAGTTGCCTTTGGGTGCATTGGTAGAAATTGAAACTATAGCGGTTCAGTAAATAGAATACTTTTTTGCTAAATATCAAGTAATTATGGTTAAATTTTATGTTGTTTGTCAAACGAGTTTTGGTCAAGATTTATTTCTGTCCGTTGGCGAAACTATTGTGCCGATGCGCTATGTGGTGAATGGCTTATGGCATTGTGAATTGGACCTGACGTCTAAATCGCCCACCGTGTATCGTTATTTTGTCCAAAATCCTGATAAATCGGTGACTGAAGAATCGCCTGTAGAGCGTTTATTGCCCGCTTTTGTTGGTAATTTAACCGTTCACGATACGTTTCAAGCCAAAAATATTTCCTATGTATTTCGTACAACACCGTTTGTAGAAAGTCTCTGTTTTCACAAGGCTAAAAAACTACCTAAATTATCCAAATTAGATTCGTTATTGCTTGTAAATGCACCAGCTGTAGAGTCGCATCAAGGTGTGGCGGTAATTGGTTCTCACCCGTTATTAGGCGAGTGGAATGCATCGCAATTGGTAGAAATGCAATATACCGACAATGCCAATTGGTTTGTAGTATTGAAATCGGATGAAACACTACAAGGTGCTGAATATAAGTTTGTTGTTTACGATTTGAATACGCGTGCCATTGTGCGCTGGGAAGAGGGCGAAAATAGCCGATTGCCCGAAATGGCTGTTTCTACCATGTTGACGCAAGTATTTCGACAAACATTTCAATGGAAAGGTGCTGGCGTAGCTATTCCAGTGTTTTCATTGCGTAGTGAAAACGATTGGGGCGTTGGTGAATTTTACGATTTAAAAGAGATGGTCGATTGGGCAGAGCAGACTGGACAAAAGTTGATTCAAATTTTGCCAATAAATGATACGACTAACACGAAAACAGATACTGATTCCTATCCTTATAGTACCAATTCTGTCTACGCATTACATCCCATGTACCTTAATATGAAAGGGTTGGGCGTGCTTAAAGATAAAAAACAGTTCGCCAAGTTTGAACAAGAAGGACAACTTTTAAATGACAAGTCGTATGTGGATTACGCTGCTGTCAATCATTTGAAATGGAACTATTTGATGGCTATTTTTGCGCAGGAATCGTCCACAGTATTTGCCACTCAAGCTTATCAGGATTTCTTTAAAACGAATGAATCGTGGTTGGTTTCTTATGCTGTTTTTAGTGCTTTGCGCGACGAATTTGGAACGTCCGATTTTCGTCAGTGGCCCCATTTTTCTACCTATGATGAAAAAGCGGTGAAAGCCTTCGCTGATAAGCATTTTGATGCCATTTCCATTTATTATTTTGTCCAATATCATTTGGCACGACAACTCTCTGAAGTGCGCGATTATGCACATGCTAAAGGCGTTGTGTTTAAAGGCGATTTACCTATTGGCATCAGTCCCAATAGTGTGGATGCGTGGATGTATCCACGTTTATTCCATTTGGATAAACAGGCTGGTGCGCCGCCCGATGATTTTTCGGTGACTGGGCAAAATTGGGGTTTCCCAACTTATAACTGGGAAGAAATGGCCAAAGATGGTTTTAGTTGGTGGAAAAATCGTTTTCAAAATATGGCTCATTATTTTGATGCATACCGTATCGATCATATTCTAGGATTCTTCCGTATCTGGGAAATTCCAAAGTCTTCTGTGTGGGGATTGTTAGGTTATTTTAATCCTGCTTTGCCTTTGTCGGTGGCTGAAATAGAGGCTTATGGTATTCGTTTTGATGCCGATCGATTACTCACACCTTATATCACAGAAGCGTTATTGACCGAACTTTTTGGGGAACAAAAAGAGTCTGTAATCTCACACTTTTTGGATATTAAAAGTGCTGGTGTTTATCAATTTAAACCGTTGTTTGATACGCAGCAGAAGGTACAACACTATTTTGATACGCATGATGTAACTTCAGAAGAAAAGTTGTTGTTGAATGGACTTTTGGAGTTGCATACGGAAGTGCTTTTTGTGGAAGATATCTATCACAAAAATTCCTATCATCCACGTATTACCATTCAAAAATCGCATGTCTTTAAATCACTCGATGATGCCTTTAAAAATAAGCTAAATCGTTTGTACGAAGATTATTACTATTACCGTCATACCGAATTTTGGAAAAGGCAAGCGATGGCAAAACTTCCTGAATTACTACGTACTACGAATATGTTAGTTTGTGGAGAAGATTTGGGTATGGTACCAGCTTGTGTCCCGGCAGTGATGGAGGCGTTACAAATTTTAAGTTTAGAAATTCAGCGTATGCCTAAAAATCCTGCTACGGAATTTGTATTGCCTTCTGAAACGCCTTATTTGTCGGTTTGTAGTACAGGAACGCACGATACGTCGCCTTTGCGAAGTTGGTGGCTCGAAAATCCAGAATCGATACAACGTTACTATACCAGTGTATTGCGTAATAAAGGCGTAGCTCCAACCGAGTGCACTACTGATTTAGCGGAACAAATTATAAGTCAACAGCTCCAAGCCAATGGCATGTGGGTGATATTACCGTTGCAAGATTATTTAGCTATGGATGGCACGTTACGTTTGGCAAATCCGTTAGCTGAACGCATCAATGATCCTAGCAATCCGCATCATTTTTGGAGTTACCGTATGCATCTCACCCTTAATGAGTTGAATCAAGCGTCCGACTTTAATCATAAATTGTATAAACAGATAATGGCGTATCGCCATTGATGACCGATTGTCGGCATAAATCGTTTATTTTCTTACTATGAATGTTATTAAAAAACAGTTGAAATTTCTACTTGTTGGTGTTTGTTTATACGCGTCTCTGGGAGTGAATGCACAAACGCTCAATGATTATCAAACACGTTTGATGCATTTGTTTCAGGCTATTAAAACAGCGGATACGGATTCGGTACGTTTACAGTATAATGATTCTGTGAAGACACTGTTTTCTGAGACGTTAAATCAGAAAGAATCATTTAATTTCCCGTTCGACAGTTTGACTTACGTGGGTAAAATTACGTCTGATGATGCTAAATTGCGCCTATATACCTGGAATGTGGTTACCGATAGTGGGTTAGTCTTTAATGGTTTTTTGCAGAAACTGTCGGGCGAAGTAATACCGCTGAAACAGTCTGAAACAGCCTATAAACCGACTACGAAACAAGTTGTTCTTGCCAATAATTGGTATGGAGCATTGTATTATAGAGCAGTGGCGTATAAGTATAAAAAACAAACGGTGTATATGCTTGTAGGTTGGAGTCAATGTGATGAACGTACGCAGTATAAAGTGTTAGATGTGCTTTCGTTCGACGAATTTGGTGTGGCTCGTTTTGGCATGCCTATTTTGTTTGATGAAGAAAAGCAATCGTTTACGCGTGCTGTTTTTGAATATGATGCTCATATTGTGATGTTCCTTGATTATGAGCCGTCTCGCAAGCGGTTTGTATTCGACCATTTGTCGCCCATGAAATACTTTGAAGATGAGACAGTAACACTGGGTCCCGACATGTCGGTGGACAGCTATGTGCGAAAATCGAAAGGCTGGTTTTTAAAAGAAGACCTTCGCATGAGAAATCGGTAAATCGGTCAATTGTTAAATCCCGCATAAACTCGGAAAAACCATACATTTTTGTATTGTTTTTTCGAGTTTTTTTACGTATTTTTGCTGTTCACCAGTAAGGGTATGCTTATTATTATATCTTATGTTTCTGTTCTCCTATTGTATTCCTATTATGAAATAATGGTGTGTTTGGTGTATTGTAAATTTTCTTGCTTTATTTAGCTAAGGTTGAGCCAAGATGGAGCTATGATCGAGGCGTAATTTTTTATTGCTTTGGGCTATCGTTTGCTCTCTAATTGTTTTTTATCCTATTAAACTATACTTATGACTTTTACTCCAGAGTCCAATTTTAATGCCTTTGCCTATTTTGGTAGTCATCATGATCAGTATGAACCTGATACGGTTCTTTTAATTGAGAGTTTATTAAACGCCACTATTCGCTATGATTTGAGAACCAATGCCTCCAATATGGGGAAATTGTGTCGTTGTTATTTAGATTCAGCTAAATCGATTAATCTCTTTGTCACGTACAGTCAGCAAGAGTTTGACCTGTTAAGTCCCGAAAATCTGGCTGAATGCATTATGACGGACTCACCTGAGACCACGGAATTGGCACCCAATTTTGATGCTTTTATGGAATTGATTGGTCGCGATGCGACGTTTGTTTGTATGTATGCTGCTTTGCAAAATTTCCGTGCGAATGGTATTTTGGATTTTGAATCTATGTATGCTAAACCGCCATTCCAAGCGATATTGGCTCGCCGTGAAACTGTGCATGTTCCTTTGGAAACGTTGGTCACTCTTCATTTTGAAGAGCAGTTTGTGGTCAAATGTGTTCCTGTTGACCATGATTTAAATCATACGTTCGCTATTATTCAAACTGGTTTATCTCTGTTTCAGTGGGCTATTCGTACCCCTAAAAGTTATTTATATGTGGTCAAGAAATGTGGACAGGATCTTTTTTTTCCAGATGATAATGATCGTATTTTATTTTTACTGTATTTGTTGAATTTGGTACATTACTACGCACCTCGTCAGATGACCGAACGTGATCGTGCAGCTTTAGAGTTTCGATTACAAGATATTTATTCTAGATATACGAAAGTGCCATGGGATTTGAAAGAGCTGCATGAGGTGCCAGATGAAGCTATTATAGATGCTGATTTAGAATCGCTTACTGATTCAGATGTATCGCAGTGTTTATCGGGTATTACCCTCAATTCTGATGTGAGTAAGTTGGATTTTATACGGGTATTATATGTCTTGTACGAACTTGATTTTTTTGTCAAAGAGTCTGGTAAAAAGGTGACCAAAAAGGAGTTATTTGCTTTTTTGGCTACTTGGCTCGGTAAAGAGACATTGGCGCATTATGATAAGGATATGACCAACAGCTGGAAATCGGATATGAGTGCTCATATCGCTATATTTGATACCATGCGGTCGAAAATGGTAGAATTGGCGACTAACAAAAATGTAGCTAACTATAAAAAGATTGAATAAATGAGTCAAAAAGCTAGGGTAAAATCTCACCAAGGCTAGGGTTGTTGGTTCAAAAGCTAGGGTAGCGGCGATTAACCTTGTGGGTTTTGTTACTGTTTATGTAGAGTTTTCCTGTATGAGGGAAAACTCTATTTTTTGTTGATAATAAAGCACTTACCTTTGTACTGTCAGTTTCGCAGATGGTGTTGTGTGATTGACATTTTTATTATTAACAGTCGCTTAGCGACCTAATTTATTTTAAGTATGAAACAAATTCTACTTGATGTCCTTGCCAAGACTCAAAACCTGGCGAACGCCCTTATGAAAGGATGCGGAGTGTATCATTTTAGTGCTAAAGGAGGTGTACTATGAAGGTGATTGACAATTTGATTACTGAAGGGCTTTCTGGTAAAGTGGAGCAATCGAAGTATTGTTTTAGACGCCACTATGGTAGTACTTTTTTGACTCTGAAGTCGATACCTAGTGGTGAGGAAACTCCTCAGCAACGGCTGGTAAAGAGTTGGTTTACGGAGGCTCAGCGGTTAGCAAACGTGGACATGGGCGAGACTACTAAACGCCTTGAGTGGGAGCAGAAGTTGCACAAAACGAAGTACAAAACGCCTAAAGGTAGAGCTTTTGCTTATTATTTTAAGCAGTTGAAAGCTGGTGTTATTTCTGTACCAGAGATTACAGAAGAGCCATAGAGTTGTATTGAGTGGTTGAATGGATGGGAGTTACCTCTGTGAATGCATTGGTAATTCCCATTTTTACTTTTTATGAGTCCATGCTCTGTGGATGCGTTGGCAACCTATATTGAAGGGGATGGCAGGTGTCTATTGTTAGCGTTATGCTTAATCCTCCTTGTTCAGGGCTTTTAGTGTACGAAAATAATAGATTTTTGTATTGTTTTTTCGAGTTTATTTACGTATTTTTGCTGTTTAATAGAGATTATTTTGTTAGGCGTTGATAATCAGTGCCAAAATGTGTTAACTAGTGGGTTATTCGTAGACATTAATGGTCTTTTGGTCGATTATAATCCTAACAAACGGTAAAAAAATAAACATAAATCGAACGATTTGTAACTAATTATGTGTGTATGGACGAAAAATACTCCACCCTAATTGAACCCAAAACATCGCTTCTGTCTGTCGATTTTAAAGAAATTTGGCGTTATCGCGATTTGTTTTCGATGTTTGTGAAACGTGATATCATCACGCAATACAAACAAACCATATTAGGTCCAGCTTGGTTCTTTATTCAACCATTGCTTACCATGGTGATGTACATGATTGTGTTTGGAGGTATTGCCGGTATTAGTACCGATGGGCTGCCACAAGCACTTTTTTATTTAGCAGGCATTTTGTGTTGGCAGTATTTTGCCGACTGCTTGAATAAAACGTCTAGTACATTTACCACGAATCAAAATATTTTTGGTAAAGTTTATTTCCCACGTTTGATCGTGCCTTTAGCTACGGTTTCTTCTAATTTGGTACGTCTCTTTATTCAGCTATTCTTGTTTGTGGTAGTTTATGTTTACTATTTGGTAGTTGGCGTTAATGTCGCTCCCAATTGGTATGTGCTGTTATTTCCTGTTTTGGTACTCATGTTGGCAGGTTTGGCGTTAGGCTTTGGTATTATTATTTCGTCGATGACCACCAAATATCGTGATTTGACTATTCTATTCACCTTTGTGGTGCAATTGTGGATGTATGCTACGCCTATTATTTATCCATTGAGCACGATTACCAACACAACTGTTCGTACGGTTATGCTTTTAAATCCCATTACTTCCATTGTTGAAACGTTCAAATATGGCGCGTTGGGCATTGGCTCATTTAGCTGGGGTGCTTTAGGGTATAGTTTTGGGTTTATGGTAGTATTGTTGGCCGTTGGTATTGTGGTGTTCAATAAAGTGCAACGTAGTTTCATGGATACGGTGTAAAAGGCTGTTTGAAAGAGATTTGAATATATCTATAACACACTCATTATGGTAGTTAATGCACTAGAGTTATTACTTAAACAGAAACGTTTTGATTTAATTTTTAAGTACGTTTTTCTTGCTCAACAAAATGAGTTTGCTCACAATGCGTATCTTGAGAATATTAGAGCGTTTAATAATTTTTACGAGCTCAATCCAAGTGATGGTGTTCCTAAAAATTCAGCTGATGATTTTGTGCAAAGTTTTAATAACTTAATTCAAAACATAAAAGATAACGGATTTAAAGCGGCTAAAGGATCGATTCCTATCGGTAAAAATGGTGACATAACCGATGGCGCACATCGCTTAGCAGCATCGGCCTATCTTGGATTGGATGTTGAAACCGTTGATGATACGGATTATGATGAGTTGTACGATTATCGTTTTTTTCAACAACGTCAGATGAATCCTGATGTGATGGATTTTGGTGCATTGGAATATGTTAAGTTAAACAAAAACGCTTATATTGTTAATATTCATTCAGTTACAGATGCAACTAAAGATGCTGAAGTAGAGGCTGTTTTAAATAAGTATGGTTTTATATTTTATAAAAAACAGGTCGATTTAACTCAGAATGGGTATGTAAATATCAAGAAATTGTCATATGGATTTTTTTGGGATCGGGAGTCGTGGATTGGAAATGTTGATAATAAATTTGCAGGCGCACGAGCTCATGCAAAAGCTTCTATGGGTAAATCGCCTTTGCGTGCTTTTGTTTTTGTATGCGATGATTTAGAAAAAGTTTTATTGGCAAAAAGTGAAATTAGAGCTATTTTTGATATTGGGAATTACAGTGTTCATATCAACGATTACCGCGAAGAAGCTATATGGCTTGCAGAAATTTATTTTAATAAAAACTCTTTATTCATGATCAATAATCGTCCTTTAGCATTTGAGGATGAGGAATTTGATACTTGTATAGAGTCTTTGAAACAATTGGCTAAAGAGCACAATATACCGTTAGATAACATTTGCGCATCAGGCAGTAGCCCTTTAAATGTCTTTGGAGTTAGAAAAAGCGCAGATTTGGATTTCTTGTGTCTTAGCGACAATTTCGATATTCAAACAGAAGAATTATCAAACCATGAAGACCAACTGAAGTATTATCCATACCCGAAAGCGGAGATTATCACTAATCCTAACTACCATTTTTACTATCATGGTTTGAAGTTTATTAGTTTGGATGTGTTATATCAAATGAAGAAAAATAGAGCAGAAAAACCTAAAGATATCAATGACTGTAAGCGGATACGAAAGATATTTACTCAAAGCAAGCGTGATAAAATGCTTTCACGATTAAAGAAATACAAAAATACATACAAGATGGTTCGATCAATAATTAAGCCCATCTATAAAACAATAAAAAAATTAATCAACTAGTTTTAACGCTAGGAACTTAATTGCGAGGTTCGCAAATGGCTTTCAAACGCCTCTAGTCGTAACCTAAATTTAAACTAACAATTTTTTACTCTCGATTATGAGTGATGCAATAAAATTTGAAAATATCAGTAAACAATACCGCCTTGGTTTGGTAAGTACACAAACGTTGAGTCACGATATTAATCGATGGTGGAAGGTAAATGTCTTACGCCAGGAAGATCCTTATCTCAAAATAGGTTCCGTGAACGATCGTTCTAAAGCGGCTGATGGTGATTATGTGTGGGCTTTAAAAGATATTTCTTTTAGTGTAGCACAAGGCGATGTTATTGGCATTATTGGTAAAAATGGTGCAGGAAAGTCGACTTTGCTTAAAATCCTATCTAAAGTGACTACGCCTACCACAGGTACTATTAAGGCCCGTGGTCGTATTGCGTCATTGCTTGAAGTGGGCACAGGCTTTCACCAAGAAATGACTGGACGTGAGAACATTTACATGAATGGTGCCATAATGGGCATGTCCAAGAATGAAATAACGCGTAAATTAGACCAAATTATTGATTTTTCGGGTTGCGAGCGTTATGTTGATACGCCAGTAAAACGTTATTCAAGTGGTATGACTGTACGTCTTGGATTTGCTATTGCAGCGCATTTGGATCCCGAAATTTTGGTAGTGGATGAAGTGTTGGCTGTTGGCGATGCTGAGTTTCAAAAGAAAGCTATTGGCAAAATGCAGGATGTGAGCCGTGGTCAAGGACGAACTGTGTTATTTGTAAGTCATCATATGCCTTCTATTCAGCAATTGTGTTCTTCTTGTGTATTGCTTGAAAACGGTATGATTTCTACTATTGATAAGACCAATGTGGTGATTGATAAATATATAAGAGAACAGAGCATCAAAGGTAATTATGAACGTCAAGGTTCAGGCTTTGTCCGTTTTCAGTCTTTTAGTTTGACTAAAGATAGTATTGCGATAGGTGAGGATCTAGAGCTGAATCTAACCCTGAAAACCTCGGAATATATTGCAAAAGCCATTATTCATATCAATATTTATAATGACAATGAACAATATGTCTTACAGGCGTCGAGTGAGGACAGTGAATTTATTCTAACCAACTTGGCACCTAAAGCGACCTATCATGTTAAATGTGTATTACCACATTTGAATGCTATTCCTGGAAACTATTCTATTAATTTGTGGGTAGGTACTCCTTATGAATGGTTTGATTGGCTTAAAGGATGTCTTCAATTTTCGATTTATCAGGATCAATCGTATATTAAACGGGTTTCTCCATACCCATCTGATGCTAAATTAGTGCTTCAGTCGGAATGGAAAAATTTGTAATGAAAAAAAATGATGAACCAATAGAACTATAGTCTATCATGGAGTTAACACTAAGTATATTAGTTATTTCTCATAATCAAAAAGAGCTTTTGCGAAGATGTATTACATCTTTGTTGCAGCAACAACTGTCGTGTTCCTATGAGATTATAATTAGTGATGATCGCTCTAGTGATGGTACTTGGGAATTAATAGAAGCCTATCAACAAAAATATCCAAACTTAATTTTTGGGTATCATTGTAATTCTGATGAATGTAATCCAGCTAATCGTTCGGAACGTTGTGGATGGAATAAAGCCAATGCTTATAGACACGCCAAAGGGAAATATTTTGTTAATATTGATGCCGATGATTATTTGAAAAGTGATGACATTTATCAATTACAAGTGGATGCTCTAGAAGCTCGCCCTCAATGTAGTATGTGTCAACAACAGATATTGACTGTTAATGATGGAGAAGATTTGTCAAAAGGGAGAGTTTGGCCGATTAGCCCATTGATAACATCAGGGAATATCTTGACTCCAACCGATATTATTTTGAAAGGATTGCGTGCTTTGAATCAGGGATATATGATGCGTAGAAATCCCACTGTTGATCCTATTGAATTGTATGGAAAACATTTTGATGATACGGTGATTACATTACATCATTTGCAATATGGTAATGTGGTGGTAGTGGAACGAGCTGACTATGTATGGGTTCAATATGCATCCAGTATCAATTCATCACTTAAAAATATGGATCGAGATGTTGTTATAGGTTTGTTACCGATACATCATATCCTTTTTATACCAACGTTTGCAGGGTTGTTTATGAAAGATGGTCTCCGTGATTTGGTTCATTTATTTAAGCAATCTTCTTATCATACAATGATATTAACATCTGATACAACCAATTTTCTGAACGAATTTAAAGGATTTTTGTTTCGCTATTATACTTCATCAAGTCCTTCTTTTGGGTATAAATTGCGTATGTTAATGGTTCGCTATCTGGCGTTACTAATCAAAAAATATAAAATGGATTATGCTTGGGCATATCAGCTACTATTTGCTATGATGGTTGACGTTAAAAGTGCTCATAAAATAACAAAAGAACAATGGAAAATAAACCCATAACCGTTACATCGCCTTTATTACCTGATTTAGACGAATTTATTCCTTATTTAAAACAAATTTGGGATAGTAAATGGATTACCAATAATGGCGACTTTCATCAACAGTTGGAACAGGCTTTATGTGAGTACTTGGGCGTAGACTATATCAGTGTATTTACCAATGGTACATTGCCTCTGATTACTGCTTTTCAAGCGCTTAATATGCGTAAAGGCGAGGTAATTACCACGCCTTATAGCTTTGT
This sequence comes from uncultured Paludibacteraceae bacterium, assembly GCA_964570565.1. Taxonomy (GTDB): domain Bacteria; phylum Bacteroidota; class Bacteroidia; order Bacteroidales; family Paludibacteraceae; genus W0P28-013. The sequence goes on from CAZMYT010000004.1 coordinate 148,907, forward strand.
GGCAACCACGCATGCTATTTGGTGGAATGGTTTAACACCCGTTTTTGTGGATGTAGATCCTATTACAGGCAACATTGATCCTGACAAAATAGAAGCCGCCATTACCGAAAATACAGTAGCCATTATGCCAGTGCACGTCTATGGAAATCCATGTGATACCGAGAAAATTGAAGCCCTAGCAAAGCGCTATAATTTGAAGGTTATTTATGATGCAGCCCATGCATTTGGGGTGAAGGTAGATGGAAAAAGTATTTTACAACATGGTGATATGAGCACGTTGAGTTTTCATGCTACAAAAGTGTTTAACACCATTGAAGGAGGAGCGTTGATTTGTCACAGTGCCGAAATGAAACAACAAATTGATTACCTCAAGAATTTCGGTTTTGAAGATGAGGTTACCGTAATGGCACCTGGCATTAACTCCAAGATGGATGAAATTAGAGCGGCTTATGGTTTTTTAAATTTACGACAAGTAGATAGAGCTATCGCTCATCGTAAACAGGTCGCCCAAGACTATCGAGAAGGTCTGAAAAATATCAAAGGAATTACCTGCATGCACGAAATAGAGGGTGTTTCGCATAATTATAGTTATTTTCCTATATTTGTAAATGAACGTGAATACGGTATGAGTCGCGATGCGCTTTACGAAAAAATGAAAGCTGCTAATGTATTAGGGCGGAGGTATTTTTACCCACTCATTAGTACATTTTCGCCTTATTCGTCTTTGCCATCGTCTAATAGTGATAATTTGCCTATCGCCAATAATCTGGCAAATGCTGTTATTTGCTTACCAATGCATGCCGAACTAACCGATGAAGATGTTGATAGAGTCTTATCGTCGATTGTTAGGTGAAAGGTGAAAAGGTTAGTGGTTAATGGGGAACAAGTGAATGTTAAGAAGAGGTTAAAGGTGAAGAGTTAATGGTTAATGGGGAACAGGTTAAGAGGAAATTATATGGCAGAAGCATATTCCTATAGAAAGTTGGATGTTTATATCAATGCTAAAGTGTTGGTAAAAACGGTCTATAACCATTTAAGAAAGTTTCCGAAAGAGGAAAATTATGCCTTATGCGACCAGTTACGTCGTTCTGTTATTTCAGTACCGTCTAACATTGCAGAAGGAATGGGACGTTTTTCATCCAAGGAACAAATTCATTTTTTAGAAATAGCTTTTGGTTCATTGATGGAAGTACAATGTCAACTTGACATTTCGTGTGATTTGGGATATATTACAATAGAAGAATTTGAAGTCATTAATAACGATATAAATAATATAGCAAAACAATTATCAGGGTTACGTTCGTTAAGAATACGCGCCCTTAACCTTTAACCCTTAACCCATAACCTTTTTAATAATTATGAAACTTGCCATCATGCAGCCCTATTTTATGCCATATATTGGTTATTTCCAGACAATGGCAGCGGTTGATACGTATGTTGTGTATGATGATGTGCAGTATATTAAGGGCGGTTGGGTGAGCCATAATAATATCATTATTGGTGGTGAGAAAAAGATGTTTACTATTATACTTAAAGGAGCAAGTCCTAATAAGTTGTTCAACGAGGTAGAGATTGGCGATGATTTTAAGAAATTTGAACGTATGTTGCAAAGTGCGTATGCTAAAGCGCCTTATTTTAGTGAAGTGATGCCATTATTGCATGCCATTTTTACTTATGATGAAAAATCGTTGGGGAAATTTTTGCTTCACAGTTATCAAGTTTTGTTGGATTATTGGGAAATTGGAACACAATTGGTACTATCGTCAGAGTTAGAAAAAGATGGTACCCTGCGCGGTCAAGATAAAGTATTGAATATTTGTAAAAATCTCCAAGCCACAGAGTATTATAATGCCATTGGTGGACAAGACTTGTATGATAAACAGACATTTGCACAACATGGGATTGAGCTTAGTTTTGTACAGACACTGGTGGTTTCCTATTCACAGTTTGCGCCTGAATTTATACCTAATTTGTCTATTATCGATGTGTTAATGCATAATGGCAAAGCCGGAACAAAGCAGTTGTTAAATGCCTATAAGTTGATATGAAAATAGCGTTAGATGTGGAATGTTCAAAAAAGGTGAAAGGTTATGGGTGAAGGGTTATGGGTTAGAGGTTAACCGCATAGTGATGGTCTATTGCTTACTAAACATCCTATTCGTCATTCTTGACTTATTAATTAACCACTCAACACTCAATAATTTTCTCCATTAACCCGTAACTATTAGCCATTAACCCAATTAAACACCAAACACTAAAACAATTAAAATGACGCCTTTACTTAGCATAGTAACCATAACCTACAATCATGAACCGTTTATTGCTAAAACGATAGAAGGTGTGTTGATGCAGCAAGTCAAATTTCCTATAGAATTGATTATTGCTGAAGATTGTAGTACCGATGGAACTCGTGCTATTTGCCAGCGGTATGCGGAGGAATATCCAGAATTAATTCGTTTGATAACGTCCGATTCAAACGTGGGTGCCATAGCTAACGAGCGACGTGCCATGCTGGCTGCTCGTGGCAAATACATTGCGTTTTGCGAAGGCGACGATTATTGGACTGATCCTTTGAAATTGCAAAAACAGGTCGATTTTTTAGAATCACATCCCGATTATAGTGTTACGTTCCACCGCTGTAAGCATTATAATGTTGAAACACAGGAAGTGGTTGACGACAATTGTGGTTACTTGTTTACCGATAATACCCAATTAGGGGTAGATATTACAACGGCTCAGTTTTTCAAAACGTGGATTACACAGCCTTTAACGATGGTGTATCGGGTGGCTTCGTTCGATTTAGATGTTGCTTTGCAGTACACATATTATCGTGATATGCACCAAATTTATCATCTATTACAAACAGGTAAAGGCTATTTGTTTGCTTTTGATGGCGGTGTACGAATTAGACATGAAGGTGGTATGGCAGGTAAAGCAACCTTATTAGAACAAAGTTGGTCAGGTATGACTATAGCAGAAGAGCTTTTTCGCATAAATAAAACTCAGGACACTAAGGTGTATTACCAGAACATGTTGCAATTTTATATTTATCAAGCACCCACTAAGTGGGATAAAATTAAAAAGTCTATCAAGTTGTTTGTATTAGATCATAATTTATTATCACTACTTAAGAATATATATAAACATTAAAATCACATACAATGAAAAAAGCTTTAATTACTGGTATTACGGGTCAAGATGGATCCTATCTAGCTGAGTTTTTACTTGGTAAAGGTTATGAAGTACATGGTATCATTCGACGTTCATCTACGTTTAATACAGGACGTATTGAACATCTCTATTTGCACGAATGGGTACGCGATATGAAACGGGAACGTGCCATTAATTTGCACTATGGTGATATGACCGATTCCAGTTCGTTGATTCGTATTATTCAGGAAGTTCAGCCAGACGAGATTTATAATCTGGCGGCACAAAGTCATGTAAAAGTAAGTTTTGATGTTCCTGAGTATACCGCTGAAACTGATGCTGTTGGAACATTGCGTTTATTGGAAGCCATTAGAATTTTGGGCATGGAAAAACGCATTAGAGTGTATCAAGCCTCAACTTCAGAACTTTTTGGTAAAGTACAGGAAGTTCCTCAAAAAGAGACAACTCCTTTTTATCCACGTTCTCCTTATGGGGTGGCAAAACTGTATAGTTATTGGATTATTAAAAACTATCGTGAATCGTATGATATGTTTGCGGTTAATGGAATCTTATTTAATCATGAGAGTGAACGTCGTGGTGAGACTTTTGTAACACGTAAAATCACTTTAGCTGTTGCACGTATAGCTAAAGGACTTCAGGATAAATTATATATGGGAAACCTCAATGCCTTACGTGATTGGGGCTACGCCAAAGACTATGTAGAATGTATGTGGTTGATGTTGCAACATTCGACACCCGAAGATTTTGTAATTGCCACTGGTGAATACCATACTGTACGCGAATTTTGCTTATTGGCTTTTGCTGAAGCAGGCATTGATTTGGTATTTGAAGGTGAAGGTGTTGAAGAAAAAGGTATTGATAAAAAATCTGGCAAGGTGTTACTTGAAATTGACCCTAAATATTTTAGACCATCCGAAGTAGAACAATTACTAGGTGATCCAACTAAAGCAAGAACATTATTAGGATGGAATCCACGCAAAACATCTTTTCAACAATTGGTTAAATTGATGGTTAAATCTGATATGGCACTGGTGGAAAAGGAAAATAGCTAATTTAATTTATGTATGGATAAAAATGCCAAAATATACATAGCAGGACATACAGGATTGGTAGGGTCTGCTATTTGGCGCTATTTAGAGCGTGCTGGATTTCATAATCTAGTAGGTAAAACACATGGTGAAGTTGATCTAAGAGATGCTCAAGCCGTTAAGCACTTTTTTGATTCAGAAAAACCAGTTTACGTATTTTTAGCTGCAGGAAGAGTTGGCGGCATACAAGCAAATATAGCGCAGCCAGCCTCTTTTTTATATGATAACGTTATGATGCAAGTGAATGTTATTCATCAAGCATATCTATCGAACGTAAAAAAAATAGTTGTTTTAGGTTCTTCTTGTATTTATCCTAAAGCATCTCCACAACCCATGAAAGAAGACTATTTACTCGATGGTAAATTGGAACCAACGAATGAAGGTTATGCACTTTCTAAGATTGTAGCCTTAAAAATGGCAGAAGTCTATAAACAGCAATATAAATTTGATGCTATTGCTATTATGCCTCCCAATTTGTATGGTTTTAATGACAGTTTTGATCCTATACATTCGCATGTATTATCTGCAACAGTTAAAAAGTTTGTTGATGCTGTAGATCAGGGGCTATCACAGGTAACCATGTGGGGAACAGGAAATGCGCGGCGTGAATTTATGCATGTTGATGATATGGCTGCTGCAGCTTTTTACATGATGGAGCAATATAATGGCGATACCTTTATAAATGTGGGTTGGGGCGAAGATATTTCAATCAAATCGTTAGCCGAATTAGTAGCCGATATGGTTGGTTATAATGGATCTATCGTTTGGGATACTTCTAAACCAGATGGTATGATGCGTAAATGTATGGATGTAACTCGCATGAAAGAAATAGGATTTTATCCTAAAATAGAGATAAAAGAAGGGATTAGAGAAATGATTAATTATTATAACACAATCAAACAATGAGAATTCCATTAATGAAAAATGCGTTTCTAAGAGAAAAAGAAACGAAGCAAGCATTGTCAGAATTTATATTAAATACGAATCAATTTTCCATGGGACAGGAGTGTGAAAAGTTTGAACATAAATTTTCACGCTATCAACGTCGAACCTATTCTTTGTTATTCAATAGTGGTGGTAGTGCAAATTTAGCTTTACTGCAAGCACTTAAAAGTTTAGGACGTTTAAAAGATGGAGATAAAATAGGCTTTTCCTCACTTACGTGGTCAACCAACGTGATGCCTATTATTCAAATGGGTTTTATTCCGGTGCCTATTGATTGTGAGATTAACACCATTAACGTGATGTCTAAAAATCTCATTCAACGTATAAAAGAGGTGAAATTATCGGCTTTTTTTGCTACAAATGTATTAGGTTATTCTGGTGATTTAGATATCATTAAAACCTTATGTGCTGATAACGACATCCTATTTTTGGAAGATAATTGTGAATCATTAGGTGCTGAAATGCCAACGGATAAGGTTGGTAATTTTAGTTTAGCTTCAACCTTTTCTTTTTATGTAGCTCACCACATGTCTACTATCGAAGGTGGTATGCTATGTACAGATGATGACGAGTTATATCAGGTTTTGAAAATGACACGTGCTAATGGTTGGGATCGTAATTTGACCGAAACTCAACAAACCAAATTACGTGAGCCCTACAATATTTCACCATTCAATTCTAAATACAGTTTTTTTGAATTGGGTTTTAATTTAAGACCAACTGAAATTACAGGTTTTTTAGGACAACATCAAATGCAGTATTTGGAAGAAAATATAGCTATTCGCAATAATAATCATCGAAGATTTGAAACCGTCATTTCACAAAATGATGATTTGTTGTTAGTAAAACATGATCACATGCATCAAATATCTCCGTTTGGTTTGGTGGTGCTTTGCAAAACGCCCGAATTACGTGAGAAATACTTAACAAGGTTCATTGCTGCAGAGATTGAAGTTCGTCCTGTGATCGCAGGAAATATGCAAAATCAACCTTTTTATAGTAAGTATGTAGAAGTTATGTATGACTTACCTAATACTGATTTTATTCATAATAATGGATTTTATTGTGGTAATTATCCAGAGTTAAGCGATGCTGATATTGACGTGATTTGTAACTGTTTGAAAAAATAAATCGTATGTACATTTTTTATCCATTGTATGGTTTGGCCAATCGTATGCGAGTAATTGATTCAGCCTATCGCTTTTGTAAAACCTACAATAAAAAGTTTGTAATATGTTGGGAACGTGACCAGGTAGTTAATTGTCCATTCAATAAATTATTCAATCCGTTAGCGTATCTTAAAGAGTCGCACTCTTATCGCTATGTTCGCTTGTTGCATAAATTAGAACGCCATTTTGGATTGGTTCGTTGGTTTGTGCAAGTGCTTGAAAGATGTCATATATTAAAAATATTTAAAGAAGAACAATACGAAGAGTTACGGGCGTTTACTAAAAAGGGAGGCAATAAATTTCTTTGGGTAATTGTCGAAAGTTATTCGGTTTTTTATAGAACAGATGAAGATGATTTTTTTCGCGATTTATTTCAATTAAATGATTTGATGTCACAACGGTTAAAAAATGAAACCAAAGCATTTAAAACTAACGTTATTGGTGTTCATGTCCGTAGAACTGATAATAAGGATTCTATTGAGCGAAGCCCTTTGGAATTATTTATTGCGCGAATGCAAGAGGAAATAGTCAAAGACCCTGAAGTTCAGTTTTATGTAGCCTCCGATGATCCGTTAGTTAAAGAACAATTGTTACACATGTTTGGTGCTCAACGTATAATTATTCCAACTGGTGTTATAGGGCGCGATTCAGAAGAGGGTATACGTCAAGCGTTGATTGAAATGTATGCACTTTCTAAAACAAAACGTATTTTGGGTTCTTATTATAGTTCATTTTCAGAAATTGCATCATCCTTAGCTAGTGTTGAACTTCAAATAATAATGAAATAACACGCATCATTTTATATATTACAATTATATATGTTATTTCATTCATTAGAATTTGCTTAATACAAAATAGTATGTTTTCAATTGTCATTCCACTATATAATAAAGCTAAGAGCGTGGCTGATACCATTCAAAGTATTCTCGGTCAATCTTTTGCCGACTTTGAATTGATTATTGTAGACGATGGCTCTAGCGATGACAGTGTGCGGGTGGTGAACCAATTTACTGACAAGCGTATTCGCCTCATTCATAAAGAGAATGGAGGCGTTTGTTCTGCTCGTAATGTGGGCATTTTGCACGCTCAATACGATTATATCGCTCTGCTCGATGCCGATGATCAGTGGGATACCGATTATTTATTGGAGCAACAGAAGTTAATTAACGAGTTTCCCCAAGCTTCGATGTGGGGCATTAATTTTGCCGAACTATTCGATGGTAAACTCATTCATGAACTAGAAACCGCTTTGCCTAAAGGCTATCGTGGTGTAGTGGAAAACTATTTTAGTATGAAAGGGCGTGTGTCCGATTTGTTTTGTTCGTCGTCGGTAGTCATTCGTAAGTCGGCTTTCGATGTGGCGGGTTTGTTCGATGAGCGGTTGAAATATAGTGAAGACATTGATATGTGGTATCGTATTATTATCCATTTTCCAGTGGTTTTTTACGATCGTTATATGGCTTTTTACCAATACGATGCGGAGAATAGAGCGATGAATACTGCGCGAAAATTGCGTTATTTTTTACCCTATTACGTCGATAAATACAGCATTTATAAATCGCATACCGATTTTTATACATTTATACAGCGTTGGAGTGCTGTACATATTAGACCCTATTATTTTGGGAGCGATAAAACGCAAAGATCGGATGCTAAAGTGGCGGTTCGCAAATTGGATTATTCGGTGTTGCCAACTAAATACAGGTATTTGTTCAAAACACCTCATTGGTTGGGTAGTCTAGTGTATGTTATTTCTAACTTAAAACAACGTTTACTTAAATGATATCTATTGTCATTCCATTATATAACAAAGCACAAAGTATTGCCAATACCATTCGCTGTATTCAACAGCAAACGTATCAAGACTTTGAAGTCGTGGTGATCGAAGGTTGGTCAACCGACGGTAGTACCGAGCTGATACACCAATTGGCGGCGCAGGATACGCGTATTCGTGTGCTGATGCAACAAAATCGTAAAGGAGTGACGCCAGCGCGTAATGAAGGCGTACAAGCAGCTAATTATGAACATGTTGCGTTTATTGATGCGGATGATTATTGGGAGCCTACCTATTTGGAAACCTTAGTTAAACTGATGCATGATTTTCCAACGGCTGGTATTTGGGGGTTTAGTTATGGTATTATGACTGGCACTGATAAAACGCTCAATAAAGCGATTATACCAGCGCAATTCAGAGGTGTTTTGGAAAATCCTTGGGTGTATGGCTGTCCTTATTGGACTGGTGCAACGGGCGTTTCCAAATCGGCTGTTGAACGAATCGGCGGATTTGACAATCAAATTATTTATGGCGAAGATTTAGATTTGTGGTATCGTTTGATGTTGAACTGTCCAGCCGTGTACGAAGATAAGGTGCTGGCGTATTATCGTGTTGATGCTGAAAATAGGGCGATGAACAATGTAATCCCGTTTGAAAAACATTTACCGTTTTTCATCGAAAAATATGAAACGTACCGAGTTGAAAACGCCGATTTTCGCCGTTATTTCGATTTGCAATGTTTGTACCGTCTTTATCCGTATGTGTTGATGCCACAGTATCGCGCTGATTTACGTCGCGTATTACGACAAATCGATTTTTCGCAACAGAAATTATCGATGCGATTACGTTTTTGGTGCCCACGGTTGTATAATTTTTATTTGAACCTGAAATAAAAACCATCATATTATAAAACATTGATTTATAAATAATTAAAATTTTATTAGTAAGTAATTTGAGAATAACCATAATATATATCCATGACATCAAAAACAAAAATACAAGCTATTCAAGGATGGCGATTTATTTTCGCTCTATTTGTTGTGGCAGCACACTTACATTTGACAGGTGATTATACGTTAAGTGCTGCTGCTGTATCATTTTTTCTCGTGTTATCAGGTTTCTTGGCAGCTCATTCCAATACGTCCAATATTGGAAGTTTTTATAGTAAAAAGTTTTGGAGTTTCTATCCATTACATTGGTTTGCTCTAATTTTATTAGCACCTATGTACTTCATATTGTCTAAATATCAAACAGTTGATTTTGTCTTACGGTATTTATTTAATTCAACTTTGTTGCAGGCATTTATTCCTCCCAGTTTTTCATGGTCAGTGTCTGGTGGCCCAACTCTGAACGGTCCATCTTGGTTTTTAAGTATCTTGTTGTTGTTTTTCTTGTTATTACCAATTATACAAAAAATACGCCAACGATCGCGCAAATTATTTTATGGTTTAGTTATATTATGGTGTGCAGTTGGTGTTATCTTTCCTTATCTAGTGGCTAATAGTGAATGGTATGTCTATTTTTTCCCTCCCATTAGAATGTCAGAATGTTTGTTGGGCTTATGTTTAGCTGATATATCGTTCTCAAAAAAGCCAATCGGAACTAAGTATGAATTCTTTGTCGTAGGTTTATTGTTGTTGGCATTGATTAGTTCTGCTCATATTTCATGGGTTATTACATCTACGTATTTGTGGATACCAGTAGTGTCTTTAGTGGTTTGGGTGTTTAGCCAATCACAAGGAGTCATCAGTAAAGTGTTATCTTCTAAATATATGGTGTGGTTAGGCGGTATCAGCTTTGAAATTTATATGTTTCATTGGGTAATGAAACGATTTGTAATTTCAATTCAAGAAATTATAAAAATGGAGTTTTCAACCTCGCTGTTTGTTACTTTAGTAATCTTATTTACAGGAATAGTTGCTCTTATTTATCATTATTGGTTTGAACCGCACATCATAAACAAACTTCGAAAGATTAATAATTGATAAGTTGGTAACACCCCTTTTTTGCTAATGTAGTTTGCAAATGTACGTTTTGTGTATAGATTTAAATTTTTAAATATTATAGGATGAGTAATAAACCAATACATCTTTCGGGATTGAATGGATTAAGAGCTTTGGCAGCTTTAGCTGTTGTTTGGGGTCATACGTTACAAGGAGTAACTGGTGATTGGGGTATACCAGCATTTCGATTACCTATATTTTCAGGTGGCGTTACACTTTTTTTTGTTCTAAGTGGCTTTTTAATAACGTATTTATTGTTGCAAGAAAAACGAATAAGTGATACTGTGAGGATAAAAGCCTTTTATATGCGTCGTATCCTTAGAATCTGGCCTATCTATTATGCTTACATTGCTATTTGTGCCGTTGTATTTATGGTGGCTGGTATTTCAGATTCTATCTATAACGACAAGCTATGGTATTATCTTTTATTTTTTGCCAATATACCTTTTATTTCCGCTACATTTATTCCGATTATTGGTCATTTTTGGAGTATTGGTGTTGAAGAGCAGTTTTATTTGTTTTGGCCTTGGTTAGTAAAATATACTAGGAAATACCTCTTGTCAACTATCATTATTGTTGGAGGGTTCTGGTTTGGGTTAAAATTATTAGCTTGGTTGTATTTGGGAAACAACTCTTGGCTGTATGAGTTTTTTAATGTAACACGTTTCCATTGCATGATGTTAGGTGCCATAGGTGCGGTGCTTTACGAACGAAAAATCAAGTGGTTTATGCAAGGTCTAACTCACTGGTCAACCCAAACGCTAATTTGGGGGTTGTTTATATTCGCGGGTTGGTGGCCCTATTTGCTCCCAGCAGTTATACGTGAAGAGTCTATAGCTGTAATGTCATTAGTTATGATTGTTGGTCAAGTTCATGGAAAATTTATTGTTAATTTGGAAACTAGGGTATTTGACTTTATAGGCAAAATTTCTTATGGTATTTATGTAATTCATCCGTTATTAATTTATTTATTATCAATCTTATATAGACAATTACATGTTGATTTACCATTAACATTGCAGTATATTTTAATTTACGCAAATGTAACGTTCTTAACTATATTAATAGCGTGGTTATCATATACCTATTTTGAAAAACCATTTTTAAAATTAAAAGATCGTTTTGCTGTTGTGAAAAGTCGTAATACGTTTCGAATATAGTTATATAAGATTATCAAATTATGCTTTTATCCATCATCATACCCGTTTACAATGTAGCGCCTTACGTTGAGAAATGTTTGGCGAGTTTATTGTGTCAAGGGCTGGCGCCGTCTGACTATGAATTGATTGTGGTCAACGATGGTTCCACCGATGAGTCGTACACGATAGCTAAAACATTTTTGGAGCATCAAGCTAGCCTTGCGCCTTTCACCTTTCACCTGATTTCCCAACCCAATGGTGGATTGAGTGCTGCTCGCAACACAGGTATTCGTCACGCTAAAGGAAAATACATCCAGTTTGTCGATTCCGACGATTATTTAGAACCGCATGTATTGGGTGCGTTGGTTCAAAAGATGGAGCGAGAACAGTTGGATGTTTTGCGATTCAACTATCAAAATGTGAACGAACAGTACCACGTGTTTGAGCCGTATAAAGCCATGAAACCATTTGTCGATTACCGCGATGAGATATGCGATGGTTTAACTTTTCTCACAGAGCGCTTGGGCTACGGCTGTTATGCGGTGCAGTTTATGATACGCGCTACACTGTTGCAAGCCGAAGTACATCACTTTAAAGCGGGCATCTATTTTGAAGATACCGAATGGACGCCTCGTTTATTGGTGCGTGCACAGCGTGTAACTTCCGTAGATACGATGGTGTACAACTATTTGATGCGCACAGGTTCCATTACGCAAAGTGTGGATCCTGAAAAAACTAAAAAGTTGCTGAACGATAAATTGTTACTTATCGACTCTATGAAACAGCAAGCCCAACAACAGCCCGATAAACGTTGGTTTTTTGGCATGATAGCAGCCACCGTTATTTCGCTGCTTGGTTATGTAGGAGCCGACTTTTATCCTCACAGGGCTTTTTATTTCAAAGCGTTACGCGAAAAAATGATTTATCCATTGTCTATGTATCATAGTTCTAAAGTAGCAAAGCGCAAAATACGGGTTATAAATCTGTCGCCTGCCTTGTTTTGTTGGCTGTTACGCGTTAAACGTTAAGGGTTAGGGATGAAGGGTTAAACGTTGAACGTTTAGCGTATAGCGTGAAGAAACTACGTTTAGCGAATAACGAGCAACGTTAAGGGTGAGGGATGAAGGGTTAAAGGTTAAGGGTTTAAAGAACGACATTAAACGTTGAACGTTTAGCGTTTAGCGTGCAGTAACTACGAGCAACGATTAACGAGCAACGATAAAACGTACATGAAAGTAGCATATTTATTAGGTTTACACTAAAAAAATATTTTTTTAGCAAAATTTTGAACAGATAATTGAATTAATTAGTAGTATCTATTCCTATTTTTACTATTTTTGTAAACTAATTTGAATATTTTATGAATACACTCTCAGAAATAGGAGCGGTTCCAGTTGATTTTTCGCTACTGAAGGCGATGTATCCTAATCACAAATCGATACATAATAAAATCAGTGAGTTAGAAAATGCAGGAAAACTTATTCGCTTGAAAAAAGGTTTGTATGTGGTTGCTCCCCAAGAGAGTGGCATGCTGTTATCGTCAGAGTTGATAGCCAATCATTTATATGGTCCATCTTATGTTTCCAAAGAGTCTGCTTTACGTTATTATGGCTTAATTCCTGAACAGGTTTATACGCTGTATTCAATGACCACAAAACATGCTAGAAGTTTTACAAATGCATTAGGCACATTTGATTATACACACTGTTCGAACGATTATTTTACCATAGGTATTAGGCAAGAATCGAAAGAAGGTTTGTTTTTTTTAATGGCAACTCCAGAGAAAGCTTTGTGCGACTTAATTATAAACACACCCAACCTAAATCTCCGTTATCAAAAGGAAATCAGAACCTATTTAGAAGAGGATATACGGTTTGACATGCAGGCATTTTTTAAGATGGATGTGGAAATTCTAAAACAATGTCTGTTGTATGGTAAAAAAAAGCCTATCATTACCAATTTAATTCACCTCATCAGAAAATCATGAATCCAATGTTTGAACAAATGGTTTCGTCCTATCAAATGGTGACCGATAAGGATAGACGAAATGCCATGTATGAAGTTATGCAAAAAATAACGTTAGCTGGACTTTATCGAGGAGGTTTTTTCGATAAAGCTGCGTTTTATGGCGGAACTTGCTTACGGATTTTTCATAACATGGAGCGATTTTCAGAAGATATGGATTTTTCTCTTTTGGTGGCCGATGAGTCGTTTAAAATTGAACACTATTTTCCCGCTATTATCGAAGAGTTTCATTTGGTAGGCCGAGAGGTGGAGATTACTAAAAAAGATAAAACGCAGTTCAGTAAAGTTGATTCAGCCTTCTTAAAGGACGATACAGATGTGTATGATGTGGTATTTAAGACTGAGAAAAGTTTGAAAATAAAAATAGAGGTGGATACCCAACCTCCGTTGCAATTTCAAACTGAACATAAATTGTTATTGCGTCCCTATTCGTTTATGACACGCTGTTTTACACTACCTAATTTATATGCGGGGAAAATGCACGCATTAGTTTTTAGAACCTGGAAAAATCGTGTAAAAGGCCGTGATTGGTATGACTTTGAATGGTACGTTCGCCATGAAGTTCCCTTAAATTTTACTCATCTACAAGAACGTATTAGGGTTTTAAATGGCTTGGAGATGGATGAAAACCAATTCTTACAACTCCTTAAGGAGCGGTTAGCTTCCACTGATATCAAACAGGTGAAACAGGATGTGGCACCTTTTATAAAAAAACCTAAAGCATTGGAAATTTGGACTAATAACTATTTTTTGCAGTTGGCTGACCTGATTAAATTTGAATAAATAAAACTAAACACACATGAAAGTAGCGTATTTATTAGGTTCATTAAATCGGGGCGGTACCGAAACGTTGGTGTTAGATGTGTTTAAAAAAGCATCGCAAGCACCATTTCAAGTGGTTGGCATCCATCGTAAAAGTGGTGCTTATTTGCCCGGTTTTAAAGCGACTGGTGAAAAAATGATAGCTTTAGCACCGCGGTTCGTGGGTGATGTGAGTTATTTTGTCAAACTGCGTCGTTTATTGCAACGTGAACGCGTAGATGTAGTGCATGCGCAACAGTCTTTGGATGCGGTGTATGCTCGTATAGCGTGTGTTGGAACGGATATTAAAGTGGTGCAAACGTTTCATGGATACGATTTTAATGCTGGAAAACTGATGCGGCGTTTTATGCGTTTTAGTGCTCATTGGGTGGATGCTAATTTTTTTGTAAGTGCATCACAACGAGATTATTATATTAAATCTTATCAATTAAAAGACCACCATAAACAGCACGTAGTTTATAATGGCGTTAATTTCGATAAATTAGACCAACAGGTAGCGCAAGTTGATTTACCAATTGGTGGCGACCCTGCTTCGCAGGGACTCAAATTGGCGATGGTCGGCAATTTTGTTCGCGGACGCGAACAAAATACCGTTTGTCAATTTCTGAAGTTATTAAAAGAGGCTGGTGTGCCGTTCGATTTCTATTTTGTTGGTCGCAAAAGTGAATCAGAGCCTTGGTTGTATGACGATTGTGTTGCCTATTGTCAAGAACATCAGTTGCTCAATTGTGTTCATTTTCTGGGTGGGCGTGGCGATGTTCCAGCCATTTTAAAACAGTTGGATGCTTTTATTTATAGTACCGACCACGATACGTTTGGTATAGCTGTCATCGAAGCGATTGCGGCTGGCGTGCCAACCTTTGTAAACGATTGGGAGGTTATGGTAGAAATTACGCAACAAGGTAGATGGGCAACTATCTATAAAACCAAGGATGCAGCCGATTTATTCAATAAATTTATTACTTTTGTAGACCATAAAGAACACTATAAACAACAAGCGTGTTCGCATGCGCAGGAAGTACGTAGTACCTACAGCATTGAACAGCATATGTTGGCGTTGTCAAATTTGTATAATACACTGTAAAGCATTGATTATTGATAATAGATTATTGATGTACAAAACACAATGCCATTGATTATTGATAATAGATTATTGATTTATCCATAATCCATTTATCCATAATCTATATATTGATTTATCTATAATTTTAATATTTTGAATGACAAACAAATAGCGTTTCGTGACAAGTGTATGGCGTTTGCTGTGTGTGTGGTGAAGTTGCGTAGTTATTTGTGTGAGCAAAAGCATGAACACGATATATCTCGACAATTATTGCGGAGTGGAACAGCCATTGGAGCTTTACAACGAGAGGCTTATCATGCTGAAAGTGATGCCGATTTAGTTCATAAATTAGCGATAGCTCAAAAAGAGTGTAACGAATCTCTGTATTGGATTGAATTACTGTATCTTACAAATTATATAACCAAAGCAGAATCGGAAAGTTTATCGAATGATGCATTAGAGCTCTTAAAAATGCTTACAGCCAGTATTCAAACCCTGAAAAAACGTATAAAACAAAAACAATAATATTGATTATTGATAATAGATTATCGATGTACAAAACACAAAAACAATATTGATTATTGATAATAGATTATCGATGTACAAAACACAATAACAACATTGATTATTGATTTATCTATAATCCATTCATCCATAATCTATATATCAATTCATCCATAATCAATTATCTATATATCCATAATCCATTTTTCTATATTTTTAATTAATTTTGCTTAATTACTTTCCTAAATATATCGCCAATAAAGCAGTAACCTTTTATGTTGTTGCTCTTATATTGGTGTCTGTATTGTTCTTTAATAATGCCATGTCTTTCCTATGGATGGTATTTGGCTTGGTAGAGGTTGTTGCCTTTTTCTATGTGAGTAATCGATTAACTCGTAATTGGATTAATTATTCGCCTCGCTTATTTGAGAAAAAGGTATTTTTTACAGCCTTGATTATTCGTGTTGTGTATGTGTTGTTTTCTTATCTATTTTACAATCTGATGACTGGACAACCTTTTGAATATGGTACAGCTGATGCTATAGGGTATCATCAATCTGCTTTATGGGTGCGCGAGTTGTTATTGAGTGGTAAAATACAAACTTATTTTAGTTATATTGCAGGTCGTTATTCCGACATGGGATATCCCTTTAGTTTGGGAGTACAATATGTTCTCACCTTTGGTAGTATTTTAGTGGCTCGTTTGGTCAAAGCAGCCTTAAGTGCTTATATGTGCTTATTAATATACCGCTTGGCAAAACGTAATTTTGGTGAGTATGTGGGGCGTATGGCTGCGGTGTTTACCCTAGTTATGCCCCATTTTATTTACTATTGTGGGTTGCATTTAAAAGAAACAGAGATGGTGTTTTTATCTGTTTGGTTTTTGGAACGCATAGATTTTGTGATACGTACCAAACACCTCTCGTTAAAAGTATTGATATTACCCGTGTTATTGTTAGTCTCTTTATTCTTTTTTCGTACCGTATTGGGTGTGACGGCTATTTTTGCTGTGGGTACGGCGGTCTTATTTTCTGAAGCAAATGTGTTGAATAGGCATAAACGTATGGTCTTATTATTGTGGGGGACTTCCGCTGTGTTAGTGTTTTTAGGGGGCAGTATTTCTACAGAAATAGAAGAGGTGTGGCAAAAAAGTGGATCTGAAGAACAATCGAAAAATATGGAGTGGCGTTCACAAAGGGAAGGTGGTAATCAGTTTGCTAAATATGCGGGTGCTGCCGTCTTTGCTCCGTTGATTTTTACTATACCGTTCCCCACCATGGTGCATGTGGATTATCAAGAAAATCAAATGATGGTGAATGGTAATAATTATGTGAAGAATATTTTATCGTTTTTTGTTATTTTGGCATTTTACCTAATTATAAAACGCAAATTATGGCGTAAACATACCTTATTAATCGCTTACATTTTGACTTATCTAGGAATTTTGGCGCTGAGTCATTTCGCACAGTCTGAACGTTTTCATTTACCCGCCTTACCTGTTGCTTTAATTTTTGCCGCCTATGGTATTTCGGAGATGACAAATCAATATAAAAAGCTTTTTGATTATTGGACCGTATTTATTTTGGTTGTTATCATTGGTTGGTGTTGGTTTAAATTAGCAGGTAGAGGGTTGGTTTAATGCAAATGAACTTTTAAATAAATGGTTAGAGCATGAAGATTTTAATTGTTGCTAGTTTTAATAAAGGGTTTTTTGCCCCCTTTATTCTTGAGCAATCAGCCGCTTTAGAGCAGTTAGGGCATACTGTTCACTTTTTCGGTATTCAGGGGCGAGGTATATGGGGTTATGTGAGTAATTATAAAGGGTTAAAGCGTATTATACAAGACTATAAACCCGATGTTATTCATGCTCATTATGGTCTTTCTGGTTTGTTGTCTGTATTACAAAGACGAGTTCCTGTGGTAACAACGTTTCATGGGAGTGATATTAATAACCGTAAGGTATTGCCTTTTTCAAAAATTGCCATGAGATTATCGGCATATACCATTTTTGTATCACAAAAAAATGTCGATATTGCTCGCCCAACTAAGAAGTTTGCTTTACTTCCTTGCGGAGTTAATTCCGACAATTTTAGAATGCTGTCCAAGCACAATGCTCGATTGCAATTGCACCTTGATACCACAAAAACGTATGTGCTATTTGCTGGCTCATTTTCTAATCGAGTTAAAAATCCAGAATTAGCCGAAAAAGCTATTGCTTTGTTGAACAATGTAGAACTTCTTGAGTTAAAAGGCTATTCTAGAGTGGAGGTTAATTATCTGATGCATGCAGTTGATGCTGCTTTAATGACTTCTCATAGCGAAGGTTCTCCACAATTTATTAAAGAAGTGATGGCGTGTGGATGTCCATTGGTAAGCGTTGATGTGGGTGATGTAAAAGAGATAACATCGGGTGTGGATGGTTGCTATCTCGTAAGTCGCGACCCGAAGCAAATAGCCGAAAAATTACAATTGGCCATCGATTTTAAGGAGCGTACCCAAGGACGTCAACGCATCGTTGAGTTGGGACTAGAAAACCAAAAGGTAGCTGAAAAAATTGTAGCCATTTATACAAATGTAGTCAAATCATGAAGCGTGTAATTTTAACGAGTCAAAGTGATTATCGATCACAATGGCAATCCTTTGTGTTGAACCATCCACATGGTGAAGTATTTCATTTACCCGAAATGGTAGACGTGTATGAGAAAACGCCTTTATATGAACCTTTTGCTTGTGCGATTATTGATGATAACGGCGTTTTCTTAGGTGTTTTGGTAGCTTGTATTCAACGTGAGTTTAAAGGAATTTTAGGTACGTTTACAGCGCGTTCGGTACTTATGGGATGTCCGTTGGTTCAGGATAATGACGCCACTGTTGGTGCTCAATTATTAGCCACTTACGAACAGTATGTGTCTAAACGAGTTATTTATTCGCAAGTCCGCAATTTGTATGATATGACTTGGTTACGAACAGCTTTTGACCAATTAAATTACCGTTACGAAGAGCATCTTGATATTTTACACGATTTAACACAGTCGGAAGAGTTTATTAGGCACGGTATTAGTAAAAATAAACGTGCCAATATTTCAAAATCGTTAAACAAAGGTGTAACGTTTGAAGAAGTAACCGATTACGAATCGTTTGATGTGTCTGTCAAGCAGATATTTGATACCTATAAACGTATTGGATTGCCAGCTCCATCCCGTCATTTTTTTGATAATGCTTTTTTGCAATTGGCGCCCGCTGGTTTTTTAAAACTGTTTGTAGCCAAATTAGATGGTCACATTATAGGTTCTCGTATGGAACTGTCAACTGGTAAACATTTGTACGATTGGTATGCTGGAGCCGACGATGATTATAAAAATCGCTATCCAAACGATTTTATTCCTTATCATATGCTGTTTTGGGCTAAAAATGCCGCGTACGAACTGTTTGATTTTGGCGGTGCAGGTAAGCCTGACATACCTTACGGTGTGCGCGAACACAAGTTGAAATTTGGCGGAACATTAGTGAATTATGGTCGTTACGAAAAAGTACATAAACCACTTCTGATGATCGTCGGGCGAGTTGGATTTACGTTCTACAAATGGGTTAAAAAAGCCTTTTCCGTAGTGCGTTGAAAAGCCAATCTAAAAAACTTTAATAAATAGTCAAAATAGGTGTAAAAAAAATAGTTATCTTTGTTTCCAATATTGTGCTACACACTCACTAAAATGGGGAATAGCGCCACAAAAAAATAAAAATAAAAAACGAATGATATGGCTATGAATTGGTTAAAACTTAAACGAAAATTCTTGCTTTCCTACATTTTGCCATCCTCTTACAGTAAGTGTCGTGTGTGGGCATTACGTCATAGCGGTTTCAATATTGGTAAAGGAGTTTATATTGGCAATGGGCTCACTGTTACAGTTGGTTATGCCGATAAATCAATGAATTTAACGATTGGCAATAGAGTGAGTTTTGGACCAAATGTAACCCTTGTTGTAGCTTCTCAACCTAATAACAGTCGATTAAAACCTGTTTTATCCTATCCTAAGCGCTCTATCATTATTCACGAGGATGCTTGGATTGGAGCTGGAGCTATTATTATGCCGAATGTCGAAATTGGAACGTGTAGTGTGGTTGGGTCGGGTAGTGTTGTTACGCACGATGTTGCGCCATACACAATTGTTGCTGGAAATCCAGCGAAACTAATAAAAACCATTGACAAAGCGTTAGTGGATCAACTTGCAGAGTGAGGTCTGTTAGTTTTACATATCATAACTGATTGATTTAAATGATACCACGATTAGAAATACGCTATCGATTTTCCGATTTTTACCAATCGTTGAAAGGGTTGTTTAGTACAACGGCCGTTGTTCCAATCGGAGATGTGTTCTATTGTAACCATTCTCGTACAGCTTTGCGTGTAGCTTTGTCTTCATTACAGCTTCCAGCTAATGCAAAAGTAGGCATTATGGCTTTCAATTGTCATACCGTGATGAATGCCGTTATTCAAGCTGGTTATAACATCGAATTTATTGATGTTACGGACGATTTAAGACTTGATACGAACGATTTGAAATTAAAAGGTCAGAATCTATCGGCTTTGGTGGTAACTCATCTATTTGGTTTGCAAAACGATGTGATGGCTATTCGTTCTATTTGTCCTCAAATCCCGATTATTGAAGATTGCGCGCACGCTTACTTGTCCGAATTAAATCATCACCAAGCTGGTTCCTTGGGTGATTTAGCCACATTTTCTATTGGGGTGGCCAAGTTCCCATCGATAGGCGATGGTGGTTATCTGCGTGTGAATAACGCTTCTTACTTACCTGCTATTAAATTGACATATAATGATTTAAAATCTCCTACGTGGATTGGAGAAGTTAAACAATTGATTAGAGGTGTTGTGTATGGATGGATGTATACGCCATTATTGTACGCTTGGATAACATTACCATTAAAGCAGAAAAAGAATGCGTCGCTTGAAGTTACACGTAAGGAAACAGAAACGCGGATGTGTCGTGTCAATTATTCCCGATTTAAACATCAAATAACCAATGTTCCTGCTATTAAACAAATTAGATTACAACGTATTACCGAATTAGCTTCGACACTGCATGAAAGGTATCCAACACTTTTTATTCCTAATTTGGATGGTAGTAATGGCTTTATGCTTCCTACATTATCAACTCAGCGTGATTCGGTAATCATTGGTTTTGCCTCCAAAAATATAGAAGTGGCTCCTCATTTTTCGAACGCCATTCAATGGGCTCAACAATTTGGATATGTATTGGGTACGTGTAAAAATGCAGAAACAATCGTTCACAGAATTGTTGTATTTCCTACTTATTATTAGTGATACTATGAATATACTTTTTGTTACAGGACATCCCGCTCAAGTACATAACTTTAGATTGGTACGAGAAGAATTGATTAAAAAAGGACACCAAGTCTATTGGCTAACAACCAATAAAGATATTTGTGTACAACTACTTAATACATATGGTATTCCTCATCAAGTACTCAAAAAACCACAAAAAACTTTTTCGTCTAGATCTAAAACGTTGCTCGTTAATACCTTTTTTGTATTGAAATTCTTGTGCAAACACAAAATTAATATAGCTATTACGCGTACAGATCCTTATACGTCAGTGGCGGCTTTTCTATTACGTAAAAAGCATATAATTTTAGACGACACGGAACATGCAGCCAAAATGAGTCGCCCCTTTGCGGTTTTGTCGTCAGCTATTATTTTGCCTCGCTGTTATACTGAATTATTACGTAAAGACCAACTCTATTTTGCTGGCAATATTGAGTTATTCTATTTGCATAAAAAAAGATTTACACCTTCCGAGCCCTATTCGTTATTGGGTATACAGCCAAATGAAAAATATGCGATTGTACGATTTGTAAAGTGGGATGCGTACCATGATAAAGGGTTAGCCGGCGGTTTTTCTACTGAGAATAAGATTGAGTTAGCACAAAGGTTGTCCCAGCATGTAAAAGTTTTTATTACGTCCGAAGATAAAATCCCTGAGGCTTTGGAGCCCTATCAAATTCATATTCCTATCGAACGTATGCACGATGTGTTGGCTGGTGCTTCTTTGTTTATTGGTGAAAGCGCAACCATGGCTTCCGAAAGTGTTGTGTTGGGAACTCCTGCTGTGTATATTGATGAAGTTGGTCGTGGGTACACCGACGAAGAATGTGAAAACGGTCTTTTGTATATGTTTCGACCAAATGAACAATTAGCCTCTATTGACAAGGCTGTTCAAGTCGTTTCGTCCGCTTTTAATCGGATTGAATTTGATGTTCATTATCAGGATTTTATATCACAAAAGATAGATCCGACAGCTTTCTTAACTTGGTTTATCGAAAACTATCCACAAAGCAAACACATAATGATTAAAAATCCCGATTATCAATATACTTTCAAATAATGGATATTTATTGCTAATTTTGACACTATAATAGAACTATATGAAAGTAGTAATAATAGCTGGTGGTAAAGGCACACGTATAGCGTCGGTAGCTGCCGATATTCCTAAATCGATGATTCCGATAGCAGGCAAGCCTGTGGTCGAATATCAAATTGAGTTGGCTAAACGTTATGGTTTTACCGATATCTTATTTGTCGTTGGTCATTTAGGCGATCAGATTGAAACGTATTTTGGCGATGGAAGTCGCTGGGGCGTTACTATTAGCTATTTTCATGAACAGGAACCACTTGGCACTTCGGGCGCTTTGCCTTTATTGGTCGACCAGTTGACTGATGAGTTTTGGGTGTTCTATGGCGATACCATGATGGATTTTGATATGGAAGCTATGCTGCAAGCTCACCAACAACGTGGTGCTAAAGCAACGCTGTTTTTACATCCAAACGATCATCCGTACGATTCTGATTTGGTAGAAATCGACGAACAGGGTATGGTCAAAGCGTTTATTTCGAAGCCACACGACCCAGCACAGGATTATCGTAATCTGGTGAATGCGGCATTGTATATTTTAAATAAGGATTGCGTCTCTTATATTCCCGAGGGAAAAAGTGATTTTGGAAAACATATTTTTCCGAGCTTATTGACGCATCAGTTACCATTGGCAGGTTATGTATCGTCTGAATACATTAAAGATATGGGCACGCCCGATCGCTGGGCGAAAGTAGAAAAAGATGTACTGTCGGGTAAAGTAGCTCGATTGAATCGTAAATATCCACGTCCTGCAGTCTTTTTAGATCGCGATGGCGTGATTTGCAAAGAGGTTAATTTGTTGTCGCAAAAGCAACAGGTAGAATTATTACCTGGTGCAGCAGCAGCTATCAAACAGATTAATGCGGCTGGTTATTTGGCTATTATTGTGACTAATCAACCTGTGATTGCGCGTAATCTCTGTTCATTGGAAGATTTAGCCGATATACATAAACGCCTAGAAACACGTTTGGGCGAGGAGCATGCGTTTGTTGACGCCATCTATTTTTGTCCACATCACCCCGACAAAGGATATCCAGAAGAGCGTGTCGAATATAAAATAGAATGCACGTGTCGTAAACCTAAACCAGGTATGTTGCTCCAAGCAGCCAGCGATTGGAACATTGATTTACAACAATCGTATATGATTGGTGATAGACAATGGGATGTGATGGCTGGCGAAGCGGCTGGTGTTAAGAAGAGTGTATTAATTGAAACCAATAGGGCGGATGCATTATTGCACGCCATAAATGAATTACTATGATAATTTCACGTACGCCACTTAGAATTTCGTTTGCAGGAGGCGGTTCCGACCTTCCTAGTTTTTACGAGCAAGAATCTGGTGCTGTATTGAGTACCACTATCGATAAATACGTCTATTTGGCGGTGCATGAGTTCTTTTTCCCAAATCAAACGTTGTTGAAATATTCAAAAACAGAGTTGATACACACTTTTGAAGAGATCAAACATCCTATTTTTAGAGAATGTCTCTCCATGTTGAATGTTTCTGGTTTGGATATTAACTCCATCGCCGATGTACCTGCTGGTACAGGATTGGGCTCAAGTAGTTCGTTTACAGTGTGTTTGTTACACGTTTTGAATGCGTGGAAACGTCAATTTGTATCGGCTGAATATTTAGCTTCTACGGCTTGTGATATTGAAATTGGGAGATTAGGCGAACCTATTGGCAAACAAGATCAATATGCAGCAGCTTATGGTGGTTTGAATTTTATTAAGTTCAATGCCGATTCGGTTGATGTGGAAAAGGTGATTATGAGCGCTGATGCTAAACGTCAGTTGGATAAGAATTTGATTATGATTTATACGGGCGAAACGCGTTCGGCTAGTGGCATTCTTGAACAGCAAAATAAAGAGATGGGGCATGCCGATAAACGCCAAATTGTGCGCGATATGGTACAAATGGCGTACGAATTAAAACATGTATTGGAACGTAATCAAATTGACGACTTTGGACGGATTTTGCACGAAGGTTGGTTACTCAAACAATCTATCATGAGTGGTATTTCGAACGATCATATTTCGGAATTATATCAAAAAGGCTTAGATGCAGGCGCATTAGGAGGCAAGTTATTAGGCGCGGGTGGTAGTGGTTTTATTTTATTTTATTGCCCAGAACATAAACAAGAAAAATTCCGTCGCGAAATGCAACACGCTCGTGAATTACCATTCCAATTTGAGAATTATGGCTCCAAAATTATTTATATAGCCGATTAAATCTATGGCACACAATTTTATACCAAACATACAGCACTATTTTCAAACCTTGAAAGCAACGATTGACAAAATCAATGTAGAGGATTTGAATAATTTGATGAACTTATTACTAAGTGCACAAGACCAAGGGAAACAGGTTTTTGTATTTGGTAATGGTGGCTCTGCTGCTACGGCGTCACACTATGTGTGCGATTTCAATAAAGGGTTGTCGTATGGTAAGGAAAAACGGTTCAAATTTATCTGTTTGAACGATAATTTACCAACTATGATGGCGTATGCCAACGATATGTCATACGATGATATCTTTTGGGAACCTTTAAAAAATTACTTTCAGCCAGGCGATTTTGTGATTGGAATTTCAGGTTCTGGTAATTCTAAAAATGTACTCAAAGCTGTTGAATGGGCTGGCGAAAATGGTGGTGTGACTATCGGATTAACGGGTTATGACGGTGGCAAATTGAAACAAATAGCACACCACGGTGTTCATATTCCTGTGAACGATATGCAAATAACGGAAGATTTGCACATGGTGCTCGATCATTGTATCATGAGCGTGTTGACACATCATCCGGATTATTAATTAATTGCTAATAACTGCGTGTATGAGAGATTTTACACTTCAAACTTATAATCGTCTCTTGCTGGCTTTACAGAAAGCGGGCTATCAGTTTTACACGCTTGAACATTACTACCAACACCTAGCGAGCGGATCTGGACAGAGTCGGTTTGTGTTATTACGCCACGATGTCGATTTGTATGCTGAATGTTCATTGGCTACGGCACTTATTGAGGCTGAGTTAGGCATTCGTGCTAGTTATTATTTTAGAGTGGTGCCACAAAGTAATCAACCTGCTATTATTAAAGCTATTTCCGATTTGGGTCACGAAATTGGTTATCACTACGAAGATATGGCTATTTGTGGAGGTGATGTAGTAAAAGCAAAAAAGCATTTTGAGACGCAATTGGCCTATTTCCGCAACTATTATCCTGTAAAAACTATCTGTATGCATGGCGCGCCACAAAGCCAATTTGATGGAAAAGAACTCTGGAAAACATGCGATTACCGTACTTACGGCATTATTGGTGAACCGTATTTTGATATTGACTATAGTCAAGTATTTTATTTGACCGATACCGGGCGTCGTTGGGATGGCTTTCATGTGAGCGTACGCGATAAAATTCCTGTATATCAAGACCAATGGATTAAACAAGGTTTGATTTTTCATACCACGGATAATATCATAAAGGCTATTGAGAGTGGTCAATTACCAGAAAAGGTGTTAATTACCACTCACCCTCAACGTTGGACTGATAATCGTGGGGCTTGGGTGAAAGAATATGTTGCACAAACCATTAAAAATCAAGTGAAACGCACATTAATTAGGTTGAGAGGGATAGCTCAACGTAGGTGAGCGCAAGGGAGCGTATCTCCCTTGTTAAAAATGGTGGAATTGGCGAAAGCGATTCATACGAACAACGTGAGTATGCTGGATGATGATTTAGTTTTGATTAATAAACACACACTAAAACGTGTATATGCACTATAACCGATTATTATATAAGTTACGTCGAGTTATTTATAAACCAATGCTCAAATTGGTTATACTTGACCTATTCTTTTTTCTAGTTTCAATAGGAGCCTTCTTTGTGACAAAAGGATATGCTGTTGAGTTCTTTGTTTTTCGGTATAGTATCCCATTGGCTTTTGTTACTACGGTTTGGCTTTTAGTTGGTTATACATTCAAAAAATATAGAGGATTACATCATAATCGCTATCGTGACTCGTCGTTTCAAGTATTTGCTACCACACTTTTGACTTTGGTTATTGTGCATCCATGCATTTATTTGGGATGGGTTCATTTATCGGTGTTACAATCTTTAGTGTTGGTCTTCACGGTATTTTTTCAGAATTTAGTGGTGGTTGCACTGCTTCATACGGTATTTTATGCGGTATATCTCGACGAAGAACCTAAAACGTTTGATGAACGTGAGCCCGTTTCGTTAGTTAAACCTGCTTATCCGCTCGAACCAGAAGCTGTAAAAGGCATTGAAAAAGCTATTGAACAACAAACATCTTTGGATGTGCTTAATTTTTTACGTCAGAAAGTCGATTTAGGTAGTTCTAGTACCTTGGTTTTGGCTACTACGACATTGTTTAATGTGGTTTCTTTGCGTCCTTATCGGTACGATATGATTATCAATTTGGTACGTTTAAACGATATACGTGGTATTAATAAATTATTTTGTGCAGCCAACGATAAATTACCTGATCATGGTGGTTTGGTCTGTTGCTTTGAGGCAAAATCTACTCATAAACAACGTTTGTTGAAAAAGTTTCCTGTGGGCATTAATTGGCTATTGTATATAGGTCATTTTATTTACAGACGTATTATCCCTAAGTTATTTATAACCAGTCGTTTGTATTATGATATAACACAAGGTAAAAATCGTGTTTTATCAAATACAGAAGTGTTGGGACGGTTGTATTATTGCGGATTTGAAGTGTTAGAGGAACAACTGATAGGTGATACTACATTTGTGATAGCACGTCGTAAACAACAACCAGAACGACAACTTAAAAAACGTTATGGTCCATTGATTAAACTACGTCGTATTGGTAAAAATAAAAAGTTCTTTAACGTGTTTAAAATGCGTACGATGCATCCATATGCCGAATATCTGCAAGCTTATATGTTTGAGAAAAATAGTTTGCAGGAAGGCGGCAAAATTTCCAACGATATACGTGTGACAACGGTTGGTAAGTTTATGCGCAAATATTGGCTCGATGAGGTACCTATGTTTATCAATGTGTTGCGTGGTGATATGAAATTGGTAGGTGTTCGCCCATTGAGTAATCACTACTTCAGCCTTTATTCTCAAGAATTACAAGAAAAACGCACGAAGTTTCGTCCAGGCTTATTGCCACCTTTTTATGCCGATATGCCTAAAACATTGGATGAAATCCAAGATTCCGAGATGCGTTATTTAGAAGCCTGTGAAAAACATGGTTGTTTTATAACTGATTGTGTTTACGCTTGGAAGATTGTAGTCAACATTCTTTTAAAAAAGGCACGAAGCAATTAAATGTAACATGGTGAACACGCTTTTATAGTGTGAATTAGATGAAAGAACAGATTTTTAAGAGATACAAATGAGCACAGAACCCAAAATAACTCCGATGATGCAACAGTTCTACGACATCAAGAATCAATATCCTGATGCTGTATTGTTGTTTCGTTGTGGTGACTTTTACGAAACATACGCAAAAGACGCTGTTTTAGCTTCCGAAATTTTAGGAATTACGTTAACGAAACGTTCCAATAAAAATGCTGATGCCATTGAAATGGCAGGTTTCCCACATCACGCCTTAGATACCTATTTGCCTAAATTGGTACGTGCAGGGTTACGCGTGGCTATTTGTGACCAGCTTGAAGATCCAAAATTGGTAAAAGGTCTTGTAAAACGTGGCATCACAGAGCTCGTTACGCCTGGTGTTTCTACCAATGATACCATCCTTGATATCAAAGAAAATAACTTTTTAGCGGCTGTTCACATCACCAAAAATCAAGCCGGCATTTCGTTACTCGATATTTCTACGGGGGAATTTTTGGTAGCAGAAGGTGCGTTGGATTATGTCGAAAAGTTATTGAATAGCTTTGCTCCTAAAGAAGTGCTTTATGAACATGGTAAACGTAAGGAATTTGAATTGGCTTTTGGAAGCAAATTTCACACACAAGAACAGGACGATTGGGTGTTTACCTTGGAAGCCGCCAATGATCGGTTGCTGAAACATTTTGAAGTACAAAATCTCAAAGGATTTGGTGTTGATAGTTTGAGTTTAGGCATCATTGCATCGGCTGCTATTTTATATTACCTCGATTTAACGCATCATAAACAAATAAGTCACATCACCCATTTGGCACGTATTGAGGCTGAACGGTATGTGTGGCTCGATAAATTTACGGTGCGCAATTTAGAGTTGTTTGGTTCGTACAACGAAAATGCACGTACATTGTGTTCGGTTATCGATAAAACCATTACACCAATGGGAAGTCGTTTGTTACGTCGTTGGTTGGCTTTTCCACTCAAAGACGTGGAACCGATAAATGATCGTTTAAGCGTGGTTTCGCATTTCTTTAAATATCCCGATCAAAAGCTAGTGTTGAGTGATTGGTTGGCTACTATTGGCGATTTGGAACGTTTACTGTCGAAAGTAGCTGTAGGGCGTATTACACCTCGTGAAGTAGGGCAGTTGCGTATTGCTTTGTCCGCTATCGAACCAATCAAAAAGAGTTGCTCTGAATCCGATAATTTGGTGTTACAACGTTTTGGTGAACAGTTGAACGCCTGTGCTATCATTCGTGATCGTATTGCGCGTCAATTATCCGATAATCCGCCCATGTTGTTGAATCGTGGTAATGTAATTGCTGAAGGCGTGAATGAAGAGTTGGATGAACTGCGTCGTATTGCTTATTCGGGTAAAGATTATTTGCTACATATTCAGCAACGCGAAAGTGAACAAACGGGTATCCCAAGTCTCAAAATTAGCTACAATAATGTGTTTGGTTACTACATCGAAGTACGTAATACGCACAAAGATAAGGTGCCTGATACGTGGATACGTAAACAAACGCTTGTAAACGCGGAACGCTATATTACACAAGAACTTAAGATATACGAAGAAAAGATATTAGGAGCCGAAGACCGTATATTCGCAATAGAGGCGAAGTTGTTTACCGATTTAGTGACGGCTATTATGGAATATATTCCAGCCATTCAATTGAATTGCAGTATTTTGGCACAATTGGATTGTCTATTGTCGTTTACGCGCGTGTCAGAAGAGAATAAATATCAGTGTCCAGTTGTTACCGACAGCGATGTGATAGATATCAAACAAGGCCGTCATCCGGTGATTGAAAAACAGTTGCCCATAGGTGAAAGTTACGTGCCTAATGATGTGTATTTAGATTCTGAAAAACAACAGATTATTATCATTACGGGTCCAAATATGGCTGGTAAATCGGCTTTGCTGAGGCAAACAGCACTTATTGTGTTGATGGCTCAAATTGGCTGTTACGTGCCTGCTGATAGCGCCACGATTGGAGTTGTTGATAAGATTTTTACCCGTGTGGGAGCTAGCGACAATATTTCGTTGGGTGAATCTACGTTTATGGTGGAAATGAATGAAGCAGCTAGTATCTTGAACAATATTTCTCATCGTAGTTTGATTTTATTCGACGAATTAGGGCGTGGAACAAGTACTTACGACGGTATTTCCATTGCTTGGGCTATTGTGGAGTATATTCATGAACGTCCTAATTGTCAAGCGAAAACCTTATTTGCAACGCATTATCACGAGTTGAACGAGATGGAAAAATCCTATGCTCGTATCAAAAACTATAATGTGTCTGTCAAGGAGTTGGATAAGAAAGTGATTTTCTTGCGTAAATTAGTAAAAGGTGGTAGCGAACACAGCTTTGGTATTCACGTAGCTAAAATGGCCGGTATGCCTAAATCAGTAGTCAGTCGTGCGGATGAAATCTTGTCGCAACTGGAAACCGACAATCGCCAATCGGTGGTAGCAGGTAAAAATCTGGAACACGCCTCACAACGCGAGGGTATGCAGTTGAGCTTTTTCCAGCTTGACGATCCTGTATTGGTTCAAGTACGTGACGAAATAAAGAATGCTGACTTAAATAACTTAACTCCGATTGAAGCTTTGAATAAATTGAATGAGATAAAACGCATTATTACAGGCAAATAGAATATTCTATTTCAACTAAAAAAGGAACCTAATTAGGTTCCTTTTTTTTGTGGAAATATAGTGTTATTCCTAGTCGTTATGCAATGGGTTTTAAATAAGCACTACGGCGTTTGTGTTGTATTTTTTCGTATTCGTCAAAGTTGGCTTGGCTCTTATTGTTTGTTTCTAAAATTGAGGTTGTTTCTGCATATTTTACGCCGTATTTGACGAACGACTGTGCTGTATCGTAAAAGAAAAGGGCATTGACACCTTTATTTTGATAATCAGGACGTACGGCGATAATTAACATATCAAAATACATCATGTTCTTTTTAGCTTTCAAGGCTTTTAGGATATGATACCAGCCAAAAGGAAAGAGTCGTCCTTTAGCTTTGCGTAGTGCGTCTGAAATATCGGGCATTCCCAAACCAACTCCCACAATTTCTTTTAGTTCATTGATAACAATCGTTATAAAATCAAAATTTAATAACGGGAAATACATATTACTATAATACGTTTTTTGTTTTTCAGTGAGTGGTTGATAGTTGTATAGCTTTTGATACGCTTGGTCAATGACATCTAAATACTCATTATTGGGGTAGTATTTTTTGAGTTCTTTGATGGATCTAATTTTGTGAATGGTCAGTTTTGACTTCTCCATAACAACGCCTGCAAGTCGTTTCATGCGTGGAGGTACTTCGTCGGGCATAGTTAAGCGGTATTCAATCCAATCAATCTCTTTTTGTAGTCCAAATGCTTCAAAATGTTTTTCATAATAAGGGTAGTTGTATAAGCTAGCCATGGGTGAGCTATACTCAAATCCTTCAATTAAGAGACCTTGATGGTCAAAATCGGTAAATCCTACAGGTCCATTCATTTCGGTCATGCCGTGTGCCTTTCCCCAAGCTTGAACTGCTTCTAACAGGGCTTTGGATACAGCTAAATCATCCATAAAATCGAACCAGCCAAAACGTAGTCGCTTGTTTTCCCATTTTTCGTTGGCTTTATGATTGATAATACCCACAATACGACCTACAATTTTGCCGTCTTGATAAGCCATATAAATGATATGGTCACAGATTTCGTGTGCTGGATTTTTTGTTGTGTCAAACGTATTTATTTCATCGAACACCAAAGGAGGACAATAATAGGGATTGCCTTTGAATAAATCGATGCCAAACTGTATGAACTGTTTGAGCTCTTTTTTTGTAGTAACTTCTCTAATTTCAATAGCCATAAATGAGTCTTTTAAGGTGTGTGGGTTTAATAAAAATAATCCGTTATGTTAATTTACAAAACGGATTATTGATTTGTAGCTTGTTCTAAATGCGCTTGGTGTATTATTCAATCGCTTTTAAGAAAGCACGACGTTGTTTGTGTTGTATGGTTTCAAAATGCTCCCAATTGGCCTGGTTTTTAGCATTTGTTTCCAAAATAGCCGTTGTTTCGGAGTATTCTATGCCATATTGAATGAAATATTTTGTTTGATCGTAAAAGAAGAGCGAGTTGACGCCTTTGTTTTGATAATCAGGTCGAACGGCAATGAGTAATAAGTCAAAGGCTTTTATCTTTTTAGCTTTCAGGGCTTTTAGTATATGAAACCAACCGAATGGGAAGAGTTTACCTTTACTTTTGCGCAATGCTGGCGATATATCGGGCATACCAACGCCAACGCCCACAAGTTCATCGTGTTCATTGGTGATAAAGGTTATGAAATCATAGTTAACCAATGGGAAATACATATCACTGTAGTATTTCTTTTGTTTTTTGGTCAGCGGTTGATAGTTGTAGAGTGGTTGATACGCTTGGTCAATGACATCGAGATATTCGTAATTTGGAAACCGTTTTACGAGTTCTTTCTGCGATTTAAACTTCACAATATTAAGCTTATAGCGATCTAAAACAATTTTCGCTACGCGATCTAAACGTTCAGGTACGGCGTTTGGAATAAATACACGGTATTCAATCCAATCAATTTCTTTTTGTAGCCCAAATGCTTCAAAATGATCTACATAATATGGGAAATTATACAAACTAGCCATAGGCGAGTCGTATTCAAAGCCTCTGACAAGTAATCCTTGATGGTCGAAATCGGTAAAACCTACTGGACCATTCATTTCGGTCATGCCTTTGGCTTTTCCCCACGTTTGAACGGCTGTTAGCAACGCTTGTGAAACGGCTTTGTCGTCGATAAAATCGAACCAGCCAAAACGTAGACGCTTCTTTTTCCACTTTTCGTTGGCAGTGTAGTTGATAATGCCAGCAATACGCCCCACAATTTCACCCTCTTTATAGGCTAAATAACAAATGTGGTCACACAATTCGAGTGTTGGATTTTTTTTAGGGTTAAAGGTATTTAATTCGTCAAATTCTAAAGGTGGACAATAATAGGGATTGCCTTTGTATAAGTCGATGCCAAACTGTATGAACTGTTTGAGCTCTTTTTTTGTGGTAACTTCTCTAATTTCAATAGCCATAAATGAGTCTTTTAAAAGGTGTATGGGTTTAATAAAAATAATCCGTTATGTTAATTTACAAAACGGATTATTGATTTGTAGCTTGTTCTAAATGCGCTTGGTGTATTATTCAATCGCTTTTAAGAAAGCACGACGTTGTTTGTGTTGTATGGTTTCAAAATGCTCCCAATTGGCCTGGTTTTTAGCATTTGTTTCCAAAATAGCCGTTGTTTCGGAGTATTCTATGCCATATTGAATGAAATATTTTGTTTGATCGTAAAAGAAGAGCGAGTTGACGCCTTTGTTTTGATAATCAGGTCGAACGGCAATGAGTAATAAGTCAAAGGCTTTTATCTTTTTAGCTTTCAGGGCTTTTAGTATATGAAACCAACCGAATGGGAAGAGTTTACCTTTACTTTTGCGCAATGCTGGCGATATATCGGGCATACCAACGCCAACGCCCACAAGTTCATCGTGTTCATTGGTGATAAAGGTTATGAAATCATAGTTAACCAATGGGAAATACATATCACTGTAGTATTTCTTTTGTTTTTTGGTCAGCGGTTGATAGTTGTAGAGTGGTTGATACGCTTGGTCAATGACATCGAGATATTCGTAATTTGGAAACCGTTTTACGAGTTCTTTCTGCGATTTAAACTTCACAATATTAAGCTTATAGCGATCTAAAACAATTTTCGCTACGCGATCTAAACGTTCAGGTACGGCGTTTGGAATAAATACACGGTATTCAATCCAATCAATTTCTTTTTGTAGCCCAAATGCTTCAAAATGATCTACATAATATGGGAAATTATACAAACTAGCCATAGGCGAGTCGTATTCAAAGCCTCTGACAAGTAATCCTTGATGGTCGAAATCGGTAAAACCTACTGGACCATTCATTTCGGTCATGCCTTTGGCTTTTCCCCACGTTTGAACGGCTGTTAGCAACGCTTGTGAAACGGCTTTGTCGTCGATAAAATCGAACCAGCCAAAACGTAGACGCTTCTTTTTCCACTTTTCGTTGGCAGTGTAGTTGATAATGCCAGCAATACGCCCCACAATTTCACCCTCTTTATAGGCTAAATAACAAATGTGGTCACACAATTCGAGTGTTGGATTTTTTTTAGGGTTAAAGGTATTTAATTCGTCAAATTCTAAGGCGGGACAGAAAAAAGGATTACCTTCATATAACTTTGTACCAAAGCGTATAAACGCTTTTAAATCTTTTTGAGATGTTACTTCTTTGATCTGAATGGACATATTATTCACTGTTTTGGTACACGTGATAACGTGTGTTTTAGATTCTTATAAGGTTATGTTTAATTATTGCTTGAGCTTTTTAATTGTGGCAATCATATCGTCAGAACCGAACACGGAACTGCCTGCTACTAGACAATCGGCTCCAGCTGCAAACAGTTGCTGACAATTGTCGGTAGTGACGCCGCCATCTACTTGAATAAGCGCTTTCGATCCACGACGTGTAATCATGTCGCGCAGACGTTCTAGTTTGTGATAAGTATTGGTAATGAAGCTTTGGCCACCAAAACCAGGATTGACAGACATAAGTAATACCATGTCTACGTCGCAAATAATGTCCTCGAGTAGCTCCACTGGCGTGTGAGGATTAAGCGTAACACCTGCTTGCATGCCAGCTGCGTGGATGCGTTGTATGGTTCTATGTAGGTGAGTGCAGGCTTCGTAGTGCACGTTCATCATAATAGCTCCTGTGGCTTTTACCTCATCAATAAATTTATCAGGTTCTACTATCATCAAATGTACGTCGAGTGGCTTTTGGCTCAACTTACTTACATATTTTAAAACGGGAAAGCCAAATGAAATATTTGGTACAAAAACGCCATCCATAACGTCGATATGGAGCCAATCGGCATCACTTTGGTTGATTATGTTGATATCCTGTTCCAGATTCCCGAAATTGGCTGAAAGTAATGATGGAGCAATCATTTT
The DNA here is from genome assembly GCA_964570565.1 of uncultured Paludibacteraceae bacterium. Lineage (GTDB taxonomy): Bacteria > Bacteroidota > Bacteroidia > Bacteroidales > Paludibacteraceae > W0P28-013. Next base: position 183,458 of record CAZMYT010000004.1, read on the forward strand.
TTTCATGGTTTTCACGTGTTTTAAGTAGTAAATTATTGGCAAAAATACTAAAAAAATACGGATTGCAAAAATATGAGCGGGCGAAACGAATAAGAGGTTCTACCTTTCGGTGAAACCTCTTATTTAATGATTTAATTCATAACGAATTGTAAAATATCACCATTGACCAATTTTTCAACCTGATAAGCCGCTGCAAAGGCTAAAATAGTTTGAAGGGTGGTTTCCTTGGGTTGGAGTTGTTTGGTGATTTTTTCGGGTTTTTGATGAGGAGTAAAATTTTTTATCATAGGCAAATAAATGGTTTATTTGTCTATAAAACGATTTCCTTATCGTATTATTGTGTGCCGTTATTTAAAATTTAGGAGGCTATGTGTTCAAAGTCGGATAGTAAATTTTTCTCGGTGGCCAATTTACGGAGGTTTAAAATGGCATAACGCATTCGTCCTAAGGCTGTATTGATGCTAATATTTTGTAATTCAGCTATTTCCTTAAAACTTAAATCTTTGTAAAATCTCATTTCTACGATGGAACGCTGCGATTCTGGCAGTAAATCGAGTAATTTAACCATATCTTTGAGCGTCTCTTCGTACACAATACAATCCTGAATATTGTCGTCGTAGAGTTTCGCGTTATTCAATACGTCATACTCTTCATTATCATCGTTAGAAAAGGTATTTTCACTTTCCGTACGGCGATAATGGTCAATCACTAAGTTATGTGCTATGCGCGACATCCAGGCAAAGAATTTGCCCGAATCGACATAACGTCCTTGCTTAATGTTTGTAATGACTTTAATAAACGTTTCTTGAAAAATGTCGTCAGTCAAATCGCGATTCCGGGTGATATTGAAAATATACCCAAATAAGCGATCCTTGTGACGCAATAGTAGAACTTCAAACGCTTGATTGCAGCCTTGCTCGTAACTTCTGACCAATTCTTCATCGGTCAAAGATTGTAGTAGTTTCATTACCTTGTTGTTTTAGTGAATCAAAGTAATAATGTTACGATAGGCGTGTGGGTTTAGTGTTAAATAAAAGGATTTATGCGGGCAAAGATAATGGATTTATAATTAGATACCAACTTTTTTAGACAAAAAAGTGGTTTTAGGTCGTTAAAGCCTATCATATTCTTGCTTAACCGACTCCTTTTTGTATCTTTGCCATTCAAAAATTTCTAAAATTTATGAAAAAAAATTGGGCTTATCGCTTATTGGAATTCCAAGGATGGACCATCCCTAACGAGGTAAAACTGCCAGCTAAAAGCGTGCTTTGTGTGGCACCACACACCAGTAATTGGGATTTTATTTACGGTATGTTATTTAAAAAGGCGGTGCATTTAGATGCCCACTTTTTTATGAAAAAAGAGTGGTTTCGTTTCCCTTTGGGTGGGTTGATGCGTAGTTTGGGTGGCGTGCCTGTGGACAGAAGTAAAAAAACGGCGTTAACCGATCAAATAGCAGAGGAATTCTCAAAACATGACGTGTTTCATATTGCCATCACGCCAGAGGGTACGCGTAAAGCTGTTCCAGATTGGAAAAAAGGCTTTTACATCATTGCTCAAAAGGCTGGCGTACCTATTGTATTGACGTATATTGATTTTGCTAAAAAAGAAATAGGGTATGGAACGGTTTTCCAACCAACTGGTAATATGGAGAGCGATATGGCTGAAATAAAAGCTTTTTTTAGAACTAAAGTGGGTAAGATACCTGAAAATTTTGGGATATAGTATTTTGTGACTCTTTTAAAATAAAAACACCTTGCAAAATCTGATTTTGCAAGGTGTTTTTGTATTATTATACTAGTTAATTAATTTTCTCTGCAATTTTTTCAGCACAGAGTTCGCCATCCATAGCTGATGAGGTAATGCCGCCTGCATAACCAGAGCCTTCGCCACACGGATAGAGTCCTTTTATTTCGATGTGTTCCAGCGTTTCTGCATCACGTGGAATGCGTATAGGCGATGATGAACGACTTTCAACACCAACAATCACGGCGTCGTTAGTCAGAAAACCTCGCATTTTCTGATCGAAGGCTTTAAATCCTTCTTGTAGGCGTTTACCAATGCGTGGAGGCAGCCATTTGTGTAAAGGCGATGATACAATGCCTGGGAGATAAGAGCAAGGTGGTAAATCAGCAGATAAACGACCGTTGACAAAGTCCTTGAGGCGTTGTGCTGGTGCTGTTTGCAAATCACCGCCGTTGTGTTCCCAAGCCAAACGTTCTAAGTCTTCTTGAAAACGTAATCCACATAGTTCACCAAATTGGGCATATTCGGTTAAATCTTCGGGGCGTATTTCTACCACCATGCCCGAATTGGCAAATGGAGAGCTACGGTGCGAAGCCGACATGCCATTAACTACAATTTGTTGGTCGGCTGTGGCTGAAGGTACAATATGGCCACCAGGACACATGCAAAAAGAGTATACGCCACGTCCGTCAACTTGGTTAACAAGTGCGTATGATGCGGCTGGCAAGTAGGGATTACGTATTTTGCTATGATATTGAATTTCATCGATTAACGATTGAGAATGCTCAATTCTTACTCCCATAGCAAATCCCTTCGCTTCTAATTTTATACCTTGTTGATGCAATACGTGGTAAATATCACGGGCTGAATGACCTGTGGCTAAAATTACGTTATTGGCTTTGTAAATTTGACCGTTTTCAGTTTTAACGCCTTGTATTTGATGGTCGGTAATTAACAATTCAACCACTTTATGGTCGAAGTGTATTTCACCACCACAATCGATGATGCGTTGTCGCATGTTTTTTATGACAACTGGCAGTCGATCGGTGCCTATGTGTGGATGTGCTTCAAAGAGAATTTCATCTTGCGCACCATGTTGATGGAATATTTCGAAAATACGTTGTGTATTACCGCGTTTTTTGGAGCGTGTGTAGAGTTTTCCGTCCGAAAAAGTGCCTGCACCGCCTTCGCCAAAGCAGTAATTCGATTCTACGTTTAACGCCGTGTTTCGGTTGAGCTGCGCAATGTCTTTCTTGCGTTCTGAAACCTCTTTGCCGCGTTCGAGTACAATCGGGCGTAAGCCTAATTCAATTAAGCGTAAAGCGGCAAATAACCCAGCAGGGCCAGAACCCACAATAATGACTGCAGGTTTCTTCGAAACGTCGCCATAATGAAACGTATTTTCGTATCGATATTCGGGGCGTTCGTCGCCTAAAAATACGCGCACTTTCAGCAGTACAAGTGGTTGTCTACTTCTCGAATCTATGGATTTTTTAACCAGCTGAATATGTGAAATATGGTTAATGTGAATATTTAACTTATTTGCTATAACCTTTTTTAATTCAGATTCTTCCGAAGATTCTTTTGGCGTTAATGTGAGTTGTAATTCAGTCATATAGTCATACGCTTTTTAAACGATTTGTACGCAAGTTATGGGGGACACAATAGCGGTCAATGTCACAAAAAATGCGTGTACAAAGTTAGCTATTTTTGCGCTAATCTGGTCGAAAAATTTACACTTGTGTCGTATAGGTCGTAACTAATGATTATCTTTGCGACAAATTTATAAAAATGGTAGAAATAGGGAATACGGTAGTGAGCTTCGATTTGTTCGAACAACAGTTCTGTTGCGACTTAGGCATTTGTCGTGGTGCGTGTTGTATCGAAGGCGATGCTGGCGCACCGTTGGAGCTTGATGAAGTAGCTCAATTGGAAGAGGCGTTACCTGCTGTGTGGAACGATTTATCGGAGGCTAGTAAAGCCATAATTGATGCTCAAGGAGTGGCTTATGTGGATGCTGACGGCGATATGGTGACATCCATCGTTAATGGGCGTGAATGTGTGTTTACTTATACCGATGCGGCCGATGGCATTTGCAAATGTGCGCTTGAAAAAGCCTATCGGGAGGGGCGAACCAGTTTTTATAAACCGATATCATGTCATTTGTATCCTGTGCGATTAGAGCACTATAAACGCTTTACAGCGGTTAATTATCACCGTTGGGATGTGTGTGCCTGTGCTGAGCGAAATGGGAAGCAGTTGAAATTACCTGTGTATAAATTTTTAAAAGTGCCATTAATTCGCAAATTTGGGGAGGCTTGGTATAACGAATTAGAGCAAGCTGCCGCTGCTTACGAGGCAGAATTTAAACGATGACCTTACTTGAAATTGTTTTAATTGCTGTGGGTTTGGCCATGGATTGTTTTGCGGTGGCTATTGCGAGCAGCGTGTCGTATGGTCATTATAATTGGCCTAAAATGCTACGAATGGGCTTCTTTTTTGGTCTTTTTCAAGGTGTAATGCCTTTGTTGGGTTGGCTCGCTGGTGTGAGTTTTGCCGCTCAAATAACGGCGATTGATCATTGGCTAGCTTTTGTGATTCTTGGTTATTTAGGTGTCAAAATGGGAATCGAGGGTTTTAAGCCAGATACGTGCTGTCATAAAAATAGCCCGTTTGGATCCTTTAAAATGCTGATTACACTGTCGTTTGCAACAAGTATTGATGCGCTAGCTACTGGATTAATTTTTGTGCCTATGGGTCATTTAATTTATACGGCATCGGGCATTATCGCTTTGGTAAGTTTGGTGTTTACCATTTTAGGCTGTATTATTGGCATTACCTTTGGCAAACGATTTAAAATAAATGTAGAGCTCATAGGCGGACTTATTCTGTTTGCCATAGGCACTAAAATATTAGTAGAACATTTGTTGGTGGGTTGTTAATCACAAAATTATACACATCGTAACAGCATGAAATTGACTCATTTAAAACATCACGATATTGACAAAGCGGCTTGGGATGCGACTGTGGGAGAAGCTTTGGTGCGTCTGCCTTATGCCTTTTCGTGGTTTTTGGATGTCGTTTCGCCTCAATGGGAAGCATTAGTGACGCCCGATTACACGTATGTGATGCCATTGCCTGTAAAGCGTAAATTTGGCATTGCTTATGTTATTCAACCACGTTGGACACAGCAATTAGGGATATTCTCTAAAGAACACTTGACTTCCGATATTATTGATGAGTTTCTTCGCCATATTCCGTATCTGAGTTATGATTTTAATCTTCATTACGGTCATCTAGGTACTTTTAAGTCTCTGCCTAATCGTATTATCGATTTGAGTGCCAGTTATAGCGTGATTCAACAGGCGTTTTCAAAAAATACAAAACGCAATATCAGTAAAGCAGAGCAGGCCGGTTTACAAGTTGCGACTATTGAAAGTTCTGTATTAGTCGATTTTTGGCGTTCACAAAATGGCGATAAACCACTTGAATTAGGGCATAAATTGCCTTTGTTGTGCGAAGCTGCTCAACAACACCAAATGGGCGTTTGTTATGGCGTTTTTACGGCCAATCACGAATTGGTGGCTACGTTGATGACGCTTGAAACGGATGCACGCATTATTTATTTAGTACCAACGTCCAATAGGTTAGGCAAAGAGTTGTGCGCCATGTTTTTGTTAGTTGATTATTTGTTGAAGACCAACGCTGGCACAGCCAAGGTGTTTGACTGTGAAGGTTCTCAAATTCCTGGTGTTTCCAGATTCTACGAAGGATTTGGAGCTGTTTTACAACCGTATTTCACGGTTAATCGATGTCGTCCACAGTGGTTAGTTAAGTTATTGCATCGCTAATTGCGTGATGAACTTGACGAATTCTACTTTTATATTTCCCCAGTTATATTTTTTTTCTGCGAGCTGACGAGCCAATAGGCCATGTTCAGTATATAATTCGTGGTTGTTTACATAAGCAGCGATAGCTTGTGCCACTTCTTCTGTGTTTGCAGGGTTCACTAATTGGCAACAAGTTGCACAATCGGGCGCGTCTATCTGTATAGCCTTGAGATTGGTAAAGATGGAAGGGCGTCCACAGGCTAGATAATAAAATAATTTGATGGGCAGACACTGTGTGTTTTCGCTATCATTGGTTCGTAAATCGAGAAATAGATCACTTCGGGTAATTTCATTACAAAATTCTTCAAATGGCATGAATGTCATCATGTTGATGGTGACATTGGAGGGCAGTGTACGTGTTAATTCTTCAGGTTGTTTTGTGATGATTTTGAGTGTGAAATGAGTATTTGGGCATTTCTCGGCGGCTAAGATGATAGACTCTACAGTGGCAAAGAAACCTTTTTCTACCGTTAAATTCCCCGCATAAAATAAGTTACAGTTGTTTGAAATAGTTTGTGAAGGCTGATTTTTTATATATTGTAAATCAGCATAATAAGAGGTAAAAACAGATGGCTTATGAGGCTGTTTTTTTAGAAATGGAACGGCTTTAAGTTGTTCTCCAAATATAAATCCATTTGTAAATTGGGCAGCTAACTTATTAGCTATCTTGAGTGTGGCTGTCTTTATTATGCGTTTTAATCCAGACAAACCAACAAGATTTTTTTTAGATGGATACCATTCTGTAACATCGTACACAATACGACATTGAACCTTCTGTTGGTAATATTTTGCAGCAAATATGGCTAAAGGCGTATCGCAGATAATAATGTCAGGATGTAGCTGATGTAATAATTCAACCGCTTTTTTGATTTTGCCAATGGACGAATAACTTCCTCCTTCAAAAGCATACACATCTTCTTCTACTACATTTACAGGCATAGCAGAGATGACGGAAACATGGTAACCTGTTTCGGTAAGTGCCAACCGTTGATGAAACCAAATACGTTCATCGTAGGGTGGATGTACCATGGCTAAAAATGTAACTTTTGTCATGTCGACTTGTTTCTGTTCCTTATACTAATTGTTCAATTACTTATTTTCGTTATTGAAAATATGACTTACAAGGTTGATTTCTAAAAAGGTTGTTCCGCTCACGCCATTACGATCGTTGCTACTTAGATAAACCACTTTGTCCGTGACTGAGATTAAACCTCTATCCACTAAATTATGAAGCGCTTTTAAGTAATAGTCGCGTACATGTCCATCACCAACTTGAAAAATAGGAGTAACACCATACGATAATGCTAATTGGCGAACAAGAGATTTTGTAGGACACATCGCATAAATTGGATTTACACCGCGATAGGCCGCCAAAAAACGTACCGTACGCCCGGTGTAACTAGCCGTTAAAATGGCTTTTGTTTCCAATACGTGCTGTGATTCTACGGCTTGGCGTGCCAAGAATGATGTGATGTCGCGTTCGTTTGTGCTATGCGGAATTTTGATATCATTGTCACTAAGTTTGCCTTTTTCAGCCTCTTCAGCAATTTTGGACATGGTGTGTACCGATTCTATAGGATACTTTCCATAAGCAGTTTCGCCACTGAGCATTAAGGCGTCTGTTCTGTAAAATATAGCATTGGCCACATCGGTTACTTCGGCACGCGTTGGGCGTGGGTTTTGAATCATAGAGTGGAGCATCTGCGTGGCTACAATCACAGGTTTTTGTGCTAATACACATTTTCGAATCAGCAAACGTTGTATTCCAGGAATCTTTTCTTGAGCAATTTCAATACCTAAGTCGCCACGCGCAATCATCACACCGTAAGCCGCTTGTAGAATTTCGTCGATATTGTCCACCCCTTCTTGATTTTCAATTTTTGCGATAATTTTGATTGAACTTTTATGCTGATCCAATATTTCTTGAATGTCTAATATATCTTGTTTCGAACGCACAAAGGAGTGTGCTATAAAATCGATGTTGTTTTCAATGGCGTAGACGATATTGGCTCGGTCTTTATCTGTTAATGAAGGCATGTTGATGCGAGCGCTAGGTACGTTTACACTTTTACGACTGCCAAGTATACCGTCGTTATGCGCTTTGCAGAGTAAGTAATCGTCCCTTTTTTCAATTACTTGTACTTCAATTTCGCCATCGTCGAATAAGATGTCTGAACCAAGGGCAATTTCTCGTACAAAATAGGGATATGACACCGCAATCGTTCCAGACTCTGTTTTTCGGTTTGGGTCGCCATAAATTTTAATAATATCGCCACTTTTGATAGATAATGGTTCGTCTGCGATAGTTGTTCTAATTTCTGGACCTTTCGTGTCCATAAGTATCGCAATTTCATCGCTTACGGCTCGCACATTACCTATAATTTTATCGAATCCGTCTTTGCTTAAATGCGCAGAATTGAGTCGAACCACGTTGAGACCTTCGTTGAACAAGGCTTGGATAAAATCTACCTCGCAGCGTTTGTCGGATATGGTAGCAATAATTTTTGTTTGTTTAGCCATCGTGTATGATCTATTAAGTATTTGTTTATTTATTAGTTACAGTGAAGCGGTTAGGTTTTTCTGTTTATGCCTCTTTTTCAAAGCATCCCATAGCCCAATCATTATTTTCGGTGTAACTTAGTTGTTTTAATCCCAGTGATTTAGCTTTTTGCTTTATTATATCAAAATCTTGTTTGTAAAAACCGCTCATAAGGAGTTGTCCCTTAGGAGCCAATGTTTGGATGTAGGCTGGCATATCTCTCAATAGAATATTACGATTAATATTTGCTAATATCATATCAAACGATTGATTTTTAAGCAGATTAGCATCTCCAAGTCGTACGTGAATGTTGGTGCAATTATTCAAACGTATATTTTCTTCGGTGTTTTCTTGTGCCCAACTATCAATATCAATGGCTTCTATGTGTTTTGCTCCTCGCAGAGAGGCCATAATTGCCAAAACACCTGTTCCACAGCCCATATCAAGAACCTCTTTGTCGGTGATATCGTGTTCTAGCAAATAGGTTAACAACATGCGTGTTGTTTCATGTGTTCCTGTACCAAAAGCTTGTTTGGGATTAATCACGATATCGTATGTTACCTTTTTAGAGGCCGGTTTGTGAGAACTATGAATGATGCAGCGATTGTCAATCTCGATAGGCTCAAAGTAATTGTCTTCCCACGTTTTATTCCAGTTCTGATCGGCTATATGTTCTATGCGATAGGTGTACTGAAGTTCTGGTAATGATGCATGAATAGTTTCAACCATAGCAGTTTCATCGAATGATGGGGCAGGGCTGTAAGCCATGATGCCTTGCGTGGTTTCTTCAAAACTTTCAAATCCAATATCACCTAACATGGCGGCCAATATATCAGCCATAAAATCTTCTGTATCAGTTAAGCGGAAAGTTACCTTTTTATAATCCATACCGTGTGACTTTAAACTGCAAAGATAATCAAAAAAGTAGAGGATAGATGTACTGTTATTTATTTTTCTTGTTGTGGAAATAATTGTATCTTTGCATATCTAATTTTACGGTATGAAAAATTTAATTATGTTGATACGACGTTTTGTACCACCGTACAAACGCTATGTTATTTGGGTTTTTATTCTGAATTTACTTTCCACTATTTTTAGTCTGTTTTCCTTTGCTACCATTATCCCTATTTTGCAGATTTTGTTTGGTATGCAAACCAAATCGCACGTGTTTATGGATTGGAGCCAATATACTTCAATGAGTGAATTGGTTGACATTACTACGAATAACCTGTTTTTTTACATCGAACAGATGATTGTGGTTTCGGGTGCGGCCACTACACTTTTGTATTTGGGCTTATTTTTAGTGATTATGACCGTGCTTAAAACGGGTACTACTTATTTGGCATCAAGCTCATTAGTTCCTGTTCGTACTGGCGTTTTACGCGATTTACGTAACCAAATTTATGCTAAAATCATTGATTTACCAATCGGTTATTTTAGCGAAGAACGTAAAGGTGATATCATGTCGCGTATGACGAGTGATGTGGGCGAAATTGAAGCCTCCATTATGAGCTCTCTGGAAACGATTTTTAAAAATCCAATCATGATAGTTATTTACATGATTGTATTATTTTCGTTGAGTTGGCAGCTCACTTTATTTGTTCTCTTATTATTGCCATTTAGTGGTTTTCTCATTGGTAAAATCGGACGTTCGTTGAAACGTCGTTCTCTTAGTGGTCAAGAACAAACCGGGGAATTGTTATCTCAAATAGAAGAAACATTAGGCGGATTGCGTGTTGTGAAAGCTTTTACAGCCGAAGAAAAATTGAAAGCCCGATTTGCAGGACTGAATGATCGCATTCGTAGAACATTCAATCGTATCAATAGACGCTATTTGTTGGCTCATCCTATTAGTGAATTGTTGGGAACAGTTGTTGTGGCGATTCTTTTGTGGTATGGCGGTACACTTATTTTGAAGGGCGAAGGTTCAATTTCTGCACCTGAATTTATCTATTATTTGGTGATATTTTATAGTATCATTCCGCCATCCAAAGATTTGTCGCGTGCTATGTACAGCGTGCAAAAAGGAATGGCCTCGTTACAACGTGTTGATGAGATTTTAAAAGCCGAAAATCCACTGAAAGCTCAGAAAAATGCCGTTAAAATAGATGAATTTACGTCGCGTATAGAATTTAACCATGTGTGGTTTAAATACCGTGAAGATTGGATTTTACAAGATATCAACTTGACCTGTGAAAAAGGAAAAACTGTTGCTTTGGTTGGTCAATCGGGGTCAGGGAAATCGACCATGGTCGATCTCATACCTCGTTTTTACGATGTAAATGAAGGTGCTATTTCGGTAGATGGAACAGATATTAGAAATCTTGATTTGCAAATGTTACGTGAATTAATGGGTAATGTGAATCAGGAAGCCATTTTGTTCAACGATTCATTCTTCAATAACATTACATTTGGTGTGGAGTCGGCCACAATGGATGAGGTGATTGCTGCAGCTAAAATAGCGAATGCACACGATTTTATTATGGCAACGGAAGAGGGCTATCAAACCAACGTGGGAGATCGCGGTTGTCGTCTTTCGGGTGGTCAACGTCAACGAATTAGCATAGCACGTGCTATCTTGAAGAATCCTCCTATCTTGATTTTGGACGAGGCAACCTCTGCTTTGGATACAGAATCCGAAAAATTAGTTCAAAATGCACTTGAAAGTTTGATGCAAAATCGCACAACAATTGTGATAGCTCACCGTTTGTCCACTATTAAAAAGGCGGATGAAATATGTGTCTTGCACGAAGGCAAAATTGTAGAACGTGGTAAACATGAAGAACTCTTGTTGTTGGACGGTTATTACAAGCGCTTATGCGATATGCAAAGCTTTTAAAATGAAATTATCACAACATTTTTAGTATTAATACACAAACCATTTTATTCAAATCATTATGAAAAAAGCAATTATCATCGGTGCAACATCTGGTCTTGGTCAAGAAGTTGCTAAACAATTGTTGGCTGCTGGTTGGCAGCTTGGTATTGCAGGACGTCGTGAGGCAGAATTGGTCGCATTTCAGAAGCAATCGCCAGATAAGATTGCCATTCAACCTTTAGATGTTACTCAAAATGATGCGTCTGAAAAATTGGAGCAACTGATAGCCAAAGTTGGTGGCATGGATTTATTCTTTTTGGCTTCAGGAATTGGTTATCAAAATCCTGATTTAGAAAGTGATAAAGAAATTAGAACGTTGGAAACTAATGTGGTAGGTTTTTCGCGTACGGTCACTACAGCCTATCGTTTCTTCCGTCAGCAAGGCCATGGTCATATAGCAGTTATCAGCTCTGTAGCTGGTACGCGTGGTATTGGTGTTTCTGCTTCTTATTCGGCCTCTAAACGTTTTCAATACACTTATATTGATGCGTTGGAACAACTCGCAAAGGCTCAAAAAGTGGATATCCATTTTACCGATATTCGTCCTGGATTTGTGGAAACTGCCATTTTGAATCCTGATAAAAAATATCCAATGTTGATGACGGTAGAGTATGCCGGAAAATGTATTGTGAAAGCCTTGAAATGTAAAAAACGCATCGCCGTAATAGACTGGCGTTATTCTATTTTAGTGTTTGTGGTTCGTTCCATTCCTCGCTGTATTTGGAATAGACTTTCCATTAAAAATTAATAGAAAACATGAACTTTTCATAAAGGCTGAACTTTACACAAGTTTAGCCTTTATTTGTATAGTAATTAGCATCCGCTTTGTTAGTTGAATTATTTCTATTTCTATCGCAAATATCAGAAAAAAGCAGTAATTTTGCTGACTATGAAACGAATCGAATTTCTTTGTGTACTTTCTATGATAGTAGTTTCGGTTGGTGCGCAAACTACGAATAAGCCTGCTACAAAGTCTGAGGAAAAAATAGTTCCAGCAGATGTGCGTGCTTGGCGTATTGATGAGCGTCTTGGTGTCGCCGATTCGTGTGCCGTAGATACTGCTATTGTTAGTTATCAAGATAATCAGCCGATAAACAGATATAGTATTGCTAATTCCTGGAATGGTAATTTGGGCTCGCCGTTGCAGTCGAAAATTTATTTTGATCGCACAGCCAAGACCAACACCTTTTACTCGCAACCGTATGATGCTTACTTGATTACACCTCAAGATATGTTGTTTTATAATACCAAAACGCCGTATGCTAAGTTGGAATATCGTTCCGCTTTGCCTACATTTCGCGAAGAGGATTATTTCAAAGCACTCTTTACCATGAACGCCAATAAATCAACTAATTTTGGTGGATTGGTCAATTTGATTTATGGTCGTGGACAATATGCCAATCAAGCATCGCGTATGCTGAATGGTGGTTTTTGGGGTAGTTATAATGGACGCCATTATTCCGCACAAGGAGTGGTGATGTTCAATAATTTCAAGAATCACGAGAGCGGTGGTATTACTGACCGTAATTATGTGCTTGATCCAACCTCTTTGGTAGGAACGGCCGATTTGAATCCATCCAATATTCCTGTCAATTTGAATGCGGTTTCTGGCTATGCCAATAATATCTATTATTTCAATCATAAATACAGTATTGGCATCGAAAAAGAACGTACTGTGTCGAAAGATTCAGTAGTAATGGACTATATTCCAGTTACTTCGTTTACGCATACGATTAAATTTGAAGATACCTATCGTCGGTATGTGGAAACCGATTCGGTGACTTCGGGTTTTTATAATAACAATTATTACAGTGGAAAATTTACTCAAGATTCTATACGTTATTGGTCGTTGAAAAACACCGTTGCTGTGACGATGGAGGAGAAGTTTAACCGCTTAATGCGTTTTGGCTTAACTGGATTTGTAGAGTATGATTTACGTCGTTTTGGTCAATTTTCCGATAGCGTACAGGCCAATGCGTATGAAAATCATTTAAAAGTGGGTGCTCTTATCTTTAAACGCGAAGGTAAAGCGTTTACGTTTGATGCGAATGGTGAGATTTATCTTTTAGGCCCGCGTGCTGGGGAATTAGCCATTTTTGGTGGAGTGCAAACCATTTTTCCTATTTCAGCCAAAGATACGATGTTGATTTCTGCTCGTGGCGGCTTTTTCAATGAATCGTGTGATTATTTCTCAACGACCTATTTTTCAAACCATTTTAAATGGAATGCCGATTTTAAGAATGATTTGCGTGCTCGTATCGAAGGGCGTATAGCTTTTCCTACTCGCGACATTTCGCTGGGTGTAAAATTTGAAAACATCACTAATTACGTCTATTTTGACAAACAAGCCTTGCCAGCCCAATTTGACGGTAATATACAAGTGCTTTCGGCTGATTTAAAAGCGAATTTACATGCTTGGCGTTTTCATCTCGACAATCAAGTGGTTTATCAACTCAGCAGTAATCAAACTATTTTGCCGTTACCAGAGTTGGCGTTGTACAGTAATTTGTACTATAAAGATACTTGGTTTAAAGTGTTGCATGCTCAGTTAGGCGTTAGTGTGCGTTATCATACAGCTTATTACGGTAATACTTATATGCCTGCTACAGGGGCTTTTTATCTCCAAAACGATTATTTGGTAGGCAATTATCCTGAAATGAATGTGTATTTGAATTTCCATTTAAAACGTATGCGTTTTTATGTGCAATATGCTAACTGGAACGCTACTGTATTTGGCGGTAATAATTATTTCTCGATGCCATATTATCCACAAAATCCTGCCACCTTTCAATTTGGTTTATCATGGACATTTTACGATTAATCCCCAGCCATCGACTTACGAAAAAACAATCATTAATTGCTATTGCAGTTAGTGTGGTGTTGGTTATTATCATTGCTGTTTGGGTCATGGTAGCGAATCAAGCGCGTGACTTGGACGACGTGATGGACGACAAGACATTGCGTGTGGTGACAGAGTATAGTTCTATTGGTTATTTTGTAGAAGATAACCAAATTAAAGGCTTTCAGTATGAGTTGATTAAACGCTTTGCCGATAGCCTTGGTTTGGCGCTTGATTTTACAGTAGAACCTGATTTGCAAAAAAGTATAGCTGGTGTTAATAATGGTAGTTATGATTTAATAATGAGGACTTTACCTGTTACGCTTGAGCTTAAGAAGGAACTGAATTTCTCCGAACCACTCATTAAAAGTCAACTCGTTTTAGTTCAGCGAATTAATAAAAAAGATAAAGATAATACGCCTATTCGTGGAGCAATGGATTTGGATAGTATCACTATTTATGTGACACCTAATTCGCCTTATTTGATGCGCTTAAAACATATCGAAGAGGAGTTGGGTATTGTAATTTTCACAAAATCTATTCCAGATGTTGATACCGAATTGCTCATGGCGATGGTGGCGCGTGGCGAAATAGACTATACCATAGCCGATGAATTTACAGCTCGTTTTTCTCAGAGCTTTTATCCTGAATTAGATATTGATACACAAATGGGTTTCAAGCAATTTCAGGCGTGGGGTTTTTCTAAACACTCTCCAAGATTGCAAAATGCTGTAAACAGTTGGTTGAAAGAGTTTACGCAAACCAAAGCCTATCGTGATTTGTACAGAACTTATTATCGTTAGTTCATTATGCCGTTAAATTTACCCAATCAAATACCTGCTATTGACTTATTGAAAGAGGAAAATATCTTTGTCATGAGCTCTCAACGTGCTCAATCACAAGATATTCGTCCACTTAAGGTTTTGATTTTGAATTTAATGCCACTCAAGATAACCACAGAAACCGATTTAATTCGGTTATTGTCCAATACGCCCTTGCAGATTGAAATTGATTTTTTAAAACTAAAAAGTCACACGTCTAAAAATACGCCAATAGAACATTTAATGGCGTTTTATCGTTCGTTCGACGAAATTTCAACGCAAACTTATGATGGAATGATTGTTACAGGTGCTCCTGTTGAACAAAAAGCGTTCGAAGAAGTGACTTATTGGTCTGAAATTATAGGTATTTTCGATTGGGCTCGTACACATGTGACATCTACCTTTTTTATCTGTTGGGCGGCACAAGCAGCTTTGTATCATTACTATAACATTCAAAAACAAACGTTGCCCGAAAAACTATTCGGGGTATTCTCGCATCGCGTGTTGGATCCTAAAAATCCTATTTTTAGAGGGTTCGACGACGAATTTCAGGTACCTCATAGCCGTCACACAACCGTTTCGCGTTCCGATGTGGAACAACACCAAGAATTAACTATTCTGTCTGATTCTCAAGAAGCTGGTTTGTATCTGATGATGGCGCGTGGTGGGCGTGAATTCTTCGTAACAGGTCATTCGGAATATGCGCCAAATACGTTACATATCGAATACTTTCGTGATTTAGAAAAAGGGTTAAGCGTGCCTAAACCACAGAATTATTACCCTAATGATGATGTGACAAAACCACCTTTGGTCAAGTGGCGTGGCCATGCCAACTTGTTATTCTCCAACTGGTTGAACTACTTTGTTTATCAGCAAACGCCTTATAAGCTATCTGATATTCATTAGTCCTCGATTTTCTACTTCCTGTTTTGTGTTTGTTCGAAATAGCGGCAGTAAGGACTGAGTCCACAGGTGTCGCACTTAGGTTTGCGAGCTAAACAAACATAACGTCCGTGTAAAATGAGCCAATGATGTGCTTTAGGAATGAGTGCTTGTGGAATATGTTTCACAAGCGTTTCTTCTGTTTGTAGTGGATTTTTAGAATTTGTGGTCAATCCCAATCGTTCTGAAATGCGAAACACATGTGTGTCGACCGCCATTTTAGGTTGGTTGAAAATAACAGAAGCCACCACATTAGCTGTTTTACGTCCAACTCCTGGAAGTTGTTGTAGCAATTCGGTATCAGCAGGGACGATGCCATTAAAATCGGTCACCAGTTTTTGCGCCATGCTCGCTAGATAATGCGCCTTACTATTGGGATAGGAGATGCTTTTGATGTAGCTTAAAATGAGTTCAGGCGATGCTTTAGCCATTTTTTCGGGCGTAGGGAATTGTGCAAAAAGCGTTGGCGTAGTCATATTGACGCGCTTGTCTGTGCATTGTGCCGATAAAATGACGGCTACCAACAATTCAAACGGATTGTTGTAGTGCAGCTCACTTTCTGCCACAGGCATATTCTCGGTGAACCACGCAATTATCTGTTTATATCGTTCTTTGGTAGTCATATTGCCACAAAAATACATTAATTTTTAGACTTGTGGAACTGCTGCTTTGGGTTGTTTCAGTTTTTTAACCTGAAAGTAAAGCATAGTTGCAGCTACAACTGTAGAGATAAGGTCTGCACAGGGAAGTGCCATCCAAGTTCCTGTAAGTCCCCAAATAGGAGGAAAAATAAGAATAAATGGTACTAGAAAAATGAGTTGGCGTGTTAAACTTAAAAAGATAGAAATTTTGGCTTTCCCGATGGCTTGAAAAAAATTAGTGACTACAATTTGTCCACCAACTACCACGAATAGCGCATAACAAATGTGCATGCCATGAGCCGTTAGTTCTATTAGTTGAGAATCGGAGGTAAAGAGGCGAACCAATTGACGGGGAAATAGCTCTGCACATAGGCCACCGAAAGTTGTAGCCAATGTAGCGATGATAATACCATAACGTAAGGTTTTCAATACGCGATCGTTTTGCCGAGCGCCATAATTATATCCAATAATCGGCTGCATGCCATTGTTTAATCCGACAATGCTCATAATAATTAATGTCGAGAAACTATTGATGATACCAAAAGCTCCAATGGCTAAATCACCTCCTGTATTTCTAAGTGCGTGATTCATAAGTGCATTTACCAAACTAGCGCTAACTTGTATGAAAAATGGCGCCATACCGATGGAGATAATAGCTAAAATGATTTTTTTCTTTAACTTGAAACAGCCACGTTTAAAGTGAAGATTGCTTTTGGGGTTCGTAAAGTGGCGCATCACCCAAATGGCACTTACCGCCATCGAAATAACCGTGGAATAAGCTGCGCCTTCAATGCCCCAATCGAATACAAAGATGAAAATAGGGTCGAGTATGGTGTTGATTACTGCGCCAATAAGCATGGTTAACATGGCTTTTATAGGATAACCGGAAGCACGCATACTGTTGTTAAACCCGAAACTTAAAGCGGTGAATATGTGTCCAGGAATAATAATCTTTAAGTAATCTTTGGCGTATGGAATAGTGGCTTCACTTCCGCCAAATGCAATTAAAATGTCGTCAAGAAAGAATAAACTCACGCTTATCACTATCGACATGGTTATAAAGGTGAATACGAATGCATTCCCAAGAATATTTTCGGCTGTTTTTTTGTCTTTTCGACCCAGATAAATAGATATTTGTGTAGCCGATCCTTGCCCTATAAGCATGCCGAATGCGCCTAAAATCATCATCATAGGGAATGTGAGGGTAAGTCCAGAAATAGCCATCGGACCAACGCCCTGACCAATAAATATACGGTCCACAATGTTGTATAAAGCATTCACCAACGTTCCAACGATTGTGGGTAGAGAATAGGCCCACAGGAGTTTGCCTATGGGTTCAGTTCCGAGTTCTGATGGTAAACGTTGTTTATTGGCTTTTTTCAACATCTTTTAAGAATGTGCTAGGTGTGATACAAGAAAGAGCACCGTTAAGTGCTCTTTCAGATAGAATTGGTGCTTGGGTTATCCGAGATAACCTTTGAGCAATTTGTTTTTAGAATTTGTGCGTAAACGACGAATGGCTTTTTCTTTAATCTGGCGTACACGCTCGCGTGTCAACCCAAATTTGTCGCCAATTTCTTCGAGTGTCATTTCTTGGCAACCAATGCCAAAGAACATTCGAATAATGTCGCGTTCGCGTTCACTAAGCGTTTCAAGAGCTCTACTGATTTCCGTCAACAGTGATTCGCTCATTAAAGAACGGTCAGCTATTGGTGAGTCATCATTGACTAACACGTCGAGCAAACTGTTGTCTTCTCCTTCTACGAATGGAGCATCTACAGAAATGTGACGACCTGAAATCTTGATTGTGTCGGCAATTTTGTCAATAGGAATGTCCAATTCCTCGGCCAATTCTTCGGGCGATGGGCGGCGTTCGTTTTCTTGTTCAAACCGTGAAAAGGCCTTGTTAATTTTGTTCAAGGAACCTACTTGATTCAACGGTAAACGTACGATACGCGATTGTTCGGCCAAAGCTTGTAGAATCGATTGACGAATCCACCATACTGCGTAAGAAATAAATTTAAACCCGCGAGTTTCGTCGAACTTTTCGGCCGCTTTAATTAAACCTAAATTACCTTCATTAATCAAGTCGGGTAAACTCAAACCTTGATTTTGGTATTGTTTGGCCACTGAAACTACGAAACGAAGATTCGCGCGTGTCAATTTTTCGAGTGCTAAACGGTCACCTTTACGGATACGTTGAGCTAACTCAACTTCTTCTTCTACAGTAATAAGATCTTCACGTCCAATCTCTTGCAAATACTTGTCAAGCGACGCGCTTTCACGATTAGTGATTGATTTGGTAATTTTTAATTGTCTCATTCTTGTAAAGAAATTAGCTTGCAAAGATAAGCTTTTATTTGGATAAATAACCCTTTTCAGCCGTCAAAAACAAAAAAAGTTATGAATGACGTTGTTAAATATCAAACTATCCTTTGTAAATTGAGCTATTTAAGTACAAAGGATAGTTGAAATGTACATTCTGATTATTTTTTGTTATTCCAAGTTTACAGCATAGTAGGCTACTTGACCATTATTGTAAATTCCGGTAATGAATAACACTTTTTCATTCGCTTCGTTATTCATGGCTTCGTTGTAGGCACGTTCTATATCCTCTTGATTTACAATGGTGATGTTGTTTATTTTTAAAATAACGAATCCTTCTTTTAAACCCGATTTTGCAAACTTACCGTTTTTATCCAATTGACTAATTTGAAGGCCATTTTTGATTCTGAATTTATATTTAAATTGATCAGATACGGCGCTAAATTTTGCCCCCAAATGACTTAAATCAACCGCTTTGACAACGCCCGTGTTGCCAGCTCTATTTTTTAATTCTACCACGAGTTTCTTGGTTTTATTGTCGCGTATTAAGGCGACTTCTATTTTGTCGCCTGGACGGTAGCGTCCAATTTGCTCTTGCAATTGAGCCACCGATTTTGTTGCCACGTTGTTGATGGCTACAATCACATCGCCTTCTTCAATACCTCCAGTTTTGGCTGCACTGTGTTCGCCAACAGCTCCTACGTAGGCGCCTTCAAGGGTGGTAAGTTTTTTCTCTTTAGCTAATTTATCGTCAATATCACTTATTTGTACACCTAAGATAGCGCGTTGTACCACACCAAATTCTTTTAAATCGGCGACAACTTTGCTCACAATACTGGTTGGAACAGCAAATGAATAGCCTGCATAAGAGCCTGTTTGTGACGCAATGGCGGTATTGATACCCACTAATTCTCCTTTGGTGTTGACTAAAGCGCCACCACTATTTCCTGGGTTTACAGCGGCATCGGTTTGTATGAAGGATTCAATTTTCATATCACTATTTAGGATGTTAATGTTTCTTGCTTTGGCACTTACGATACCTGCTGTTACGGTGGATGTTAAGTTGAATGGATTTCCAACTGCTAAAACCCATTCACCAATTTTGAGATTATCAGAATTACCGAAAATAATAGGTTGTAGGCTATCTGCCTCTATTTTTAGTAATGCAATATCAGTAGAAGCATCAGCTCCAATTACTTTTGCTTTAAAAGTGCGTTTGTCGTTGAGTGTTACTTCTACTTCATTGGCTCTGTCAACGACGTGATTATTGGTTACAATATAACCATCGCTACTAATAATGATGCCTGAACCTGTTGCCATTTGTTCTTGTTGTGGCATAAGGCGCCCACCGTTATTTGGTCGCCCAAAGAAAAAATCAAAAAATGGATCGCCCGAAAACGTTTGTGCTTGAGTCATTTTATAGGTGGTCTTCACGTGCACTACGCTGTGTACCGATTGTTCAGCAGCTATGGTGAAATCTGTCGGCATGGCTTGTGTTGCTGGTAATGAAGCAAATGAAGTTGGCACGGCTAACTGTTCGGATGAGGCGTTGTTGAATGTGCTATCCATCTTTTTTGCTGTGGTTACGGTGGCATAACTGGTAAGTACGCTAATGCATGCTATGGCTAGACCGTAAAAAATCTTTTTGTTTTCCATAATTCAATTAATATTTAGTTAGTAATTAAATAAATTGCTTTAAACTGTTAATTTGCTGTTGATGTTTCAACAAAATATAGACCATAAACGTAAATTTCATAGGTTTTCTTGTTAAAATTAACAGTTTTAACCTGCGTTTATTAGTTTTTAAGAAGTGTTTAGTGCGATTGTGGTGAAATTCTGAAAAAATGTCAGCGTTGTCAGTTTTCGCAATCCACCGAATCTTTGTACCTTTGTCAGCTTTTAAAATTTAGGCTTAATCAACATGGTTTCAGTAGAGCAACTTACGGTAGAGTTTGGCGGACGTCCGCTGTTTGACAGTATTTCATTTTTAGTTAATCCAAAAGATAAAATTGCTTTGGTAGGTAAAAATGGGGCTGGCAAAACTACACTTTTACGTTTGTTTGCAGGTCAACAGCAGCCTACGCACGGTAACATTATTAAGCCTAAAGAGCTAACCATTGGTTATTTGCCGCAGCATTTGTTGGTTAAAGATCAACGTACGGTACAGGAAGAAGTGGAGTTGGCATTCGGTGAAATTCGGGTGATTCAACAACATATTGATAAACTCAATATGGAAATAGCAGAACGCACGGATTACGAAAGCGAAGAATACCAATTGCTGATTGAAAAAGTAACGCACGAAAATGAGCGTTTACAGCTTTTTGGTGCCACCAATATGCAAGCCGAAATTGAAAAGACGCTGCTTGGATTAGGATTTGAACGTACTGATTTTACACGTCAAACGGCTGAATTTAGTGGTGGTTGGCGTATGCGTATCGAATTGGCGAAAATCTTACTACAACGTCCTGATTTGTTGTTGTTGGACGAACCTACCAATCACTTGGATATAGAGTCTATTCAGTGGCTCGAAAATTTCTTAAGTACGTGTAATGGCGCAGTTATTTTAGTCAGTCACGACCGCGCTTTTATCGACGCGGTGACGACACGTACCATCGAAATTTCGTTAGGCAGAATTTACGACTATAAAGTGTCGTATTCTAAATATGTTGAATTGCGCAAGGAACGTCGTGAACAACAGATTCGCGCCTACGAAAACCAACAAAAAGTAATCGCTGAAACGGAAGATTTTATTGAGCGTTTTCGCTACAAGTCTACGAAAGCGGTACAAGTGCAAAGCCGTATAAAACAGCTCGATAAGTTGGAACGTATTGAGGTGGATATGGAAGATACGTCGCGCTTGAGTTTGAAATTTCCTCCAGCTCCACATTCGGGGATTTTACCTGTCGAAATTGAACATTTAACAAAAGCGTATGGCGACCATATTGTATTGAACGATATATCGTTACAAATACGACGTGGCGACAAAGTGGCTTTCGTTGGCAAAAATGGCGAGGGAAAATCTACGTTGGTAAAATGTATCATGGACGAAATAGCATACAGCGGTACCATGAAGTTGGGACATCAGGTGAGCATTGGTTATTTCGCGCAAAATCAAGCAAGTTTACTCGACGAAAATAAAACCGTATTTCAAACTATTGACGATGTGGCAGTGGGCGATATTCGTACTAAGATACGCGATATTTTAGGAGCCTTTATGTTTGGTGGCGAAGCGTCTGACAAAAAAGTAAAAGTACTGTCCGGTGGTGAACGTAGCCGTTTGGCGATGATTCGTTTATTGTTGGAACCAGTTAATTTACTGATTCTCGATGAACCAACTAACCACTTAGATATGAGCTCAAAAGACGTTCTCAAAGAAGCTATTAAAGCCTTTGATGGAACAGTTATTTTGGTGTCGCACGACCGTGAGTTTCTCGATGGTTTGGCTGATAAAGTGTATGAATTTGGTCATCAAAAAGTACGTGAACATTTGGGCGGTATTCAGGAATTTTTGCAGTACAAACGTATGCAAACGTTGCAGGAGTTGGAACGCAAGCAGGTGATACAAAAAGCTGAAAAAGAAGATAATCAGTCCGAAAATAAGTTAAGCTATGAAGCTCGTAAAGAGCAGTCGAAACTCGTACGTAAACAGGAAAAATTAGTAGCCGAAGCCGAAACCGTTATAGCTACGATGGAAGAAAGTTTGGCGGCGATGGAAGTACAATTTGCCCAAGGTGATTCGTCGGCCGAGGCAGTCGAAACATACCAACGCACTAAGCGTTCATTGGAACAAAAGATGTACGAGTGGGAACTGTTATGCGAAGAGTTGGAGAACTTAAAACAAGCGCTGTAAGTCTTTCATAGTAAATAAAATAAAAAAAGAGTCGTTCAATGAGCGACTCTTTTTTATTGATTCATAAGTATTATCCTAACTTTTCGATGGCAGTTTGGATACGGCGAATAGTTTCTGCTTTACCAAGTACGGCGGTAATGTCGAAAATGTGAGGTCCTTTCATCTCGCCAACTAACGATAAACGAAATGGATTCATCACGTTGCCCATGTTGTAGCCACTGGTTTCAATCCAACTGATGACTAACTTTTCGCTTAGTTCTACCGATGAAAAATCGGCATCGCTTATGGTTTTTAAATAATTAACTAAAGCGCCAAGTTCATTTTTGGTTTCTGGTTTCCAACGTTTTTGTACCGCTTTTTCGTCGTATTGAGTAGGTGCTACAAAATAGAATGATGTTTGGTCCCATAGCTCATTGGCAAACGTAACGCGCGATTTCACAGCTCCAACAATTTGTGCTAACTGCGCTTCGTCCATATCAAATCCTTTGGCTTGAACGGTTGGACGGAATTGTTTGGCCAATTCCATGTTGTCTTTCAATTGCAAATATTGGTGGTTGAACCATTTACCTTTTTCGTAATCGAATTTAGCACCACTTTTACTGCATTTTTCGAGGTGAAAGAGTTGTATCATTTCATCCATGGTCATTATTTCTTGATCGTTACCTGGATTCCAGCCCAATAACGCTAAAAAGTTCAGAACAGCTTCTGGGAAATAACCGCTTTCACGATAACCAGATGACACTTCGCCAGTTTTAGGGTCGTGCCATTCGAGTGGGAAAACGGGGAAACCTAAGCGATCACCATCGCGTTTGCTTAATTTGCCATTTCCATCAGGTTTTAAAAGCAATGGAAGGTGCGCAAATTGTGGCATGGTGTCAGTCCAGCCGAAATAACGATAGAGTAGTACGTGCAACGGCGCACTTGGCAGCCATTCTTCACCACGAATAACGTGTGTAATTTCCATCAAATGGTCGTCAACGATGTTGGCGAGGTGGTAAGTTGGTAGTCCGTCAGCCGATTTGTAAAGCACTTTATCGTCCAAAATAGATGAATTAATGCGCACTTCACCACGTATAATATCGTTCACTAGAATTTCTTCACCAGGTTCAATTTTCACACGAACTACGTATTTTTCACCATTGGCTAGGCGTTGCGCAACCTCGTCTTCACTCAGTGTGAGCGAATTGTTCATAGCAAGTCGTGTGGAAGCATCGTATTGAAAATTAGCTATTTCAGTACGTTTAGCTTCCAATTCTTCGGGCGTATCAAAGGCCATGTAAGCCAATCCTTTTACCAACAATTCATCGACGTAGGTTTTGTAGATATCTTTACGTTCGCTTTGACGATACGGACCGTAATTGCCACCAAATGAAACGCCTTCGTCGAAGGTAATTCCTAACCATTTGAACGATTCGATAATGTATTCTTCGGCTCCTGGCACAAAACGATTGCTATCGGTGTCCTCAATGCGGAAAATGAATTCGCCACCATGTTGTTTGGCGAACAAATAGTTATATAAAGCGGTTCGTACCCCGCCAATGTGCAAAGCGCCTGTTGGCGAAGGTGCAAATCTTACTCTTACTTTTCTAGTCATGTTAGTTATATTATTCTTCAAAATAATCCAAATCAATACGTTTAATTTCGTACATGGCACGAGTTGAAACGCCTATGTTATAATCAATCATCAATTGAGCTAATTTTTTTCCATCAATTCTCACAATTTTTACATTTTGTGGGTTATAAGCCTCAGCTTCTCTTGTAAATGAAGAAGTGGTTATAAATACACCTTTTTTCCCACCTTGCCCAGCTAAAGCTCCAACAAAAGCTTGTAATTCTGGGCGTCCAACTGTGTTGCCTGGTTGCCAACGTTTTGCTTGAACATAAATAACATCTAATCCCAATTTATCTTCCTTTATAACTCCATCAATTCCTTCGTCGCCGCTTTTACCAATAGCTTTACCAGCATCTTCAATAGAGCCTCCATATCCCATTTTGACTAGTAATTCGACTACTAAATTTTCAAAAAAATTTGGTGTTTGTGAAAGTACTTTTTCCAATAAATCATGAGCTAGAGCAGAACTTAATTGGGAATAAATAGTTTCTAATGCTTCTTCTGGTGTTTGAGTAATTTCTAACTCTTGATTTTTTTCGTTTTTTGTAGAGATTACTTTTGATGTCCCTTTTTGAAATTCTACAAAATCAGGATATTTACTTAAAAATTTGACATCAATTCGTGTTGGGTTTTCATTTAATACTCGTAAGCCTTCTTCTGTTATTCGATAAATCCCTCGACTAACAGAATCAATCAATCCTGCTTTACGCAGATAGATATTTGCCCAATGAATACGGTTATTTATAGTCGGCTGTCGTTGACTAGGTAATTGCTCATTTATTTCTTCTTCCGTAAGGTTGAAATCAAAGATTAATTTTGCTATTAACTCTTTGGAAGAATGTTCTTTACCATCTTTTAATGAAGTTAGTAAAGGAAGCATGCAGGTTTGAAAATCTGGCACCATATTTTTTACTCTTTAATATCTATTTTAAGACACAATTCATCCAATTGTGATTGGTCTATTTGTCCTGGTGCATCGAGCATGACGTCGCGTCCTTGGTTGTTTTTAGGGAATGCCATACAGTCGCGAATGCTATCTAAACCAGCGAATAGCGAAACAAAACGGTCCAAACCATACGCCAAACCGCCGTGAGGTGGTGCGCCGTATTTGAAGGCATTCATCAAGAAACCAAAACGTTGTTGTGCGCTTTCGGGTGTAAAGCCAAGCAATTCGAACATTTTTTGTTGGAGTTTGCTGTCGTGAATACGAATAGAACCACCGCCCACTTCAACACCGTTGATAACCATATCGTAGGCATTGGCACGTACGGCACCAGTATCGCTGTCGAGTAATGGAATATCTTCTGGTTTTGGCGAGGTAAATGGATGGTGCATAGCGTAGAAACGTTGATCTTCTTCGCTCCATTCGAAGAGTGGAAAATCGACCACCCAAAGACATGAGAACTTATTTTTATCGCGTAAACCTAACTGTGAACCCATTTCAAGACGAAGTTCACACAATTGTTTACGAGTTTTGTTGGCATCAGGGCCACTCAAAATCAAAATCAAATCGTTAGGTTCTGCACCAAACGCAGCTTTTAACTGTTGCAATACTTCAGGTGTGTAAAATTTATCGACACTTGATTTTACGCTTCCGTCAGCTTCGACGCGGGCATATACTAAACCTTTTGCACCAATTTGAGGGCGTTTTACAAAGTCGGTAAGTGCATCTAACTGTTTACGTGTGTAATTAGCGGCTCCTTTAGCACAAATACCACCAATGTAAGCTGCTTCGTCGAATACGCTAAAGCCATGTCCTTTCAACACGTCCATCAATTCTACAAACTGCATATCGAAACGCGTATCTGGTTTGTCGGAACCGTAGAATTTCATCGCATCGTGCCACGTCATACGTGGTAAAGCTGGAATGTCGATGCCTTTGATTTTTTTGAATAAGTGACGGCTCATGCCTTCAAACATATTCAATATGTCTTCTTGGTCAACAAATGACATTTCGCAGTCAATTTGAGTGAATTCAGGTTGACGGTCGGCACGCAAATCTTCGTCGCGGAAACATTTTACGATTTGGAAATAGCGATCGAACCCAGAAACCATCAACAGCTGTTTGAGTGTTTGTGGCGATTGTGGTAAAGCGTAAAATTGTCCAGGATTCATACGACTTGGTACTACAAAGTCGCGTGCACCTTCGGGCGTAGAATTCACTAATACAGGAGTTTCAACTTCTAAAAATCCTTGCGCATCTAAATATTGACGAACTTCGATTGTCATTTTGTGGCGCAACTCGAGATTGGCACGTACCGCATTACGACGTAAATCGAGGTAACGGTATTTCATGCGAATATCATCGCCGCCATCAGTTTCATCTTCAATAGTGAAGGGCGGTGTGAGCGCTTCGTTTAACACAGTAAGTGTTGATACGATGATTTCAATATCACCAGTTGGCATGTGGCTGTTTTTCGAGCTGCGTTCTTCAACTTTTCCTGTTACTTGGAGCACATATTCGCGTCCGAGGCGGTTGGCACGCTCGCACAAATCAGCATCGACTTCTTGGTTGAAAACTAATTGTGTCATACCATAGCGGTCTCTGAGGTCAATAAAAGTCATGCCGCCCATTTTGCGGATGCGTTGCACCCAACCTGCAAGGGTTACTGTTTGTCCCAAATTAGCGATGCGAAGTTCGCCACATGTTGTAGTTCTGTACATATTATTAGTTGAAGATTAAAAGTAGAACAGAAATAAAAAGTTAATTCTTTAATATTAATGTGCTAATTATCAGTTAATTGATTTTATGTTATAAAACTCACAAAGATAAGCTGAAAAATTGAAATTTACGCCTGTTTTAGGTGTTTTTTTATGTGTTAAGCCCCATTTTTATGCCGAAGGGTCGATTTGTGGCGTTTCCATTGGTTACGTTCAATTAAAATTGTATCTTTGTAGTTTCATTTTGAAAGCAACAATATGGCTCGAATTTTAGCAATTGATTTTGGCGAAAAACGTACAGGAATAGCTGTTTCCGATCCGTTACAAATGATAGCCAATGGTCTTACAACCGTTGACACCACTCGTTTGGAGCAGTTTTTGATCGATTATGTGGCTAAAGAGTTGGTAGAGCGTTTTGTCATCGGTTTCCCCACGACGTTACGCAACGAGCCTGCTGTGGTGACAGCTCAAATTACGCCTTTTGTTGAAAAATTGAAACAACGTTTTCCTGCTATTCCTGTGGAGTTGGTGGACGAACGTTTTACCTCTAAAATGGCTTTTCAAACCATGATAGATGGCGGTTTAAAAAAGAAAGCGCGTCAAAATAAAGGCTTAATCGACCAAATTAGTGCGACGATTATATTGCAAACTTATTTAGAGTCAAGGCGTTAGTTGTTAATTAATGAATAATTAATAACTAAAAATGAATAATGGCAGGTAAAAACATTGTTATAGATAAATCATTCTCTTTTTCGCTGCGAATTGTCAATGCTTACAAGTTTTTGACAGAAACAAAGCATGAATTGGTGATGTCAAAACAGCTTTTGCGTAGTGGAACTGCTATTGGGGCATTGTTGAGTGAAGCTGAGTATGCCCAAAGTAAACCTGATTTTATAAGTAAAAATCATATAGCGCTTAAAGAAGCAAATGAAACGAAGTATTGGATTGAACTGCTCGGGAAAAGTGGGTATTTTGACAAAATAGCTTATGAATCGTTGCTTCAAGATGTAATTGAAATTATTAAATTATTGACAGCTATTCTGGTCACATCAAAAAAGACCGCTGTGTAGTTCTCATTATTCATTCTTATTTATTCATTATTAATTTATTCAATATGATTCTTCCAATGTATTTATATGGTCAGTCGGTACTTCGAAAAGTGGCTGAACCTATTGAAAAAGATTATCCAGAGTTACAAACGCTCATCGACAATATGTTTGAAACTATGTACAAATCGGAGGGTGTGGGTTTGGCAGCTCCACAAATTGGTTTGGGTATTCGTGTGGTAGTTATTGACGCTTCGCCTATGGCTGATGAAGAACCATCGTTGGCTAATAGTAAAATGGCACTGATTAATCCACATATTGAATCTTTCGAGGGTGAAAATGTAAGTATGGAAGAGGGTTGTCTGAGCTTACCTGGTATTCATGAGTCCGTTACACGTAAAAACACGATTCATATTACGTATATGGACGAAAATTTCGTGGCACACGATGAAGTGATTTCTGGCTATTTGGCGCGTGTAATACAGCACGAATACGACCATTTAGAAGGTCATGTGTTTACCGATCGTATTTCACCTATTCGTCGTCAATTGATTACGAACAAATTGCAAAATATTGCTAAAGGCAAAGTGAATTGTAATTACAAAACCAAATAATGGTGCGTTATTGATTGATGTTTACCTTTAAGCAATTTACCATTCATCAAGATGCTTGTGCTATGAAAGTTGGCACTGATGGCGTACTGTTAGGTGCATGGTGTCCTGTGGAACATGCTGTTCGTGTATTGGATATTGGAACAGGAACAGGTTTGATTGCGTTGATGATAGCGCAGCGTGCGCCTAAAGCCTTGATAGAGGCTGTGGAGTTGGATGAGAAAGCGGCAGAACAAGCGCGTTACAATGTGTCGTTAACTCCTTTTGATGAGCGAGTTAAAGTAGTTGCTGGCTCAATACAGATGTTTGCAGAAACAAATCAAGGTGTGTACGATGTGATAGTTTGTAATCCTCCCTATTTTGTCGATTCATTGAAATCGCCCAATAACAGTAGAACGCAGGCACGGCATGCAGATACGCTCACACAGGACGATTTATTACTAGCAGCAAATAAGCTGTTGTCAGAGCAGGGAACTTTAAATGTCATTTTACCGACTGTAGAAGCTGATATGTTGATTGAAAAGACTAAAAAGTTTGGGTTCACTTTAGAATTGTGTACGCAGGTATTGCCAACGCCTCAAAGCCCTGTGAAACGCAAATTGATGTCTTTTGTACGTGGAGCATCGTCGTTGCTTGAAACGCAGTTAGTTATAGAAACTGATAGGCACGTATATACGGATGAGTATAAATTATTAACGAAAGACTTTTATTTGAAATTCTAAATTTAACAGATTGAAATTTGGCAGTTACCTAAAAATCTGCTACTTTTGAAGGTTGTTTGTATATTAATAAAACAAATTAATTAATCCTTAAAATATAATTATTTATGAGAACTATTCCAGCATCAGAGCTGATTATTAATGCCGATGGCAGTATTTTTCACCTCCATGTAAAACCAGAACAATTAGCTACAACCATTATTCTAGTAGGCGATCCTGAACGTGTAACTATGATTGCTAGTCACTTTGATAGCATTGAGTGTGAAGTTTCTAGTCGCGAATTTCATACCATTACAGGTATGTACAAAGGCAAACGTTTGTCGTGTGTATCGCACGGTATTGGGCCTGATAATATTGATATTGTGGTTACAGAGCTTGATGCTTTAGTGAATGTTGACTTTGCAACGCGTACCGAAAAACCTGAACATACTACGTTGACATTAGTTCGTATTGGAACTTCAGGTGGTTTACAAGATATTTCTCCAGTTGGCACTTATGTGGTTTCTAAATATTCAATGGGTTTTGATGGCGTTTTGAATTATTACAAAACTCCAGAAGGTATGCTCGAAATGGGTATGGAAAAAGCATTCTGCTCTCACGTGAATTGGGGTGCTCGTTTGATGGCTCCTTATTGTGTAAAAGCTAATGAAGAATTGGTAGAACGTATTGGTTTTGATATGGTTAAAGGTATTACCATTGCAGCCCCAGGTTTCTATGGTCCACAAGGTCGTTACGTGCGTGCTCCGTTAGCATTTCCTGATTTGAATGAGAAAATTATGTCGTTCGAATATCAAGGTGATGTAATTACCAACTTTGAAATGGAAAGCTCAATGGTAGCAGGACTTGGTAAATTATTGGGACACAAAGCGATGACTGTGTGTGCTATTATTGCTGGTCGTGTAGCTAAAAATATGAATACCGATTACAAAGGTTCAATCGAAGGCTTAGTAGCTAAAGTGTTAGAACGTATCTAATTAGCTTTAAGCTAGTATTTTATCAATGAGCGAAGTGCGAATTTTAGGTTTACACTTCGCTTATTTGTCTATTTAATAAGAATATTATGACTATTTGTGCTATTTCAACAGCGCCAGGCGTAGGCGGTATTGCGGTCATTCGGATATCGGGTGAGCAAGCATTTACGGCATGCGACGCTATATTTAAACCTTTTACCGCAGGAGTGACCGTTAGTGCGATGGCTCCTAATACTATTCGGTTTGGTCAAATTGTGGCTGATAATGAATTGGTAGATGAAGTGTTGGTTTCAGTTTTTCATGCACCGCATTCATTTACAGGCGAAAACGTTGTTGAAATTGCTTGCCATGGTTCACAGTTTATTCAACAAGAAATCTTAAAATTGGTCTTGGCGCAAGGGTGTCGATTGGCACAACCTGGTGAATTTACACAACGCGCTTTTCTCAATGGAAAAATGGATTTAAGCCAAGCCGAGGCGGTAGCCGATGTGATTGCATCGCAGAGTAGAGCTGCTCACCGATTGGCCATGAATCAAATGCGTGGTGGTTTTTCAAACGAATTGCTGATTTTACGGGACAAGCTACTCACATTTACCTCCTTGGTTGAGTTGGAATTGGATTTTAGCGACCACGAAGATTTAGAATTTGCTGATAGAAGTCAATTAAATACCTTAGCAGATACGATAGAACAGAAAATAGCTAAGTTGGTGAATTCGTTTAGCGTTGGCAATGCCATTAAAAATGGTATTCCTGTGGCTATTGTTGGTGAAACCAATGCGGGTAAATCTACCTTGCTCAATGTGCTCTTAAATGAGGAACGAGCTATTGTTTCCGACATACATGGTACCACCCGTGACGTGATTGAGGATACGGTAAACATAAAAGGCGTCTTATTTCGATTTATCGACACGGCTGGCTTACGTGAAACCACCGATACTATTGAAAATCTGGGGATTGAGCGTACTTATCAAGCAATTGAGAAGGCTAATATAGTTCTTTTAATAATAGATGCTTCGCAAATAAATAACCAAGAAAAATGGCTGTCGGAAGAGATAATGAAACGGGTGGAGCACACGCCACTAATTTTAGTTTTCAACAAAGTAGATAAACTATCAGAAGGAGAACGTTTGGCATTAGAAAAACAGTTTAACGATAACCGTGTACCTCGTATTTTTATTTCCGCCAAAGAGCGACTGTATACCGACGAGTTACAGGAGTTATTGTATAATGCAGCCAAACTGCCAGAGTTGAGCGATCAAGATATTATGGTGACTAATATGCGTCATTATGAAGCATTAAAACAGGCACACACGGCTATAGTACGTGTTCAAGATGGTTTGAACGACCGCATTTCGGGTGATTTCTTGAGTCAAGATATTCGTGAGTGTTTACATTATTTGGGCGAAATTACGGGGCAAATTACCACAGATGAGGTGCTTGGTAATATTTTTTCAAAATTTTGCATCGGTAAGTAATTGGGCGTGGTATTAAATCTATTAATGCATTAGTAATATGGATTTTTTTTCAACCTTATTTGGTACATCAGGCATTGCTTCATCGCTATTATATGTCTGTTTAGCGGCTTTCACTGGTATTTTACTAGGGAAACTTCAAATTTTGGATGTCAAATTGGGAGTGGCAGGAGTTCTATTTTCTGGTATCCTGATTGGGCATTTTGGAGCTGTGCTCGATCATGATATTCTTCGTTTTGTGAGCGATTTCGGCTTAATTTTGTTCGTGTATAGTTTTGGTTTGG
Organism: uncultured Paludibacteraceae bacterium; assembly: GCA_964570565.1. Lineage (GTDB taxonomy): Bacteria > Bacteroidota > Bacteroidia > Bacteroidales > Paludibacteraceae > W0P28-013. Next base: position 215,305 of record CAZMYT010000004.1, read on the forward strand.
AAATGGGACCTCGTTTCTTTTCTTCCTTTAAGCGTGATGGCTTAACACTTAATTTATTTGCTATTGGTATTGCTCTGGGCGGCGTAGGTGTGGCGTATGCCATTTATGCGTTGACCGATTTATCGCCAGCTGTAGTGATGGGGATTTTGTGCGGCGGCGTTACTAATACCACCAGTTTGGGTGCGGCTCAACAAGTATTGATGGATCAAGGAGGCGATTTTACTTCGAGCGTGGCACAATCGAGTATGGGATATGCGTTGACCTATCCGTTTGGTGTTGTTGGTTTGATTTTGGCTATGATTTTGTTACGTAAGTTGTTCCGTGTTGATTTAAAAGAAGAAGCTAAAGCGTATTCTGATCATTTGGATGCGACAGAAACTAAATTACAAAGTGTAGAAATTACAGTGAGTAACCAAAATTTAGTGGGCAAAACCATTGGAGAGTTGCGTGATATTTTGGATGCAGAGTTAGCTGTATCGCGTATCTATCGTAACCACGATTATGTATTGGCTACCGATGATCAAACTATTGTTGAAGGAGACGTGATATACGGTGTTTCAGAACAAAAACATATCGACGATTTACGTTTAAAAATTGGTGATGTGGTTATTGCTGAGCGTCAGAATATTACAGGTATGATGGATATTTGTAATGTACTGCTGACAAACAAACATTTAGCAGGAAAAACCATTGAACAAGTAGGTATTTATCGTCGTTATCCTGCTAATATTACACGTATTTACCGCTCGGGCATAGAGTTGCTACCAACACTCAGAACTACGTTGGAATTTGGTGATACACTGAAGATTGTGGGGAAAAAAGACGCACTAGATGAAATTAAGAAAGAGCTTGGTAATTCGACTATGGAATTAGCTTTGCCCAATATTACCCCCGTGTTTTTAGGCATTTTTTTAGGTATTATTTTGGGCAGTATCCCTATATTTATTCCAGGTTTACCAGCTCCAGCCCGTTTGGGATTAGCTGGCGGAACGCTTATTGTGGCCATTCTCTTAGGGCATAAAGGGCGTATTGGAAAAATGAATTTGTATATGTTGCCAGGAGCTAATATGATGGTCCGTGAAATTGGTATTGTGTTATTCTTATCAAGCGTCGGATTATTAGCTGGTGAACAATTTTGGCAAACATTACTTCATGGTGGGTGGCAGTGGATGATTTATGGTGCTATTATCACGTTTTTACCGGTGATTGTAGTGGCTATTATTGCCCGTTGGATGAAGGTTAATTACTTGACTATAACAGGCTGCATTGCTGGTGCTATGACCGATTCTCCAGCACTTGAGTTTGCCAATAGCATGGCTCCTGTGCAGGCACAAGCTACTGCTTATGCGGCTGTTTATCCTATGGCGATGTTTATTCGTGTAGTACTCGCACAACTATTTATATTAACAACTATGTAACTAAGGAGGCAACAGAATGACAACTAGAAATGAAGATAAAACTAAAGAGGAATTGCCAGATTTGAGTCAGTTTGATTTTCCAGATGATTATAAACCATTTAGTGACGATAATTTGGATATGTTACCATAAAAAACAAGAGAAACACATTTTGTGTTTCTCTTGTTTTTTAGTTGAATACTACAAATTTTTATTTTAAAGCTTCTATATTATAGCTATTTACAATATTCTTTCCTTCGCTGGAATACAGGAATTGAATTTGTTCTTCATAGCGTTTTTCTATCTTACCACGAACCATTTTCATGGTACTATTCATCAAATGATTTTGTTCGGTAAATGGCTCTGGTAGAACACAGAATGTGGCAGGTAACCAACGTTCAGGAAAAGCTCCATGAAATTTGCCACCTTTGCGGTATTCATTCAATTCGCGTTGTAGCTTATTTAAAGCCAGTTCTTTAGCGTGCTGGCTATCCCAATTCCAATCTGGATGTTTGTGGTGCACATAGCGTTTTAAAGCCTCTTTGTTTGGTACGATGATCGCAATGGTGTAAGGATTTTGATTGTTGTACATCAACATCTGATCGATGTAGCGTGAATTTTCTACAATAGATTCTTCGATTCCTTCTGGACTATATTTTTCACCATCAGCACTAATTAACAGCGATTTAAAGCGTCCAACAACATATAGGTATTCATCATTAATCATATAACCCATGTCGCCCGTGTAAAGCCAACCATCTTTAATCGTTTCAGCGGTTGCTTTCGGGTTTTTCCAGTAACCAGCCATGACATTTTCGCCACGAATCACAATTTCACCTTTTTCGCCATAGGGAAGGGCGTTACCTTCGCTATCACAAATTTTGATATCCATTGGTTTTACGATATGGCCCGATGAACCTAAAATATGATTGTCAATAGAGTTCGACGAAATAATAGGCGTAGCTTCCGATAAGCCATAACCTTGCATCATGGGTACGCCAATGGCTAAGTAAAAGCGTTGAAGATCAATATCTAATAAAGCGCCACCACCAATAAAAAACTTAAGATTACCGCCGAACGCTTCACGTACTTTGGAAAATAGAATTTTGTCGTACAGTGCCAAAAATGGTTTTTTCCATGCGTGACAAAAGCCACCTTTGTTATGACCTTCTTTATTGTAGCTAATGGCCATATTTAAAGCGTGGTTGAACAAAATATGAATCAATTTACCTTGTGCCTTAATGTTGGTTTCTATATTCTTTTTGAAATTTTTCGCTAATGCAGGAACACTTAATAGTAAATCAGGTTTGATTTCTTTAATGTTGATAGGGATATTCTTCAGTGTTTCTAAACCCGTTTTTCCAGTTTGAACGGTGGCGACAGAGGCACCTTTACCCATAAAACTATAGAATCCTGCTACGTGTGCAAAACAATGGTCGAGCGGAAGGATAATGAGCGTTCTAAAGTTTTCGGGAATAGTCATGAGTGTATACGCCTGTTCTACGTTGGCTGTATAGTTTCGATGAGTTAATAAAATTCCCTTAGGATCGGCTGTAGTTCCCGATGTATAGCTGATATTGGCATAATCGCTACCGACAATGGACTGGTAACGTGCTTCAAATTCAGCTTTGTGATTAGCCAAGAACTCATCGCCTAGTTTTACTAAATCGCCGTAAAATAACTCATTCGGTTCGTATGTATCTTGTTTGTCGAAGATAATGACTTTTTCTACTGCTGGCACCTCTTTGATGATGGCGCGTATTTTAGCTAAATTTCCACCTGACACAAAAATCATTTTTGAGTCGGAGTGGGTGATACGGAATATCAAATCATTTTTTTCTTCTAATTTGATAGATAGTGGTACATTAACGGCACCTGCGTATAAAATCCCCAGTTCGCCTATAATCCACGCATTGCGTCCTTCAGAGAGTAGTGAAACTTTGTCGCCTTTATTCAAACCAAGCGACATAAGTCCTGCACCAACACGGTAAACTTCATCGCGTGTTTGTGCGTAGGTGGTGGGTTCAAACTTATCGGTTGTTTTTTCCCACAAAAAGGTGTTGTTGGCGTATTTTTCAACGCTTTCTTCAAAAAACTGAATAATTGTTTTCATAAACTAGTATTAGTTGTTATAAGATAGTAGCCACAATATGTCGATTGGAGGCTCTATTTCTGAATTCACAGAGATAGATACCTTGCCAAGTTCCTAAATTGAGTCGATGGTTGGTAATTGGAATAGTCAAACTAGCTCCAATCATAGTGCTTTTGATGTGTGCAGGCATATCGTCAGCACCTTCACACGTATGAGTGTAGAATCGTTCATTTTCGCGCACTAAATGGTCAAAAGAGGTGGCTAAATCGGTTTGAACATCAGGATCTGCATTTTCGTTGAGGCTTAATGCGGCTGATGTGTGTTGAATAAATAGATGTAAAAGGCCACACTCGGGTAAGTCAGGTAAATTTTGCAGAATTTCATTGGTAATCAGATGGAATCCACGTTGACGTCCACGTAACGAAAATATAACCTGTTGCATATTAAAGTTTTAAATCAATTTTTGTGCGTAGTGAGTCGCGCAACAAGTGAAATTCTGGTAAGTATTTTTCTGGTATTGGTTCCGCAGAAGGCGATTCCATAGTGAGTGGATTGATGGGTTTATTGTTTTTCCAGACACGGAAATCGAGGTGTGCTCCAGTTGAAGCCCCAGTGCTGCCCACGTAACCTATCACTTGTCCTTGTTCTACGCGTGAACCAACTTTGATACCTTTGCCATATTTCGATAAATGGAGATAAGCGGTAGAGTAGTTACTGTTATGTTTGATTTTGACGGTATTACCACCACCACCTTTGTAGCCTTTTTGTATAACAACGCCATTACCAATACTCATAACAGGTGTGCCAAGTGGCGCGGCGTAATCCACGCCTGTGTGTGGTCTAACTGTTTTATAAACTGGATGTTTGCGTCTGTAGGTAAAACCAGATGAAACGCGTGAAAACTTAAGCGGTGCTTTTAAAAAGGCTTTGCGTACACTTTTACCTTCTTCATCCCAAAAGCCTTTAATATCGTTGTTTTCGTAATTGAAGGCGTAAAATGTTTTGCCATTGTGTATAAATTTAGCACCATGTATTTTCCCGATTCCCACAGATGTGCTATCGACGTAGAGTTCATCGTAATATACAATGAAACCGTCGTTTTTTTGCAAACCAAAGAAATCGACACTCCATGCATAAATTTCTGACAAATCTAAGGCGAGTTGTAAGTTTAAGTCGTTATCGGTAATAGCATTCCATAGTGAACTTTCGATGCGTGCTTTGGCTATTTTTGTTTCAGTACGTACTGGTTTTGTGAATGTGTGTATATGTAAGCTATCCTCTAAATGAAATACATAATGTTCTGCTAATGACCGATGATACACAACGTACATGAGTTGTGGCTTTTTGGTTTGGGTGTAGAATGCAGAATATTCATTGCCAGCACGAACATTTCTAATATTTAGAATGCTATCAGGAACGAGGCAGAGTTGATTAGTATGTGTGGGTTTACAACCCAATTCGGCAAATAAAGTAGAGAGAGTTTGTCCTTTTTTGATGCGTCCTTTTATAATGTTAAATGAATCAACAGGAATTCCATATTCATAAACTACGTCTTGATTGGCGTCTTTATCTGTAGTTTGACATCCGATAAGTGCAAGCAGTATGAGTGCAAACAGTGCGTATTTTTTCATGCTGTGAGATTTAAAGTCTACAAAAGTAACTTTTTTAAACTAAAATGCCAAGTCGAGTTATCAACAGTTTAAGCTATGATATCTCTAATTTCGAAGAAAACGCGTTCCATTTTTACCATATTTGTAGCTAAAAATTGGTGAAATAGAGGCCATTGGTCACGACGATGAATATCGATATTCGCTTGTTGAATATAGATACGACTAACTCTAGTTCCACACGATCGTGTAAAATCAGCTTCCCAAATTAAATTTTCAGGAAATTCAGTGGCAAAAAAAGAGCGGCAAGCTTGTAGTTGTTGAAACTTCTCGAGGCGTGTTTCAGTATTCGATAAGTTGATTTCTAAAATAACAAAGGCTCCTTCGCGTGTGGCGTCAAATTTGAGTTCTATGCCTTTGATTTTGGTATTGTAGAGTATAAATGATTTGTGTTTACCCTGTTTTGAGAGACTATCGCAATAGTTAGCAAATTCTATCCAAAACTCTTTTTTGAGTGCTTTTAATTCATCGCGTTTATACATGCGCTACAAAATTTTGACTTCGACACGACGATTGTTGGCTCGTCCTTCTTCGGTGTTGTTCGACGAAATAGGTTCTTTACTACCTTTGCCCATAGCACTCATACGGTCAGCAGCTATGCCTTTATCCTGCAATGCTTTAAATAAAGCTCGTGCACGATTTAAACTTAATGTTTGGTTGTATTCTTCGCTACCAACGTTGTCGGTATGTCCTGTAATTTCAATCCGTATTTTAGGATTACGTTGTAAAAAATCGAAGAGATACAAAATTTCTTTTTCTGATTGCGGTTGTATCTCGGCTGAGTTAAAAGCAAAGAATAAATTATGTAAAATCATCTTACTACCAGGTGTGGCTGGCTGAAGCGCAATAATGAGTGAATCGTTCATCGATTCAATATTATTGGAGTAAAATAAGTATCCTTTGCGACGAGCATTTATGCCAAAATAACCTGTAGGAGGGAGATAGGCGGTAAATGTACCCATTTTTTTATCTGACACCGATTCGTAAATTTTATCAGATGTATTGGTATCAAAAATTTCGACATTGGCATCTAAATTAGCTAATGTGATGGCATCATATACGCGACCAATAATAAATGCCATTGGGTCAGGACGTGCGGCTTGGTGTAACGTAATTTCGTAAATATCCAATCCTTTGTTATCTTTTTCTACATGGTCTGAAGCAAAATAGGCTTTGTCGCCTGCAGCATTCACCACAAATCCCGATTCTTCGCCGTTGGTATTGATGGGATAACCAATGTTTTTAGGTTCGCTCCATGTGTTTTTGGTTGTTCGTCGTGCATAAAAGATGTCGCTTAATCCCAAACCATTATGTCCTGTAGAGGCAAAATACAAGGTTTTGTTATCAGCGTGGATAAATGGTGCAAAATCGTCTTTGTCTGTATTGACAGGAGTGCCCATATTTTGAGCATTCGAGAATTTGAGGAATCCATTTTCGAGTATGGTGACGTCGCATCGCCAAATATCTTTTCCACCTTGACTTGGTGGTCGGTTAGATACAAAAAAAAGTTCGTCGCCAGTAGGTGAAAGTGCAGGATTGCTTTCCCAGTAAGCTGTATTCACAGGAGCACCAATGCTGATAGGCATGCTCCAACGATCGCCACTACGAATGGCATAATAGATATCACAACTTCCAGCACCTTCTTTACGATCGCAGGCTACAAAAAACATATAACGTCCATCGGATGAAAAACTTTGGGAACCTTCGTTTCCACCTGTATTCATAGGAGGAAGTAGTGGACGTGCAATTTGCCATGTGTCGCCATTTTTTTGACTCCAATACAAATCTTCTTGGTTTTCAAATTGTGCCTCTTTTACTAATACAGTGGTAGAAATCATGGAACCATCAGCCGTAATACTGGGGAAATAATCGTCGAAACGGGTATTGATAGTGGTTAAATTAGTGGGGTCGAATGGAACAGGGTGATCTTTTAAATCTTGTGCATTGAGATATTTTATCAGTAGTTGTGTTTTTTGTGGAATAAAACTCGATTCGGTAATTGTTTCAGCCATGGCAATAGCACTTTTATAGTCGCCTTTCAGAAAGTTTAGCTCGGCTATCATGTACTGTGTTTGTGCCCTGTAGGGGAATTTAGGCGAGTTGACAATGGACAATATTTCGATGGCTTTAGTATAGTCATTTTTACGCATAACGTGTTGTGATAAAGCCCAATAAGCTTCTACAAATTTCTTATCCTTTTTGATAGCTTTGTTTAATAAAGCTTCACGTTCGGTTGAACTATAGGTAATACGCGCTTGCTCGTATAGCGAAATGGCTTTACGCGATTTGGTGGAATATTCTTGTGCTTGGAGGTTAAAACTCATATAGCACAAAACCAGTAGTAATATGAATTTTAGATTATAATTCATGAGCTATGATGTCGTGTGTTTGGGCTATGAATTCATTCAAATTGTCGTGTGTCAAATGAGTGGTATCAATCGGTTTGTGAATAACCATTTCCATTTTTCCTGGCTTGATATAGACCGAACGTGGAGGTAGCGCATCGAATGCGCCACGAATAGTGATAGGTACTACGGGTAAATGCAAGTCGGCAGCAATACTAAAGGCACCACGTTTAAATTTACCAATAACTCCTGTACGTGTACGACTTCCTTCTGGGAAAATGACTACTGATGAACCATTTCGTAAACGTTCTTCGGCTTTTTCTATACTATGTTTTGCTTTTAGCGCGTTGCTTCGGTCAATAAATATATGGCCTGCGGCTTCGCAAGCTTTACCAACAAGCGGAATTTTACGAATTTCCTGTTTCATAATCCATTTGAAACGGCTGTCGAGCCAACCGTAAATCAAAAAAATATCAAGTATACTTTGATGATTAGCAATAAAAATATACGATTGTTTGGGATCGTAATTTTCTCCACCAACAATACGAACACGAACTAAGCCGAGTCCACAAATGACTCTCGACCAGACCATAGCAGGGTAGTAACCCCATTTGTGATCGCCAAATAAGGTGGACATAATAATGGTGATGATGGCCGTTAAAGCGGTAGCAATAATGGCTAAAGGCAAGAATACAATCAGTAAATATATGACGACAAAAGGATTGATACGACGTTTCATAAAGCGATGATGGAATTTTTATAAGGCAAAGTTACTCGTTTTTTTTGATATCGGTGCAATATTCATTTACTATAATTTTAAACGTTGATATTTTTATTTATTGTCCTTTTTGCATGTTCTTTTTCTGTTTTTATCGTGTTTCAGTTTAGATAATGCGTTATGAACTATTTTCTGTTTCTATGATGATGTTTTTGTGCTAAAAATCATTGGTTTTATTACAAAAAAAAGTACCTTTGCAGACTTAAACGAAAAATAATCAGATTCGATACACTAATTATGATTAAAGTAACATTTCCAGACGGTTCTGCGCGTGAATACGAAAAAGGTATTTCATCGTTACAAATTGCCGAAAGCATTAGTCCTCGTTTAGCTGCCGAGGTATTAGCAGCTACAGTTAATGGCGACGTATATGATTTGGCTCGTCCTATCACACAAGATGCCACGTTGAAACTTCATAAATGGGAAGATGATGCCGCTAAGCATACATTTTGGCACACGTCGGCTCACTTGTTGGCCGAAGCTTTAACAGAACTTTATCCAGGTATTAAATTTGGTATTGGTCCTGCTATCGAAAATGGCTTTTATTACGATGTAGAACCACCTAAAGGAACGGTTATAAAAGAAACGGACTTAGAGGCTATTGAAAAGAAAATGCTTGAATTGGCGGCTAAGAAAGAAGCCGTTGTTCGCGAAGATATTACCAAAGCTGAAGCTTTGAAATTGTTTGCTGATAAAAATGAAACCTATAAAACCGAACTTATTAGCGAATTAGAAGATGGTACTATTACGTTATACCGTCAAGGGGCATTCGTTGATTTGTGCCGTGGACCTCACTTACCAAATGCTGGTGAAATTAAAGCGGTTAAATTGTTGAGCGTAGCTGGTGCTTACTGGCGTGGTGACGAAAAACGTCCTCAATTAACACGTATATATGGTATTACTTTTCCTAAGAAAAAACAATTAGACGAATATCTTGCGTTACTGGAAGAGGCTAAAAAACGCGACCATCGTAAGATTGGTAAAGAAATGGAGCTGTTTGCTTTTTCTGAAACTGTAGGTAAAGGATTGCCATTGTGGTTGCCAAAAGGTACTGCGTTACGTTTGCGTTTGGAAGATTTCTTGAAGGTTATCCAAAAACGATTTGGTTACCAACAAGTGATGACACCTCATATTGGTAACAAACAACTTTACGTAACATCTGGTCACTATGCTAAATACGGAAAAGATTCATTCCAACCAATTCATACACCAGAAGAGGGCGAAGAATATTTGTTGAAACCAATGAATTGCCCTCATCACTGCGAAATTTACAAAGTGACACCTAAATCATACAAAGATTTGCCATTGCGTTTGGCTGAATTTGGCACGGTTTACCGTTATGAGCAGAGTGGCGAGTTACACGGATTAACACGTGTTCGTAGCTTTACACAAGACGATGCTCACTTATTCTGTCGTCCCGATCAATTGAAAGATGAGTTCTTGAAAGTAATGGATATTATCTTTATCATTTTCAAAGCGTTAGATTTTGAAAATTTTGAAGCTCAAATTTCATTACGCGACCCAAATAATACGGAAAAATATATTGGCTCGGACGAAAATTGGGAAAAAGCAGAAAGTGCTATCGTGGAAGCTTGTCAAGAAAAAGGATTGAAAGCGCGTGTTGAATTAGGTGAAGCTGCCTTTTATGGTCCAAAACTCGACTTTATGGTAAAAGATGCTATCGGTCGTCGTTGGCAGTTGGGTACTATTCAGGTGGATTATAACTTACCAGAACGTTTTGAACTTGAATATACTGGTGCCGATAATCAAAAACACCGTCCAGTGATGATTCACCGTGCGCCATTTGGTTCTATGGAACGCTTTGTGGCTGTGTTGATTGAACATACTGGTGGTAAATTCCCATTATGGTTAACGCCAGAACAGGCGGTAGTGTTGCCAATTAGCGAAAAATTCAATGATTATGCACAAGAAGTTGCCAATCGTTTGAATATTTTGGATGTGCGTGCTATTGGTGATTTCAGAAACGAAAAAATTGGTCGTAAAATCCGCGATAATGAGTTGAAACGTATTCCTTATTTGCTTGTTGTTGGAGAAAAAGAGATGGCAGATGGTACGATCGCCGTGCGTAAGCAGGGTGATGGTGGCGATCAAGGCACAATGACTCCTGACGAATTTGCCAAAATGATTAACGATCAAGTTAAAGAGCAATTAAGTAACTACTAATAAGTAGTCATTCAATAAAAAAAGGAACGTTTTCACGTTCCTTTTTTTATTGAATTGAAACTTCCTATTCTCCTGCAACATAGGAACCTTTTAAGTTTAAGGTGGTATGTCCTAGTCCATCTAGAGCAGTTCCTGCTAGTGTAAATGTGGCACCAGCAGTTTTTACGTTGCCACTATAGGTGAGTGTTATAGTTATACCGCTCGCTAAATCTGCTTTTGAAATAGTAGTTGGGGTCACTGTAAATGTACCAGCTGAAGTACCAGATTTTGGCGTAATTGTTAGAGTTGCATCGCTAGTAATATTGTCAATTTGTAAAAAGAGTGATTTGGTTATCACAGTTCCCTTTACGGGAGCTACAAATTCAATTTCGTCTTTATTGATAGGTTGTCCAAACAAAGCGACTTTTTTCCCATTATCATTATAAATAGTGAACGTCATAATGTCTGAAAAGGCATGAGTGGCTACGCCATATTTGGCATAGGCTCTAAAAAAATATGTGCCAGGTTTGTCTCCTAATTTTGAAAACATATCAATGGTAAATGTTCCATCGCTTACAATAGATTCAGACGTAAAACGAGTTCCTGATAAATCGGATGCAGCGGAACTATTTTTACGATAGTAAATTCCTGTTTCGTTAATGGTATTACCGTTAGAAACTACTGTGACATATACATTGGGAGCTTGATAATAAGCTGTAACAACTGGTGTTCCAGTAGCGAATGCTGGTTGTGGTTCGTCGAGTCTTTCGTCGGCCCAGCTATTGACCGATAGTAACAAGAAACCAGCTAAAATCATTGATGGTAGCGCATGTAATTTCATAATCCGATCAAATTTAAAAGTTAAACAATACAAATAATTGCAAATATAGTTATATTTTACAATAAACCAAGTTTTATTTACTAAAAAAAGCGGGCTAAATTTAGCCCGCTTTTTTTAGTAAATAGTTTCGATATAAGTTAGTTACCTCCTATATTGTGTACTTTGTTCACTCCATTCCCACTAATGGTGAGGGTTGCGCCATTATTTCCGCCATTTCGTGTAAGGGTTATTTTTTTACCCGCAGTTGCTTCGGCAGCAGTAAGTGTAATGGTAGTAGTGTTGGTTGTTGCGAACTTATAATTGCCATTATTGTTGGTTAGCGTAATAGTAATATCGCTCGTTACATTTGATACTTTTATAAATAACTCTTTAGAGCTAGATCCACCAAACGCAATATCACTAGTGACTAAAGTTCCCATAACAAGATTAGGTCCCAAGCCTACTTGAGCGGGATCTATGATGGTAAATGAACTTTGTGCCGAATAACTGGTTCCTGTACTATTGGTGGCGTACGCTTTAAAATAATATGTTCCAGGCGTTGTTAATGATGAAATATTAACGGTAAAAGTGCCAGTAGTAGTGGCTGTTGGACTAGCTGCTATTTGCGTTCCAGAACCATTGCTGAAACCATTTGTATTACTCCATTCAATTCCGTTTGCAGTAATGCTTGAGCTCCCAGTGTTGGTTATATTACCTCCAGCTAATCCTTCTGTATAGGTTGGCGTGGTAACCGTAGGAGCGCCAGTGGTAGGTTCAGTTATAGTTACTGCCCCTGTTGCAGTAGTAACGGTTAAACGTCCAGTGGTCGAATTGTAAGTATAAGTGCCTCCCGTTACTGAAATGTTACTAGGGTGAGAATTGTCACCATTAGTTAAATAAGTTACAAATCCACTGTCGGTAGTATAGCTGTAATTTGGCGATGCCGTAGCTGAAGTATTATTGGTTACGGTATAATCGGTTACACCTGTTTCATCTTTCAACATATTAATAGCGAGTTCTGGATAGTCAATAAATGGATTACGATTACCTTGATAATCTTGTCCACCGTCATTACGTACCATTTCGGTAAGTGATGGAGGATCTTGCATGTGCCATTTTAACAAAATGGTGAGCGATTCAAAAACGGAATTTGCATTGGTACCTATTTGAACTAATAAATCAGTTTTGCATAATGCTTTATACAATGCGTTATAATAGGTTCCATTTTTACCGTAGGTAATGTAATCGTACAGAATTACACGGGCGCAATCGCCTCGGTAACTTCCACTATTGGCGCTATTGTAATTGGTGTTGCTAATGGTAATTACATTCGGGTCATAATAACTACCACCTTCTCCATAAGCGGTATTACCACGATCTGAGTTTACAGAAGTACTTGCAGGACGCACCGACTGCATATCATATCCGATTGGAATTGATGTTCCATCAGTTGTTTGGGTTCCTTCAAATTTTGATTGTGGCCATGTGTGTTCGCGGTTCCAAGTTGCACCAGAATCCCAAGTACCACTAAGTTGTTGGCCATTGTAATAACTGATAATTTTGGTAGCATCATTTAAATCACGATCAACATTGATATACTGATTTCTTAACGCAGCATAAGAGAAACTACTTCCAGCAATATTATTTGTGTTGCCCATCAGTGTATTTAAGGAGCCAAATAGGGTAGTTCCTGTTTGTGTCATTAAGTTAGCATAGGTATAGCTATTTGTGTAGTAACTGCTTTGTTTTGTGACGTAGGTAGTGTAAGCTGCTTTACCTTCGTCAGAAGCTACATGTGCTTGCATGTCAATGGCAGCTAATGCACATTGAACGTAGGCTAATGCCAATAAAAGCACGAAGAATGTTTTTTTCATAATATAAAATATTGTCAGGTTAAAATGAACGACTACAAAGGTAAATAAATATTTGAAGGTATAAAAAAAGAGTTGAACTAATTTGTTCAACTCTTTGATTTTTTAGACTATTTGTAATTACTGACACGTTACATTAATGGTTTGATTTACAACACCACCAGAAATGATAATTGTAGCACTTCCGTTACTAACTCTTGTAACCGTCAGTGTTACGCCATTGGCGGCATCTACTGGAGATATAGTACTAGGAGATACGGTTACAATTCCAGTATTGCTAGATGTTATATTTACACTAGATGACAAGTTCGAAATACGTACGAGCAAAGTTTTAGTACCAGTACATGTGAGGGCGTTAGTAACTGTTTGTCCGATTAATATCGTTGGATTTCCTCCTGTAACTTGCGTGGCATTTGCAATTGTAAATGTTCCTTGTGTAGAATAAGCTATTCCAGCACTATTTTTTGCAAATGCTTTGAAGTAATAAGTTCCGACAGGCAGCGTGCTAACGTCAACACTGAAGGTTCCTGTTGTTGTAGCCGTTGTGGCAGCTAGCTTAGTTCCAGCTCCATTGGCAAAACCATTCGTAGTGCTGTAGTAAATACCATTTTCTGTCAATGAAGCCGCTCCTCCAAATGAGGTGATATTTGCTCCTGCACTTCCTTGGTTATAAGTCGGAGAAGTAATGGTCGGTGCAACAATAGTATTGCTGCATGTCCCGTTCAGTGTGAGTATGACGCTGGTGAATTCGGAACTGGAAATGGTAAGTGTAGCCGTGTGAGATCCTTCTGCTGTAGGGCTATAAGTAATAGTAATTGATTTTCCTGCTAATCCTTCAGCAGATGTGGTAGATGTTGCAGAGAGAGCAAACAAACTCGCATTTGTGCCACTAAGTGCTAAATTGATAGTCTGTGTTAAATTAATACCTTTAACAGTAATAGCTTGGGTGTTTGTTCCACTTGGAACGGCCGTGAAATTTAAAGTGCTTGCGCTTGGCGATGTTAACGTTGGGTCGGTAGTCATTTCACAAGGACAACCTTGTCCTGTAAACGATGCATTATACGATGATACCATTTTTGAAAAGTCCACACTCTTAGTAGTGCTATCACCCCACATATATTCGGCTAAACATGGATAATCAATAAATGGATTACGATTGCCTTGATGTACATAAATAGCCTCGTTACGTATCCGCTCTTTTGATGAAACAGGGTCTTCGCGATGCCATTTCATTAATAAATTAACGGAATATGGTGTAAAATCTGCAACGTTATTTGTGTAGGAAACCATTACTTGTGCCTCAGCTGTTTGTGCTAAATTTTTGTCTCTGTAACAAGTAAGCATATAAAAATAAGTACGAGCAAGGTCACCTTTATAGCCTGCATCACCTGGATCAAAAATAGTGGTTCCTACACCATCACTAGTATATGCAGCCGATCCTCCTTTACCATAACCAATATCGCAATTTTTAGGCTTGGCTGGTAAATCTCCGTATGGATAATTACTGCGTGCAGAATTCATACGAATGTCTGTAGGGTAAATATGAAAGGCGTCGCTCATCATAGGACTTGCATCTCCAAACCAACTTTTTGGGAAAGAGTGTTCTTTATTCCAACCTGTTCCACATTGTGTAGCAGAAGCTTTTCCGTCTGTTGAGGTATATGGTTGCGAGGAGTAAATATCTTCTAGTGTATTGTTCGGTCCGTTATTAAAGTCGGAAGGAGAAATAGGGGCTGCATATACTTGTTCTGGTAAACTGCTATAACCAATAATTGTATGACTATTGATAATACTATATAATGCAATACGTAAAGCATCGTTTGTACTTGAGGTATTATTTGCCGATGAGTAATAATTGGTGGGGATGTCGGCCCGTGTAGGTAAGCTGTAGCCGAATAAGCAAATGGCACACGCTATCCCGATGAATTTGTTTTTCATTAGTATTTGTTCTAAAATTAAGGTAAAGAATTACAAAGATATAGAAACTTTATCATAAAAAAAAAGAGTTGAACAAATTTGCTCAACTCTTTAACAATTAATAAGATTTCTGCTTATTGGCAAGTGATATTTATGACTTGATTTACAACCCCACCTGCAATGGTTATTGTGGCATTACCATTACTTACTTTGGTCACCGTGAGTGAAACTCCTGCAGCAGCATCTTCTGGTGAAATAGTCGCCGGTGAAACTGTTACAACGCCTGTATTGCTTGAGGCTACATTTACACTACTGGCTAAGTCTGAAATACGAACGTGTAGTGTTTTTGTGCCAGTACATGTTAACGCATTGGTTACTGTGGTACCTATAAGTACGAGTGGAGTAGAAGCAGGTGCTTGGGCTGATCCTGTAATAGTAAATGTTTCTTGTGTAGAATAACCTGTGCCAGTGCTATTAGTTGCAAATGCTTTGAAGTAATACGTTCCTTCAGGTAATGT
Organism: uncultured Paludibacteraceae bacterium; assembly: GCA_964570565.1. Taxonomy (GTDB): domain Bacteria; phylum Bacteroidota; class Bacteroidia; order Bacteroidales; family Paludibacteraceae; genus W0P28-013. Next base: position 230,871 of record CAZMYT010000004.1, read on the forward strand.
ACTAACATCAACACTAAAGGTTCCAGTGGTAGTGGCAGTAGTGGATGCCGCCATTTTGGTACCAGAACCATTAGCAAATCCACTTGTGTTGCTATAATAAATACCATTTTCTGTAATTGTAGCAGGGTCTCCTAAAGATGTAATATTACCGCCAGCGCTACCTTCGCTATAAGTAGGTGTTGTTACCGTAGGAACAGAACCTGATGAGCAAGATGAACAACCAAAAGAACTTCCTGCAACAAAACCTGCTTCGAAAGAGCCACATAAACTACTCAAAGTGACGGTTGCATCTTTAGAGTTTCCCCAAAGATATTCTGCTAGGCAAGGGTAGTCGATGAAAGGGTTTCTATTACCCTGTGTTGCTTGAATACCATTATTTCTGTCAATTTCTTTTTGCGAAACCGGGTCTTGGCGATGCCATTTCATAAGGAGGTTAATGCCATAAGTGGTTAAACCATAGCCTCCAGATGATGTAAAGTCTTCTTTAAAAATTGCTTGTCCCTCAGTTGTAACAGTAAAAGTGCGACTTCCACCAGCATAACGCACGACCATACCCATGTAGCCACGAGCGAAATCACCTTTATATTCGTCTATTGGTTCAAATACTGTACCTGTGTATCCTGCTACTTTGGCGGGATCATTCGGTCCTAATTTGCTACCATTACCAGAGGTATAAGTGGGTGATGTTACTTCTCCAAAAGGGTAGTTTGAACGTTTACCATTAACAATTTTATCAGTCGGTACGAGGTGGAATAAATCGTTATATTCATCAGTACCTTCTGCACCAAACCAACTATTGGGTATAGAGTGTTCGCGGTTGTATACGTCACATTCATTTGAGCCAGTTCCCCCATCTTGATCTGTTCCAAAAGTAAATTCACAATTTGAATACATGTCCCACACTTTTCCATTTGCTTTTTTATCAGTGGTTTGAAAAGCAGTCCATAGGCCAGTATAGGTTAAAGAACTGTGCCCTGTGCTACTGACTGTAGTTAAAGCATCAAATAAGGTTTTACCTGATTTGTTATCAAGACCTGAATAATAGGCAGATGTAACAGCGGACATCCCCATTGTATAGGCTAGTAGCAAAGCTGCCAGCATTATACGTTTAAACATAAGAAGTGATTTCATTGTGTGATTTATTTTATTTATAATAGAAATAAGTACTTTACTAGAGTTACTTTCGGAAAAGCAAAATTTTGGCAAAAATAGAACTATTTTTCATAAAAAACAAGAAAAATGTGTTAATTATTTGTTGGTTTGGTCTATTTTTGTACAAATGGTAAGTTTTGGTGTGCTTTATGAATAATGAAAGCCCAATGTATCATTGGGCTTTCATGAGTAAGATATGGTGAACGGTAAAAATTAATTTCCCATTTCAGATAGGAATTTTACGCGAACTAAGCGAATTTCAATTTCGGAGTATTCATCTTCTCCCAAATCACGTAGGGCATCACTGATATTATCCGTTTGTGCTTGATTTTTGAAGTATTCAAATATTTCTTCTAAATGTTCTTCGTCCATTATTTCATTTAAGAAATAATCGATATTGATTTTGGTACCTGAATAAACAATCGTATCTATTTCGTCTAATAATTCGTTAAAATCGAGACCTTTCGATTCGGCTAAGTCATCAAGTGCCACTTGGCGGTCGATGGCTTGTATGATTTCGATTTTTAGTTTTGACTTATTAGCCACTGTACGTACACGTAAATCTTCAGGACGCTCGATTTCATTTTCACGAACGTGAGTACGTATTAAATCAACAAATTCTTGACCATAACGTTTCGCTTTACCAGTACCAACACCAGGAATATTTTGAAGTTCTTCAATGGTAATAGGGTAGGTCGTAGCCATGGCTTCTAACGAAGGATCTTGGAATATAACAAATGGAGGTAACTCCATGTGTTTCGACATCTTTTTACGTAAATCCTTGAGCATGGTGAATAAAGCTGGATCCATTGCCCCAGAACCACCGCCACGTTGTGGAGTTTCTTCCACTTCATCGTTGAATTCATTATCTTTGGAGATAGGAAATGGGGTCGGATTTTTTAAATAGGCCTGACCAGCTTTGGTAATTTTTAATACACCGTAATTTTCTATTTCTTTAGCAATGTAACCATTAATCATGGCTTGGCGAATGACCGCACCTAAAAGGGCGCCTTCTTCACCTGTAACGGAACCAAACATTTCTAACTCTTCGAGGTGATACGACTTGATTTCAGCGGTTTCTTTACCGTTGAGAATGTCGATGATAACTTCGGCTTTGAATTTTTCTTTGCCTGCTACCATCGTTTCTAATACTGCACATAATAAATCTTGAGCTTCCACTTGTTTTTTAGGGTTGAGACAGTTATCACAATTACCGCAGTTGTCCTCAGTGTATTCCTCGCCGAAATAATGCAAAAGCAATTTGCGTCGACAAATAGACGATTCGGCATAAGCGGCCGTTTCTATTAAAAGTTGTTTGCCGATTTCCTGTTCGGCTACAGGTTTACCTTGCATAAATTTTTCCAACTTTTGCAAGTCTTTGTTATTGTAAAAGGCGATACATAAACCTTCACCACCGTCGCGTCCAGCACGTCCAGTTTCTTGGTAATAGCCCTCCAAACTTTTGGGAATATCGTAATGAATAACGTAGCGCACATCAGGTTTGTCAATTCCCATGCCAAAAGCAATGGTAGCAACTATAACTTCTACCTTTTCCATCAAGAATTTGTCTTGATTTTCGGACCGAATAGCCGAATCCATACCAGCGTGATAAGCTAATGCCGAAATACCGTTCAATTGTAGAGCTTCTGTAATTTCTTCTACCTTTTTACGGCTAAGACAATAGATAATACCTGATTTGCCTGCCTGTGATTTTACGAATTTGATTAACTCTTTATCAATATTGTTGTTTTTAGGACGTACTTCGTAATAAAGATTTGGACGATTAAACGACGATTTAAACACCGATGCATTAGTCATGCCCAATGTTTTTTGAATATCGTGTTGTACTTTTGGGGTAGCAGTAGCGGTAAGTGCTATCACAGGAGCTTTGCCTATTTCATTGATAATAGGTCGTATACGTCGATATTCAGGACGAAAATCATGTCCCCATTCTGAAATACAATGTGCTTCGTCTACGGCATAAAAAGAAATTTTGATAGTGCGTAAGAACGCCACATTTTCTTCTTTTGTAAGCGATTCAGGAGCAACGTACAACAATTTCGTTTTATTGCGTCGTAAATCAGCTTTTACTTCTTCAATAGCAGCTTTGTTGAGCGATGAATTTAAGAAATGAGCCACACCATCTTCTTCGCTGAAGTTACGCATAGCATCTACTTGATTTTTCATCAAAGCGATGAGGGGCGAAATAACAATGGCAGTTCCTTCCATCATCAAGGACGGAAGTTGGTAGCACAACGATTTGCCACCTCCTGTAGGCATTAATACAAATGTATCTTTGCCGTCCAAAACGTTTTGAATAATGGCCTCTTGATTCCCTTTAAAGGTATCAAAGCCAAATTTTTTCTTTAATTCTTCGGTTAAAACCGATTGTTTTGCCATTAAATATCCTCTGATTAATGAAAAAATGTCACAATAAAGCGGTCTGTTTTAAAGCAGATGTCTGGTTTTATTTTGGTGTATGATTTTGATTATAAATCAATTGCCTCTATCTTTGAGAGGTCTTATAGCGGCCATTTTGAATGGCGATGAATCATTAAACAAATTTAAGTACAAAATTCTGATATATCCAAATGTTTTTGCATAAAAATAATATAAATTCTCTAATTTAGGATGTATTTATGAAATTATCGGTGATAGATGTTGCAGGATAATACGCTATACTGTTAAGGCTTAATACTTTAATTTATAATTATTTAGAATCTAAAGAGAAATTATCTTTTCTAACTCAATCGAATTTATTTTTAGGGCTTCATAGTGGAAAGCCTCTGAAAATGTAGTACTTTTGCAGCATGAATACTTCTTTACAAGATACGAGTCAATTATTGGCTAAATTGGGCGTTACCACGCTCAATCCCATGCAAAAGCATGCTATTGCTGCCATACAAGAAAAGCCAGAAGTGGTGCTACTTTCTCCCACAGGAACAGGTAAAACGCTCGCTTTTATGGTGCCAATTATCGAACAGATTAATCCTGATTTAGCCCAAATACAAGCGTTAATATTAGTGCCAAGTCGCGAATTGGCTCAACAAATTGAGCAAGTTGTGCGTGCCTTAGGTGCTGGTTTTAAAGCAAATGCCATATATGGAGGACGCGCAGGTTATCAGGATAAGTTGGACTTAAAACATCCTCCAGCATTACTTATTGGTACGCCAGGACGTGTGGCCGACCATTTGCGCCGTGGTAGTTTTAATACGGATGCTATTCAAACTATCGTACTCGATGAATTTGATAAATCGCTGGAAATTGGTTTTGAAAAAGACATGGCTGAAATCATTAATGCGTTGCCTAAAGTCAAAAAACGTATCTTAACTTCAGCTACCACCAAAACCGAATTGCCAGGATTTTTACGGATGAAACAGCCCTTGATTCTTGATTATTTGTGGCAGGGCAATAAGCATTTACGTATGCGTAGCGTGATGGCTACTTCGTTCGATACGCGCGAAACGTTAGCTAAATTATTGGTTCACTTGGGCAATCAGCCAGGTATTATTTTTTGTAATTTCAAAGAATCGATACGCGATGTGAGTGAAACGCTCACTCGAAAGGGAATTGAACATGGTTGCTTTTCGAGTAATATGGATCAGAATGAACGCGAAAAGGTGTTGGTAAAATTTCGCAATGGCACGTTGCAATTGATTGTGGCTTCCGATTTGGCAGCGCGTGGATTAGATATTCCAGAGCTACGGTTTATTATTCATTTTGAATTGCCTAATACGGAGACTGATTTTACACATCGAAATGGTAGAACAGCTCGTATGAATAGCGACGGTACGGCGTATATTATCATTGCTCGCAATCAACCATTACGCGAGTATTTGCCTGAGTTGAAAGAGGAAAAATTAGCAGACAATAAACAACTTCAAAAGTCGAAGATAAAAACGCTTTACATAGCGGGCGGTCGTCGCGATAAAATATCCAAAGCTGATATCGCTGGTTTATTCTTAAAGCAAGGACAGTTGAACGCCACGGAACTAGGTCGCATCGAAGTTAAACAGGATTGCGCTTATGTGGCTGTGCCGGCTTCTAAAACGGGTAAACTCGTCGATTTACTCAATAATAGTAAGCTGAAGACGAAACGTGTTCGCATCAGTGAATTATAACAAAACGACGCCCGATTTATCAAAGTAAATCGGGCGTTGTTGTTTAACGGGTTATCGTGAGGTCTTGTCCGATGCGAATATTATTCGACGATAAATTATTGAGTTCTTTCAACGTATCCACCGAAATATTGTATCGACGTGCCAGCGAATAGAGTGTATCTCCTTTTTGTACGGAGTGTATAATGGGAGTTTGTGGTTCAGGAACCGCTTCTGGAGTTGGTTCCAATGCCAAAGGTGTAGGTGCAGTAATGGTATTCAACGAAAAATCGGTATTGTTAAAAACGCGTGAAGCGCCCACTAAACGGTTGTTATAATAAGGTTCACGACTATGACTGATAACGATGCCACTACTGGTAGAAGCGTGTAAAAAGTCAAACGCACCATTTTTTAAGCTATCACTTACCACAATTCCTACGTGACCGATGCTGCCATTGCGTCGGTGACCTTCAAAATAGACCAAGTCGCCTTTACGTATGGAATCAATGGGTATATACATGGTTGCTTTGTATTGTGCCGTGGCAGAATGTGGCAAATTGAATCCAAATTGTTTCAACAAATACGACGTAAATCCAGAGCAATCAAATCGAGTTGGTCCTGTTCCACCATATTTATAAGGCTGACCAATAAATGTTTTACCAAATGTTACAATAGAGTCGACCGAAATGCCATAGGGGAGTGGTTTTAATAAAAATGAACTCGATACAATCGAATCTTCATTGATAGTAGTAGCCTTTAACGCGACAGTGGTGCTTATTAAGCAAAATCCAAATGTTATTTTTTTTATAAAATTCATTCTTACCAATTTTTTAATAGTGTGTACAGTCGTTGTACGGGCAATCCCATGACATTGTAAAAGGAGCCATCAATGCGTTCAACGCCAATATATCCAATCCATTCTTGTACGCCATAACTACCAGCTTTATCCATCGGTCGGTATTTCTCGATGTAATAGTTAATTTCATCGTCCGAGAATGAGGCAAACGTCACTTTTGAAATGGCTGCAAATGTCTCTTGTCGTTCAGTGGTCGTAACACACACGCCAGTAATGACGTCATGTGTTTTGCCTGAAAGTGCTCGTAACATCTTTTTAGCATCCGCTTCGTCTTTGGGTTTTCCGTATACAATGCCATCGAGCCATACAATCGTGTCGGCTGTAATAAGCATGTCTTGTGGCGTCAGTGTGTTCCGGTAAGCGTCTGCTTTTTGTTGTGCCAAAAACATCGGAATTTCTTCACCTTGCAATGTGGCAGGGTAGTTTTCTTCTAATCCGTCAATCACTTTTACGGTAAAATTCACATCTAATCCATGCAGTAATTCCTGACGGCGTGGCGATTGTGAACCAAGAATGATGTTGTATGGCAAATTATTCAACATAACCAGTTGTGATTAAAGTACTTGAAATAACCCCAAAAACACTAATCCATAGGCTTTGGCTAGTAAATAATAATACACCAAGCTGTATAAAACGCCAAAAACCATAATGAATTTAGCGAGTGTAGCAGCGTGTTGTAAAGCTTGGCAATTTTTACTCCACAATAAGACTAACAAACAGATGCTAGGTGCTACAATACCGAATAGAAAATAACGTATCGTAATCGAACCATCATTTGGCAGGTGGAAGTAGGTGATAATTAACCATCCTAAAGCCGTAACCGATAATACAATGAGCGCACTCACAATCCATTTTGTCCATGTGGTGCCACATACAATAGGAATCGTGCGACATTCCATTTCACGATCGCCATATTCATCTTGCATATCTTTAATGATTTCGCGAATCAAGGTCCAAATAAACGCAAAGGCAGTAAATCCCGCAATCCAGATATAGAGTGTGCGTATCACCGGTGTTTCTTGAATCAAATCGCCATAATTTTGAGAGAGCAGAGTGCTTTCTACAATCACAGGCAACAGCGGAACCAAAGCGGCTGAAAGGGCAATGATAAGGTTACCAATAATAAATTGACGTTTGTACGACGCAGAATAAAACCACAACATACCTGGTACCACCACAAAAATTAGGCCTAAAGTCGTATTGCGTAACATCACCGCAACGACTAAACCAATCAAAACCCCTAAGCCAGTCAAAACTTGATATAAGCGCATGGCGGTTGGTTTTTCTATAATCGTGCCAATCAATACGCGGTCAGGACGATTGATGCGGTCTATTTTTAAATCGAAGTAATCATTGATTACATAACCGCCAGCGGCAATGAGAACCGTTGCCAAAATCACACACAACAGCATCCACAATGGTGTGAGCGTGTAGAGGTTGAACATGGCTAATGTGGGCATTATAATGGCTTTGGCCATTAATAACTGTATGGCAATGATAAACAGTAAATTTTTGTAACGAATGAGTTTGTGCATAAGTCTTTGTATAATAATGAATTGTATGTTGTGTTAGTTTACCAGCCAAACGCTTCTTGACCGTTCATCCAATGTCCTTGAGCTTTCAACACTTGTTCTATCACATCGCGTCCGCAGCCGTGGCCACCATTTTTGTCGCTCACATAACACGAAATAGCCTTGATTTCTGGTGCTGCATCGGCAGGGCAAACGGGTAAACCAGCCAGTTTCATCACTTCGTAATCTGGAATATCATCGCCCATGTACATCACTTCTTCAGCTTTTAGATTGTGCTTGGCGAGGAAATCATTAAAATCGGTCACTTTATAATGTGAAGCCAAATAAATATCTTGAACGCCCAAATCGGTGAAACGTACACGTATTGCTTCTGTTTTTCCGCCTGTGATGATGGCAATAGGATACCCTTTTTTTACGGCTAAATGTAGCGCGTAACCATCTTTTATATTAATCATGCGCATCGGTTCGCCATTAGTGGCTAAAGGAATGCAGGTGGCGGATAAAACGCCATCTACATCAAAAGCAAAGGCTTTGACTTGGGTTAAAGCTTGTTTAAAGTTCATAGGTACTATTTAATGGTTTTAGTTTGTTCAATCGATTGAGTCAGTTGTTTATAAATGGCTTGCCATTCGGGATGTTGCTCGAGCAACTGCATGTGTTTGCTAATCACCACTTGGTCGCCACGTTGTGCAGGACCTGTTTGCGATTTACTGGGCGACAGTTCGTTTGCTTTCTCCAACGTTTCAGTAATGAGCGGTGTTAGTAGGTCGAACGGCAAGTGTTGCTCTGCCAAGAGTTTTTCGGCAATCGCGTATAAGTAATTGGTGAAATTACATGCGAATACACCTGACAAATGTATATATTCTCTCTGTTCGTCGTTAGCTGTGAATACCTTGTTTGTTATTTGATTTGATATAACTGTCAGTTTATCACTATTTTCTGTTGAATTCCCCGAGATAAAAATGGGTATTTCGGTGAAATCGACTAATTTCTGTTTTGAGAATGTTTGAAAAGGATATAAAACACCAAAATTGCGCTGTTTTTGAGCAAAAATAGTCATCGGCATGCTGCCAGCGGTGTGTACGTGTAGTCCTTGTGTTACCGAAACGGTGTTGATAACTTCTGCTAGCACATCGTCTTTTAACGCGTAAATATAGAGATCGGCGGTGGGCACGAGTTCGGCTAAATTCGTGGTAAATTCCGCATTGAGTTGTTCTGCAAGTGTTTTGGCGGATTGCTCTGTGCGGCTATAAACTTGCACAATGTGCAAGCCACGGCGGTGTAGCGCCAATCCCAATTGTGTGGCTAAATTACCAGCGCCAATTAATACAATATGTTGCAGAGGTTGGCTCATCAATATTGATTATAGTGAATTTTGTCGTAGGCGAGTTTTTCTTCGTCGTAAGGCTTGCGCTCTTCGTCCTTATAACCAAGCGTTATCAGGCATAAAACGTGTTTATTATCAGGTATTTGAAGTATGTTTCTAACATATGCTTCTGAGGTTGTAGTTTCGTTGTAAGTACGATTGTGCACTTGTACCCAACAGCTTCCCAACTCTAAATCGGCGGCTGCCAATTGGATGATGACGGCGGCAATAGACGCATCTTCGTACCACACATCGCTTTTTTCGGCATCGTAAGCCACCACAATAGCGAGTGGCGCATCTGTCACAAACTTGCTGCCAAATTCTCGACACGACGCCAGTTTTACTAACGTATCGCGCTGGTCAACCACTATAAATTCCCAACCATTAGCACGCTTGGAGGCAGGCGACATTAACGCGGTGCGTAAAATAGCGTCTATTTTCTCCCTTTCTACTGGCTTATCGAGGTATTTACGAATGCTGCGACGGTTTTTTATAAGGGCTTCAAAGGTTTTCATACTCAGGTTGTTTGTAGGATTTGTTTACATCCAATCGTTTCAAGCTACAAAGATACAAATTTACCCGTAAATATGGCGAATCAATTTTTACTATTTAGACTTTTTTGTAACTACCTGCGTTGAATTGGTTACTTGCAAAATTATTTTAGAAACGTTATAATTTTTTTACTGATTTGTTTCTTGAATTTAGTTTTAATGATTACTTTTGCTAAAGGATTTTAAGAATTAAAAAATAAATAACATGATGAGAAAAATTGTATTATTGTTAGTGACAATAAATCTATTCACATTATCCTATTCTCAAATTAATTTTACCAAAGTGAGACAAGACGTTGAATCAGATTTAAAAGTTGTGGATATTGGTGATATTAACAATGATGGTTTAGACGATGTTATCGTTGGCGCTGGTTATATGTTTGATAATATAAATAGTTATAACCTTTTAGTCTATTATCAGAACACGGATGGTACTTTAAAAAATCCGATTAAAGTCAAATATCCTGATTCATACCCTGGACTTCAAGCAATTGATATTGCTGATTTAAATAATGATACTCTTTATGATGTCGTGATTTCTTATGGTGACTCGATTGGTATATTTTTTCAGAATCAACTAGGAAATTTAGAACCAATAAAATCATATTACAGTGGTAAAAAAGTTGATGGTCTTAAAACAGGAGACCTTAATAATGATGGTTTGAAAGATATTGCGGCGTGTCATTGGCGTGATAACTACATACGAGTATTTTTTCAAGCGGCAACGGGTACTTTTCAGATTAAAGATGTAAAAATGCGAACAGCCGGGTATGATGAATTAGATATTGCAGACATGAACAATGATGGTTTGGATGATATTGTCTTTATGCCAGGTCAATTGGGTCATTCCTCCTTACAAATATTATATCAAGATGTTTCATTGGGTATAACTGATTCTGTTTATTTTTATAAAATCCCTAGTGGTTATGGTGGTCTATTTCAAGGAATAGGGTTAGGCGATTTAAATAATGATGGTTTAGTCGATGTGGCTGGCTCACAATATGATAAAACTATTTTGTTATTTCAGTCGAAGGATAATACAATAGGTGATAGTATTCTTGTAATAGGACCTAGCACTTATGCTGTTGATATAGCAGATATGAATTGTGATGGTATAAATGATATCATTGCTCAAAATATTATATATTACAGAAACAGTGTAAATAATCAATATCTTGGGATGTCCAGTGGCTCATATAGCAATTTTAATCCATATAGTTTGGCTATAGGGGATATTAACCACGACCACAGGTTAGATATAGTATCTGTTGGGGGGTCCTATGTTGATTTGTTATACAATACCACAAAGCCAATAAATTTCGTTGATATAGATACGGCTATTATTAATTTAAATATCAAGATTGATACAATTACAAGCAATAATTCTTACCAAGTTATAGACATTGATTCTACAAGCGATTGTCATATAAAAAACATATACAATTTTCAGGTAAGGACTATAAATAAATATGAAAAGCATGTCGCGGATTCTGCATTTATTAGATATGGTTCGCTTTGTGATAATGAATATAAAGATACTGTATTAGTGAGCTTTGATTATACCTTAAAGTCAATAATTAGTTCCGATACCGTTAAGACATTAAGTTCAGCAGATACTATAGTTTATAATAATCGTTTTAGTAGTTCCTTTATTCAGAATGACACCATAGATTTGTGGACTGAATTAGAAGTTGATACATTAAGATTAGAAGATATTACGATGTCGAATGATACTGTATTTATGCAAGTTGATTCTGTGGAAGTAACAAATAGGAGATTATTTGTAAAATTATTAGATTCCTATTTTTATATATTCGAAGGAATTAAGTGTGGCGAACAACATTTTGATACAACGTTGGTATATACCAACGAAAAAGTGGATGTGAAGTTAATATTTACTGATACATTATTAATTTCAAGTTCGGTTGAGATATATCCCGCAGGAACATTTGTTACCGAAAATATTGTGCAAGATTTTCTTATTTATCCTAATCCAGCTCATCACTTCTTAAAAATTTCGTTTTTAGATCAGAATTTGAATAAAGGAGAATTTCGGATAATTAATCTATCGGGACAAATAGAGATGATAGAATCTTTTAATAATAAGAATGAGCTCAATATAGACTTGTCAAAAATTAATGTTGGTCTTCATTTTGTTGAAGTTTTGATAGATAATAAAAAGATGAAGGGTAGGTTTATAAAATATTAACGAGCCCTAAGATTTGTTACAAAATAATTAACGCCGTTTTAATATTTAATAATTTCAAAAAGCGACTTGTTGGGGTCGCTTTTTTTATTACAAAATTGTATAAACCACTAGAAAAGAAGTTGTTGTAGTGTTTGGTGAATTAATAAAGAATGGTTAGCATCCCAAGGAGCTAACCATTCTTTTTAATACACATCAAAAAAGTTGACACGATTTTTTGTGGTGTTTTTAGCTAAACCCACTGTTCATCGCTGTTGTTGCCTCACAAGGACTCGAACCCTGACATACAGAACCAGAATCTGCTGTGCTACCATTACACAATGAGGCAATGCTGATTTGCGCTTGCAAAATTATAAATTATTTTTTGAACCAGATACTAATTGGGGCATTTTTTATGACCCAATGCGGTATTAATTGTCGGTTGGTACTACATAAACTTGTCCCGTTTCGTAGCGAATTACCTTGATATGAGCTCCTTTGCTAATAAATGCGCCATTGTCGGCTACGGCATCGTAGCGTTTGCCATCTACTTCTACTTTGCCCGAAGGGCGTAAATCGGTGGTAGTGGTGCCATTTTTACCCACCAAGGTGAGTTGTTCCGTGGGCACGCCTACAAATCCAGAAGCGGTTTCTTGGGTGGCTTCTAACGCCAATTTGCGGAAAATGCCTTTTGTGCCAATTTTCCAAGTGAAGTAGATTATCGCCACAAAGCCGAGTAATAAACCGAGCATCACGGTAAAGAGCGAGCGACCGATTTGTCCTGTTGGTACGTTTTCAAAGTTAAAGTTCACATTATCGATCATACTCATGGTTAAACCCAAAATGACGAGTACAATACCGCTAACACCAGCCACGCCAAAACCCGGAATGACAAAGATTTCTAAAATAATCAGAATCACACCAATAGCAAATAGAATAATTTCCCAACTGGCAGCTAATCCGTCGATATAAAGTGGCGCAAAGTAGAGTATAGCTGCCACCACTGCTGCAGCTAGCGGAAATCCAATGCCTGGCGTTTGTAATTCAAAATAGATGCCGCCAATAATCAGCATAATCAGGATACTCTGTAAAAACGTGTTGGTTAAAATCCCTTTTAAACTATCCAACGTGCTTGGTTCGTACACCTGTAGCGTATAAGTGCCCGCCGCGTAACCCGCTTGCGTCAAAACGGCTTCAATGTTTTCAGCCGCGCCTTCGCAATAGCCGTGTTTCATGGCTTCTTCGGTGGTAAATGTGAGCGTTTTGCCCGAATCGATGAGATTTGGAATCACTGTGCGGTCGTCCACCATGGCTTCAGCAATGAGTGGTTCTCGTTTCCAATTGCCCAACGAATCTTTACCTTGTGCTTCGGCGGTGGAACGCATCGTAGCGCGCATGTACGATTGGTATTTGTCGGGCATCTGTTGTCCGTCTGTGCCGTTTACAACCGTGGCAGCACCAAAACTAGCGCCTGGTCGCATATAAATTTGGTCGCAAGCAATGGAAATTAAAGCACCGGCTGAGGCAGCGTTATTATCAATAAAGGCGATGACGGGGATTTTTGAATTCAAAATGGTGGTTCTGATGCTATCGGCATAAACCACTTCGCCACCGTAGGTATTCAGGTTGATAAGAATTGCATCGGCTTTCAATTGAGCTGCTTCTGCAAATCCTTGTTTGGTGTAAATCCAAGTTTTACTGTTGATATCGTCGCGAATATCAATCTGATAAATGGTGGTTGCTTGCGTCACAACGAGTGTAACGAGCAGTGATAAAAGCGTTAATACGTATTTCATAATCAGTGTTTTTTTTATTTTTAAAGCGGTGTTTAAATAACAGCACTTAATCCATGAGTATTTTTAGAATTTCTTCAATCGAATGAACATCGGTATTATGTAGACGAAATACGCCACCGTGCGCTTCAATGGTAATAGATGCTGATTCGGAAAGCTGAATGCCACAGCGAAGTAGCGCCCGTTGTAGCCATAATGTAGCTGGTTTTTCGCCAATCACGTTGACGTGTAACGGACCTACCAAATGGTTGATTTTACAATGACCGTCGTTTTCGTCGAATTGAAACGAGTGACTACCGAACGCTTCCTGGAATTTACCAGTGAGCATCAAATCTTCAGGTATGCCAACTTCTACGCCATTCGGATTCATCAGCCAAATTTTATCAGCCATTTGCAACGCTAAATCGAGTTCATGTGTCGATAGAATAAAAGTTTTCTGCGTATTCACCGATAAACGGCGTAACAATAGCATGATTTCCACACGATTCGGTAAGTCGAGATGCGCCGTAGGTTCATCAAGCAATACGAGTGGCGTATCTTGTGCCAATGCTTTGGCAATCACTGCCCGTTGCTTTTCGCCATCGCTTATTTCGTTCAAATAACAGTGTGTTTTGTGTGTTAAGTTCACTTGGTTTATCGATTCTGCTATTTTCGCTTCGTCCGTATCCGAGAGGCTTCCAGCCCAATTAGTGTAAGGAAATCGTCCTAAAGCGACCAAATCGTGAACGGTTAAATTCTCGGTATCAATCGAGTCGGTCAGTACCAATGAGAAAAGGGTAGAACGTTCGTAATTACTCAGTTTCTGTACCGATTTGCCTTGTATGGTAATGTCGCCTTTGAGTGGCTTTTGTAGGCCTGCTAACGTGCGTAATAACGTACTTTTACCACAGCCATTGGTGCCTGTAAGACAAATCAAATCGCGTGCATTGGCATGCAAATTCAAGTCACTTTGTACCGAGCGACGTCCGTATCCTATATGTAAATTAGTTGTTCTAAGCATGTTATTGGTTAGCTATTGCTTTTCTTTTTTAAAATAATCCAAATAATAATCGGAGCACCGACTAAAGCACTAATGGCGTTTATCGGTAAAGTATAACCATCGGCAGGTAATTGTGTTGCCAAATCGCACAACAAGAGCAATGAGGCGCCGCACAACATGGTTCCTGGTAGTGTTATACGATGATCGGATGTGCGGAATAGTCCACGCACTAAATGCGGCACAGCCATGCCGATGAACGCTATGGGACCAGTAAAAGCGGTGGTTGTTCCGGCTAATAAGGCTACGGCAATGATAATGAGAAAACGGGTTCGTACAATGCTAATACCTAATCCTTGTGCGTAATTTTCGCCTAATAACAAGCCATTTAATGATTTTTGGATGGTTAACGCTAATAACAAGCCAACAGCAACGAGCGGCAGCATGACTTGCATGTAAGTCCAACTAACAGCCGAAAGGCTACCAAATGTCCAAACCACAAACAATTTGAGCGAATCAGGATTGCTGCTGTTTTGTAAGATAGTAACCAGCGAACCAGCTATTTGACCAAACATGATGCCCACAATTAAAAGCGACACGGCTTGGCGTACGCGAAATGAAATACCCAAAACTAATAGCAAAACTAAAACGCCACCTAAAATGGCTGAAATAACGAGTCCCCAGCCACTTTGTATAAAAGCGATGGGAAGAAATGAACTTCCTAACAAAAAAATGGCCACACCTAAACTCGCTCCAGAACTCACACCTAACACGTAAGGACCAGCCAATGGATTACGAAAAAGTGTTTGCATCAATAAACCTGCCACCGAAATAGAAGCGCCTGTAATAATCGCCGTTAATGCTTTTGGTAGTCGAAAATTGACAATAATTTCGTGATAAATAGGGTTGTCGGATAGCAATGCTTCGAGTGGTAATCGTACACTGCCAAAAGCAATATCCAAGAGGAAGAGCGCTGCGGTGAGTAAAATTAACCCAACAAAAAGGAGTGTATTTTTAGGTAATGTGTTCACAAATACAAGTATTAGTAGTTTATTTTAAACGTATTAAGTAGATAGGCGTGTAATTTGACAATAATTCAGGATGTAAGGCCCATATCACATCTTTTAAAACTAAATCGGGATGTACCACGGCACTTTCCCAAAAATCATTAGCGCCACTTGGCTTGGTACGTGCCCAAAAACCATAAACATTTCCTTTCTGAGCCGAACTAAAAAGTTGGTGGCGTTCGTCCATCTTGAGGAGTTCTGGTAAACTGGCCACAGGCGCATTTAACCACACATCCGCTTTTGAAAATTGGTTTAATACCGTTTCAAAATTGAGTGGTAAACTGCCAGAAGTTGTATCGTTAGCATAAAAATAATCGGCTCCAGCATCCACAAAAAGACGCCCCATATAACTTTGTCCACCAGGCATATACCACGTTCCTTTAAAGTTACCACCAGCCAAAATAGTTGGTTTTTGTTGGACTGCTTGTGCTACTTTTTTCGCCGCATTATAACGTTCGGCCATGGCATCAAATAGTTGACAAGCTTCCGCCTCTTTGTTGTAGAAAGCAGCCACGAATTTAATCCATTCTGCGCGTCCAAGTAACGATTGTTCAGTCCATTCATTATTGAACAGCAACGGAATGCCAGCCGTTGCTAAATGTTTCGCATTATCATCTTGCTGGTTATAACTCGCTAACATCAACGCATCAGGTTTCAGCATCAATAGACGTTCTACATTGGTATTAAAGGCATCGCCTAGACTTGTGATTTTTCCTTGTGTATAAGCTGCCGTAATGGTTTCATTATAAATCAATTCGGGTGTGCATACTCCAGTTACGGTTTGAAGTTCGTTTAATACTGCAAGAAATTCAAAATGAGTGCATGAGGTCACGGCTAATTTGGTAAGTGGTACACGTACTGTTTGTGAGGCATCAGGCGTTTGTGTGTTCTTGTCAGTTACCAAATAGTAGGTGGAAAGAATTTTGCCTTTTTGCCAAGGATTAAAAACGGTGATACGTTTGTAATGCGGGAAATAATCCAGTTTAAATCCAGTGGCGTAAGTAATGGTTAAGGTAGAATCGGGAGTTTGTTCGTCGGTAGTTTGTTGAGCTGTTCGCCCACAACTACAAGCAATCATAACCACTAGGAGGTAAAAAAATAGTTTTTGCATGACCAAAATTCGTTTGTCTGGCAAAGATAACCATAAAATAGCAAAATAGAAAAAAAAGACGCAACTAGTTAGTTACGTCTTTTTTATATTCTGATGCAGTTTTCTTATTTAACGGCCTTAAAACTCATATCCAAACTTTTAACCGAGTGGGTGAGTGCGCCTACTGAAATAAAGTCAACGCCACATTCGGCATATTCACGCAGCGTGTCGAACGTAATACCGCCAGATGATTCTGTTTCGTATTTACCACCGATAAGTTCCACAGCTTTTTTGGTGTCGGCTGGTGAGAAGTTGTCGAGCATGATGCGGTCAACGCCTCCAACGGCCATCACTTGGCGAATTTCGTCGAAGTTACGCACTTCTATCTCAATTTTAAGATTTTTTCCTTTGGTTTTGCAGTAATCCTTAGCGCGGTTAATGGCTTTGTCGATGCCACCAGCAAAATCTACGTGATTATCTTTGAGCAGAATCATGTCGTATAGGCCAATGCGGTGATTGCAACCCCCGCCCAGTTTGACTGCTTCTTTTTCGAGTAAACGTAAGCCTGGTGTGGTTTTACGTGTGTCGAGTACGCGTGTTTTGGTGCCTTCGAGCATTTTTACGTATTGCGCTGTGCGTGTGGCTACACCGCTCATGCGTTGCATAATATTGAGCATCAAACGTTCTGTTTGTAAGAGCGATTGGATACGTCCTTCTACCACAAACACAATATCACCAACTCTCACCGAATCACCATCGTGCAAAAATTGGGTCATCTGTAATGTTGGGTCGAATGCCTGAAACACACGTTTAGCGACTTCAACGCCAGCTAATACGCCATTTTCTTTAATGATAAGTTGCGATTTCCCTATAGCGTCGGCAGGAATGCACGACAGGGTGGTATGGTCTCCGTCGCCAATATCTTCGGCAAACCAGAGTTTAATGAGCTCGTCTAAATTGTCAATCATCTGAACCTTCTATACGTAATTGTTGTACTAAGTTTTTCTTAATCAGGAAGTAAACACGATAAGTGCCATTGGTAGTTTCGAGATTGCCAATCACAAATTGGGCGTTTTCTTTATCGCCTCGGTGCATGATGGAAAATCGAAGTGGCGGATTCTTTTTGAAAAAATCGGTTAGAATCGTTTTTGTTTGTTGTTTGGTGAATACGTTATTCGCATTCTTAATTACCAACTCAACATTGTCATTTAGATGTTCGGCAATAGCATCGCTATAACCGCTGTTGAAACCAGCTACAATGTCTGGTATCGCATCCATTTGTTGCGCTTGTACTGTAAAAGCCAGTACTAGTGCGATGAGTGATAAGGAGTATTTAAGGTTTTTCATAGTCATTTGTTTCTTAGAAAAAAAGTACCACTAATTACCGAGCAAAAAACATACCAAAGGCATATTTTTAGAAAAAAGTAGCATTTAAGTTGGTTATTAATCTAAAAAAAACGAAATTTGCAAACGCATATACTCGGCAAAGGTAATTTATTTTTTTGAAAATACTAGACTTGTTGTACGATTTTTGCATTGTTAGGGCTGTCTAGTTATTAACCAAAAGGTCAAAACTTCTTCATTTCGAGCCATTTGTCGTAGGCGATTTGTTAAATCTGTAGTTGACCTTATTTGCTATTTTCAACCGTATGAAATTAACGTTACTTTGGGTGGGGAAGACCACCACTGCCTATTTTGCTGAAGCGACCAATGAATATGTGTCGCGCTTAAAATTTTACTTACCTTTGGAGGTGGTGACCATTCCCGATTTGAAACAAACAAAAGCGTTGACACAAGCTCAACAGCGCGATAAAGAGGGCGAATTGATTTTAAAATCACTCGATTCGAGCGATTTTGTGGTGTTATTGGACGATAAAGGCCGGCAATTTACGTCGGTTGAGTTTGCTCATTGGATAGATCAACGGCAACACGCTTCAGTCAAGCGATTAGTCTTTGTTATTGGCGGTGCATACGGCTTTTCACAAGCGGTGTACGACCGCGCGAATAGCCTTATTTCTATCTCAAAGATGACGTTTTCGCATCAAATAATTCGTCCCATTTTTGCGGAACAGCTTTATCGTGCTATGACTATACTGAAAGGGGAGCCTTATCATCACGAAGAGAGTTTATTGGCAGCAAAAAAATGAATTTATCTATCTTATTATCATAATTTATGAGTCCTAAACAAAAGTTTTTAGCCATTTTTATTGCGCTGTTTGTAGCCATTGGGTTAGGTATTTTGTTCGAATACTTGTATAAGCAATCGGATAGAGAATCGTTGCCTATCAATTTGTTTCAAAGTACGTTTGCCAAGAAGGAAAAGCAAGCCGATAAAACAATGGCCGATTTGCAAAAAGTGGTCGTGAATAAACAGTGGGATGTGTTTCATACGTTTGAAATAGCCAACCATTCAGATATTTCATACTACATTTTTAAAGGTCAAAACTTGCTTTATTGGACTGATAATAAAATAGATATCAGTAATTTGTCGCCGACAAATAAAACTCAAGAGCGCTTTTGTCACTTGGGTAATGCGTATGGCGTTGCTAAAACGCTTTCGGTAGATAGCTGTACTATTGTGGCGTTTATAAAGATTAAAGACGATTATAATTTAACAGACAGTAAATATGTAAAGAATCGGTTTGCGCAAGGCTTTTTCATGGATAGCCAGATTGTAGTGGAGCAGCAGTTAGGCAAAACACAAGCGGATAGTTGGCCTATTTATGCGCAAAATGGTACTTATTTATTCTCTTTGTCGAAAAATGGCGAGGTGGTTTTTCGTCGTGAGTTCGCTTATTTAGGTACTTTCTTCTATGCTGCGGCGTTTATTTTGTTCTTTGTACTGTTTTATTTGCTCGATTATTGGTTTGGCGAAAAGATGCGTCAGGCGCGCTATTTTTTGATGGCTTTTGGGGTTTTTGCGCTGATTACTTGCATTTGTTTGTATTTCAACATTCCTGATTTATTGTTTAGTTCCGATATCTTTTCGCCTATTTATTACGCTTCAGGCGAATATATGTCGTCGTTAGGTCATTTAATCATTATTACGGTGGCATTTTGTACTAGTATTGCTACGTTTTACTTTAAAATGACTTTGCCATTTTTGCATGCAAAATCTTCACGCAATTCGCTGTGGATGTGGCTTATGCAGCTGCTTTCACTTTTGTTCTTCGGACTTATTTTTTGGTTATTTCGCGATTTGCTTTATAATTCGGGCTTTGAACTAGCGCTTTACCGTATCGAAAACCTATCGATTTATTCTATCATTGCCTTTTTCTTGATTATGACTTGGTTTTTGGCGTTTATTTTGTTTCGCGACAAATGTATTACGCTGCTCAAATACAGTTTTAATTGGCATCAAGTGATTCTATCGGATGTAATGGTAACGTTGCTCCTTGTTGGTGCCGCAGCTGCTGCCGGTCATCTAGATATGTATAGGGTATTTATTGGCTATGTTTTACTCTGTGTCACGGTCGATGCTTTGCGTTATGTGACCAAACGCGCGCTTAATTTCTGGCATTTATTATTGTTGGTTTTTGTTTATACCAATTTCATTGTGTGGTACACTTACACACAAATTCAGGTTATTAAACGCGATAAATACGCCTTAGTGGCTGATAATATCGCCTTGGGAGAGGATAGCAATTTTGAAGTGTATGTGCATAAATTGCTCAAAGAGATAGAAACTCCTTTGTCGTCGGATGCAACGGTTTTAGAACTATTAGAACAACAGAAACCATCGTCTCAGGATCGCATGATGCGTTATGTGACTAAATCGTATTTTCGCGATTATTGGAATAATTACGATATAAAACTGTTTGTTACAGATACCATTTCGGAAGCGGCTCATAGGTATGACGATGACTTGAAATCAGGTGTGTTGGAGCCGTTTACCGACCATTTTTATGCCAACAGAATGCAGCGTAACTCGTACGATTTTGTGGGTATTTTTGATTACACCATGCCCGATGGTGCTGTAAAACGGCTCTTTTTAGTATTGTTCAAGAAAAGCGGCATGGAAAATTATGGCTATCAGGATGTGCTGTTTGAGCCCGAAACCAATCGCTTGAGTTTGTTATTGTCAACAGCTCAATATGTGAATGGCGAAAAGGTGTATAGTGCTGGTCGATATGAATATCCGGACGTGTTGGATGCAAAAAATTATTTGAAAGATGGTAATATCACTTACTACAACGGCTATGCGCATTATATTTTTCCGTATGGGAAAGATACTTATATTATTGTAGGAGAGCAACATCCGCAGAAATATTGGGCTTATATGCTCTTTTTTACCTATTTGTTCACCATCTATCTTCTTGTCGCTGTGTTTTTCTATATCTATTGGTTTCGACTGAATTCCAATATGACGTTGAAAAATACGTTCTTGTCGCAAGTGCAACAGTCGTTCATTACCTTTGTGGTATTGAGTTTAGCCGTGGTTTTTGCTATTTCTATCATTTTTATTTATGGGCAATATAAAACGGTACAGACCCAAGAACAGATTGATAAAACCAATTATGTGCGTATGGCGTTGGAAGAGTATTGGGGTCATAAAAGTGCTCATCCTGGCGTTTATACGGCCGATTTGAACTTTTTTATTCAGGATTTGTCGCAAACGTACAAAACGGATATTCATGTGTATAATGCCAATGGTGAATTATTGACCACTTCGCGCCCTTATATTTTCTCTAAAGGTTTGATTAGTAAGTTGATGAATCCTCAAGTGTTTTTTCGCAGTGTGAATAAAGAACAGGTGATGTCCGAACATTTGGGATCGCTTACGTACTTGACATCGTACACTGAAATTCTGAATAGCAATAAGGAACGTATTGGTTATATTAGCGTGCCGTTGTTTTTTAGTTCGCAGGAATTGAGTAAGGAACTGTTTACGTTTCTCGCTATTTTTATCAATGTGTATTTTGTATTTCTTATTTTGGCGGCTGTAGTGAGCGTGTTAGTGAGTCGTCGTTTGTCGCGCCCCATCAAAACTATAGAGCAGAAATTAAAGGCTATAAAGCTTGGAAAACGCAACGAGAAGATAGAGTATAACCATAATAGTGAAAATGATGAAATTGGGACGCTTATCAATCAGTATAACTTAATGGTGGACGAGTTATCGGAAAGTGCTCAGATGTTGGCACAATCGGAACGTGAATCGGCTTGGCGCGAGATGGCTCGTCAGATCGCGCACGAAATTAAAAATCCGTTGACGCCGATGAAACTCACCATTCAGCAGTTGCAGCGTGCCAAATCGCTGGATGAAGAAGCCTTCAATAATTACTTTGAAAAATCGGCGCGAATACTTGTAGAACAGATAGATAGCTTGTCGCTTATTGCTACTGAGTTTTCAAATTTTGCGCGTATTCCGGTGGCACATCTTGTGCGAGTTGATATTGCGGCTAAGTTAGTATCGGTGGTCGATTTATTTAAAAATAACTACGAAGAGGTGGATATTGTGTATTTAACCACGCTCGATCAGGTCTATATTATGGCCGATGCTGATCAAATGACCCAATTGTTCAATAACTTATTGCGCAATGCGATTCAGGCTATTCCGTCTACTCAAAAAGGACGTGTGGTGGTGGAACTCGATTGCGACGATGAATTTGTAAAAATATCGATTACCGACAATGGTTGTGGTATTTCCGACGAAGTGGCGGGAAAACTATTTACCCCTAATTTCACGACCAAAAGTAGTGGCATGGGATTGGGCTTGAGCATTGTCAAAAATATTATTACGGTGTCGCAAGGTGAAATTTCATTTACCACTCAAGTAAATGTTGGTACTACCTTCTATGTAAAATTTCCTTTGGTGAAATAGCATTATAGGTTATTTCGGTCATCTTAAAGAGGCACTCAGTAGTGTCTCTTTTTTTTGTTTTTATATCAATTAAATGTATTATAAAATAAATAAAATTAAACTTTATATTAATTTTATTCAAATTTTATTTGATTATTTCAAAAATAGGTTGTACTTTTGTCGCATCATTAATTCAACAACTATGTTACCAACTTCGTGTCCGAGTTGCCATGCGCAACTCAAAGTTAAAAGTTTGACGTGCGAGAGCTGTTCTACCGAGGTAACCGGCTCTTACGATTTGCCCGTGTTGGCTTTATTGTCCGACAGTGATCAGCAATTTATTTTGCGATTTGTAAAAAATAGCGGAAGTCTGAAAGAGATGGCTGCCGAGTTAAAATTAAGTTATCCTACCGTTAGGAATATGTTAAACGAAATTATTTCAAAAATTGAAGCGTATGAAAAGTAATGAATTTTGGGGTTTATTAATTAATCCCTTTCGTAAAGTAGCCGGTTGGCAAGCTTTTGGTTTAGGTTTAGTGTTTGTAGGTGTTATGGGCTTGGTGGGCACATTGGGTCACGTGGCGTTCGATGGTGCCTTGGATATGCACTTAACAGACAGTTTGACTTATGCACAATCGTTTCTCTATTTAGGCATTAGCTTGGCGAGTGTTGTGCTGGTTATGTGGTTAGCAGGTGTAATGATTGCCAAACAGGTGCGTTTTATTGATATTTTAGGCACTATGACCTTGGCAAAAGCACCATTTTTACTGCTCGCAGTGGCTGGTTTATTCACTACAGCTCCCGATTTAACCCAAATTACACAAAATCCGATGGCGGTGTTTAGCTCAGTATCGTTTATCGTGCTGTTGGTGTTATCATTGCCCGTGATGGTGTGGAGCATTGCTTTGATGTACAATGGTTTTAAAGTGTCGTGCGGTGTACAAGGTAGTAAATTGACGTTAGCGTTTATTTTGGGCTTATTTACTGCCGAAATAGTGTCAAAACTGGCTTTGTATTGGTTGCTATAACTAAGCGTGCGTTAGTTTGATAAAAAAAGACACCAATTGGTGTCTTTTTTTTGTTTTTGACAGAAGTTTTCAAAAGTAAGTTGTTAGTTTTCAACCAAATAGAGTTGTTTTAGAAGTCAAAGATACAAAAATTTGAACCGGAGGTCACTGACCGTAGCGAAGTAAAGCAATTCACAACATAATTATGGCAATATATGGCCAGCAGAAATATATAAGCTATACCATTCTTCACGTGTTAGATTGATTTCACTTGCACTTATGATTTCTTTTAGTCTACTTTCATTTGTTGTTCCACAAATCGCCTGCATTTTTGCTGGATGTCTTAAAATCCAACTTGCAGCAATCGTTGTTTCTGTTGTATCATATTTTTTTGCTAAGAGTGTTAATTGATTATTTAATTCTGGATATTTTTCGCTACCAATAAAACAGCCTTCCCAGTTTGGCATTTGAAAAGCAGACCAAGCCTGAATTGTAATATCGTTTAATCTACAAAAATCAAGAACACTTCCGTCTCTATTTATAGCACCGTCAGTGGACATGTTTACTTCCAATCCGCTTGCTACCATATTAGATACAGCAATACTAAACTGCAGTTGATTTACTACTATGTCTTGCTTAATATATTTTTTTAAAAGCTGAATTTGCATCGGATTTTGATTTGAAACACCGAAATGTTTCACCTTGCCACTACTTTGAAGTATTTCAAAGGCTTCTGCTATCTCCTCAGGTTCCATAAGTGCATCGGGTCTGTGCAAAAGAAAAACATCTAAATATTCAGTGTTTAGTCTTTTGAGTATGCCGTCTACTGAATTAACAATATATTCTTTAGAAAAATCAAAATAACCTTTTCTAATTCCACATTTTGACTGAAGTATTATATTTTCTCGCTTAATAGATGAATTGTCCTTTAACGCTTCACCAAACATAGACTCGCATTCACCAGCTCCGTAAATATCAGCGTGATCAAAATAATTTGCTCCGTTGTCGATGGCTGTATGAATAAAACTATTCATTTCTTTTTTACTCAAACTATTAATTCTCATACAGCCAACCACGATATTGGGAACCTGTAAATTTGTTTTGCCTAGCATAATTTTTTTCATGTGTTGTTTTAGAAGTAAAAGATACAAAAATTTGAACCAACGGTCACTGACCGTAGGGAAGTAAAGCAATTTCTCGTCTCGGCTCAATCTTGGCTCTATCTCGGCTGTTTTTTAGCATTCAGAAAAGAAAAATAATGGCGCCCAACTAAATGTTTTTATTCAAATAGAAAATCGTACACGCGCTGAATTTGTTTACTCCAAGACGCCTCGTTATGTTTTCCGCCAGTGACCACTTCGTATTTCATTGCTTCTGCTGGAATGCCTTTAGCAAGCGTTGCATTATAAAATGCTTGCATATTATCTACGGTTGACTCTGACTCACTATCGCCACAGATAAAATACAGTTTGGTGGCATGAGGGTAACGACAAGTTGTTGTGGAGATATAGCGTTCGAGATCGGTTTTGCAGTACCAAAACGAAGGAGAAATAGCACCGATGCGTCCAAAAACTGAATCCGCTTTGAAACCACCGTAATAAGAGATGAGTCCGCCTAATGAACTTCCACAGAGCATGGTGTGTTCTCTATCTGTCAATGTGCGATACCGCTTGTTTACATAAGGTATAACGTGGTTCACAATGGCTTCTAAATAGGCGTCGCCCAGTGCGACTGAATCGTATTGTGGATTTGCAAATGGGGTGTACTCACTCAATCGTTTTGAGGTGTTGTCGATGGCAACTACAATACCAACTTCTTTACCTTCAAGAGCTCTTGCATTGAGCATGTTATGCATACTCCAAGAACCATAACCTCCATTTTCGAATACGTTTTGTCCATCGTGCATGTAGCAAACGGGATATCGTTTGGTGCTATCTTTCTCATAATTAGGTGGCAGATAAACCCAAATCCGACGTTTTTGTAGTAAGTCTCCACAGTAAATGCTTTCTGGTAAATGTTTGTAACTGCCTGCAAACATTATTGTGGTACTATCTTTTACTGTGTATTTATTTTCAGGAATCACATTTGTTGTAGTACTGGAGCAGAGTGTAAAAAGTAACATGATAACTCCTAAGGCTAGAGCTGTTTTCATATACTACGATTTTAAAGTTTGTCTATTGTTGATATTTTGAATTGTTGTCAAATAATGTGATCTTGTTTAAGGCAATCAAAGATACAACAAATTAACTAAAAAAGCCCCACTACAAATATTGATAAGTAGTGGGGTTTTTAAGTTTATAGGAATGGTGCGTATTATAACTCAATTTCTTTACTATCAACTTGTACGTGTTTGCCGTAACGGTATTGATGGAGTGCTACTTGTAGTTTCTTTTTATTCGATTGTACTGGAACTATAGTTACGAAATCCATTTTCAGACCATCTTGGTCTATAGCTGCATTTTTATCACGGGTTTTTTGATCTTCCCACGTGCCAGAGTTAGCGTATAAACATGGCTGATTTTTGACACTTGTGTACGCTTTAAGTTTTGGAAGATGTGTGTGCCCAAAGATTACAACACGTACATTTGATTCCTTATTTTGAAAATATTGAACGTCAGCTTGGTTGTCGATAAATGTGGTTACTAGACTACCAATAATAGCTTGTTTTATGTTAGTCATCACAGGTACATTGTTGTATTTTTCACGTTCATCCCAATTGGCTTGGGTAAATAAGCCGTTATAGAGATTCATTTGGATGCTACCATCTTGGCTATTGTAAGGTAAAATATCATTGATGGCGTATGTTTTAGTGAACTTGCCTACGTTTGTTTTGATAATTGGAGCGCTAAAATCATCTTTTACATAAATAACGCTGTCCATTACTGTTTGCCATAATGTATAATAGAGGTGTTTATTGCTCTGTTCTGCATCGGCTTCATTGTTGAGCACAACGAGAGGCACCTTGGTAGCTTCTGCCATGGTAGTTGGGTTGGTGAACGAATTGGCAGCGATGCGAGCAAAAAAGTAACCAGGAGGCAAGAGTGAACCAGGAGCTTCTGTTTCGTTGGCATTCGGCGTAAGAGCGCTGAAAAAATCGTAACGATGACCGTGTTCTATAGCAATTTCAGGATAACCATCTGGATTATAGGTGCCAACACCAAATTTGCCATCTTCGTCGCGCGCTTGATTGACGCCAGGTAGTGCAATATTTACGTTTTCTGGTGTGAATCCCATGTCGTGATTACCTGGGATGTACGTTAGTTTTATTTTACCATCTTTGATTATTCCGTTAAGTGCATCAAATACTCCTTGATTAGCTTTTACCGATTTTTCGATAAACTCCGTTTGTGATCCGTTTGGATAAGTTTCGGACCTTGTTGGAATATACCATTCGTCGAACATGTCG
The DNA here is from genome assembly GCA_964570565.1 of uncultured Paludibacteraceae bacterium. Classification (GTDB taxonomy): domain Bacteria; phylum Bacteroidota; class Bacteroidia; order Bacteroidales; family Paludibacteraceae; genus W0P28-013. The sequence goes on from CAZMYT010000004.1 coordinate 257,749, forward strand.
CCGCCAATAATGAGCTCTTTTACAGTGGCCGACGAACGAACTTCGTTCAAAAATGCCTCCAAACGTGACAAGTGTTTGACGTTTTCGGAGTACGATAGGTCATTGCCAAGGTGCAAATCGCTAATAATAACTATTTTATCGCGATCTGTATTGCTACTTACACTAATTGTATCAAACGGATTGGTAACAACAGGATCGGTTGGTGTTTTGTGACACGAGGCTAGACTTAATGCTGCTAGCCCTAATAGAAGCAAATAGTGTTTTTTCATAGAACAAGTAAATTAAACGGTTAAAAAAGAAAATTTGTTTAACAAAAGTACAGAAAATAAAAATGGCGTGTGTTACATATTTACAAAAAAATGTTCCATAATTACAGTTGATGTAAGGGTTGAGTGTGTAATAGAGTTGAACCAGGTATTAAAATGGTGATGTTTAAATAAATTAAATGGTTTAAGTATTTGTTTTTTAATTGTTTAATTATTGTTTGTCGCTTGGTAAATAATATGACGATTTTTTAAAAACTTACACGTAAAATAGCTTCAATAAGCTGTGGTTTTTATATATTTGTAACAACTTTTGCTGACTCGTAAAATGTTTGTTTTACAGAAGGATTACTTGTCGTTTTATTTATCTTTTTTTATTAGTATACACATGCAATATTTATACATCGCTACTATTTTTGCAGGGGCATTGGTGTGTTTGCTTGCTTCGCTCTTATTATTTGCACGTCGAAAATCAGGAGAACGTTCACGTGTTATTTTGGCGGTTATTGTGTTGTTCTCAGTGTACAATTATATTACACGATTTATAGCACTTTGTAACGGATCTGTGCCAGAGTTTGTGGTGTCAGGTAAACTTTTGTTACAGGCCAATTTCATGATTTTAGCTTATACTATGTATCCTATAGAGGTGATAGCTCCAGGTTGGCTTAATTTTAAGCGAATTTTGAAATTATCATCAGTTTGGTTTCTTTTAGTGGCTGTGTATGTGGTGAGTTTACGGGCAGGAGTAGAGTACACGCCTTATACTTCATTGGTAGAGATGGTAACGCACGCCCAAAGCTTTGATGTGTGGTTTCGTCTGTTGCTCGCTTTATTTATTTTTACGCCTATTTTGTTTATTTTCTTTTTGCATCGAACCAATCTTTACCGTAATTCAGATCATGTTTGGATCCAAAAATATGTCACTATTATTTTTGTCAATACATTAGCATATATTATTGTGCTAATGTATAATCATTTGATAATTAATATTTTATATTATTATATTAGTGTTGGGTGTAGTCTCTACATTGCTTATATAGAGTTATTTGACCGTTTGATAGGAAAATCGGCTAAAGAAGAACCGTCGATACCGTCAGTGCCGTTGACTCAAGTAGAGAGCAATTATGTTGTACCCGCAGAAAAATGTATGGGTGAACAAAAAAACGCAGCCTTGATTAAGCGTTTGGATGCTTATATGAAAACAAATCGTGCGTGGCGAAATCCCGATTTATCGCTTAATATGTTGGCATCAGAACTGTTTACAAATAGAACAACACTCGGACAAGCTCTGCATGAACATGGTTATGAAAACTACACGTATTATATCAATAAATTACGCATCGACGATTTTCTAAAGCAGATAGAATCTGGAGAATCAGAGAATTATCAGGAGGCCTTTTTTTCTGTCGGTTTTCGTTCGCGTAATACGGCACTTCGTAATTTTCGCCAAATTACAGGCATGACTCCTTCGGAGTATTTTCAAAAAAAAGACCTAGAATTAGGGTCTACTACGGTCAAACATTGATAAATAGATTTATTGATTTTATTTATCCACTTTTCGATAGCTGAAAATAGCCCAACTGTTGAAGAAAACCGCAAAACCGAGCAGAGCCCATATCTCTTTTGTTAAGTCGGCGAGTCCGCTTCCTTTGAGAAACACCGAACGCATAACCACCATAAAGTGTTTTAACGGATTGAACGCCGCAATCCATTGTGCCCAATCGGGCATACTTTCGATAGGTGTGTAAAGCCCACTCAACATGATAAAGATGAGCATAAAGAAGAATACGATAAACATCGCTTGTTGCATGGTTTGGGCGTAGTTGGAGATGATGAGCCCAAGTCCCGATACGGTGATGATATAAATGGTAGCAAACAGGTAAATGGTGTAATAATGACCTGCAGGAACGAGTCCATATACAGCCCATGCAATGAATTCGCCAAAAGTTAGAATCACAAAACCAATAACCCAAAACGGAATTAGCTTGGCTAATAAGAATAAGGCTTTGTTGACAGGACTAACGTTGATTTGTTCCATGGTGCCAATTTCTTTTTCGAGCACGATAGAAACGCCTGGTAAAAAACCGCAAATCAAGGTTAGAATTAGCACAATGAGTGCTGGAACCATGTAAACACGGTAGTTGAGTCGGGGATTAAACTTAAATTGTGAATCGATTTGAATCCTCGGCATGGCCGTTTGGCTTCTATTTGCAGGAACTAATTCGTTCACGATTTCGGCATTGAAATCCCCAATAATACGGCTTAAATAGGTCATACCAATGCCTGCTTTCATTCCATTCACGGCATTGGGAGCAATCATTAGTTTGGTGCCTTGTCCTGTAATCAAATCTTTTTCAAAATGGGGTGGAATTTCGAGTATGAGATCAGATTCCTTTTGTTCGATACTTTTCAAAGCTTCTTTGAAACTGGTGGCATTATTGGTGAGACGGAAATAACCAGAGGACAAAATTTTTTCCGTTAATTGTCGCGAATAAGTGCTGTGATCATGGTCGACAATGCTCAAATTCATATTGTTAATGTCGTAACTAGCCGCCCAAGGTAGTACTAAAAGTACCATCAAAGGAAAGCCGAAAAGCATTTTGGGAATGAATGAATTCCTGAACAATTGCTTAAATTCTTTGCGTAATAAATAGGCTAGCATATGGTAATCAATAATGAACAATTAATAATGAATAACGAATAACGAATAACGATGTTGATTTTACTCGAGTCGTGATTTGAAATTTTTGATACTGACAGCGATTAACACAATAGCCATAGCTGCCAAGATAGTGGTTTCTTTCCAAACGGCCATAAAACCTAATCCTTGAATCATAATAGACTTAACGGCTTCGATATACCAGCGCGCTGGAATCACGTTTGAGATAATTTGAAGCCATAATGGCATACTTTCAACTGGAAAAATCATCCCGGAAAGGAGCATGACAGGCATCATAAGGCCAATAGCCGACATGAACATGGCCGCTAATTGTGTTTTGGCAACGGTTGAAATCAGCAATCCCAATGCCAACGATACAAAAATGTATAGGAGTGAGATAAATGTCAGTGTTGCAAAACTTCCTGTGATAGGTACTTTGAGCACAAACACTGATAATAAAATGATGGACGCAAAATTGACACACGAAAGTACAAAGTAGGGTGTTATCTTCGACAGAATGCTATAAATTGGTTTCATGGGCGACACCAACAAAATTTCCATCGTTCCTTTTTCCTTTTCGCGTACAATAGCAATGGAGGTCATCATGGCACAAATAAGTATGATAATCATACCCAATACACCAGGCACAAAATTGTAAGCACCAATCATTTGTGGGTTATATAGCATTTTAACTTCCGGTGTTATGATATACGGATTTTGAGTCGTTCCCATCAAATCACGTTGGTAATTAGTGATGATAGTTTGTGCATAAAACGTAAAGGTGGTGGCAGCATTCGCATCTGTGGCATCTGCGATTAATTGAACTCGTGCTTTCCCATCGTGACGTAAGTTGTCGCCAAAATAGGGCTCGAATACCACTACAAGTTTTGCTTCTCCTTTTTGCAACGATTGTTCTATCGCATTGGGATTGGTGGTTCGTTCAACAACATCGAAAAAAGTGCTGTTATCCAATCTATCAACGATACGATTGGAAGCTTCGTCGAATGCAGGAGCATAAGCTACTATGTGTGTATTCTTGACTTCGGTAGTAAGTGCAAAGCCAAATAGCACCATTTGAATGATGGGAATTCCCAACAAAATCATCATGGTGGTTTTGTCGCGAAATATGTGGTAAAATTCCTTACGGATAAATGATAATAACTGTTTCATAGTTATTTTAGTTGACAGTTCATAGTTGACACTGGATAGTTATTGTTTTTTATGGTTTTCTTTTGACGATTTGATGATACTAATCAGCATTTTAATTAGCTCCTGACAATCATTGAGCATCGATTTAAAGATTTTTTCTTCGAGAAAATCACTGTCATGTAATAACATCAACCAATATTCTGTTTCGTTTGCTTCTTTCAATGAGATAGTCATTTTGTGAATAAAATCTGCTTTTGACTCACCATGCTCAGCTTCTCTGATTAAAGCTCCAATAGCTGTCCCGCTGCGTAATAATTGTTTGGATAAAACAAATTCACGTTGTTCGGAACTTAGAAATTTATACGCTTTAATAATGCGTAATGCAAAGGCATACGATTTATATTTGACGGTATTTTCTTCCATATTATCATCTATTTTAATATCATCTCTTAACTGTTAATTGTCCACTATCAACTGTCCACTATCCATTAATCTCCTCTTGTCGCTTTTCGAGCTAATTGTTGGAATACTTGATCCATGTTGGCTGCCTGAAATTGTTCTTTAAGATTTTTGGGGCTATCTAAGGCTTCAATTTTACCATCAACCATGATTGAAACGCGGTCGCAATATTCAGCTTCGTCCATGTAATGCGTGGTTACAAATGCAGTAATTCCACGTGAGGTGGCTTCGTAAATAAGTTCCCAAAATTGGCGACGGGTGATAGGGTCAACACCACCGGTGGGTTCGTCTAAAAATACAACTTGTGGATTATGAAAAATGGAGACCGAAAAGGCCAGTTTTTGTTTGAATCCTAGAGGTAAGTCTTTCACTAATTTGTTCCGCTCTAATTCAAAATGGAGTGTCTGCATCAATCGATCGGTTTTTTCCTTAATTTCATGATGTGTCATGCCATAAATGCCACCAAAGAGTTCAATATTTTCCCACACTTTTAAGTCGTCGTACAATGAGAATTTCTGGCTCATGTAGCCAATGTTCTTTTTTACTAGTTCCGATTGGCGGCTGATATCGTATCCAGCTACAAAACCACGTCCACTGGTGGGTTTACTTAGTCCGCTCAGCATACGCATGGCCGTTGTTTTTCCTGCACCGTTAGCACCTAAAAAGCCGAAAATTTCGCCGCGTTTAACGTCGAATGATACATGGTCGACAGCGGTAAATGTGCCGAATTTCTTGGTCAAATCTTCAGCTATAATTACTTGGTTGGTTGAATCAATAGGTGTCATACGTGTTTATTTTTGAGATAGTAACATAAAACAGTCTTCAACGGTTGGGTTGATGGCTTTTATCGTGAGTTGTTTATGTCCTTTTTCTTGTAAATAGTTGTCAGTTTCTTTTATCAGCTGATCTAGTGATAGAGTAGTGTCGCTCTTATTTATGGCAACGTGGTGTTCGTTCCCGAATGCAAAACAGTTTTTTGTGAGTTTATTTTGACGCAAATCGTGTAAAAGTTGATGCATATCAGCGCTTTCTACCGCCAAGAGTGTATTCGGATAGTTGGCAATGATACCTTGCGGTGAGTCAATCGTCAGAAATTCACCATTTTGTATTAATGCAATGCGGTCGCACAAACTAGCTTCGTCCATATAAGGTGTCGATACCACGATTGTAATATTTTGTTTCTGTAGATTCTTCAACATATTCCAAAATTCTTTGCGCGACACTGGGTCAACGCCTGTGGTTGGTTCGTCCAAGAAAAGCACGCTCGGGCGATGAATTAGAGCACAACTCAGTGCTAGTTTTTGTTTCATACCACCCGATAATTTTCCTGCTCGGCGATCTTTAAACGGTTCAATTTGTTGATAAATATCTTTTATTAAATCGTAATTTTCGGCAATCGTAGTATTGAAAACGGTGGCAAAAAACGTAAGATTTTCTTCGACTGTCAGGTCTTGATAGAGCGAAAATCGGCCAGGCATATAACCTACACGGTTTCGAATGGCTGGATAATCTTTAACAACATCGAATCCATCAACGGTGGCCGAACCTTCATTGGCTAAAATCAAGGTTGTTAGAATCCGAAAAAGTGATGTTTTTCCAGCTCCATCAGGTCCAATAATACCAAACAGCTCGCCACGTGGAATGCTCAGGCTTACACGTTTTAAGGCTTGAACTTCTTTGTAGTGCTTGCTGATGTTGGTGCACGAAACGGCTATGTCAGTTTGGTTTTGCATAGTTGATCGGTAATAAATCAATTGAATTTAACGTCTCCATACATGCCGATTTTGATATAGCCGTCATTTTTTACACTGATTTTTAGGGCATATACTAAATTGGCGCGTTCGTCGCGTGTTTGTATGGTTTTGGGTGTGAATTCTGCTTTATTTGAAATCCAAGTAATCACACCTTCATATTCTTTATTCCCTTTTCCATAATCGGCAAAAACTTGTACTTTTTGTCCAATTTTAATGGTTGATAGTTGATCATTCGTTACGTAAGCACGTAAAATCATTTGGTTGGTATCTCCTAGTTTGAACAAGGTTTTTCCGGTAGTGGCTAATTCCCCTTTTTCGGCATATTTTGCCAATACAGTGCCTGTGATTGGCGCTGTGATGCGACATTTATTTAATTGATCTTCTAGTTGTTCCAATTGAATTTCCAGAGCATTATTATCACCAGTAATGCCATCAATGGTGGTCGATAAGGTCGATTTGGTAGCAGTTATCTGTTTTTCGAGTAACGCAATTTGAGCATTTACGTCATCGAGTTGTTTGGTGGCTACAGCATTGTCTTTAACCAGATTTTCGATACGTCTTTTTTCAATGCGTGCTGTGGCTAGTTGCTGTTCCAAGGTGGCTAGTTGTTTTTGCATATCAGGTCGGCGACTCAATAATGCTTTTTGATTGGCTTTTAATTGTAGTTTTTTGAGGTAGAGTTGTGTGCTGTCAATATGCCCCACCAGTTGCCCTTCGGTAAGAGCCATACCTTCTTCTACCGTAAAATCTAAAATTTGACCTGTTCCTTCGGCCGACACAATGACTTCTGTGGTTTCAAATGTGCCCGATGCATCGGGTTTTATGGTTGATTGTTGACACGATGTTAATCCAATGAGTCCTATTAAAGTGCTCATGCACACGGTCGTTACTGATTTTGTTTTCATATTGTATTAATTATTTGTGTTTGTAATATATTGGTAATAAGTTGAATATAGTTGTATTTCGTGTAGCAAACGGGCTTGCTTGGCTATGTTTTCAGAATTAATATCTCGCAATAAATCGGTGACTGTAGCGGTACCATTTTGTAGTTTACTATCGGTGGCTTTTTTGATATTATTTTTCAGTGTTATGATTTCATCGTCGTTTTTCATAATGGTTTTTAATTTCTCCATTTCATTCACTTGTTGCGTAGTGAGTAGTCCGTTATTGAACAAAAATGTCTCTTTTTGTACTTCAATCGATTTTTGGCTTGTTTCTATTTTTTGTTTGTTGTTTTTCTGTGTGTAGAAGCCGCTTATGTTCCATGATAATTTTAAACCACCTATATAGAATGGCGAAAATTCATTACTGAGCATATTGAGGCCTGGTTTACCGTAACCGCCTTGTACAAATGCACCTATTTTAGGCATATTGGCGGCAGTTATGATTTTCTTTTGGGCATTTAAAGCGTTTGTTTGTGATTCGAATAATAATAGTTCAGGGCGTTTATTTTCTGCTGATGGTTCTATTGCTCCAATGAGTGGTTTTTCAAATGTGGTGTTGGCCGTAATTTCTGTACCAGTAAATGCAGAAAGCATCTGTACAAATGATTTACGCGTAGCTTGTAATTCCGTTTCACGTTGTATAGCATTCAATTGCTCAACTTTTACAGCATCCAAATCGGCTGGTGTGGCAACGCCGTTTTGTACCATTGTTTTCACTTTGTGGAAATTGTTTTTTAATTCATCTTGTAGAATTTTGTTTTGATCCAACTGTCCATCAATCAATAAGATACCAAAAAATAGTTGATTAATACGGTCGCGTAAAGCATACAAATCGACTTCCAATTTTTGCTTTTCTGTTTCGGCACTAGCCTTAATGCTTTTCTTTTGAGCAGCCGTAACACCGCCATCCCATATAAGCTGACTAACTTCTAATGTGGCCTGATATTGGTCTTTAGTCAATTCTGGAATAGTGACGCCAGGTAATGTGATAGGCAACTTGGTTACTTCCGATTGATAAGACGCTTTAGCCGAAACGTTTATTTGTGGTAAATAAGCCGTGTTTGCATTTTGCAAATTGTAGGCAGCCGTTTGCTCTATGAGTCCGTATTGTTTTACCAATGGATAATTCTGTTTAGCTTTTGCTTGGCAACTATCCAATGTGAGCACTTGCCCCAATAGGATGGTTGGTAAAAGGAGTAGCGTTAGTGAAATAATTATTTGTTTCATAGTGTCAATATATTATGGACGTAAATAACCAAGAATGACTTTAATATTTTCATCTTTGCGATGATTTAACATGAATTGAATGCTCATATCGTTTAGTTGTAAGGCTTTTGAGGCAATGGGTATCATCGTAAATAGCGCTACGTTGAGCGAAATAATGGTGGTAATGATATCCATTAAAGTGACATCACGCACTCTGCCAGCCGCAATTTCTTGTTGTAATTCGGCATTAAGCGTGGCAGCCATTTGTTCAGGCAATACATGCAATTTTTCGCGTATGGTATTGATGCTTTCTGGCTTGCGTGCTAATTCGCCCAGAACGAGTTGAGGCATACGCGGATTTGCCATTAACAAATTAAAATGTGATAGGCTGAAATGGGTTATTTTATCCGTAAAACTTAAATTTTCTACCTGAAATCCATCAAAGATGTTTTGAAAAAACTCTTTAAATTTAGATTCAAAAATGGTATCAAATAGATTTTCTTTAGTTCTAAAATAGTAGTGTATCAAGGCTTGATTACAGCCTACGGCTTTGGCTATTTGTGTGGTAGAAGTGGCATCAAACCCTTTTTCCAAAAAAAGTGTTTCGGCTGCTTCCAAAATGGCTTTTTCCATATTTTTCTCTGAACTTGTTTCCATATTAACTGATTTGTTTAATAAATTACTTTAATAAGTCTATTAATTGAGTGCAAAGGAATATAAAATAATTTTACAAAACAATTATTTTGTTGTTTTTTTTGAAAAAAATTATCTTTGCAGAAAATAAATCTTCTACACTATGTCTCTTTTTCGCGTGTTAATCTGCATTATTTTCCCTCCATTAGCCATTATCGATAAGGGTTGTGGTTCATTCTTAATTGTGTTTTTACTGACTTTGTGCGGTTGGGTACCTGGTGTTATTGCCGCTCTCATTATCAATAATAAACATTAAACGCCAATCGTATAAAGATTGGCGTTTAATGTTTATTGGAATTGGGTATTATTTCGAACGTCCAGAAAAAAGTTTAATTAGTTGCAAATTACGTTTGAAAAATCGACTTGGCGTTTCATTGATTACACTTTTGAAATCCTTTATAAAATGGGCTTGGTCACAATAATTCCCATCGTAAACTAATTTTTGATAGTCAATCGTACTGTCGGCGTTGATGGGTGTCCATACAGTATCTAATCTGATTATGCGCATTAATGTTTTAGGGCTCACACCAGTACGTTTCATAAAGCGACGTTCTAAGGTTCGATCCGTCACAGGGAAGCGCGACATAATATTTTTTAGTAATGTGTTTTTCCCAAAGTGTATTAAGTCGTCGTACAATTCATCAATTATATCTGGAATATATGGTGTGGTTTGAATCGAATTTAAAAAGGTGGTGAAATAAATTATACGTTCTTCAGCTGTGCTTAAATGAGCTAAATCTTCCCACACGGGATAAAAGAGTTCCTGTGGAAGCGTAATGCACTGCGAGTTTGGTTGTGACACATCAATAGCAAAAAAGCGTGAGAAAACGGTTGGTTTACAAATTACAACAAATGTGTTCATGGGTCCGTTCATTTGCATTTCCAGCGATTTTGAAACAACCGATGTGGCAAAAAAAGGCTCAAGTGGAGTACAAGTGGTATTCGCTAAGTGGGGTGTGCTCTTAAAGTGAAAAATAATGGAGATGTCGGGACGAGGGACAAATAGCTCCGTCAAGTAGGGTTCATTCAATTGAAATGTTTCAAATTGTTTGATTAGCCATTTAGCTTCTGAAGGCACCTCGTGGTGTTCTACGTGTAACATGACTCACAAAGGTTTATTATAATGTATGCAAAAATAAACAAAAAAGCGACTAAATGAATCATTTAATCGCTTTTTTGTGGTACCACCAGGAATCGAACCGGGGACACAAGGATTTTCAGTCCTTTGCTCTACCAACTGAGCTATGG
>CAZMYT010000005.1:0-157446 GCA_964570565.1 uncultured Paludibacteraceae bacterium
ATCGAACCGGGGACACAAGGATTTTCAGTCCTTTGCTCTACCAACTGAGCTATGGTACCAGCAGTGTTTTGCGAGTGCAAAGGTAATATTTATTTGCATTCCTGCAAAACAATTTGCTAATTTTATTCTTAAAAAAATATAACTCTCAGATTTTAAACTCTTAATCAATCACAATTTTTTCTGTTTGATTACCTAATTGAAGGAGATAACAGCCTTTTTGTAGCATGATAGCGTGGTTTCCTGCCGCTAGAATTTCGTTTCGAAGGCAGCGACCAGCCATATCATACAGTTTTGTGGTGGTGTTTGGTTGGGCTACTTCAAAGTGAACGCTTCCATTTTCTACGTAAATTTTGCTATCGTTCGCGGAATAATTAGGAACACTGTTGGCACATACACCAGTCATAACGGCATCTTCCCAAGTAGTACCAACACGAATGCCGTCTACTACCAACCAAATATCTGCGCTATAACCGCGTAATACGATGTTGGCTGGGTTGATGTCGATAGATGCAGCATCTGTCAGTGGTCCAATAAATGGTTCTGCAGGTTCTGTTTCTGAAAATGCATCAAGTAAATAAAGCGATACTGCATCGTTATTAGAATCTTCATTGATAGTGTATTTAAGCACTACTAAATATGTTTTTGAGGTGTCTAAAACCTTATTCCCATATATTTTATTCCCATTTTGAGCAAAGGTCAAACCCAATTTGTCGTCCGTATTCATAAATATACGTGCGTTGAAATTATAGGTTTGATTATCAATTTTATTGTCGCGTAAACAGAAAAAATAACCTTCTTTGTAAGTCATGGTTGGCTGGAACATGAATGCCACATACAAATTCCCCTCGGTTACTTGATCAAATGATTTATGTAGTTGATTACTTTCTGCGATGTCTATGACGGCTGCATTTCCAATCCCACAGCCCGCATAACCTTCAAAATAGAGTCCATTGGTTACGCTAATAGCGGAGGCTGCTCCCCATTGTGTAAACCAACTATGATCTGTTAAAACTTCGCCTTGTGCGTAATCAAAATCTTCTGTTAAAAGTGTAGCTGCTGGTGCAGTGAGTGTTGTGAGTAGGGCGGCAATAACCAGCCATTGTTTTTTCATACTTAATTTGATAAAATTTGTATATTTTTCTTGTAATTTGATGTGCGTTAGAGTCCTTTTTCGAGTTGTGTTGCAAAGGTACAACTTTTAGTTTTAATAAAAAATAGAATCGTCTATTCATATAATCCCATTTTTTTAGTATTTTTGCAAGTTAACTATAGTATGTTACTTGTTTAACCAAAACTAAAAACAACTTATTGAAAATGAAAGCTTATGTATTTCCGGGCCAAGGTGCCCAATTTGTAGGAATGGGAAAAGATTTGTACGAATCTTCTGCCTTGGCCAAAGAACTGTTTGAAAAGGCCAATGATATTCTTGGTTTTCGTATTACCGATTTGATGTTCGCAGGCGAAGCTGAGGATTTGAAACAAACTAATGTTACTCAACCCGCTGTATTTTTACATTCGGTGATTTCAGCTTTAGTGTTAGGTGCTGATTTTAAACCTGACATGGTGGCAGGTCATTCTTTGGGCGAATTTTCTGCTTTAGTTGCTGCCAAAGCATTATCGTTTGAGGATGGTTTGAAATTAGTTTCAGCACGTGCACAAGCTATGCAAAAAGCGTGTGAAATGCAACCAGGAACTATGGCTGCCGTACTTGGCTTGTCGGATGAAAAAGTAGAAGAAGTTCTAAAAACTGTTTCTGGTGTGGTGGTTGCTGCTAATTACAATTGCCCAGGTCAATTAGTTATTTCTGGGGCTGTAGCGGCTGTAGATGCTGCATGCGAAAAAATGAAAGAAGCAGGTGCAAAACGTGCTTTGCGTTTACCTGTGGGCGGTGCATTTCACTCACCATTAATGGAGCCAGCTCGTGTAGAATTGGAAGCTGCTATTCGCGCCACTACTTTCCACAAACCAATTTGTCCAGTATACCAAAATGTAGATGCAAAACCTCATACAGAAGCGGAAGAAATTAAAGCCAATTCGATAGCACAATTAACGGGTGCTGTACGTTGGACACAAAGTGTGGAACGTATGATTGCTGATGGAGCGGACTATTTCAAAGAACTAGGTCCTGGTAATGTATTACAAGGCTTGGTAAAAAAAATAAATGCAGAAGTAACGGCTGAATAATTGGTCGTTCGATCCCTATATATTATTATCTACAAATTGAGTATTTACGCTCAATTTGTAGATAATAGTGAAAAATCAAGCTTCTTAGAGCGTATATTACTCATTAGTTTTTAGTATCTTATCTTATGAAACTTGCAGAAAATTTATACTACGTTGGTGTAAACGACCGTCATAAAACGTTGTTTGAGAATATGTTACCACTACCTCATGGCGTGTCGTACAATTCTTATTTGTTGGTCGATGATAAAGTGGCTTTAATTGACACGGTTGAGGCTCCTTTTGCAGAACAACAGTTGGAAACGATTCAACGTATTTTGAATGGACGTTTGGTCGATTACCTCATAGTGAACCACATGGAGCCTGATCATTCATCGGGTATTCAGGCTTTACGTATGTTGTATCCTCAGGTTCAAATTGTTGGCAATGCAAAAACACTGTCGATGTTGCAAGGTTTCTATGGCATTGCTGATGGATTATACGAGGTAAAAGAGGGCAGTGAACTTGTTCTTGGCAAGCGTACATTACGATTCTACATGACCCCAATGGTACATTGGCCAGAAGTGATGATGGCTTATGATGTCGACAATCATATTTTATTTTCGGCAGATGCTTTTGGGTGTTTTGGTACGTTAGACGCAGGTATTCTCGATACACAACTAAACCTTGATATGTATTGGAACGAAATGTACCGTTATTATGCCAATATTGTTGGTAAATATGGTAGTCCAGTACAAACGGCTTTGAAAAAGATTTGTGCGTTACAGTTGGATATGATTTGCTCTACGCATGGTCCTGTGTGGACTGAACACTTATCAGAAGCACTATCTTTATACGATCGTATGAGCCGTTATGAAGGCGAAGAGGGCGTTGTAGTAGTGTATGGCTCCATGTATGGGCATACCGAACAGATGGCGCAAGCTGTGGCGCGTGGTGCTGGCGAAGTTTCTAAAAATGTTCTATTATACGATATTTCGAAAACGGATTCTTCTGTTATTGTTGGCGATATTTTCCGTTACAAAGGCTTGATTTTAGGATCACCTACCTATTGTAATGACCTTTTTCCTCCGATAAAATCATTAGTTGACAAACTCGAACTACGCGGTTTAAAACATCGTGTGTTTGGTGCCTTTGGATCTTATACGTGGGCAGGTGCGGCTGTTAAAGAATTTGTCGCTTTTGCTGAACGCCTGAAATGGGAAACACCACCAACAGTAGAAATAAAACAAGCTATGACATCTGATCAAAGTGAAGCTTTAGTGCAATTAGGACGTACTATCGCTAGTCAATTATAATGTAGAATTCTACTATTTTATAAGTCAGTTTTAAACTGAAAACAAGCAGCATGAACAATCAAATTAAAACACCACGTTACGAAGTTGAAGCCGGCATCAATGGTTGTTTACTCATTCGTGATACACACAACTCCGATTTAACATCCCTTACTAAACACGCTTTAAGCTTTTTAGAACAGCAGTCGGCCAATCAAAATTTGAAACGAACATTGATTGTGTCAGATATTGATGGCAATGAAGTGGTGTGCGAGATGTTTTATGCTAATATTCGCCAAGTTATTAAAAATAATTTAGTGAATAGGGTTATTTTTATAGGTAGTGAACTATATTCGCAATCAAAACTATTTGATATTCAAGATAAAGCGTTTTTTAGAACTACACGTGATTTTTTAGCGTCTGAAGAATTATCAACCTTTCATAATGAGGCTATTTTACTCAAAATATCGCCTAAATTTCACCCAAGACGCATTCAGTCCCACCTTCAACAATTAGCTCACGATACGGTGCTTGAAATCAACTTCGATGCGATGTTTCATAATATCGACTATTTTCGTTCGAAGTTAAATCCTACTACCAAATTGATGTGCATGGTTAAAGCATCTGCTTATGGTAGTGGTTCGGTGGAAGTGGCACAAGCTATGCAGCATTATGGCGTCAACTATTTAGGTGTTGCTTTTGTAAATGAGGGCGTGGAATTGCGTCAAGCTGGCATTCAGTTGCCAATTATTGTGCTCGATCCTATGGATTCTGCCTTACATCACTTATTTCGATATCATTTGGAGCCAGAAATTTGTTCGTTCCATTTCTTACACATTATGATCAAGGAAGCGCAGCGACATGGTTTAGTCGATTATCCTATTCATATAAAATTTGATACTGGCATGCATCGTGCTGGCTTTGAAGCAGAAGATATTCCTCAGTTGTTAGCTATCTTAAATAATCAACAAGCTGTGCGTGTGGTTTCTGCTTTCTCACATTTAGCTGCTGCCGATGAACCTAATCCTGAAATGGATGCATTTACGATGCAACAAATCACATTGTTTAAACAAAATGCTGATTTACTACAAGTTGGCTTGGGTTATTCGTTCTTAAAGCACATTTTGAATACCGCTGGCATTGAACGTTTTTCCGACTATCAATTTGATATGGTGCGTTTAGGTATTGGCTTATGGGGCGTCAATTGTGTAAATGAGCAAAAATTGCGTAATGTATGTTCGCTCAGTACTCGCATTATGCAATTAAAAACCGTAAAAGCTGGTGATACCGTTGGTTATAATCGACGAGGAAAAATAACTCATGAAACAGAAATTGCTCTTTTACCCTTGGGTTATGCCGACGGCATAGATCGTCGTTTGGGCAATGGCGTGGGTTCTGTTTTTTACAACGGAACACGCGTGCCTATTGTTGGCAATATTTGCATGGATTTATTGATGATTGATGTTACTGGTCTAAATGCTGAAGTAGGCGATGAAGTGGTGGTGTTCAACGATGAACAACGCCTATCAGATATGGCCTCTTTGTTGGGTACTATTCCTTACGAAGTATTAACGTCTATTTCACCACGTGTGCGCCGTGTCTATTTTCGCGAATAATCATTTTTGTGGATACGTATAAAACCATAGCATCACCTGCCGAAGGGCTTTATAAAGAACAAGGAAGTAAATTCTTGTCATTTGCTTATCCTGTTTCTTCTGTTGATGAGGTTAAAATTCTGGTGGAGGCCAAGCGCAAAGAGTTTCACGATGCTCGTCACGTGTGTTACGCCTATATGTTGGGATCAGCTCGTACCGAGTTTCGTTCCAACGACGATGGCGAACCATCAGGTACTGCTGGTCGTCCCATTCTGGGACAAATAAATTCAAATAAACTTACTGATATTCTGATTATTGTAGTGCGTTATTTTGGTGGTGTACTATTAGGTACTAGCGGTTTAATAACGGCGTATAAAGCTGCTGCAGCCGAGGCTATTGCTGCATCCGATATTATCGATTGTATCATAGAAAGTACTTATACGGTCACTTTCGGTTACGAACAAATGAATACCGTAATGCGTATTATTAAAGATCACCAATTGACGGTTGTATCTCAAGAACAAGCATTGGCTTGTAAGCTCACGTTTTGTGTGCGTCAGTCACTTGAGTCGTTGGTTTGTGACCGTTTTTCAAAACTCGATTTTGTAACAATCGAAAAAATAGGGTAACAGTGACTCAATCATTCAATAAAAAACTCCTTTAAGACAACATCTTAAAGGAGTTTTTGGTTTATGAGATAGTACCTATTATTTATACATTTTATCGCGTAAAGCGTGAATTTCTTCAGAAGTTAAATATTCGTCGTAATCCATGTATTTGTCAATGATACCATTCGGTGTCAATTCTATAATACGGTTGCAAATGGTGGACACAAATTCACGGTCGTGCGAAGAGAGTAAAATATTTCCTTTAAAGTTGATCAATGTATTGTTGAATGCCTGAATAGATTCCAAATCCAAGTGGTTCACCGGTGAATCCAAAATCATAACATTGGCATTTTTCAACATCATACGAGAAATCATACAACGCATTTTTTCGCCACCCGAAAGTACATTGGCACGTTTATAAATTTCTTCGCCAGAGAATAACATTTTACCTAAATAGCCTCTAATATACGCTTCTGTTGTATCGCTTGAAAATTGACCTAACCAGTCTACCAATGTCAATTCATTATTGAAAAACTCAGAATTATCAAGTGGAAGATAAGCCGTCGTGATAGTCACACCCCAGTTAAATTTCCCAAAGAATTTGGAATCGTGGCAGTTAAGAATTTCAAAGAACGCTGTCATAGCACGTGGATCGCGTGAAACGAAAGCAATTTTATCATTTTTTTCTACATTGAAACTTACATTTTTGAATAAAACAGTGCCATCTTCGGCCACTTTTTCAAGTCCATTGATTTCAAGAACCATATTTCCTGGATCACGATCAGGTGTGAAAATAATACCTGGATATTTACGGGTTGAGGGCTGAATTTCTTCTACGTTCAACTTTTCAAGCATCTTACGGCGGCTCGTAGCTTGTTTACTTTTGGCCACGTTTGCTGAAAAACGGCGAATAAATTCTTCCAATTCTTTACGCTTTTCATCAGCCTTTTTATTTTGGTTTTGTTGCTGGCGTAGAGCTAATTGGCTCGATTCATACCAGAATGTATAGTTACCAGCAAACAAGGTAATTTTGCCATAGTCAATATCTACCGTGTGCGTTGATATAGCATCTAAGAAATGGCGGTCGTGGCTCACTACTAACACGGTATTTTCGTAATTAGCTAAGTAGTTTTCTAGCCAAATTACAGCTTCTACGTCCAAGTCATTGGTAGGTTCATCCAATAATAAGTTATCAGGATTACCATAAAGAGCGCGTGCTAACAATACACGTACTTTTTGTTTACCGCTGATTTCGCTCATCAATTGATAATGTATATCTTCTTTTATGCCAAGTCCGCTCAGGAGCTGAGCCGCGTTACTTTCAGCATTCCAACCGTCCATTTCAGCAAATTTTTCTTCGAGCGCTGCTGCGCGTAAACCATCGGCTTCGGTAAAATCTTCTTTGGCGTAAATGGCATCCTTTTCTTCCTTTACCTTCCAGAATTGATCATTACCCATCATCACTGTATCAATAACGGTGAAGGCATCAAATTCAAAGTGGTCTTGTTTAAGAACTGAAAGGCGTTCACCACTTCCAAATGTAATTTGTCCGCGTGTGGCATCTAAATCGCCACTAATCATACGAATAAATGTGGATTTACCAGCGCCATTGGCACCAATAATACCATAACAATTGCCGGGAGTAAATTTAAGATTGACATCGGAAAAGAGTACGCGTTTGCCGAATTGAATCGCTAAATTGGAAACTGTAATCATGCTGAGATATATTGAATTATTTGTTAATTAACTGTTTACTAAATCAATAGATTTATAATAAGTGGAGTAGTTAGGTCCATTTTTAAGGTTTGCAAAGGTACTCATTTATTATGGTCTTTCCAAATTACAGGACATTTCTGAATTTTGTGTCTGACAATCTTTTTGTATCTTTGTCCGCATACAATTTTCTAAATGCTTTATTTTTATAAATAAGTAACTATGAACGTACAAACTATCGTCAATCAGCTTGAGTCCTTTGCTCCATTGGCATTTCAGGAAGATTTTGACAATTGTGGATTATTAATTGGCAATCGCAACCAAACGGTGGAGGGCATCCTCATCTGTTTAGATGTTACTGAAGCGGTTGTAGATGAGGCTATTACTACCAAACACAATATGATTGTGTGTCATCATCCACTTATTTTCAAAGGATTAAAATCGTTGACTGGGCGTAACGAAGTAGAACGTTGTGTGATGAAAGCAATTAAACACGATATTGCCATTTATGCTGCACATACGAGCCTCGATAGCGCTCCTGATGGTGTTAGTGTTCGTATGGCTCAAAAGCTTGGTTTAGAGCATGTTCAAGTTTTAGTTCCAAAATCAGGTATGTTGCTTAAATTGGTAACCTTTGTTCCAACTGCGCATCTTGAAACAGTACGCGAGGCTTTGTTTGAAGCAGGTGCAGGACGGATTGGTCAATATGACGCATGTAGTTTTTCACATAGCGGAGAAGGTACATTTCGTCCAGGAACTGAAACAAACCCTTTTGTCGGAGTTATTGGAGAAGTGCATCATGAGCCAGAACTTCGTTTAGAGGTCATTCTACCAAAACACAAACAAAGTGCGGTTGTTACCGCCTTGTTGCAAGCCCATCCGTATGAAGAACCTGCTTTTGATTTAATACCTTTAGCTAACGAGTGGTCGCAAGTTGGTTTGGGTGTGGTAGGTGACTTTCCAAATAGTTATGCCGAAATTGACTTTTTAAAACAGGTAAAACAAACATTTCAATCGGATGTCATAAAACATTCACCAGTGTTAGGGCGCGATATTCGTCGTGTAGCTTTATGTGGTGGTAGTGGTGCCGATTTTATTATGCATGCGAAAGCCGCTGGTGCTGATGCTTTTGTCACCGCTGACGTGACTTATCATCGCTTTTTTGAAGCCGAAAATAACCTGCTTATTTTGGATATCGGACATTTTGAATCAGAACAGTATACAAAAGAGATATTTTTTGAACAACTTATCGAAAAATTTCCTAACTTTGCCATCCGTTTATCAACTTCGGAGCAAAAGCGTGTGCTTTCTTTTTAAAACTAATTAAGTAGTTGGTAATCAATTTATCTAGCAAATCAATAATTCAATTATTCAATATTATGGCCGAACAAAAAGCAACAGAAGTGAAAGAAATTTCCGTTGAAGAACGCCTCATTGCACTGTACGAATTGCAAAAAGTGGTGTCGGAAATAGACAAAATTAAGACACTACGAGGTGAATTGCCACTCGAAGTACAGGATTTGGAAGACGAAATTGCAGGTTTGCAAACTCGTATTGACAAATACAACACAGATATTGTGGATATGGATAAAGCCATTGAAGCTGAAAAAATCAAAATCGAAGAGTCACGTGCTAAAATTGCTAAGAATACTGAGCAACAAAATAATGTACGTAACAACCGCGAATTTGATGCTTTATCAAAAGAAGTTGAATTTCAAACATTGGAAATAGAGTTGTCTGAAAAACATATTCGTGAATATTCGGCCGATGTTAAAATCAAACGTGAAGAAGTAGAAGTTGCTAACAAACAATGTGCTGAACGTCAATTTGATTTGACTCAAAAGAAAGCTGAATTGGACGAAATTGTAGCAGAAACTCGCCAAGAAGAAGAACGTTTGCGCGAAAAGGCTAAAGAATTAGAAACGTTGATTGATCCACGTTTATTCACAGCTTTCAAACGTATTCGTAAAAATGCTCGTAATGGTTTGGCTGTGGTTTCTGTAGAGCGTGATGCTTGCGGTGGATGCTTTAATAAAATACCACCTCAACGCCAAATGGATATACGTATGCGTAAAAAAATTATCGTATGTGAATATTGCGGACGTATCTTAGTCGATAAAGAGTTAGCAGGTGCTGAATAAGTAAAAGCACCGTAAAGTGATATAATAGAAAAGAGCCTGTATTATGCAGGCTCTTTTTTTAGCTCATAGGCTAGTAGTGGAATAATCAAATTGATTTTCCACTTTTTTTATGTCCTATTACTACAAAAATAAACTTGCGTGAGAATTGAATATTTACGTGCGTGTGTAATCTTGTACACAAATATCAAAAAAATGAATCACATCCATTTTACAATAATCAAGCAGTAGAGTATATATTTACATTTATAAATAATATTGTAAATTATTACAAGATATACAAATGTAAACCACCATTAATGATTTAGTAATATAAATTCAAAAACTTATTTTTTACTTATTTAATCGATTATTTAGAATTGTAACATTGAATAAATGAATAGTATTAACAATATGCTTTTTATTTTCATATATCGTATGTAAATCAATAAGTTATAGAATTTATTTTATATTTTGATTTAATATAATTGGTGATATATTTGATATTTGTAAATACAATGGCGTATTCAGTTATATTAGTGATATATTGGTTTATTTATGAGTAGTTTATTAGTTATTATTTTCAGCATTACTTTAACTTATTAATTTTATCTATATGTTTGTTTATTAACAATATACAATATAAATTAAAAGTTAGCCACTTTTTAGTGAGTTTACATTTATAAATCACTTAATTTTCTAATTGGTTATAAATGTATTTTTTTATTTACAAAAATGATATTACATTTGTAATGTAAATTTCTAAATTATGAAAGACCGTATTTTTTTACTTATTGAAACCAAAGAGTTGACATTTGGTAAATTTGCTGACGAAATTGGCGTAGAACGTTCAACCATGTCGCATATTAAGTCTGATAGAAGTAAACCTTCACTAGATATGGCTCAGAAGGTGCTTGAACGCTATCCAGAAGTGAGTGCGGAGTGGCTTATTTTGGGACGTGGGCCGATGTTTAGACAAACAAGCGATTCTCAAGAGCTCGATTTATTCTCTCAAATTGGATTAAATGATTCAAAATCAGAGGTAAATTCGGATAAAGTAGAACCAATTCAGACTACAACTTCTACCGAAAGTAAAAAAATGGACTTGCCTACAGAAGATTTAGTTAATGTTGTGGGTAAAAAAGAAGAACAACAACGAGCGTTTTTTAATCCGCCAAAGCCTGAACGTGTGGTAGAACGTGTGATGATATTTTATTCCGATCAAACGTTTGAGGAGTTGAAAAAGTAAGGTATTTCAATCATATTTCGGTATACGGCATTTAGCTTGTATAATAAGGTGGGACTGTTGAAAAGTAGCCCCATTTTTTTGGCTCAAATAATTGGTAGTTTCGGTAAAAAGTAGTAATTTTATGCGACATTTTAGATTAACTCAAAATAGTATATAAATGCTTGATCAAGAAAGACTTATTAGAATCAACATCGAGGAAGAAATGAAAACGGCTTACATCGATTATTCGATGTCGGTTATCGTTTCGCGTGCTTTGCCTGATGTTCGTGACGGTTTTAAACCTGTACACCGTCGTGTATTGTTTGGAATGAATGAATTGGGTAACAATTCTGATAAACCTTACAAGAAATCAGCCCGTATTGTCGGTGAGGTAATGGGTAAGTATCACCCACATGGTGACTCTTCAATTTATGGCACTTTAGTTCGTTTAGCACAGCCTTGGGCGTTACGTTATCCATTGGTTGATGGACAAGGTAACTTTGGTTCTGTCGATGGTGATGGACCAGCAGCTATGCGTTATACCGAAGCGCGTTTGCAGAAAATTGCCGAGGAAATGTTGAAGGATATTGATAAAGATACTGTAAACTTCGACCCTAACTTTGATGAAACACTCAAAGAACCTCAAGTAATGCCTACACGTTTGCCAAATTTATTGGTCAACGGTGCATCAGGTATTGCAGTAGGTATGGCTACCAATATGGCGCCACATAACCTCACCGAAGTGGTGAATGCAATTGATGCTTACATTGATAACAATGATATAGAAATCAGTGAATTGATGCATCACGTAAAAGCACCTGATTTTCCAACAGGAGGTATTATTTATGGTTATGCAGGTGTAAAAGACGCTTTTGAAACAGGTCGTGGACGTATTGTGATTCGTTCTAAAGCCGAAATTGAAAATGCAGAAAATGGCCACGAACGTATTGTTATTACAGAAATCCCTTATATGACTAACAAAGCAGAATTGATTAAATCAATTGCAGAGTTGGCTATCGAAAAAAGAGTAGAAGGTATTTCTAATGTTAATGACGAATCGGACCGTACAGGTATGCGCATCGTTGTGGATGTTAAACGTGATGCTAATGCTAATGTTATTTTGAATAAATTGTTCAAAATGACAGCGTTACAATCATCATTTAGTGTTAATAACATTGCTTTAGTAAAAGGTCGTCCACAAATGCTTAACTTAAAAGACTTAATTAAGTATTTTGTAGAACATCGTCACGAAGTAGTTACTCGCCGTACACAATTTGAATTGGCTAAAGCCGAAGAAGATGCACACATCTTACAAGGTTTGATCATTGCTTTGGATAATATCGACGAAGTGATTGCTATTATTCGTGGAGCTGAGTCTCCTAATGCGGCTATTGAGCAATTGATGGAACGTTTCAGCTTGAGCGATCGTCAAGCAAAAGCCATTGTCGAAATGCGTTTGGCACAATTAACCAAATTGCGTCAAGATGAATTGCGTACGAAATATGAGGACTTAATGAAACGCATTGAGGACTTAAAAGATATTTTAGCTCGCGTAGAACGTCGTATGGAAATCATTAAAATGGAGCTTGCTGAACTAAAAGCGAAATATGGTGATGGACGTCGTACCGAAATTGTATACTCATCAGAGGAATTCAATCCAGAAGACTTTTATGCTGATGATGAAATGATTATAACAGTCTCACACTTAGGCTATATTAAACGTACACCACTATCGGAATTTAAGTCACAGAATAGGGGTGGTGTTGGTTCAAAAGGTAGCTCTTCGCGCGATGAAGACTTCATTGAATACATCTATCCAGCTTCTATGCACAACACGATGTTGTTCTTTACACAAAAAGGTCGTTGCTTCTGGTTGAAGGTGTACGAAATACCTGAAGGTAACAAAACAAGCAAAGGTCGTGCTATTCAAAATATGTTGAATATTGAATCGGACGATAAAGTAAATGCGTTTATACGTGTGGCTAATTTACAAGATCCAGAATATAACCAATCACATTATTTATTATTCTGTACCAAACAAGGTGTTATCAAAAAAACATCGTTAGAGGCTTATTCACGTCCACGTCAAAATGGTGTGAATGCTATAACTATTCGCGAAGATGACCAAGTAATACAAGTGCGTATGACCGATGGTAACAGCGAAGTTTTGATGGCTAATAAGAATGGTCGTGCTATTCGTTTCCACGAAACCAAAGTTCGTGAAATGGGCCGTACAGCTACTGGTGTACGTGGTATGACGCTCGATGGTTCCGATGATGAGGTAGTTGGCATGGTTTGTGTATCTTCTGATACAAAGGATTCAATTTTGGTTGTTTCTGAATTGGGTTACGGAAAACGTTCCGACTTAGAAGATTATCGTATTACCAATCGTGGTGGTAAAGGTGTAAAAACGATTAATATTACAGATAAAACAGGTAAGTTAGTCACTATTAAGAACGTAACTGATGAACATGATTTGATGATTATCAATAAATCGGGTATTACCATTCGTATGAAAGTGGCAGATTTGCGTGTGATGGGACGTGCAACTCAAGGTGTTCGATTAATCAATCTTGAGAAACGTAATGATCAAATTGCAGCTGTTTGTCGTGTTTCATCAGAAAACGAGGAAGATGAACTGCTTGAAAATGTGAATGAAGAACCAGTTATCGACTCAACAAATATAACTACAGAAGAATAATTCATTTAAAAATTTGACTTTATGAAACGATTACTTATTGTTTCCTTGTTGGTTATGGGAATCATAGCAACAGGGAGTGCTCAGAAAGCCAATGTATCTAAAGCTAAAAATAAAGCTTTGAACGTTGAAGCTCCTGATTTTGAAGGCGCAAAAGAAGCCATTGCAGCAGCATTACAAGATGAAAGTACTAAAAATTCAGTTGATACTTGGTATACGGCTGGTTTGGTGTACGAAAAAATCCAAGATGCTGAATATTTGAAAGAGGTTTCAGGTAAACCTGCTGATGCTACAGTAAAAGGTGAAAGTGCTATCACATCGTATGGCTATTATGTAAAAGCTTATGATATGGACTTTTTACCTAACGCTAAAGGCAAGATTAAACCAAAATACAGTAAGAAAATAAAAACTTCTATCAAAAATTACTATTTGAATATGGCGTTTTTGAACTATGGTATCACGGAATTTAATAAGAAAAATTTTCCAAAAGCGATAGAGGTATTTGAAATTCATACAGGTGTACCTGATTTAAAAATGTTCTCGGAAGATAATCCGTTCATTAAAGATACGGTGTATTATCAAATTCGCTATTATACCGCTTTGGCTTACGAACGTTCTGAGAATGTGGTAAAAGCTATCGAAATTTTTGAGCAGATAAAAGATAAAGGTTACGAAGAAATTTTTGTTAATCAACATCTTAGCGATTTATACAAAGCGCAAAAAGATACGGCAAATTACATTAGTTCTTTAGAATATGGTTATAAAAGATATCCTAAAGAGTTTTTCTTTTTAGGAAACTTAATCAACTTCTACATTTTTAATGGTCAAGAACAAAAGGGTATTGACTATTTGGATAAGGCGATTGAATTAGATCCTAATAACGCTCAATATTACAATGTAAAGGGTAGTGTTATGGAAACTTTAAATCGTATTCCGGAAGCCACAGCTGCTTATGATAAAGCGTTGACATTGAATCCAAAATTGATGGAAGCTTGGAATAACAAAGGACGTATGGTTTACAACGAGGCTTATAAGTTCGAAGATCGTGCCGTATCTATTCGCGATCCTAAAGCATCAGCTAATTTACAAGCTGCAGCCTTAGAGAAATTTAAAGAAGCTTTGCCATATTTTGAAAAAGCAGCGGAATTAAATCCTACAGATTTGGATAATTTACGTACATTACGTTCTATTTATTATCGTTTGTTAAACGTTGATGCTAAAACTTACCAAGGTAAGTATGATGCTATCAATGCACAAATCAAATCACTGTAGAGTATAAGTCTCTCATAATTAAATAAAAAACGCTATTCTCGAATAAATGAGAGTAGCGTTTTTTATTGTGTAGTTATAAATCATCCTTATTATTATATATTGCTTTATATTTATATTATTTAACATAATATAAATTATAGGACAAAAGTGAGCAAGCAAACAATTGAGTAGTTACAGTTTGTTTTTAAGTCTTTTATTAGGTGTGGAAAACCAAAATTGGTGTGTGTGCGTGAAATACCATTTTACGAGCCATGCTTGGATTAAATAGCCGTGCAAATAAATTACGCTTGTGTGTGTTGAGCACGATGAGATTGATATTTTTTTCTAGAATCAATTCATCGAATGCTTGTAACACATCGTCGCCCGAAATGACAGAATAATTAGTAGTTATCAGAGGATAATTGGTGGCAAAGAAATCTTTGATGCCAGCCAGTTTGATGGAATTCCAATCATCACGTTTGGTTTCGAAATGAGCCAGGAATAAGTTAAACTTAAAGCCTTTCAATAAATTCATCATACGTTCAAATGATAAGAGCGTACGATCATCAAAATTAGTCGCAAATAAGATGTTTTTTATATCTTTAATAGCTTGTGCCTCAGATGATTCAGGAATGGCTAAAACAGGAACTGACGCATGTTCAATGACTTCGGCTGTGACGCTACCAATTAAATCTTCTTCTTTTTGGTTTTTGCCTCGAGTACCCATAATGACTAATACTGGTTTTTGTTCATCACAATAATTTATGATAACTTCTTCGGGAACTCCTTCTAAAATTTCTGTTTTAAATTTAATTTTAGGAAGTTGATTATCAGCTATTTGTTTGTTCAATTTACTCGATAAATTATCAATATCGGCATGAATTCGAGAGATATAATGTCGGAAAGCCTCTTTGTCGGATATAGCTGCCACTCCCCTATTGAAACTATATAACGTACTAGGAATGAGGTAAGCATGTAACAATACTAATTCAATATTTGGGAATTTTTCAGCTATTCGGAAGCCTATTTCGCACGCTTTGAGGGAATAATCTGAAAAATCGATGGGAATCAGAATGCGCTCTACTCGTGGTTTGGGAGTATTAGATTCAGGATTTTCGATTACGGTGAGTGCTTTTACCAAATCCGATTCGTCGATACGAACTCTCACTCCTTCGGCCACAGAGGACTGTTGCTGATTAATGCTGTAAATAAATGCTTTTACGCCTGCACGCTCTAATTTTTCTTTTAAACGTTGTGCGTGTTCATAGCTACGAATGGCAACGGTAATGAGTTTATCTTTCATGATGGTAAGATAATAGTTTGTGTGGTAAAAGTAATAAAAATTGTAATTGATTCAAAAAAAATACCTTATCTTTGAAGAAATAAATGAACATCTAAATGGATTATGTATGAAAACAAAAATTATTACTATTGCCTCAATCGTTCTTCTTCTTACTTTAGTTGGTTTTTTCTATTTTCGCTTTTACTTTGTATTTGGTGAAGGTGTTAAAGCTGGCGAGCTAAATTACATGGTGTATAAAGGCTACGTGTTTAAAACATACGAAGGAAAACTAATACAACGTGGCTTTAAAGGTCAAGCAGCGGGTACTATTCAATCGTATGAATTTCAATTTTCGGTAGAAGATGAAGCGGTGGCCGATTCGTTGATGCGGTGCAGTGGCAAAGAGGTGGAACTCCATTATAAAGAGTACATCGCTCCCCTACCTTGGCGCGGTGTTAGCGTGTTTGTAGTCGATGAAATTATCCATGTGGATAAATAAGGTGATATTTTAAATATATAATTGATTTATAATTATTTATATTTTGCGAACATCTTTTAATTTTATAAAAAGATTACTAATTCGCAATTAAAATCAGGGGTTTTATAGTCCTGATTTTTTTTATAACTTTGTAGCTCTAAAAACTATCAACAAAATTCTTTATAACAATGGAATTAGCCAGTAAATACAATCCTGCTGACATCGAATCTAAGTGGTATCAGTATTGGATTGACCATGCTTTTTTTGCGTCAAAACCTGACGGTCGTGAACCTTATACTATCGTTATTCCTCCGCCAAATGTGACTGGTGTTTTGCACATGGGTCACATGTTGAACAATACCATTCAGGATATTTTAGTGCGTCGTGCGCGTATGACAGGCAAAAATGCTTGCTGGGTACCAGGTACCGACCACGCTTCTATTGCTACTGAAGCCAAGGTGGTGAATCGTTTGGCGCAACAAGGCGTTAAGAAAACAGATTTGAGCCGTGAGGATTTCTTGAAACATGCGTGGGATTGGACCGATGAACATGGTGGCATCATTTTGAAACAATTACGTAAATTGGGTGCTTCGTGTGATTGGGATCGTACCGCTTTTACTATGGATGACGTGCGTTCAGAAAGCGTTCTCAAAGTGTTCTGCGATTTATATAATAAAGGATTGATTTACAGAGGTGTGCGCATGGTTAACTGGGATCCGCAAGCACTGACTGCTCTTTCCGACGAAGAGGTAATTTTTAAAGAGCAACAAGGAAAACTTTACTATTTACGTTATAAAATTGAAGGTGAAGATGGTTATGCGGTAGTGGCAACTACGCGTCCCGAAACGATTATGGGCGATACTGCCATGTGTATTAATCCAAACGATCCTAAAAATGCCCATTTAAAAGGCAAAAAGGTGATTGTGCCGTTGGTTGGTCGTGTGATTCCGGTGATTGAAGATGATTATGTGGATATTGAATTTGGAACAGGTTGCTTGAAAGTAACGCCAGCTCACGATGTAAACGACTATATGTTGGGCGAAAAATATAACTTGCCAAGTATCGATATTTTCAATGATAATGGTACTTTAAGTGCTGCTGCTGGCTTATATGTTGGCATCGATCGCTTTGAAGTGCGAACTCAAATTGAAAAAGATTTGGCTGCCGCTAATTTGCTCGAAAAGGTGGAAGCGTATACCAACAAAGTGGGTTATTCGGAACGTACCAATGTGGTGATTGAGCCTAAATTGTCGATGCAGTGGTTCTTGAAAATGGAACATTTGGCCGAAATTGCGCTAAAACCTGTGATGGACGACGATATTAAGTTTTATCCTGCTAAATATAAAAATACGTACCGCCATTGGCTCGAAAATATTAAGGATTGGTGCATCAGTCGCCAATTGTGGTGGGGACATCGTATTCCTGCTTGGTTTTTGCCTGAAGGTGGTTATGTGGTAGCTGAAACAGCCGAAAAAGCACTTGAAGCTGCTCGTGAAAAAACGGGTAATAACCAATTACAATTAAACGATTTACGACAAGATGAAGATTGCTTGGATACATGGTTTTCCTCGTGGTTGTGGCCTATTGCTTTATTCGATGGCATTCGTCGTCCTGGCAATGAAGAGATTAACTACTATTATCCTACTGCCGACTTGGTAACGGGTCCTGATATTATTTTCTTTTGGGTAGCACGTATGATTATGGCTGGTTACGAATACGAAGGTAAAATGCCATTTAAAAACGTCTATTTTACGGGTATTGTACGCGATAATTTAGGTCGAAAAATGAGCAAATCGCTTGGTAATTCGCCCGATCCATTGGAGTTGATTGAACGTTTTGGTGCCGATGGCGTGCGCATGGGTATGATGCTAGCTGCACCGGCAGGTAATGATATTTTGTTCGACGAAAGTTTGTGCGAACAAGGACGTAACTTCAATAATAAAATTTGGAATGCGTTGCGTTTGGTAAAAGGCTGGCAAGTAGCTGATATTGAACAACCTGAATCGTCAAAAATTGCCATCGATTGGTTTAATGCACAATTGAGTGCTACCATTGATGAGTTGAATGATGATTTTGATAAATATCGTTTGAGTGAAGCGTTGATGACGGTTTATAAACTCTTCTGGGATGAATTTTCATCGTGGTATTTGGAGTTGGTGAAACCCGCTTATCAACAACCTATTGATGCGGCTACATACGCAGCAACATTGGCATTCTTCGAAAAATTGACCTTACTACTCCACCCATTTATGCCATTTATCACCGAAGAAATTTGGCAAGCTTTGGCTGACCGTCAATCGGGAGAAAGTGTGATGGTGGCACAAATGCCAACGGCTGATTATAAAAATAGCGATTTATTACGCGACTTCGAATTGGTAAAAGAATTGATTGCTGGCGTGCGTTCGGTACGTTTAGAGCGTAATATCCCGAATAAAGATGCCTTGACTTTGCGTATTGCATCGGGTGAACACAACGACGCGTATAATTCCGTAATTGCTAAATTGTGTAATTTGGAGGCAATTGAACGTGGCGATAAAGATGCCACTTCAGCTTCGTTTATGGTACGTACTACGGAATATGCTGTGCCACTTGGTAATATGATTAATGCCGACGAAGAAATTGCTAAAATGGAAGCTGAAATTGGTTATTTACAAGGTTTCTTGAAATCGGTGATGGTGAAATTGAGCAACGAGCGTTTTGTGGCGAATGCTAAACCAGAAGTGGTTGAAAATGAACGCAAAAAACAAGCTGATGCCGAAAGTAAAATTCAAACCTTACAAGAAAGTATTCAGCAACTAAAAGGCTAATACCCTATTGAGTTTATAATGTAAAAAAGCCTTTGTAACAGATGTTGCAAAGGCTTTTTTACATTATAGATTTAATTCTATAGTTACAAAGAGTAATAATAATCTTTTATTTTTTTTGCCATTAGTTTTCTTCGTTCTAATAGAAAATCTTCATAATGTGATGCGTCCATGAAAACTATATTTTCTGGAATACAATTAGTTTTTAGATTTTCTATTAATAATGCTGTTTCAGAGATATTGCCAAATTTCATTTGTTTTGAATTACCTTGCTCAAATACTGTTTTAAAATAGTCGTTAGGTGCTTTTTCTCCAATTGAAATATTAGTTTGGGTATCTAGATAAGTGTAATTAGCAATTTGATTATATTTGGACTTATCAGTTATTCCATTTTTTTGTAAATATACTTTTGGAAAAATATGATGTATATCTCCCATTGTTGTTATTAAATCCCGAACTTTTGTACCATTCATTAACAAAGAATTGTCACTACTATGTACTTGTGCGGCTAGAAATACGTTATAAAATGGACTATTAATAGCAGAAGTTTCTAAATCTTGAACTAAACCAATTTCCCAGAACGTATTAGATAAATTTGCTTCTTCCATTTCATTAAAATATTCCAAAAATCCTTTTTCTGCAATTCTTCGAATATCCAAATCCATTACTGATTCAGGAGATGTTATATATCTACTTGTTAATGTTGAAAATACATACCATTTAGAAACAAAATGCTTAATTTGTGTTTTGTCAATTTGGTTGTTCGAATTTAAAATTAAATAAAGAGTGTAAGCAAAATCTAATGTCATTTGAGAATTTATCAACCTGTTTGAAATAAAACCTGCTGATTTTATTGAAAGTATAAAGTTTGTAAATGAGAACTCATTCATAAAATCTAATACACCTTCAGTTAATTTTTCAAAAGATAATTCAGCAATTTCTTCCTTGTAGTCACGTGTTTCAAAATCACGACCACCAAGTAAACTAACTAAATCTTTCATCTTACCACGACCGAACTTGTGCATAAAAGCAACTCGTAAAATGTCACCATATCCTGGATCAAAAATATCTTCTCTATCATCTTTTAACCATTTGATTTTTGAAGCAAACTGTGATACCATGAAATCTTTGTCTTTTGTCATTTCATTGTACCAGTCTGGTTGTACAGCTAAATGAGAAAAATAATCGATTGCTTTACGAAGAGAATTACCCCCATATTTTACATTTGCTGCAATCTTAGACATAGCAAAGTCTGACTGATTTAGTTTTGCACCTTGACTGTTGATTCTAATAAATATCTCTGTTACTTCATCAATTGTCAATTCTTTGTCTAATGTAATTACGCCAATTTGTCGATTTTTAATTGCAATTAGATTGTCTAAAATATCATGTAATCTATCCGAATCCATTTCAGTATTTGACTCGCAGTATTGTGATACGAAACTACCACGCTTAAAATCTGGTTTAAAAACATCTGCAATATCGGTAATCCATTTTTTATCCTTTAAGATTGCATTATCTTGAACCTTAAAAACTTCCTCTTCATCAATTGCCAATGGGTTAAATGAAATTTTAATTCGTTTTTTTTCAAAATCTGAGTTAATCACTTCCAATCCCATTATTGCAGTCATAAGTGCAGTAACACGTTGTTGCCCATCAATCATTATCTTTTTGCCTTCAGATAATGTTCCATCTTTCAATTTCATATTTGGGCTTTGGGAAATAATCAAATAACCAGTTGGATAACCAGTATAAAGTGAATCTATTAAATCACGCACTTGTTTTGGTTTCCAAACAAATGGTCTTTGTATTTCTGGAATAGCAATTTCTCCCGACTTAATAAAATTTAGAACTTGTTCAATTGCAATATTTGAAGCATTATATTTTTCAGGCATAGCAAAATATAGTTTTAATATTAATATTTTATTTCTGTTTTAGTACACGTTCCGTTACTAATTTGGAGCTAATAATCGCCATTGGTAAACCTGCACCAGGAATGGTAGATGCGCCTACATAAAATACATTTTTGTAGCGTTCGTCGTGGTTTTTTGGTCGGAAAGCCCCAATTTGCATCATGGTGTGTGCTAAACCGAGTCCGCTGCCTTTGTATAAGCCAAACTGGTTTTGCCAATCTTCAGGCGTGTAAATGGTGCGTGATACAATGTCTGGTCGAATGTCTTGTCCAATGCGTTGCGAGAAATTGTCGATAATACTGTTTACTACGTCGTCTTTGTCGCTCCAGTCGGTTTTGTGCAGTAAGTTTGGCACAGGACACACAAAAAAGAGACTTTCGCAGCCTTCGGGCGCACAATCAGGATTGTGTTTTGACACCACATTTACGTAGTAATAGGGTTTTTCGAGCGTTCCTGGTTCGCTTAGTACTTTGTTGGCGTACTCTTTATAGTTGGAGCCTAAGTAGTAATTGTGATGATTCACATGCGGTAATTTACCTTTGATACCAATGTAAAACGTTAGGTAACCCATGGTCCACTGCATGCGGTTCATGCGTGCGGTTGAAAACGCTTTCCGTTTGAAAATACGGTGACGCCACACGGCAGCATCAGCGTTAATCACATACGTGTCGGCGCGCCATACGTGATTAGTAGAATCTATTAAATGGCTGATTTCTTTATCGTTATTCTTGGTTTCGTAATCTACTATTTCGGTGTTATAAGTGATTTTTACGCCCGCTTTTTCGAGTTCGCGCACCAATCCAACCACAATTTGGTACATACCACCCTTCACGTTGTAGTAACCATCGTGTTTGAATTCCGTATACGATAGCAAGGTGTAAATTGCCATCGTGTCGAATGGCGTTCTGCCTAGGAAAAATGCCACTAACGAGAGAATTTCGCGTACCTCTTTCGATGAGAAATTGCGCGACACTTGATTCCAAAAATTACGTGTGAGTACGGGCAAATGTACAGGATTTACCTGCATCAGCGAACTCATATAATCGAAAATGGAGTCAAAATTGTTTTTGATGACAATATCTACCGTGTCGTTAAAAATTTGTCCCGATTTATCGAGGTATTTTTCCATTTTAGCTTTGAATTCTGGTTCCAAATCTTTGAATTGTTCAGCTAAACGGTCGATATCCTTGTATAAATGGTAATTTTTTTGTGGATTGTCGCTGAAATTCACGCTGTAAAGTGGATCGAGCTCTACAAATTCAAATGGCATTTCGATGCCACAATCGTGTACAAATTCGGCAAATTCGTAACTCATGCTAAAGAAGCTCGGACCTGTGTCGAATGTAAAACCATCTTTTTTAATTTGGTTGAGTCGTCCGCCTGCTTGTGCGTTTTTTTCTACTATTTCTACCTCGTAACCTGCTTTGGCTAAGCGTAATGCGGTGGCTAAACCACCAATTCCTGCGCCCACAATTAAGACTTTTTGTTTCATAGTTAGTTGGATTTTATGGTTTTGTTGTTTCTTTTAAAATGGCTGGATATAATTCGTCGCGCACCCAACGGAAATTGGGCTCGAGGGCTAGAATTTTTTCGTAATAGGCTTTTGCTGTGGCTTTTTGTCCTATTTTATCGTAGGCTTTAGCCATGGTTACGAGCAAACTCAGGTAATTCCAATCGTTGGCAATTATGGATGGATGTTGCTCCATCAATTTCTGAGCTTGTAGATAATGGCTGAGAGCTAACTTCTTAGAACCACCAAATGCTTCGGGCATATAGAATTGCGTGTTGCCATAGGCCAAATGTGCCAGTGGATTTTTAGCATCCAGTTTTAAAGCCTCTTTGGCTGCACTGATACTGCTTGGTCCTTCGAAAGGAGCGCGTATAGGAGCAAGCCCTATCTTAAATCCATAAATGGATGCTTTGTAAGCATTTATGTGCGACAGTTTTTCTTTTTTCTTTTTCAACTTTTCCACATTCGCTTCTAATTTTCCGAGGTACAGTTTAGCTTCGTCGCTGCGTTTGAGCCCGATGCAATAACCAACATAGCCATATTGGTAGTTGATAAGTTCTAAGGTTAATGCGTGGTTGTGCTGTTCATCACGCTCCATCTCGTCAATAATGCGTTTCCACGTATCCATTTTATTGGAGATGTAGGCATGGTAAATGGCACTTTTGTAATCCTTTTGTGCCACTATACTCGTTGTGAAAGCGATTAAGAGTGCTATTATGAAATACTTCTTCCTTTCCATTCGTGTGTGTGTGTTAAGCGATTATAAATACCTTTACAAATAATAAAGCCGAGGGTTATTTGTTGTGGAATCAAGTTTATACAGTTGCGCCAAACAGATTGTTGGCTTGCTACGGAAACGAGTATTCGTATGAATAAAAGTGCTGTAAAGTAAATTATTACAAATTCTAAATGAAGCGATGCTAGAATAGGTATAAAACCCAAAGTAGTGATAAACCAAAATAGCACCGCCATGATGCTAGAATTACCAAAGAGTTGTAGAATGTTGCGTGAGAAACCGTTTGTTGCCTCCTTGTAATTATGGTACATACGACAACTCATGGTTTCGTCGCCCAGTAAGCAAGCTATTTTGTAGTGCGTACGTTTAAGCAAACGCGCAATGGCAATATCCTCTACGAGTTGTTGTTTTACCTGTTTGTGTGGCTCTATGGTGCGATAATCGGCCGCATTAAATAACATGAATTGCCCATTGGCAGCTGAGTGCGAGGTAAACCACGATTTCTGTACAAATACAAGCGGTAATAATGTGAGCAAAATATAGTTCATCAGCGGAACGGTAAGACGTTCGCCCCAACTTTGCATCTCTTGTTTTGGAAATAAACTTAATAATGTTAGTTTATTTTTAACCATCATAGCTACTGTGCGCCCAATAATAGCTCCTTTAATACGCACATCGGCATCGAGAAATAGAAAATAGGAACCTGACGCGTGTTGTGCCAATTCGTGGCAAGCGCGACTTTTACCTAACCAATCCGACGGCAATTCGCTACCATTAATCAAGTGAAAACGGGCGTCTTTTTGCACGTACTGCTCTACCTGTTGTGCTGTATTATCGCTCGATTGGTCGTCATATACAAATACCTCAATAGTTTGATAATCTTGCTGTTGTAAGTCATTTAGCAGTTTACTGATGGTTTTTTCCTCGTTACGAGCAGGAATAAAAATGGATACCAAAACCTCTTGTGCCGACGATTTTGGTAATAGTTGCTTAAACACCACATTCATCAGAGCCACCAACAACTGAATGGCTGTGAATGCTATGACTATGTAAGCGAGATAAATCATTTGAGGGCGTTTTTCTGTTCGTTGATGCAGTTTTGGTAAAAGTCATTATAGGCTTGTTGTAACTCTTCGGTAGTGGCTTCCGCTGGATTATATTCTTTAAAATAGAGTGTGAGCGTTGGTTTGGGATTTGATCCATAATCTACCAAACTGACCATCCATACCAACTGGAGATTTTCTGCGCCGGCTTTGCGTATAATATATTCTGTACCTTTTTGAAATTCAATAGTTTGTGTGTAAATAGATTGAATCTCACCTTGTGGGAAAAGTAATACAATATGACGAGGATTGGTTACCAATTGCACCGCATAATTTAAACTCTCAATAATGCTTTTAGCCTGTTTTTGCACCGAAAATCCACCTGATAAATTGAAATACCAATGTTTTTTGAGTTGCTCGTACAACATCATAAAGTGGAACTTACGTTTAAATACTGTTTCATTCAAATATACCGCCCAAAAACCATCCCACCAACTGATGTGATTAGCCACCAATAACACACCTTTACC
Organism: uncultured Paludibacteraceae bacterium; assembly: GCA_964570565.1. GTDB lineage: Bacteria > Bacteroidota > Bacteroidia > Bacteroidales > Paludibacteraceae > W0P28-013. Next base: position 24,959 of record CAZMYT010000005.1, read on the forward strand.
TTGATTGTCATAATCTCCTTTGATAATCACTTGGTGAAAATGGCGTTGTGTGTACCAGCAACTAAACCACCTAAAAAATGGATACACAATGGCGTGATGTCGTGCTTTTAGAATCATTTGAGTAGCATAGCTAATAGAATGAAAAATACAAATTGACACGCAAAAATAGTGAGTGCTAATGGATTTTTAATCTTGATTTTCAGTAATTTAATTACGGTGTGAAACAAAGCTGCGATCACAAACCAAGCCACATAATTAGCGATAGGTACTTCTTCGTGATTGAAAACCCACATATCCATTTTAGGAGCTGCAATTTCTAATACCACGTCGTATAGTAACATCAAGGTCGAGGCAGCCAAAATTTTAAAAATCGTTTTCCAACGCGTATATTGTTCCAGAATAGCACTTGAACAGTAGACTAAAATAACCCAATTGACACCAATAATGAGTGGCGTATCATGCCATTTTAATCCTAAACCTTCGCCATAAGCGTATGTGCCAAATATTAAGCCAGATTCTACGCCAATCATTTCAATAAAAAAACTCAAAACTGCAATACCAATGAACGCAAGAACGGTTTTCAATGATTTTTTATCTGCATGAAAATAGCCTAGATAAGCGAGATTTAATAAGAGTGAATATGGAATTAAACGTATGAATAGCGCTTGTGTAAGTGGTAAAACCATGCCAACAGTACCAACTACATAAAAGATAATGAAGAACTTACGCACTTCTCTATAATCTGTTAATGAAAATTTCATATGACTACTCTATTTTGATTATGATTATTAGGTTAACGTTAATTTTTCGATATGTGTATACACGTCATTTGCCACTTTTTTGAACCACTCTGTGTATTTATCTGGGTTATTTGTTATGTCATTTAAAACCCATTGCGGAGTTTTATACGCATAATTCATTACTTCTGAGGTATTTGGAATTGGCGTTTGATCGGTAAAGCCAACAAATACGTGGTCGAGTTCATGCTCCGTGAGTTGGTTGTCGAGCGGTGCTAAATAGATAAAATGGAAGACCTGTTGCAAATTAGCGTGCATCCCCATTTCCTCATCTAGTCGTCTGTTGGCCGCTTCCAATACCTGCTCGCCAGGATATGGATGGGTACAACAAGTATTGGTCCACAAACTGTTCGAATGATATTTGTCTTTGGCACGTTGTTGCAGTAACCATTCCCCTTTTGAGTTAATAATGAATACCGAAACAGCTCTATGTAGTACTGCTTTTTGGTGAGCTTCTAGTTTTTCCATGTAACCCACAACTTGATCCTGCTTGTCGACCAAAATAACGTGGTTTGTATCCATATTAAATAATATTTAATCTATTGTATATAAATACTTTAGTTATAATAAAGAACTTGATCGTATTTGGTATGCGAATGCGTTTATTCATTATTTCTTTTGATGGTATTCGCTTTATTTTGTTTAATAAAGTGCTGTAATATGAGTAGGCAATGTACACGGGTAGCTTACATGTTTTAGGTAATCTTTTCATACCCTGATAGGCTTCCTGAAAGTCCGCTTCGATTTCGTTGATGATGAGGTTTTTGGTTATTTCATTAAATTCTTGAGTAACCAAACAAGGGAAATATCGTCGATCCAAATATTCTATATCATTTTGTAGGTCGCGTAGAAAATTCACTTTTTGAAATGCGGAACCTAATTTCATGGCTGGTTTCTCCAAGTCATTATACAATTCTTGGTCGCCGTTGCAGAATACTTTTAAACACATCAAACCAATAACATCTGCTGAGCCATAAACATATTCATCTATTTCGGCTTGTGTTTGGTAGTTTTTTTTGTGTAAGTCATCACGCATACTTTTCAGAAATGCCTGGATGTGTTTGTCTGGAATTTGGTATTTTCTCACTGTGAGTTGAAAAGCATGAAGTATTGGATTAAGGCTAATGCCCTGCTCCATAGCTTCATAGTAATCGTGCTCGAACTTATCGAGTAAGAAAGGTTTGTTATATTCATGAAAGGTGTCGACAATTTCGTCGGCAAAGCGAACGAAGCCATAAATGCCAAAAATGGCATCACGCATTTCTTTAGGGAAAAGTCTTGAAGCAGAATAAAAGGAAGTGCTGTAATTCTGGGTTACTAGCGTTGCTATTTTGTAGGCTACAGTATGAAATCTCTGCATAAGATGACGTTATTTAGTTTGTGAACACGAATACGAAAATTTAAAACAATCTAAATTATGGGTATAGGGAACCGAGAAAAAGTGCACTTACAAGTGCCTTGATAAGCTTTTTTCTATAACTAAAAACCTACTAAAAGTGTTGTTTAATCTGACGTTTTTACAAAAAAGTTTATTTAAAGTATTACTTATATAATAATCCATAACGCTTTATTTATTAAAACGTTATGGATTGTTATATTTTAATTGATTTTTTCAATAATGTTAGCACCTTGTTGCATAGCCAATTCGTTGGCAGCTAACAAATGGTGGTGTCTTTCGGGTAGTGATTTTTTTAGCCCAAGCATCACATATTCCATGTCAACCACTGGTGCAATGTGGAGTAAACCTCCAAGGATAATCATATTAAAGGTTTTTTGCGCATTCATAGCGATGGCTGTTTCAGTTGCAGTTACTTTATAAATGGTAATATCTTTTCGAGCAGGTTCTCGTGTCATACCATTGGGATCATAAATGAGAACACCGCCTGGTTTTACGCGTGGCTCAAATTTATCCATCGATGGTTGATTGAGCACAATAGCAATATCAAACTGTTGTAAAATAGGTGAACTAATGCGATCATCACTTAAAATGACTGTGACATTGGCAGTTCCACCACGTTGTTCTGGGCCATAAGCAGGCATCCAAGTTACTTCTTTACCTTGTAATAAACCAGCATACGCTAGTATTTTACCCATCGAAAGAACACCTTGTCCGCCAAAGCCAGCTATAATAATTTCTTTTTTCATTGTGTCTGATTTTTAATTATTTGGCTTCTGACTATTTTTTCTCTGTATCTTTCAAATCTCCCAAAGGATATACAGGGAACATATTCTCTTCCATCCATTTGTTTGAATCGTGAGGTGACATTTTCCAGCCAGAATTACAAGTTGATACAAATTCTACCACCGATGTACCTTTACCTGCCATTGAATTTTCGAATGCTTTGCGTATTGCTTTTTTAGCTCGTACGATGCTTGCCATTTTTTGTACACTCTGACGAGTTACATAGCATGTTCCATCTAATTCTGCCAATAAATTGCTTATTCTCAATGGATAGCCATTCAATTCGGTATTACGTCCCATAGGACAAGTGGCTGTTTTCATGCCTTCAAGTGTAGTTGGGGCCATTTGACCGCCGGTCATACCATAAATAGCATTATTAACGAAGAATATAGCAATATTTTCGCCGCGGTTACAAGCGTGAATAGTTTCTGCTGTACCAATGGCAGCCAAATCGCCATCACCTTGATACGTAAATACAAATTTGTCTGGTTGCAAACGTTTGATGGCTGTAGCTAATGCTGGGGCACGACCATGTGCTGCTTCTTGCCAATCGATGTCGATGTAATTGTAGGCAAATACGGCACAACCCACAGGTGCTACACCGATAGTTTTATCTTGAATATCCATTTCTTCAATCACTTCGGCTATCAATTTATGAACTACGCCGTGACTGCACCCAGGACAGTAATGCATTGGATTTTCTGTCATCAATTTGGTTTTACTATAAACCAAATTTGCGGGATTGATAATATCTTTTGTTGTCATATTACACTTATTTAATCAGTTTTTCTTTCAAAGCGGCTAAAATTTCCTCTGCTGAAGGAACGATACCACCCATACGACCGTAAAATTCTACAGGAACTGCGCCATTTACAGTTAAACGAACATCCTCAACCATTTGTCCAGCACTCATTTCTACGGTCAAAAAGCCTTTTACCTTTTGGCTTAACTCTTTGATTGGATTGGTTGGGAAAGGAAATAAAGTAATTGGACGCAAAACGCCAACCTTGTAACCTTCTTCTCGAGCCATTTCCATAGCTTTTTCACAGATGCGTGCAATAGACCCAAAAGCAACTAATACATAGTCCGCATCTTCACAGTGATGAGCTTCAAAACGTACCTCATTTTTTTCAATTTCGCGATATTTAGCTTGTAATTTGAGGTTTATATTTTCCATCACTTCAGCTTCAAGTGCCAAAGAAGTAATGATGTTACGTTTACGATTAGGTAACTTTCCAGTTGTTCCCCATGGACACTCTTGGCGCACTTCTTCTTCGGTTCTACGAGGTTTGAATGGTGGTAAAACTACTTTTTCCATCATTTGTCCAACAATACCGTCAGCTAAAATCATAGCTGGATTTTGATATTTGAATGCCAAGTCAAAGCCCAAACCTACAAAGTCAGCCATTTCTTGAACCGTAGATGGAGCCAAAACGATTAAACGATAATCGCCATGTCCACCGCCTTTTACCGATTGGAAATAATCGGCTTGACTTGGTTGAATAGTTCCCAAACCAGGACCACCGCGCATTACATTGACGATAAGACAAGGTAATTCAGCACAAGCAATATAAGATATTCCTTCTTGTTTTAAACTCATACCAGGACTTGAGGATGAGGTCATTACCTTTTTACCACATCCGGCACCTCCATATACCATATTGATAGCGGCTACTTCACTTTCTGCTTGTAATACAACCATGCCAGTTGTTTCCCAAGGCTTTAGATCCATTAAGGTTTCCATAACTTCCGATTGCGGCGTAATAGGATAACCAAAATAACCATCGGCACCACAGCGAATAGCTGCATGTGCAATGGCTTCATTACCTTTCATTAATTTAAAATCTTCCATATCTGTAGGAGGTCTTATTGAATTTTTACTTTATAAACAGTGATACATGCGTCGGGACATACATAACCACAGGCTGAACAGCCAACGCAATCATCTTCGTGCTTCATTTCTGAAAAATGATAACCTTTGGAATTAACTTGGTCGGCTAAGCCTAAAACATGAGAAGGACAAGCCTGAACGCAAAGGTCACATCCTTTGCAGCGCTCGGTATTAACCACCACTGCTCCTTTAAATTTTGCCATAATAATAGTTTTTTTTCTATGAAATAGTCTTTAGTTTTGTTTGGTTAAAGTGTTTTTATAACATTTGGTTCCGCAAATTTACACAATTTTTTCCATTGGTGGTCACTAAAACTTCATTTTTTATTTGTTTGTGTATATATCTATTTTTTTAATGATTATTTAGCTCTTGTAATGCTTTTTTTACTATCTTTGAAACCTATTTTGGGCGCATTCTGTATCCTGATGTGCCTGCGCTTTGGTAAATGTATAATAACCTTAAATTAAATACTTAAAAATCAAATTACTATGGCGACCATTAAACCATTTAGAGGTATTCGTCCTCCCAAAGAACTTGTTGAGTTAGTAGCTTCTCGTCCTTATGATGTTCTTAATTCTGAAGAAGCTCGACTTGAAGCTCATGGCAATGAAAAATCGTTATATCATATTATTAAGCCAGAAATAGATTTTCCTAAAGGCACTGATGAGCATGACCCGTGTGTGTATGAAAAGGCAGCAGCCAATTTTCAGATGTTCCAAGACAAAGGTTGGCTAAAACAAGATGAAAAGGAGCACTATTACGTGTATGCTCAAACTATGAATGGTCGTACGCAATATGGATTATGCGTGGCCGCTTATGTGGATGATTATATGACAGGTAAGATCAAAAAACATGAACTTACGCGCCGTGATAAAGAAGAAGATCGCATGAAGCATGTGCGTGTTAATAATGCCAATATTGAACCTGTATTTTTTGCCTATCCTCATAAAGAGGAGTTAGATAGCATTATTTCTAAAACGGTAGTTGGCAAACCTGAATATGATTTTGTGGCACCTGATGGTTTTGGTCACCATTTTTGGGTTATCAACGATGATGCGACGATTAAACGTATCACGGAGATTTTTGCCGAAATGCCAGCTTTGTATATTGCCGATGGTCATCATCGTTCTGCGGCAGCAGCTTTGGTTGGTGACGAAAAACGTCGTAATAATCCTCATCACACTGGTAACGAAGAGTACAACTTTTTCTTAGCAGTTTGTTTTCCCGATAATCAATTAACCATTATTGATTACAATCGCGTGGTGAAAGATTTGAATGGTTTAACAGCTCCTCAATTACTCGAAAAATTAGCTCAAAACTTTGAAATAGTGCCTAAAGGTAGCGATATTTACAAGCCAACTGCATTACACAATTTTAGTTTGTATGTTGCAGGACAATGGTACTCGTTAACAGCCAAGCCTGGAACTTATAATGATAACGATCCTATTGGTGTTCTGGATGTTACCATTTCTTCGCAGTTGATTTTAGATGATATTCTTGGAATTAAAGATTTGCGAAGTGATAAAAGAATAGATTTTGTTGGTGGTATTCGCGGATTGTCAGAGCTTCAAAAACGTGTTGATAGCGGCGAAATGAGTTTGGCGTTGGCATTGTACCCTGTTTCTATGAAACAGCTTATCGATATTGCCGATACAGGTAATATTATGCCACCAAAAACAACGTGGTTTGAACCTAAGTTGCGTTCTGGTTTGGTAATCCATAAATTAGATTAATCAGTTTTTAAATGTTATATCACAGTACTCATAAAAAAGTGTTTGGTGTATCGTTGCAAGATGCAGTAGTGAAAGGTTTGGCCGACGACAAAGGATTGTTTATGCCCGATCAAATCAAACAACTACCCCATTCTTTTTTTGAAATAATTGATACCCGTTCGTTTCAGGAGATAGCACACGTAGTTGCCGACGCTTTTTTTGGAGAAGATGTGGATGCCAATTCACTCAAACGTATTGTGTCAGAAGCATTTGATTTTGATATTCCATTGGTACAGGTTGATGAGTCGTGTTACAGTTTGGAACTGTTTCATGGACCCACTTTGGCTTTCAAAGATGTGGGAGCTCGATTTATGTCGCGTTTGTTGGCCTATTTTATTCAGAAAAAGTCACAAACCGATGTAAAAGTATTAGTGGCCACTTCCGGTGACACTGGCAGTGCTGTTGCCAACGGATTTTTAGGGGTTTCTGGTATTCAGGTATATGTATTGTATCCCAAGGGTTTAGTGAGTGCTATTCAGGAGGCTCAATTCACTACGTTAGGACAGAATATCACCGCTTTAGAAGTCGACGGTACATTTGACGATTGCCAACGCCTAGTAAAAAGTGCTTTTATGGATGGCGAACTAAATGAACGATTGAATCTTACGTCTGCCAATTCTATCAATGTAGCGCGATTTTTGCCTCAAGCATTCTATTATTTTTATGCGTATGCCCAATTAAAGAAAATAGGTAAAGCTGATAATATGGTAGTTGCTGTCCCAAGTGGAAATTTTGGAAATATTACAGCCGGATTATTTGCTAAACGCATGGGTTTGCCTATTAAACGATTTATAGCAGCCAATAATAGGAATGATATTTTTCTACATTATTTAAATACAGGAAATTACGAACCTCGTAAATCGGTATCGACTATTGCCAATGCCATGGATGTGGGCGATCCAAGTAATTTCGCCCGTATTCTCGATTTATATGATGGTTCTCATGATGCTATAAATCATGATATCAGTGGATTTGCCTATACCGATGAACAAATTTCTAGCACAATGAAGAGTTGCTTACACAACCATAATTATTTGCTTGATCCTCACGGTGCGTGTGCTTATCAAGCTTTGAAAGATGGCTTGTCAGCGAATGAGGTTGGCGTATTTTTAGAAACAGCCCATCCTGCCAAATTTAAAGAAACGGTGGAAAAGATAATTGATAGAGAGGTGTTTGTTCCAGCTAAATTACAAGCATTTATGGACGGTCAAAAATCGACAGTTTCCATTAATAGTGATTTTGAATCGTTCAAAACCTTTCTAAAAACGGTATAATTATGGACTCAAAAACCATCATATTAAAATCTTACGAAAATTTGACGGAGGCAAATTTTGATAAACATATGCTTGAAGAAAATGGAATTGCCTGTTTTTTAAGCGATTCCAATGTAGTTCAACTTTATCCGATGTTTAGCTCTCCTTTTGGTGGCATAAAGCTTCATATTTTCGAGGAAAACGAAGAAAAAGCGTTACAATTGTTGGATCAAATTCATGAAAAAGATGCGTAAAATTCTTTATTTTATTATTGTTGCAGTGGTTTTGGTTTCGTGTGGTGCTCCTACCGACGAAGAACGTGCACAAGCTTTCTTAGATGAAGCTCGTGTGCTGTATGAACAAAAAAATATAGAAGCAGCTAAAATTCAGCTTGATTCTATTCATCTTTTATTTCCAATGTTAGTTGATTATCGTCGCCAAGCGGATACGCTAGGTTGGCAGGTTGAGTTGTTAGAAATTCAAAGAAACTTACTTTATGTTGACAGTATGTTGCCTTTGAAAACAACTGAAGTGATAGAATTGAAGGAAGCTTTTTTATTTGAAAAGAACGAAAAATATGAATCAATCGGTACATTTGTGTACAAAACATTAAAAACAGAAAGTAACGTTGGTCGCTGTTATTTGAAACCTTATACCGACGAAAACGGCAAAATGTATATTATGAGTTACTATGCAGGTAAACCTATAAATCATAACAAGTTACATGTTTCTTCTGACGATTTATTCTCTGAAACGCAACCCGTTGATAAGAGTGAGCAGCATCAATACGTTGATTTTGGAAATTCGTATGAAACTGTACTTTTTCGCCCCGAAGTATTGGGTGATATGCCAGACTTTATAACTTTGCACAAAAGTTCTCCAATAAAAGTGACACTTTCGGGTGGAAATCGTGATTACAGTTATCAGTTATCCGAATCGGATAAAGCGATTTTTGTGAAAACGTACCAAATGGCGACCGTTTTAGCTGATTTATCACAACTGAATGCCTTGCAACGCCGTATGGTTATTCGCAAAAATTTATTAAATCATAAATTGAATTTAAAATAATCAACTATTTATATAATAACTAATTAATGATTATTGACTCTTTAGATAATGCCCACGTGTACGAATGCCTGCATCCGCATTTTAAGCAAGCGTTCGACTTTTTACGTTCTACCGATTTTTCTACTGTAGACGATGGTCGAATTGAGCTTCAAGGCGACACCGTTTATATCAATTTGGCAGGTAATGCGGGTAAAAAGTCAGCTCCGTTGGAAGCACATAAACTGTACATTGATATTCAAATGCCACTATCGACCACTGAATTCATTGGTTTTAAACCCGTTAGTCGTTGTGAAACTATATCAGAAGTGTATGATAATGACAGAGATATTGTATTTTATGCTGATGATTTTGATACAATTTTGTCTGTTTCACTAGGACAATTTGTAATATTTTATCCCCAAGACGCTCACGCACCAGCTATGGCGTCCGGTTATTTGAGAAAATTAGTCGTAAAAATCAAATTATAATTAAAATAGTATGGACACACTTAAAATTGTGAAGAATGATCCTTTCTTGGAACCGTATGCCGAAGCATTACAAGGTCGCCACGATTATGCTATTCGTAAGGAAAAGGAACTATTAGGTTCTGAAAATCAATCTCTTTCGGATTTTGCGTCAGGTTATCTTTATTTTGGACTCCATAAAATTAAACGTAGTTGGTATTTACGTGAATGGGCTCCTAATGCGACAGCTATCTATGTGTTAGGCACTTTTAATGATTGGAAGAAAGACGAAAATTACCGACTTTATCCGTTGGAAAATGGAATTTGGGAAGGAAAATTCTCCGAAAAATCGATGCAACACGGTGATTTGTTCAAACTATTGATTGAATGGAACGGTGGTTTTGGTGAACGTATTCCAGCTTGGACGCGCCGTGTGGTACAGGATGAGGTGACTAAGATATTTTCCGCTCAGGTTTGGATGCCCGAAGAAGAGTTTAAATTTAAGGTGAAAAAATTTAAGCCACAAACTACTCCACTTTTGATTTATGAATGCCATATAGGAATGGCTACCGAACAGGAAAAAGTAGGTACATATAATGAATTTCGGGAAAATATATTACCACGAATCGTTGCCGATGGCTACAACTGTATTCAAATTATGGCTGTACAAGAGCATCCATATTATGGCTCATTTGGATACCACGTGTCAAGCTTTTTTGCGGCTTCATCGCGTTTCGGGACACCCGAAGAACTAAAGCAATTAATCGACGAAGCTCACCAACATGGGATCTCGGTTATTATGGACATAGTTCATTCTCACGCAGTTAAAAACGAAATAGAAGGACTTGGCCGATTTGACGGTACGCCATATCAGTATTTCCATGGTGGCGATCGTCGCGAACATCCAGCATGGGATTCACTTTGTTTTAATTACAACAAAAACGAAGTGTTACACTTTTTGCTCTCAAATTGCAAATTTTGGTTGGAAGAATATAAGTTTGATGGTTTTCGCTTCGATGGTGTCACTTCTATGCTCTATCGTAACCATGGTTTAGGGCAAAATTTCACGAATTATGCCGATTATTATAACATGAATCAAGATGGTGACGCTCTCTGCTATTTGACATTGGCCAATAAATTAATTCACGAAATTAATCCGAATGCTATCACTATTGCTGAGGAAATGAGCGGTTTACCCGAATTAGTAGCTCCATTTGAAGATGGCGGTATGGGATTCGATTATAGGATGGCCATGGGATTACCCGATTTTTGGATTAAATATATTAAGGAAGTAAAAGATGAAGATTGGAAAGCTGGCCATATTTATTGGGAAATGACAAACCGTCGTATAGGTGAAAAGACCATCAGTTATGCCGAAAGTCATGATCAAGCGCTTGTTGGTGATAAAACTATTATTTTCCGATTGATTGATGCCGATATGTATTGGCATATGCAAAAAGGTGATGAAAGCTTATTGGTGAACCGTGGTATAGCCTTGCATAAAATGATTCGATTAATAACTGCAACTACTATTAATGGTGGTTATCTGAATTTCATGGGTAATGAATTTGGACATCCTGAATGGATTGATTTTCCTCGTGAAGGTAATGGATGGTCATATAAATATGCTCGCCGTCAATGGAGTTTAGCCGATAATCCACACTATTTATATCATGATTTGGGTGAATTTGATAAAGCCATGCTTGATTTGTTGAAATCAGATAAAAAATTTAATGAAACCTCTATCGAAAAGGTATGGGATAACGAAGGCGATCAGGTGGTGGCATATAAACGTAAAGACTTGTTGTTTGTCTTTAATTTTAATGGACAAAAATCATTTACTGATTACGGATTTTTAGTGAAAAAAGGGGCTTATGAAGTTGTTCTTGATACAGACGATCGTCGTTTTGGTGGTTTTGGATTTAGTGATGACACGGTGGTGCATTTAACTTTACCTAGTCATCTCAAAAATAAACAATGGCTAAAATTGTATATTCCAAGTCGTTCAGCATTGGTTTTGCGACATAAAGAATAACTTATTCTGGTATGATAAAAGCGGGGCTGTAAATTGTTACAACCCCGCTTTTATTTATGTTAGAAATTCAGTATCTAATTTTCTTTAATCGTTCATCGACACTAGAAATTCTTCGTTGTTTTCAGTTCTTTCTAATCGCTCTTTCATAAATTCCATAGCTTCTACTGAATTCATATCCGATAAGTAGCGACGTAAAACCCACATTCGATTGATTGTATCTTGATTAAGTAATAAATCATCGCGACGTGTGCTCGAAGCCATGATATCTACAGCTGGGAAAATGCGTCTATTCGACAATTTACGGTCGAGTTGTAATTCCATATTACCTGTACCTTTGAATTCTTCAAAGATAACATCGTCCATTTTGGAACCAGTATCGGTTAATGCGGTTGCTATAATGGTAAGAGAACCACCATTTTCAATATTACGAGCGGCGCCAAAGAAACGTTTTGGTTTGTGGAGAGCATTCGCATCAACACCACCTGATAAAATTTTGCCAGATGCCGGTTGAGCCGTGTTGTACGCGCGCGCTAAACGTGTGATAGAATCTAGCAAAATAACTACGTCGTGGCCACATTCTACAAGGCGTTTAGCTTTCTCGTGAACAATGCTAGCGACTTTTACGTGACGTTCGGCAGGTTCGTCGAATGTAGATGAAATTACTTCTGCTTTTACACTACGTGCCATGTCGGTTACCTCTTCAGGGCGTTCGTCTATAAGCAAAATAATCATGTAAACTTCAGGATTATTAGCCAAAATAGCATTAGCTATATCTTTCAATAATACGGTTTTACCAGTCTTAGGTTGAGCTACAATTAGTCCACGCTGCCCTTTCCCAATGGGAGCAAACAAATCAAGTACTCTAACCGATAATGAATCGTTTTTACCTGTTGTAAGCGTAAATTTTTCTTCTGGAAATAAAGGTGTTAAGTGTTCAAATGGAACACGGTCACGTACCAATTCAGGAGCAAATCCGTTGATTTTGGTAACACGTACGAGTGGAAAATATTTTTCACCTTCTTTAGGAGGACGAATAGGTCCTTCTACTGTATCGCCAGTTTTTAAACCAAATAGTTTAATTTGCGATTGTGATACATAAATATCATCAGGTGATGACAAGTAATTATAGTCCGCTGAACGTAAAAAACCATAGCCATCAGGCATCATTTCGAGTGTACCAGTACCTATGAGAATATCCTCAAATTCATACGGTTTTTCATTGTCTTCTAACGCACTATTCTTGCCGTTTGAATTGAATTTTTGTTTGTTATTATGTTGTTGTTTTTCTGGCTGTTTAGTAGTTAATTCTTGAACTTCTACTTTAGGTTCAATAGTAACCACTTCTGCCACTTTTTCTACAGGAGTTTCAGGTGTGGGAAAAACCATTTTTTTCACCACAAGTGGTTCTTTTTTCTGAGGTGTCTCAGCAGTTGGCTGTGGAGTTGGTTTATTATTTGGTGCAGGTTTTTTCTTTGGTTCATTTTGATGAACTTTTACAGGCTTTGCAACAGGAGGATTAGTCACAGTTGATTCTGTTTTTTTCACCTTAGGTTGTTCTGTGTCACTCTTTGTGACAGGAGCTACCGATTTTCCCTCTGAAAAGACGGGTTTGGGAGCAATTCGTTGTCTTTTTCTTGGCTGAAAATCAGGTTCATCCTTTTTTTCTGATGCTTTTGTAATAGCTTGTTGATCGAGAATGGCATATACCAAAGCATCGGATTCTAAACCGTCAGCTTTTTTTACGCCCATCTCTTTTGCAATCGCCACTAAGTCGGCTTGCGATTTTTCTCTTAATTGTAAGATGTTGTACATGAAGTAATTATGGATAATTAATAAGTCCGAGAAGATACACGGCTACGAACAAAATCAGCTGATGGCTGGTAGTATGTAGCGTGATAAAAATATGGTGTTTATGAAAAAAGGAAAGAGAATATCTTTCTATGTTGATAGCACAAAGGTAAGTATTTTTTTTTATACATAATCATTTCGTGCTTATTTTTTTTAATTTTTATATCATCCTTTCATTTTGTTGATAACTTGTTATTTGAAACTATAAATGTTAAATTTATTTATCGTAAATTTGTAGATGCATTGTACCCTTTTTACAAAGAACGTGTTCTTTGGGGCGGGTTATGGGTCATATTTATTGCGAATGATAAAACATAATATATTTGCAAAATACATTCGCAATTATTAACTATTTTAATATTAACAGGTTATAAAATATTTGGTCACCAGCCTATTTTCTATGAATTTATTTGACTATTTCTTGCAAATTACGCTCGCCGAAGCGGTTTTATTCGGTGTTTTTATGGTTGCTTTGGTTGTTCAAGTGTACATGTATCTACATTTTTACACAGGTGTAATTCGTCATAAAAAACGCGTAAAAAAACAACATATTCCGACTAATAACGAACAACCTCCTGTATCTGTCATTATTTGTGCTAAGAATGAATCAGATAATTTGGCTGCGTTTTTACCCTTAGTACTTGAACAAGATTATCCTCAATACGAAGTGATTGTGGTAAATGATGGCTCTACGGATGAAACAGAACTATTGCTCAAAGATTTAAAAGAACGTTATCCTCAACTTTACTATACATATGTGCCAGAACAGACTCAAATAATTAGTCGTAAGAAATTGGCATTAACCATAGGTATTAAAGCCGCCAAACATGAGTTATTGCTGTTTACTGATGCTGATTGTCGTCCTCGATCTTCGTTTTGGATTACAGAGATGGTGCGTCGATTTACACCTAATACAGAATTTGTCTTAGGTTATGGTGCTTATTTGCCTCAAAAAGGGCTATTAAGTCATCTTATCTCTTACGATACGTTATTTATTGCTATGCAATATATGGGATTTGCGTTTCGTGGTAAACCTTATATGGGAATTGGACGTAACTTGGCCTATAGAAAAGAAACTTTCTTTAGTCATAAAGGATTTGCTGGTACACTTCATATTGCTTCGGGTGACGATGATTTATTAGTTAATATGGCTGCTACAGCAACTAATACAGCTATTGTTTCGGTGGCTGAAGGTGTTACACAATCAATTCCTAAAACCACATTTTCCGATTGGTATCATCAGAAAGAGCGCCATTTGACCACTGCACCAATGTACAACTCCCAAAGTAAGTTAATGGTGGGTATTGAGCCCCTATCGCGTGGCTTATTCTACTTATCGCTGGTAGCACTTATTGTCTTTTTGAATCCACTGATGCTCGTAACTGTAGGCAGTTTATTTTTGCTGCGTTATATACTGCAATTAGTCATTATAAATAAAACAGCATCACAGTTGAAAGAACGTTCTTTTTATAGTACAATTCTTATTTTCGATATCATTTTACCTCTTATTACCCTCTTTTTGATGATTTTTGGGCGAAAAAAATCGTTTTCGTGGAAATAAATTTGATGGGGAAGATAAAAAACACTACATTTGCTCGATTTTTATATAAAAAGCCCTATTTAAGGGCACGATAAACTCTTTTGAGACAATATTATGGAAAAGCCAGAAAACATGGAATCTAGCCAACCGATGGCAAGCAAGGTTGAAAAACTTATCGGTGTTGTAGAAGCTATTGCTGTTCGTAACAATGAATTTTACGCATTATCTCGTGAAGAGATGGTTGATAAAATGCGTGAGTTATTAAAGGTTAAACCTATTTCTAGCGTCAAAGAGTCTATCGAGAATCTCAAACAAGCTTTTTATAAACACCTAAAAGCAGAGCTCGAAAATCAATTGGCAACCGATCTTTTGGATGATTCGGAGCATGTTGCAGAGCCTGTACAAGATCCTTTAGAAACTACTTTTAAAACTCTTTTAGCCAAATACAAAGAACTTAAAGCCAGTGAAAACGCTTTGTTAGACGCTGTGAAAGAAAAAAATCTCCAAGAGAAAAAACGTATTCTGGCAGAATTAGAAGCACTTACAGCCTCTTCAGATGATTTATCGGCTACCATTCCAGCTTTCCGTAAATTACAACAAGATTGGAAAGCAATCGGACAAATTCCAGCTACTGCGGTTAATGGTATTTGGAAGGCTTATAGTCAGTATCAAGAAAAATTTTACGATCTTATCAAAATCAATAATGATTTGCGTGAGTACGACTTCAAGAAAAACTTGGAGTTGAAAACTGCTTTGTGCGAAACCGCAGAGCGTTTATCTAACGAAACTGATCCAGTTGAAGCATTCAAGCAATTACAAAAATTACACGATGATTGGCGTGAAATTGGTCCTGTGGCTCGTGAATTCCGCGAAGACATTTGGAACCGATTTAAAAATGCCTCTACTGTGATTAATAAACAGCATCAAGCTTATTTTGAAAGCATAAAAGAGGTAGAAGAGAAATTTATTAACGAAAAAATGGCTATTTGTGAACAAGTTGAGGCTATTGACTACGCCGCTCTTAAAAGCCATAAGCAATGGGAAAATAAGACTCAAGAAATTCTCGAGTTACAGGAAAAATGGAAACATATTGGCGGGGTACCCTCTTCTAAAATGTCCATGAAAGCCTTTAAACGTTTCCGTTCTGCTTGCGATAAATTCTTTAAACATAAAAAGGCGTTTTTTAAAACTATCAAAAGTGAGTTTGTTCAGAACTTGGAAGCCAAAAAAGCTTTATGTGTTCAAGCTGAAGCACTTAAAGATAGTACCGATTGGAAAGAAACGGCCGAAAAATTGGTTCAAATACAAAAAGAATGGAAAACCATTGGTCCAACTAATAAAAAGCAGTCCGATGCTGTATGGCAACGTTTTGTAGCCGCTTGTGATTATTTCTTTGAACAGAAGAATTTGAACTTTACAGATAAAAAATCCGAAGAATTAACCAATTTAAAGGCTAAGAAAGCTGTTATAGAGCAAATTAATGCGTTTCAAGCAACAGGTAATGCTTCTGACGATATGGTAGCTCTGAAAGCTTTAGTTGAAGCATATAATAAAATAGGATTTGTTCCTTTCCGCGATAAAGATAAGTTGTATAAAGCCTTTAAAGCTGCAACCGATAAGCAATTTGATGCATTACGTGGAAGTCGTTCTTCATTCACTCCTCATAAACCGTCGACAGACAGAATGAAACTAATGAAGGAATATGATAAATTAAAAGCTGAAATAGCCACTTACGAAAATAATATCGGATTCTTTTCTACTTCTAAAAAGGCTAATTCATTAGTTGAAGAAATGAACAAAAAAATCGATTTGCTCAAACACAAACTCACTGAGATTGTAACAAAAATTGATGCAATAGATCAACAATAACGACTTGATTTTTAATCAAAAAACTCAAATGGCGCAACGAAACATTGTGCCATTTGTATTAAATAATGTTTAGAATTGTCGTGTAGTAAGATAAAAAAAGTATCTTTGCACCGCAAATAATATAACAAGAGTATAGAACTTAAATCTTTCAAAATGAATTTATTACAAGAGAAATTAGTGAAGTATGATGTACCTCAACAAGCTAAGGCAGCTGGTGTATATCCTTATTTTCGTGCAATTTCAAGCGAACAGGATTCTGAAGTTATTATTAATGGTAAAAAAGTGTTGATGTTTGGTTCTAATAGCTATTTAGGCTTAACCAATCACCCTAAAATTAAAGAAGCGGCCATTGAAGCTGTACGTAAATATGGTACAGGTTGCGCGGGTTCTCGTTTTTTAAATGGAACACTCGATATTCATGAAGAATTAGAACATCGTTTAGCTAAATTTGTAGGTAAAGATGAGGCCATCATTTTTTCAACTGGTTTTCAAGTGAATTTGGGCGTTGTTTCTTGCATTACAGGTAGAGAAGATTATCTTATCTTAGACGAATGTGATCACGCTTCTATTATAGAAGGACGTCGTTTATCATTCTCTAATATTTTGAAATACAAACATAACGATATGGCATCGTTAGAAAAAGTATTAAAAACATGCGCTCCTGATAAAGTGAAATTGATTATTACCGATGGTGTATTTAGTATGGAAGGTGATGTGGCACCATTAAAAGAGATGGTTGCTTTAGCTAAAAAATACAATGCCAATGTAATGGTTGATGAGGCTCATAGTCTTGGTGTATTTGGAGAACATGGTGAGGGTATTTGCCACGCCTTAGGTGTAACTAAGGATGTTGATTTAATCATGGGTACCTTTAGTAAATCATTTGCTTCTTTGGGCGGATTTATTGCATGCGATAGCATTACAGCTAATTATTTACGTCATAATGCACGTTCATACATATTTAGTGCTAGTGCTACTCCTGCAGCTATTGGTGCTGCTAGTGCTGCTTTAGATATTATGTTGAGCGAACCAGAGCGTATTGCCCATTTATGGGATTTAACGCATTACGCATTGGATGGTTTCCGTAACTTAGGTTGCGAAATTGGACCAACTACTACTCCAATCATTCCATTGTATATTCGCGATAATAATAAAACATTTGCGGTAACTCGTGCTTTGTTGGACGAAGGTATTTTTGTGAATCCAGTTGTTTCTCCAGCTGTAGCACCTCACGATACGTTAATTCGTTTTTCGTTGATGGCTTCGCATACAAAAGAACAACTCGATATAGCTTTTGAAAAAATTGGAAAATGTTTCCGCCAATTTGAGATTTTGAAATAATTCTCTCATTTTTGTTTAACCAAACAGTAAAAAAATGTCAGTACATAACCAGGAAGATACCCGTAAAGTAACCACACATCGTCTATTTGAGATGAAACGCCGTGGTGAAAAAATAAGTATGCTTACGTCGTATGATTATACAATGGCAGGTATAGTTGACCAAGCGGGTGTAGATGTTATTTTGGTTGGAGATTCTGCATCGAACGTCATGGCTGGAAACGTAACCACGTTACCCATTACCCTCGATCAGATGATTTATCACGGTAAATCAGTTGCTCGTGCTGTAAAACGTGCACTAGTAGTGGTCGATATGCCTTTTGGAACTTACCAAAGTGGCGATATTGAAGCTGTTCAGAACGCTATCAAAATAATGAAGATAACGCACGCTGATGCGTTAAAATTGGAAGGTGGCGTGGAAATTATCGATGCTGTTAAAAAGATTTTAGCGGCAGGTATTCCTATCATGGGACATCTTGGCTTGATGCCACAGTCTATCAATAAGTACGGAACCTATAATGTGCGTGCCAAAGATGAAGACGAAGCGGAAAAACTTATCGAAGACGCCAAATTATTAGAAGAAGTAGGATGCTTCGCACTTGTATTAGAAAAGATTCCTGCTAAATTAGCCGCACGTGTTGCCAAAGAGGTAAGTATTCCAGTTATTGGCATTGGTGCAGGTGGAAACGTTGATGGTCAAGTACTTGTGTTGCACGATATGTTAGGCATGACACAAGGTTTTTCGCCTCGTTTCTTGCGTCGTTATGCAGATTTGAATGCTGTGATGACAGAAGCTGTTCAACATTATGTGAGTGATGTAAAATCGGCTGATTTCCCCAATTCTGAAGAACAATATTAACTCACTTTGAAGTAATATTTATAAAAAAAGGCGGAAACAATTGTTTCCGCCTTTTTTGTTTTATTCTTATTTACAAAATATTGACTATTTTCTCTTCAATAGATTCAGGAGTCGCTGTTGGAGCGAAACGCTCTACTACTTTACCTGTTTTGTCGACCAAGAATTTGGTAAAATTCCATTTAATACGTTTACTTAAAAAGCCACCCTTCTGCCCTTTCAGATAGGTATATAAGGGTGATTCATTTTTACCATTAACGTCTATTTTAGAGAATAAACGGAAGGTGGTTTTGTAGTTAATTTCGCAGAATTGATGTATTTCATCTTCGCTGCCTGGTGCTTGATGACCAAATTGGTTACAAGGGAAATCTAAGATTTCAAACCCTTTTGCTTGGTATTTGTCATATAAAGCTTGTAACCCTTTATACTGAGGTGTAAACCCACAACCAGTGGCTGTATTGACTATTAACAGCGTTTTGCCTTTATACTCTGAAAGATTAACCAAATTTCCTTTGGCATCTTTTACTTGAAAATCATAAATATTCATAATGTGTTGTTTTAAAAGTAAATAATTACATTTAAACGGTCAAAAAATGTGCCACAACTTCCCAAGATTCTACCGGACCTTGATAGATTATAAATGTTTCATTTATAGTAACATTTATTTCGTTTTTCCATTTATTATAGAGTTCAGGAGATCGGGTTTGTAATTTGTGCATCAACCATTGAAATTCATACGCCAATTGCTCTGACGATACGGGAATTGGTGTTATTGTTGATGGGTTTCGGTGTATTTTGGTGGTATCAAACTTATATCCACGCTGTGTAGCTTCATTGGCAATGGTGTGTAGGTAAAAGCCAATATAGTCTATGGGTGAATCAGTTTGCGTAAAGCGTTGTAATTGAGGATGATGTTTATATCCGCGTGTGTTGCCTAATAGCACATTTTGAGCTAATAGAGTTTCTCGCCAAACGGCTAGAAGGCCTTTGGTATCGAGGTATTTCGGATGTAAACTCCACAATCTCATACGGTTTATGTTATAAATTACGAATGGCTTTGATGAGTGCTTCTACATCTTCTGATTTTGTAGACCAACTTGTGCAAAACCTTACAGCAGTATGTGTTGCATCCGTTTTACACCAAAAATCGGATACAAAATGTTCTGATAATTTTTCTAAATCGGCATTTTTTAATATTGGAAATTGCTGATTTGTAGGTGAATCATACAGAAATAAGTTCCCTTTGGCGGCAAATGCGTCATGTATCATTTGTGCCATTTTGTCAGCGTGTTCTGCAATGTCGAAATATAAGCCATTTTCGAGTAATATTAGAAATTGCAAACCTAACAGCCAACCTTTAGCGAGCATACCACCCTTTTGTTTAATGAGGTAGCGAAAATCTTTTTTCAATTTTTCAGATGGAATCACTACAGCTTCACCAAATAAAGCGCCCACTTTGGTGCCGCCAATGTAAAATACATCGCAATGATGGGCTAAAAATTCCAACGACACATCGTTTCTGGTGGCTGTTAATCCATAACCCAACCGTGCGCCATCGACAAAAAGAGGTAATTCACATTTTTGGCAGGTTGTGTAAATGGCTTCCAATTCCTTACGGCTATAAATAGTGCCATTTTCAGTTGGAAAAGAGATATAAACCATGCCCGGTTGCACCATGTGCTCATGATTTTCATCGTTCCAATGCGATGCATAAGCTTCTTCAATCTGTTGAGCCGTAATTTTACCATCATCACTGGGTAATGACAATACTTTATGTCCATTAGCTTCGATAGCACCAGTTTCGTGAACATTAATATGGCCAGTTTCTGCGCACAAAACACCTTGATGAGGTCGCAATATAGACGCAATAACGGTTGTGTTAGTTTGTGTACCTCCAACTAGGAAATGGACATCGGCTGTAGACATAGCACATAATTGACGAATGAGTGTTCGTGCTTGCTCACAATAATCATCGGTACCATATCCAGGTTGTTGTAACGTGTTTGTTTCGATTAATTTTTGTAAAATAGCAGGATGAGCCCCTTCTATATAATCCGAATTAAAACGTATTTTCATTATATTAAGTTTTGATTGTTGAATCTGTTGTATGAATTTATCCTCTGCAAATATACATAATTCGTACATGCAAAATTTAAAATAGTTTTAGAAAATTAATCGGAATAATGTATTTTGTGAATTTTAAGCTAAAACCCCATCAATAAACTGTTTATCGATGGGGTTTTATGAAATGTATAGACTATAATAGTTACAAAATCCAGTTAAATAACCAACCACTTAGAATAAAAAAGAGTGTTAAGGTTCCAAAGAAAATACCGATTAATTTCCAAGTCATCACTTTTTTGAGCATGGTTGCTTCTGGTAACGACAAACCTACTACGCCCATCATAAAGGCAATAGCCGTGCCTAACGAAACACCTTTTGCTACAAAAACTTCAATTATGGGAACTACTCCTGCGGCATTTGCATACATCGGAACGGCTAAAATGACTGCTATTGGAACTGTCCACCACTGACTAGAAGAAAGATATGTTTCAAAAAAGCCTTCGGGTACATAGCCATGCATGGCGGCTCCAATGGCAATTCCTATAAGAACATATAGTAAAACACCACGAACAATACCCCATGCATCTTTGATAATAGCAGGTAAACGTTTCAAAAATGGCACTTTCTGACTTTCCCACTCTGCTGTTTCAATCATACTCTCTTTTTGAATTTGTAGTACCCAAGGACTTAAGTAACGAGCCAAATTCATTTTACCGAGTACAAAACCACCAATTACGCCCAATAAAATACCACTGACAACGTATATGAGCGTAGTTTTTACGCCAAATACACCCAAAAACATAGCTACAGCGACTTCGTTTACCAGAGGCGAGGTAATAAGAAAGGCAAATGTCACGCCCAATGGAATACCGCCCTTTACAAAGCCAATAAATAACGGGACGCTACTACATGAGCAAAAGGGCGTTATAGCTCCAAATAGCGACGCTAATAGGTATTGTAGGCCAAATAATTTATGGGTGGCTAAATAGTTACGTAAACGATCAATAGGAAAATAGGCATTGATAACACCCATAATCACACTGATCAAAAACAGTAATAAGACTATTTTGATTGTGTCGTAGAAAAAGAAATTTAAAGCGGCTCCTAAATGTGTACTGGCGGTTAATCCGAAAATATCATACACAAGCCAGTCAGCAAAAGATTGTATCATACGTATAGTCTCTCTTAGCGCAACATAGGAAGAGACAAATCCCAATTAATTAGTAGATAAAAAATATTGTTCGCAAAATTACGAACAATATTTTAGACTGCCAAATAAATCGAGTTGTTTGTTCGTAGAATTACGAATGAAAAATATAAACTAGGTTGTGAAGTTGATTATGAAATATAAAGCCCCATTACAGATTCACTTCTGTTTTCCCACTTACGTAATCAATATGACACATGTCGGCCTTGATAACGAATGGTTCGTTTATGACCAATGAATCACCAATAAGACCATGAAAAACGAAGTTTTCAACGCTATTTTGAATGTTTTTTTGGTAGCTGTCGGTTAGAACCACATATACGTTGCTGTCCAATCCCATTTCTTGATCGTGCCGAATGGTATCACCATTAGATATGCGTATGGTGTAGAAATTATCCAATTGCCGGCCATTAACTGTAATAGTAACAAATCGATATTCTTCAGTACAAGCTATTTCCTGCGTATTTTTACACGAGCTGATGAGTAATACCATCAACCCTGATATGATTACTAATTTTGCCGTTTTCATACTTTCTTTCATATTTTTTGTTATTACTCTATTTTGATCAATTTATGTGTTATTCTAGTTGAATGATTTTCAAAGCCTAGGTTAATCAAATAAACTCCCTTTTCGTAGTGACTAAAATCAATATCAGTTACCTTCAAATTTAGCTGGTCGCTTTCTGTCAAAATGCGTCCTGATAAATCGGTTACAAAATAGTCGGATATAATATAAGTCTCACTTGTTATTTGTAATCGGTTTTGTACAGGATTCGGATAGAGACTAATAGTATTTTCGTCCAATGTAATGGTTTTGTTTGATAGTGCGACAGAACTCGCTCGCCAGTTTGAGGCTAAACTATTATCAGAATCAAGATTTATAAGCTCTAAATACGGGCCTTTGCCATCGGCATTAGTTGGCCATGGATTCTCATCTTTGTAAGTTACAGCATCTATGGTGTTGCCATAGGCATTACTCAGCACAATGGCATAACTTTTATTTGATAGGTTGCGTGTAAACTGTCCGAATGCTTTGAGGCCATAAAAATTGCAAAATACAGAGGTATCACTCGCTAGGTAAATGGCTTCATGCGCTTGTATTGTTGCATTGACTGGAAATTGATATGAAATTCCTAATTCTTTTATATAAAACCCAGTGGCATTTACCGTTTGATTCGAATGATTTGTAATTTCGATAAATTCTAAGCTATTACTACTCGTCTCTCCTTCTTTGAGTGGATTATAATGAATTTTACTAATGACTAAATTAGGCAATGACACCTGATTGCATTCAGCATAACTCCCAAGATTGGCAGTGATCCACGTGATTCTTTCTGCTAACCAGGTTTTCATGGCGGCTATATTGCTGGCTTGATCTCCTACCGTTCCCCAACGTGCTTGTTCACGTGCTTGAGATTCCAATAATAGCGTTACATATTGGTCGATTTTACTATTTATAACATCACCATTAAGTGGTTGATTGATTTGTGTTAATTCATGCCATCTTTTGGATAAGTAGCATTTGAATGTTGGATCATTGAACAAACGTTTCCAAAATTTAGAACCAATATTTTCGCCATCATCAAATTGCCAAATATATGTCCAACTTCTATCATATCCCCACTGAAATAGATCGTTTCCATATGTTAAGTTATAGTCCCATATTGGACCAGCTCGTAACTTTCCATTTCTATCTTTGTGGAAATAAGTGCTTAATTTATAAGCATCGGCATTGGAACTTAATTCAGCTATAATGATGAAATCAATAAAACTTGGAACATCAATAATGGAAGGATAACCATCAATAATCGAGCTATTAATCGGACTTTTTAATCCATCTAAACTAAAAAATACAGATTGTATATAGCTTCCTTGTGCATTTGTAATAACTTCTGGTTTGGGATTATCATATAAATAATCGGTGTAGCCGTTGTAACTCTCCATACTCCATGCTACAGGGTCGCCACCAGTTGTTTTATCTGCTTTTACAATATAGCCTCCAGTCACGTTCGGAAAGTCATTATCCGTATCCGTCATTTTTTGAATATTCACACGATTATCGTCAATTTTGATTTTTTCCATCAAAATATACACACCTTTATAATCGTCGTTAACCACCACTTCAACAAATACGCCTCTGGGAGAATAATTTCCCATATTTCGACTTAAATCATACGATAAAAAATCACGAATCATCGAAGGATCAAACGCTAGTGAATTGAGTATCCAATCATTTTCGGATGGCATACCTAACAAACTGACGTTGTTATTGGTGGTGTTATCGGCCAATTTAGTGCTAAATCCGTAGGGTTTCTTGGGCAAATCTTGTGAAGAACTACCTCGTAATTCAATACCTATTTTGCCATTATAATTGAGATAGGCCGCATTCGTTACATCTGTGAGGTAATTTCTTTCACCTTGTGGACGACTTATGATTTTCATGATCGCAGGAACTTTCGGGTCATCCACAATGTCGTATTGCGTATTGGTTTCTGAGTTCAAATCTGTAGTAATAACAACTATAGGTAAGTTACTACTAGTCAGTATGTTTTGTTCGGCACGTAAAAAAGGTGAACAGGCGAATACAAGTAAAAATAAAGTAATTTTTTTCATCTAAAAGACTTATTTTCAAGGTTTTAATTTAGAATAGATATATTCGTCCAAAAATGAATCCTGTTTGTATAGCGCATTTTTCAAGCGCGCTTCTAGTGTAAAACCAGCTTTCTCCAATACCCGTTGAGAACCTTTATTGGTAGAAAATGGGCGAGCATAAATTCTTACAATGTCAAATGTACGAAATCCATACGCTACAATTTCCTCAACCGCTTGTGGCATAATGCCTTGATGCCAATAATCTTCGGAGAGCCAATACCCTATTTCTGCACTTTTCTGATGAATATCTGTTTGTGGAAAAATACCTATAGAACCAACTGCCTCACCATCTATTTCGATAGCAAACACCTTTTGTGGCTGGTCATTCGCTACCATTTTGATATACGTTTCGGCAGCTTGTTTATCGTACGGATAAGGAAATTGGTCGGTTAACCATTTTGCAATATTAGGATTGTTGGCATGTTTAGCCAAACTGTCAATGTCAGACAATTGCCATGCGCGTAATTTAAATGGTGTCATAGTGTTAGTTCTTAAAAACTCACAAATATACAACATTTATAAAAATACCCACACAAACAACCCTATAAATTTAGAAATGAGGTTTATAAAGGAAGTAATAAAGAGCAGTAATAGAGACCAATAGCTATAAAAAGCCCTCCAACTAACCAATTGAGCCATTTTTGGACGGTTTGCATTTTCCCATAAAAACTACCGATACTTTTGACACTAAACGCTAGTAACCACGAAACCACGATAACTGGTAAGGCTGTAGCTACGGCAAATGCTATAGGTAGCAGATAACCGCCTGTTTCGATGGCTGCCATAGGTATTAGCATGCCAAAATAAAATACGCCGCTCGTAGGACAAAATGCCATGGCGAATAACACGCCTAGCCAAAGAGCACCTAAACCGCCTTTTTTAGCTATTTTTTCGCCACCACGACCACTAAAACCAAATTTTGGCAACGGTAACTTTGAGCCAAATAACATGAATAAACCGATGATGACTAATGCTGGACCAAGTATCATTTCACCGTATTTACCGATGAATTTTTGAATGCCAAATAAACTAGAACCCTCTTTGAGAATGAGTATTAACACCACACCTAACAACGTATACGACAAAATACGCCCTAATGTGTATAATAAACCATTCCGAAAAATACGGCGTTGATTGGTTACATCTTTACTGATATAACCGATAGCGGCAATATTTGTGGCTAAAGGACAAGGACTTATAGCGGTAAGCAAACCCAATAAGAAGGCCGTAATCAGTGGAAACGAACTCGTATCAAGCCACGTTTGTAGAAAATCCATACAATGAATGTGTTAAAATGGTCAATTACATCGACAAAAATCGTTCGCACCACAGGTGCATTGCATATCTAATTGCTCTTTCAGCTCTTGGCGATAGAAGTTGTAAAAAGTGTGGTCAATGAGATCGCGCACACGACGAAATTCACTTTCGATAAAATCCTGAGAACCTTGTGCATGACTTGGATCTTCAAATCCTAGGTGTAAACGCTGTTTTACCTGACCCAAAAACACGGGACAGGTTTCGTTTGCTTCACCACACACTGTAATTACATAATCCCACGCTTCATCGATATATTCCGATACATGGTGTGGTCTATGTGCCGAAATATCAATTTGTTTTTCGGCCATTACTTCCACAGCTAATGGATTGACTTGTTCAGCAGGATGAGTTCCAGCCGAAAATACTTTAAGGGCTTTGTTGTAGGTTTGCATAAAACCATGTGCCATTTGACTGCGGCAACTATTACCGGTACAGAGAATAAGTATTTTCATAACAAGGGTTTAAATACAGTTCTATAAATCATTAATTCAGAACTTCATCCAATTTTTCTTTCAATCCTTTTTTGAATGCTTCCGGCTGATTTTTAGCATACGAAAAAGCAAAATCGGTCATATTTGTCTTAATGGAAACACCATTGATCCATTTGGTTACAAATAACGAAGAAAAAGCTACTTCGTATTTATCGGCAATTGCTTCATTTTCTGGTTGAGAAATATCAATAACATGAAATACGAGGGTGCCATTTTTGAACTCTTCAGCAAAGTTTTCCTCGATGACTTCGCGTGTTAAACGTTCAATGGCATTACAAGTTACACAACGTTGTTTGCCATGGAAATAGAGCACTTCTACTCCATTTTCTAAGGTTTCATGCTCAGCCGTTTTTTCGGTAGTGGCTTTTTGGCCACAGGCAACAAATAACAGTGTCACCGTTGCCAATAAAAGTAGCTTGTAGTTCATGGTTTAATTATTGATAATGAATGATTTTACTTCGTCGATACTTAATCGTTTACCTTTGCTTACCACTTTTTCGTCGATAACTAACGCTGGTAATGACATGACGTTATACCCCATAATTTTCATCAAATCTTCTTCTTTTATTACGTCTGCCGAAAGGTTTAATTCTGCAACAGCTTTAATCACTGTTTCGTGTAAGGCTTTGCATCCGGCGCAGCCTGTGCCAAGTACTTTAATTGTCATAATGAATTAATTGATAGAATATGAATAGATAATATAAGTTATAACCAGTTGAATGATAAGAATAAAAGGCATTCCAATAACGAATTTGAGGTGTTTGGTTTTGTGCCTGAAAATCCACATACCAAGTAAATCTCCCATGCTTCCGCCCAAAATCGCAAGCGTGAATAAAGTTGATTCCGATATTCGCCAAACTCCTTTGCGCGCTTTTTGTTTGTCGAAACCCATCACACAAAACGCTAGGATGTTGATGGCTAATAAATAGCCTATTAATAATGGTTCAATCATGCTGTTCTTCACGGCAGCCACAACTGCCTTTTTTACACACACAATCGTTGAAGAAATCGGCAAAAACAACCCGTGCTAATTCCCAATTTTCTTTATTGATGCAATAACGAACTTTCGGTCCTTCAATGTCACCTTGAATCAAACCCGCTTCTTTGAGTTCTTTTAAGTGTTGAGATACAGTAGCTTTAGCAATGGGTAATACATCGTGTATATCGCCAAAGAAACACGTTTCCTGACTCGCTAGGAAATGTAAAATAGCAATACGTGCAGGATGACCCAATGCTTTAGCAAAATGGGCAATAGATGCTTGTTTATCGGTATACTCTTTCATCTGAAAATAGAATAGGTTTATTTATTGTTCGCAAAAATACGAACAATAAATAAACCTACCAAGAAAAATGTCATTTATTTTTTTATTTAGTTAGCCTAAATACAACGGGCATAGTATATTTTGAAGCGACAGGTTTTCCGTTTTGCATGGCTGGTTTCCATGCTGGGAAGCTGTTTACCACTCGTAAAGCTTCGGCATCAAATTCAGGATGAACGGAACGTACAATGTGTGCTCTAGTGACTTTTCCTGTAGTATCTACCGTAAATTGTACAACTACAACACCTTGTATGGAATCTTTAATGCAAACTGCTGGGTAATGGGTGTTTTTTGACAGAAAACTCATCATCGCCTGACGACCTCCAGGATACTCTGGCATCGAGCCGTCCACATGATCTACAGTTAACGGTTCTCTAATAACTCCTTGTGTTTCATTAATTTCTGATTCGTTAGTCAGTGTTACAGAACTGTTGTTTTGTAAGTTATTAGGCTGATTTGTGGCTGAAAGTCCCGTGAATGAAGTTATACCCAAAGCAATGCCCAAAACAGCAACCGCTTTCCCAGATACGTGCTTGGTTGCCAATTGCTCTTCTAGATAGCGTAATTCTGCCTCACAGGTAGGACAAGTTCCTGCGCAATCGCCTTTATGTTTACATTGAGACGTAACGTAAAAAAGGTCGTTTTCAATGGCAATTTGTTGCCTTATTTGCTTGAGTATTTTACAAGTGTGTTTTCCGTGTTTCATGGCTGAATGTATTTATAAATGAAACAATTATTTTTTGACTGGTTTAACTTTGTAACCAGCTTTCTTAAGTAATTCAATAAGACCATTTTCACCAGGTAAATGTAGTGCACCAACCGCAATAAAACAGGATTTTTGATGAATCAATTGTGGAATTGTTTTGACCCATTCTTGATTACGATTGTCCAATAGTTCAAACTGCTCTTGTTGAGTAGGTGCATATTTCGTTGTATCATTTTGATACAGTGATAAAAGTTCGTTTAAATCGCCTTTTTTGTAAAGATTATTGACAGTTTTTATCTCTGTTTCAATGTCGTTTGCCGATTCGATGGCTCCAACCAACAAAAAAGATTGACGTTCAAGTGATTGTGAATTAAACAGTAAATCAATCTGTTTGTCAATACTTTCCAATCCTACGATTGGAATTTGTTTTTTTTCAGCTATTTGTTGAAAAAAGGAATCGAGCTGCCAATCCTGATTTTCTTTTGTATATACCGTATTGTAGAGGCTCATCACATATATATTGCTAATCATGGCAGGTTTTAACCGTTCCAACGCACTTAAATTGAGTTTCGCCACCGCTTGTAAAGCCGAATCCACTTTATGATATTCGTCAGGCGACAATAAATTACTGATGGACGTATAACTTGGTATTTGTGCCGCTTCAGTCATTTTATTAATCATGGTAGGATCATTGGCAACAATCTCTCCTACTACGCATTGAGTGCGATTAAACGCCTTATAAACGCCAGGAATAGAATCTAAAATACTTATTGGCACCAAGTGATGTGTGGCAAACAGATACGATTTTTGTTTTAAATGATTACCTGAAATTTCCCATAGCAACTGAGCTTGTATGGTTGAAAAACAAAAACAAGTAACGATTAGACCAATTAAATAGCGTTTCATAAGAATAAATGATTTTATGCAAAAATAGGTATTCTATTTTATTTACCACTATTTTAATGGAAATAAAACGATACATCGGTTAGAAATAAACTGTATATTTGTCCGATTTATTTTACAGCTTCTATGAAAAAGTCTATTTATCTGTTTGTTTTATTGGCCTTGGCTGCTTGCAAACCTCATCCAACATACGATTATAAGCAAGAAATGCGCGATTTTGTCTGTCATTTGAGTGCTTGGGCTAAAACTCAAAAACCGTCATTCTTAGTTATTCCTCAAAATGGTATTGAATTAGTCACCTTAGATGGCACAGCCACAGGTACACCTGCTACAAGTTATTTGAATGCGATAGATGGCCATGGGCAAGAAGATTTATTCTATGGTTATGATGCCGATAATGAAGCTACACCTACTGAAGTAAGTGATTATTTACTGCCTTTTTTAACACTTTCACAAGCCGCCGGTAATGTTATTTTAACCACCGATTATTGTTCTTCAATAGATAAAATGTCCGATTCTTATACGCACAATGTGAATCATCATTTTTTGTCATTTGCTGCACCAGAACGAGGTTTAGATGTGATACCGAACTACCCTATTTACCATGAAAATAAGGATACAATACGCTTATTGCAAGACGCTAAAAATTTTCTATATCTCATTAATCCCGAAAAATTTACATCCAAACAAGCGTTTATTGAAGCAGTTTGCGCTACCAATTACGATGCGTTAATTATGGATTTGTTCTTTCAAGATGGAAGTGCTTTTAAGGCCTCAGAAATTGCTCAATTGAGTGTGAAAGCAAATGGTGGTCGTCGGTTGGTTATTGCTTACATGTCGATTGGCGAAGCTGAGAATTATCGCTATTATTGGAAATCGAGTTGGAATCTTATCAAACCACAATGGCTAGATGCCGAAAATCCGGATTGGAAAGGTAATTATAAAGTAAAATATTGGGATAAGGAGTGGCAATCGCTTATTTTTGGAACGCCAGATTCGTATTTACAAAAAATAGTAACCGCTGATTTTGATGGTGTTTACCTCGATATTATCGATGCGTTTGAATATTACGAGAATCATTAAATGACCGTTGGTGCTATGGCGGTTGGATCTAATTGCATACGAATGCGCCAATGTTCTGGGTACAGATTATTAGAACGACTACCAATGTTTTTCACCCATCCTAGGGGCCTATTTTGATAGCAAATGAGCAAAAAACCTTTGGGGCTATCGGGCAAATAAAGCGCTTCGGTACGCAGAAATGCAATAGCCTGATTCCAATTAACTTCTACAGAATTAAAAGCTTCACGATTCAGCCATTTACTTAGCGCCAATCCTGTTTGCGGTATAAAATCATTCCCTTTTTGTTCTGCCAAGGCTGTGCCAAAATGTATCACATTTTCTTTTTCTAAAACGGCTTGTAAAATGGCGAGATACTCCTTTTTAAAGGCGTAAATCAGTCGTTTGTATTCGATGATTTCAAACTGTTTATTATCTAGTATATAAGCTTCGCAAGCGCTTAATTTCTTATCTTTGATACTCTGTTTTGGTTTTAATTTTAGCGGATGCTCTACAGCCGTAGTTTTCCGAAGAATAGCTAAAAAGAAACCTTCTCCAGCCGTTTTATGTGGATAAAAGTGATAACCTTGTTCGGTTTCAGTAATTCCCCACGTTGTATCTAATTTCAAGGTCAATTTTTCAGCCCCAAACGTGTCGCACAACCATTGAACGTTTTCTTCATTTTCCTGCGTGTTGTACGTACAGGTGCTATACATTAAAATGCCATCTTCTTTTAGGCATTCCCAAGCGGATTTTAATATATCTTGTTGGCGACTAACACATTGTTTTACATTGGACAACGACCATTCAGAAATAGCCACTTCGTCCTTGCGAAACATACCTTCGCCAGAACATGGAGCATCTACTAAAACGGCATCAAAAAGTCCAGTAAGCGATTCGAAATCACGTGGTGCACTGTTGGTTACTATCACATTGGGATTTCCCCATTTTTGAACAGTTTCGGCTAATATTTGCGAGCGTGACCGAATAAATTCGTTACAAACTAATAATCCATTGTCTTTTAAAAATTGTGAAATGAGTGTCGATTTGCCACCAGGAGCAGCGCATAGGTCAAGCACTATAGCATCGGTAGAAACATAGTGTTCTAAGGCTTGCTGAATAAACATGGATGAAGCTTCTTGTACATAATAAGCCCCAGCATGAAACAATGGATCGAGCGTGAAATTAGGTCGTTTTTCGAGATAAAAACCTTGTGGACACCATGGAACTGGTTTGAGTGATTGTGTGAGCGAACATTTGTCGTTCATACGAATGCTCACCATCGGTTCGAGGTTCAAAGCGGCCTCAAATTGCTGCCAATCATCACCTATGATGGGTTGCATTTGTGCTATAAAATCATCAGGTAACGACAGCTTGTTCATCTATTGTAGAGATTTGTAGTGATTATTCGTAATCGAAAATAACCTGAGTATCCAAAGCGTGAATTCCATTACTTGCGAGCGCCCATAATTCATCTTCACCTGGATAAACACTAACAGGAGCAATAAATTGCACCATTTTGGTAATATAATCGGTAATACAAGCGTTGTAAGCGATTCCTCCAGTCAAAATAATAGCATCTACTTCGCCTTGTAATACGGTGGCCATAGCGCCAATTTCTTTGGCGACGTTATAAGCTAAAGCATCAAGAACCAATTGTGCCATTTTATCGCCATTTTTGGCACGTTCTACAGCTACATGCGCTTCGTTCGTTCCTAAATGCGCCATTAAACCACCTTCGCCATTCAACATTTTCTTCACTTGTTCTTGCGTGTATTTACCACTAAAACAAAGTGTTGCTAATGCGCTCGACGAAATAGTGCCACTGCGTTCTGGCGAAAAAGGTCCATATGCTAACGCATTATTGGTATCAATTACTTTTCCTTTACGATGTGCTCCAACCGAAATGCCGCCGCCTAAATGAGCTAAAATAAGGTTTAAATCCTCATATTTTGTCTGTTTTTCGTTGGCATAAATACGAGCCGTTGCTTTTTGATTTAACGCATGAAATATCGAAATGCGTGGAAACAGTGGATGTCCGCTTAAACGCGCCACATCTTCCATTTCGTCCACTACCACTGGATCGGCAATAATAGCTTTGCAGCCTATCGAGTTAGCCAAATTAGAAGCGATAAGTCCACCTAAATTACAAGCGTGTTCGCCATATTTTGCCGATAATAAATCGGCTTTCATTGTTTCGGTAATAGCGTAAACGCCAGAATCCAAAGGTTTTAAGATTCCACCTCGACCTACAATAATATCAAAATCGAGCGGAATTTGATTTTCAGTTAAGCAATTCAATAACACCTCTTTACGAAATTCGTATTGCGAAGCTATCGTAGGGAATGGTTTTAACTCTTCTCCACTGTGACGTAATGTTTGCTGAAAAACTAGCTTTTCATCGTGAAAAACAGCGAATTTAGTAGAAGTTGATCCTGGATTGATAACTAAAATTTTATACATAGTTAGTTTTTAAAGATTAACACAAAATGCAAGCCATGCAAATGCTGCAAAATTTAGAATAAACGCTTTCGCTACGAGAAGTTAATACCACAGGTTTTTCCGGTCCTTGCAGTAGTCCTGCCATCTCAGCATGTGCAAACGTTGCCAATCCTTTATAAAAGGCATTAGCGGTTTGAAAATCAGGGAAAATTAAGATGTCGGCATCTCCTAAAATAGGAGTTGGAACATTTTTTATAGCTCCTCGCTCTTTGTCCAGCGCTAAAAAAATGTCTACTGGTCCATCAATAATCACATTGCCAAAATAACCGTCGCGCCAAAGATCTAAAATATCAAGATAATCTTGCATAAATCGAATTTTGGGATTGGCTTTTTCGGTGGCATGAATCAGAGCTACTTTAGGACACTCTATACCAAATTTATAAGCGGTTTCAATCGCATATTTAATCATCTCTATGCGTTGTTCTTTACTTGGTTCTGGTATAACGGCAGGATCGGAGAAAAAGAGCAATTTATGATAAGTAGGAATTTGAAAGGCTGCATTGTAGGTCATCACGCGTCCATGTTTCAGAATGCCCTTCTCTTTATCTAAAATGGCACGCAAAATAACATCTGTATTCACCAAACCTTTCATCAAAATATCGCATTCGCCATCGTGCACCATACGCACAGCTTCCAAGGTAGCTTCCAGCACATCGGGAATATCGATAATATGCACAAATGGAGATGGATGAAGATCAAATAAAAATGGATTTTCAATGCTTGCCACATCGCCTATCAAATAGGCTTCTATCACACCTTTGTCCACCGCATGCATTACCGCTTCTAACGTGTGGCTATCCACAGCATTAGCAACCGCCATTTTTTTGCGTGTTGGTACAGAAGTTAAATAGGTTTCAAGTTCTAGAAATGACTTGATTTGTTCCATGTTTATGATTTATTAGATTTTTAGGTTTACTTCTAAAAAACATCGGCGGATGTCTATGTACAAGTTTTCAGTCTATAATTATTTCCTCAACTTGTAAATCTTCTGGAATTGCTTCTTTATTTTCTTTTTCCCACCAGTCTTTTGGCAATTGTGAGTTGTCCATAATAAAAGCAACTGGAATTTCTTTCACTAATATCTGCAGTCCACCTTCGCCTTCTGTGCCAATACTTTCAATATGATATGTAGATTTGATGGCGGCTAATGTTGAGCCAACTCCAATGCCTTTGTCAGTTTTGAATGTTTTTCCATAAATCCATATTCTGTCTATAATGTCTGATTTGTCAAAATCCGGTTCGACGGAATAGATTTTTTGTCCCTTGTCATATACATTGTAAATATCATAACTGTCACCCTCTAACTGCATTTGTTCTTTCTTTACGGTATATTGTTTGCTAATCACAGAAAGAAAATCAGTTACTTTGTCTCCAATTGCAACTCCGTCAACTGATTTATTAGTTATAAAGTCGGTTTGAGAAGTTGAAATTGTGGTTTTAATAGAGTCGCTAGAGATTTCCGTTTTGTCAACTGGTTTTACATTATTGCAAGCAACCAGCCCTAATGTTAATGCAAAAATAAAGTTTATGTGTCTCATTTTATCTTTTAAATTATACACACCATCAAAATAGCCTCATTTGACCTGTAATTTCATCGATAACATCCGTTTTTTCGTCTGCGTCAGCTTTTGGTTCTGCACGCTCTTCTTTAGTGGTGTCAACGGTTACAATTTCAATGTTCGTGTTATCGTCTGTTTCATTTGCTTCAGTCATTGGTGTTTCTACATCAACGCTCTCTTCTGCGCGAGTTTCTTCACTTTCTACCTCGGTAATGGCTTCAGGTTCAGGGAAACGTAATGGCTCCACTTCCGTCACTTTCTCAACATGCCAAGTGGTAATACGTTTTCCTTTCGCTTTATAGCTTTTAGCGGCAATAAATTCTTCGACCTCTACAATAAATGATTCTCTAAACGAGTCGCCTTCACCCATCGTTACTTC
This sequence comes from uncultured Paludibacteraceae bacterium, assembly GCA_964570565.1. Taxonomy (GTDB): domain Bacteria; phylum Bacteroidota; class Bacteroidia; order Bacteroidales; family Paludibacteraceae; genus W0P28-013. The sequence continues at coordinate 60,009 of CAZMYT010000005.1, forward strand.
AAAACGTGGATAAACTTGGTCAGAGAGCACGTAAAGTTTCGATAATTGGCTTTCACCGACAAATGACATGCGTTTGGCAGATTGTTCCAATTGGAATCGTTTAATGTAAGCATAGCCCTGCTCAGCATCGTACAAAGCAGCCGACCATATTTTGTTAGCATCGAATTTTTCGATACGTACGACATCGTCGTCAAAATGGTTATTCAAATCGAAATTGGTGGTGTAGAATGTTCCATTTTTCGCAATTACCAAAATCAAATCGTCAGGGAAAAACTCGCCAACATAATTGCCTCGTTTGTCGCCATTTAAACGTAATACATCTGGGTCAAACCAAATATGTGTACCACCCAAGGTGGAACCACCTTTTTGTTTGAGTAAAATTTTGTGTACATCGAATTTGGTCAAAATATTGCCCATAGATTGGCGTCCTTTGATAGCAATCTCTGAAAAATCTTTCTCAAAAACAAGGTTTTTAATTCGTCGTGTGGTTGGTTTCAACGCCACTTTAATCGTTTCCGCTTCACCATTTGGATTGGCTGAGAAATAAACCACTTTAGAATTTTCGGTACCTTGTGTCAAATCGTATTCTTTATCGCGCGTTACGCCATTTACCGCAAAGCGTTTGATGTAATAAGCACCAGCACGACCGTCGCGATAAACGGCATTATAAATGGTTCGTTGGTCGTTTTTGATAAATACGGCTAAGTGTAACAAGTTCTTGCCGACAAACATTTTGTCGGTTACTTTTACCACTTTATATTTACCATCTTTGAAGAACAGAATAATATCGTCAATATCTGAACAATTGCATACAAATTCGTCTTTTTTCAATCCTGTACCAATAAAACCGTCTTCTCGGTTGATGTACAATTTTTCGTTGGCTTCCACCACTTTAGCAGCTTGAATGGTTTCGAAATTGCGCAATTCAGTTAAACGTGGAAAATGTTTGCCGTATTTCGATTTTAAGTTCGAGTACCAATCAATAGCATAGTCGATGATGTGTTCGAGATTGTAGTCAATTTGCTTGATTTGTTCGTGCATTTGAGCGATTAATTCCTTCGCTTTATCTACATTAAATTTCAAGATGCGAGCCATCTTAATTTCGAGCAAGCGACTCAAATCTTCACGTGTAATTTCACGCACAAAATCCTTTTTAAATGGCTCTAAGCGTGTGTCGATATGATCTAACGCAGCATCCGTTGTAGGGGCATTTTCAAAGCCTTTGTCCTTGTATATGCGTTCTTCGATGAATATTTTCTCTAACGAAGCAAAATTCAATTGATCCAGCAGTTCATCACGTTGGATATTTAATTCCTGAGTCAATAAACTAACGGTATTGTTTGTGTTACGACGTAAAACTTCACTGACCGTAATAAAATGGGGCTTATTTTCGTCGATAACGCAACAGTTTGGCGAATAACTCACTTCGCATTTTGTAAAGGCGTAAAGTGCGTCAATGGTTTTATCCGATGACGTTTTAGCCTCCAAATGAACCAGAATTTCAACATTGGCAGAGGTGTTATCTTCTACTTTTTTAATGTTGATTTTTCCTTTTTCATTGGCAGTTATAATCGTTTCAATCAACGAACCCGTAGTCATGCCATAAGGCACTTCGGTAATGGCGAGTGTTTTATTGTCTATTTTTTCAATTTTGGCACGTATTTTTACCACACCACCACGTTCGCCATCGTTGTAACGACACACATCCAATAAGCCTCCTGTTGGAAAATCTGGGAATAATTGGAATGGCTCATTGCGCAAATAAGCAATGGAAGCATCTATTAACTCATTGAAATTGTGCGGTAAAATGCGCGAGTTCAATCCTAAACCAATTCCCTCGCTACCTTGAGCCAATAATAAAGGGAATTTTATTGGTAATGAAATTGGTTCTTTATTACGACCGTCGTACGAAGGTTTCCAAGGCGTTGTTTTGGGATTAAAAACCGCTTCCAAAGCAAATTTCGATAAACGCGCTTCAATATAACGAGGCGCAGCTGCTCCATCGCCAGTAAGAATATTTCCCCAGTTTCCTTGACAATCGATAAGTAAGTTTTTTTGGCCTAAATTCACCAACGCATCGCCAATAGAAGCGTCGCCATGTGGGTGAAATTGCATGGTGTGACCCACAATGTTGGCCACTTTATTGTAACGCCCATCATCAAGGCGCTTCATGGAATGTAAAACGCGGCGTTGAACAGGTTTTAAACCATCGTTGATGTGTGGAATGGCACGTTCAAGATTGACATACGAGGCATAATCTAGAAACCAAGTTTGGTACATACCAGACAAATGATACTTTGCTTTTTTATCTTGCAAATCGGGTAACTTATAGTCAGAATGACCAGCTACATTTTCCGCAATTTCTTCTGCTACTACGTCTGTTTCATTGAGGTTCGTAGCGTCAGAAAGTTCCATTTCGTCGTCTGATGTTTGTGGGTTTGTAATTTCTTTAGACATATATGAGGACAGTTATTTTTTCTGTTAACGTGCAAAGATACAAAAAACCGTTGAATTTAGTGAAATAAAATTATCAACATTTTTAAAGAAATTAATTCCCCCGATTAAAAGGTCTATTTTAGATAAAAAGTGTATCTTTGCACTTCTTGATTAAGCACTTATGGATCTATTAACACAACAGTTTGTTGAACAGCATCTTTCTGACGATGTGCATGTATTAGCTTTAAAAACAGCGCCACAAGGTGTTGATATATCTATGGCCCTACAACAAATTGCAGCGCGTCAGTTATTGGCAAAAAAAGTGCCTACTTGGGCTAAAAATTCACAACTGCACTTCCCTCCTCATTTGTCTTTAGAACAGTGCTCTTCCGAAGAAACAGCGCGTTACAAAGCCTCGTTAGTTTCTGGGAATAAGTTGGTTGACCTTACGGGTGGTATGGGTGTAGATTGTTATTTTTTGTCACAGCAATTTCAATCAACGGCTTACGTCGAAACATTACCTCATTTAGTAGAATTAGCAAACCATAATTTCGCCATTTTAAACCCCAAAGTGGAGGTTTATAACGATGATGCAGAAGCATTTCTCAAACAAATGCCGCCTGTGGATGTTATTTATATTGATCCTGCACGACGCGACACTAAAGGGCAAAAAACCGTGTCGATACACGATTGTACGCCCGATGTGAGTTTCTTACAACAAGCTCTATTAGAAAAAGCGCATCAAGTGTTGATTAAATTATCGCCCATGCTAGATATTTCATTAGCATTAAGCGATTTACAGCATGTAAAATCAGTACATGTGGTTTCTGTAGGCAATGAATGTAAAGAGTTGCTATTTTTGTTGGAGCGAAATTATACCGATGAAACGACCATTTATGCAGTCAATTTACCACAGAAAAATCAAACGCCTTTTGCATTTACTTTCTCTCAAGAAAAGTCTTTAGCTATTGAGTACACAACCGAACCTATAAGCTATTTGTACGAGCCACATGCGGCTTTATTAAAAGCTGGTGCGTTCAAGCTCATTACGGCTCAATATCCAGTAAAAAAGCTCCATATAAACAGCCATTTATACACATCAAAGGAGTTAATTGGTGATTTTCCTGGACGCACCTTCAAAATTCTGAATTGGGCTCCTTTTAATAAACAAATAGGGAAAGGATTGTTGGCTGGAATGACACAAGCAAATATGACTGTGCGTAATTTTCCCTTGTCTGTAAATGAATTACGTCAAAAATTGCGGTTGAAAGATGGCGGTGACTTCTATCTGTTTGCTACCACGCTTGCAGATAATCAAAAAGTGCTTATTTTGTGTGAAAAGTGTTGATTTAGACACTCTCAATTTCGCCTAACGTCGCATATAGGATGTAACCTGTAGCTTCATATCCCATTTCGCCAATTAACCGTAAGTAATTCTCCAATTGACGTTTATATTTTGGTTCTTTTTGTTGACCGAATTTATAATCTACCACAATCACTTGTTTATCTTTCATCATCAATCGGTCAGGGCGATAAGAGTCTCCTTTGGGCGTTATTATTTCGGCTTCATTCAGCACTTTATAATTTCCCGAGAACCACTCTTTGACTTGTGGAATCTCAAACAAACGCTGTAATGTTTGGTGTATTTCTGTTACCTCATTTTGTTTTATTTCACCGGCTAAAACAGCTTTTTTCAAGATGTTATCAAGATCATCTAAAGTAGTTATTTGACTCAATAAATGGTGCATTAATAAGCCATTTTGACGCTCACTGCCACTGTCGTTTAAATTGTAACGCAATTTTATCCGACTCGTTATCGACACCGAATCGTAACTTAGATTTAGATTACCAATTGGGCTCACTTTTTTATCATTTTTGAGTGGTAATAACTCACCAATAACCACATCATCGGTGGAACCATAAGCTGATAATGGTAATGTCATGGTCGGTTCTAAATCTGTTGAATTAGGCTGCGTAAAAACATATTGTAGCACTTCGGCAATAGTTTGATTTTTAAGCTCTTTTTCGGCTTTGGGAGCCATAATAATCAATTCATTTTCAGCTCTAGTAAACGCTACATAGGTCATATTGAGCGTATCAATGTAACATTTTAGTTTTTCACTCCAGTAGTAATCCGCAAAAATGGTATCCTTTAGTTTTTGATTGTAGTTTACAGGAATGATGGGCAATTGAGCGAATGGCTGTTGATGAGGTTGAGGTTTACACCATAACACCGAACGAGAACCAGGGCTTGTTTTATCCAAACTCCAATTGCAGAAAGGAATAATAACAGCTTTAAATTCAAGTCCTTTCGATTTATGTATGGTCATAATTCGAATGGCATCCTGCGTTTCGGAAGCGGCTAAAAATTTCTTATGCGAAAATTCGTCCCAGTAACTCAAAAAGCCGTTTATATCGGCATTTTCGGTACTAGCAAATTGGTAAATTTCGTCCTGAAAGGCTTGTAAAAATACCACATTATGAGCATCTTCATGTAGATTGAGTAGCTGTATCAAACCTTCGGTTAATTGAAACAGTGGCTCGTTTTTCAGACGTTGTAAGGTGTCGTGTTGAGCGCCAAACACCCGTTCACTCCACGCTTCCGCCGTTTCATTATCCACAAAATGGAGTTTTTTAGCTGTTTTTTGATACAATAATTCGATGAGAGTGCGGTTTACTTTGTCCTCTGGAGTGACAAAATAACGCATAATAGCAACCAATAATTTTACATTTAAATCATTAGCAATCAATAACGCTTCGTTAGAGATAATGTCGTACTGTTTGCCTTCGCAATTCAATAAAAAATTGGCTATTTGAGTGGCTTCTGCATTGCGTCCCACCAAAATGGTGATGTCGCCTTGTGCGTAGCCTTGAGCCATCAATTGATCTATCGTTTCAGGAAGACGTTCTAACGCTTTTTCTTGCCAACTCAGCTGCTTTTCTTTGTCTGCCGTGATAAAATGTACAGCTACTCTGCCTTCAATAGATTTATGGACCTTTTGTAAGGCATCTTTGTAAATTTCGGTCAAGGTAGATTGACTAGCTTCATTTTCAAAATGGGTGGCTAACAGTTTGGTGGCTAATTGAAAAAAGGTATTGTTGAATAAAACAACGTTTTGGGCACTACGCCAGTTGGTGTCAAGTGTTGTTTTTGCTACATTTCCTTGAAAAGCTGCTTCTACGCCATTTTGCAGCAAACTCCAATCGGAATTACGAAACCGATAAATGCTCTGTTTTACGTCGCCAACGACCAAATTTTGGTGGTTTTCGGCCACACTATTTTTTAGAAGTGGTTGAAAATTATTCCATTGTAACTGCGATGTATCCTGAAACTCATCCATCATGTAATGGTGAATATTAACCCCCGTTTTTTCGTACACAAATGGCGCATCACAGCCTTCCATAATACGATTTAGAAATTCAGTGGTGCTACTGATGAGCACGGTATTATTTTCGTCGCAATACCGTTTTATATGTGCCCCAATATCCGATAAAATACCTAACATATAGAGGTGATTCATCGCTACTTTCGCCGACAAATAGTAAGTTCTATCTACTTCTGCTAAACGTTTTGCGCAGCGCTCCAATCCATTATGAAAAGCCGATTCTATCGCTGGTTTTAGCGGTGATGTTTTTGTGTACCATTTTGTAACATCGTCGGCAGCTTTGATAAAGGTATCAGTTACTTGAAATTCTTTATCTTTTAATTTCGTAATATCAAAATAAGAGATAAAACCATTTGAGCCACGTGAAAAATCAGAAAAAGTCAAACCTTGTTGCTGAATGATTGCACAAGCCTCGTCGCAAACCGTCCTCATTTCTTCCTCAAAAGAGTCGACAATATGGCGTAATGCGCTTTTGTACTCTTTTAAAAATGTTTTATCGTGCAATTGTTCATTTATGAGCGATAAATTTTGGAGATAAGATTCTTTGAAAATTTCTTGCCCTAATTGGTTAATATTTTTCGATACATTCCACGATTTACTCTCTTTTAGCTGATCTTCGGCATAAGCGGTAAGCCACATCAATAACGATCGATTTTCGGGCTTATCAAGCTCAAATAACATGGTATCAATGGCATTTTGTAGAACCTTTTCTTTGTCTAATTCTACCGAAAAATTTCCTTGTAAACCTATTTCACGTGTAAAAGCACGTACTATTTGTTGGAAAAATTTATCAATAGTGCTCACATTAAAGCCGCTATAATCGTGTAATAAATCGGCTAAAAATTCGGTGGCCTGAAGTTGTATCGCTTGATTGGTTAAATGAGGAAAATCACGCTGTAAATCGCTCAAAAACGGCGACGTGTCGGTAGTCGATAATTGGAATAGTTCACTCACAATACGACGTTTCATTTCGTCGGTGGCTTTATTGGTAAACGTTACCGCCAACGTATTACGGTGTGGGTGTTTCTCCGCCGCATGTTGAAATAACAGTGCGATATAAGCATACGACAAACGGTAGGTTTTACCCGAACCTGCCGATGCTTTATACAGTTGAATAGTTTGATTATGAGGTGTGTGAACCATTGGACCCAAATTTTGAACAAAGATAAGAATTTATTAGGAATTTTGAGGCACTATTTATCTTTTTTATTCCTTTATTGGAGGTTTAATTGTTTTGAAATAGGCATTTTGGTTTTGAAAATGAAATTTAATAAAATAATGTTTTAAAGATTTTTTACTCTCGCAATATTGCATTAAATTTGCGAGTTCAAAAGTATTAAACCTAATAAATAGGCAACATGTCAGATTCCATTGTCATCATTCCGACCTACAACGAGAAAGAGAACATCGAAAAGATGATTCGAACCGTATTTGCACTACCTAAAGTATTCGATATCCTCATTATTGATGATGGTTCGCCAGACGGTACCGCTTTGATTGTGAAACAATTGCAAACTGAATTTCCAGACAAATTGCATTTGGTAGAACGTACTGGTAAATTAGGATTAGGCACGGCTTATATTGCCGGCTTTAAATGGGTTTTAGAACGTGATTATCAATTTGTGTTCGAAATGGACGCCGATTTTTCGCATCCTGTCGATAAATTATTGGATATGTACGAAGTTTGCGCCCATCAAGGCGTAGATATGGCTATTGGTTCGCGTTATGTTGGCAATGTGGTAAATGTAGTCAATTGGCCTATTGGACGCGTTCTTATGTCCTATTATGCTTCTAAATATGTACAGTTTATCACAGGTTTAACCGTAGCTGATACAACGGCTGGTTTTGCTTGCTATCGCCGCGAAGTATTGGAGACTATTGAGTTTGATAAAATTCGCTTCAAAGGCTATGCTTTCCAAATAGAAATGAAATTTACAGCCTATAAATGCGGATTCACACTGCGCGAAGTGCCTATCGTATTTATTAACCGTGTAGAAGGCACTTCCAAAATGAGTGGTGGCATCTTTAGTGAAGCCTTGTTTGGTGTGATTAAACTAAAACTAAATAGCTGGTTCCGTACCTATCCTCAAAAAAAACAGCACTGAAGTGCTCATAAATAGCTAAAAAGTGGTAAGTATCAGTTGGATATTTACCACTTTTAGCATTTTTATATTTGCTTTTTAAAACTAAAAACTCTAATTATTAATTCATTATATGGTAACAGCAGAACAAATTAAATCGTTATTCGATCGTGTAGATGCCTTACGTAAATACCTGGACATCGAAACAAAAATAGTACAATTACAAGAAGAAGAATTAAAAACGCAGGCTCCTGAATTTTGGCTCGATCAGAAACGTGCTGAAGAACAAATGAAAAAGGTCAAAGGCATTAAATACTGGATTTCGGGCTACAACGATGTAAAATCGTGTGTGGAAGAACTTCAGTTGGCGTTCGATTTTTACAAAGAAGAAGCCATGACAGAAGATGAAGTAGACGCCGTTTATGAGAAAAGTACCATTTTAGTAGAAGACCTTGAAATGCGTAATATGCTCCGTCGTGAAGAAGATAAATTGGGCGCCGTTATTAAAATTGTGGCTGGAGCTGGTGGTACAGAAGCGCAAGATTGGGCTCAAATGCTGATGCGTATGTATATGCGTTATTGCGAAAATCATAATTATAAAGTAGAAATATCCAATATTTTGGAAGGCGATGAGGCTGGTATTAAGTCGATTACGTTTCAAGTGGATGGTGAATACGCCTACGGTTATTTGAAATGTGAAAATGGCGTTCACCGTTTAGTGCGTGTGTCGCCCTATAATGCACAAGGCAAACGTATGACCTCTTTTTCATCTGTATTTGTGGTGCCTTTAATTGACGATACCATTGAAATTGAAATTAATTTGGCTAATATTTCGTGGGATACGTTCCGTTGTAGTGGCGCTGGAGGTCAAAATGTGAACAAAGTGGAATCAGGTGTTCGTCTGCATTATCCGTTTAAAAATCCAGTAACCAACGAAATGGACGAGATTGTGATTGAGAATACGGAAAGTCGTGATCAACCGAAAAATAAAGAAAACGCCATACGTCTCCTAAAATCACAACTGTACGAACTAGAACTCGAAAAGCGCCGCCAAGAAACGGCTAAAATTGAGGCAGGCAAGAAAAAAATTGAATGGGGATCACAAATTCGTTCGTATGTATTCGACGACCGTCGTGTGAAGGATCATCGTACCGATTATCAAACATCTAACGTAGGAGCAGTTATGGATGGTAACATCGACGAATTTATTAAAGCCTATTTAATGGAATTTGGCGGGGAAGAGAATTAAACCATGCGATTAAAAACAGAAAAAAATATGGAACGCAAAAAAATAGTATTTATCGTTAATCCAAAGTCGGGAACCTTGGGTAAAACAAATTGGATTGCTATTTCTACTAAATTGTTGGCACAAGAGTTCGACCTTGAATTTCAATACACCACACATCGTGGACATGCTTGTGAGTTAGCTCAAAAAGCGGCAGCCAACAAAGTAGCTATTGTAGCAGCCGTAGGTGGTGATGGAACCGTTAACGAAATTGCGAGCGCATTGATTCATAGCGATACAGCGTTAGCCATTCTTCCACTTGGTTCTGGCAATGGATTAGCTCGAGATTTGGGCATTTCTACCCTGCTGCCGTTTAGCGCTGTAGAAGCTATTAAAAAAGGCAAGACCATACAAATTGATTATGGTACGGCCAACGGTGTTCCATTTTTCTGTACGTGTGGCGTGGGATTCGACGCACATATTAGTCGTATTTTTGCTACCAATAAAAAACGTGGATTTTGGAATTATGTAATCCTAGCCATTCGTGAGTATTTTCGTTATAAACCAGTAGAATGCACACTCGAATATAATGGCAAAATAGAAAAGAAAAAAGCGTTTATTGTGAATTGTGCTAATATTCAACAACTTGGTAATAATGCTTACATCGCTCCAAAAGCAGATTATACCGACGGTTTATTAAATGTCACTATTCTCAAACCATTTGGCTTAATTGGCGCTGTACGTTTAGGTACATTTTTATTTTTAAGACAGATTGACAAAATAAAATATGCCGAAACATTTGAATGTGAACGATTGGTGCTAAACATTCCTACTGACACGCCATTTCATTACGATGGTGAGGCAGCTAAAGTGCCTAATCGCATAGAAATAGAAGCTGTTAAGCTTGGTTTAAAGGTAATAGTCCCATAAAAATGCCTATTGGTCGATAAATCACCATTTGAACGAAATAATTTGTATTTTTGCACGCTATCTGTTTTAAAATCGCTATTAAAATTTACTATATGAAACGTAAACTTCTATTTTTAACCACTTTTTTAACTATGGCTTTAGTCGCTACCGCTCAACTTAGCCCTGAAACGTTGGCAAAACGTGCAAAACGCAAAAATTTAACCGTGAAAGAATGGAATACCGATGCGAAATCAAAAACTCGTTGGCTCGATCACTTAACCGTATACGATGAAGAAGGTCGTAAAATCGAGGAAATTGAATATGCTACGTATGGTCAACGCGAACGTATTACATTTGAATACAATGCGAATGGGAAAATTGAAAAGGAAGTTGTTTACGACGATCGTAACAAACCTATACGCATTCGTAAATATGAATACAATGCCGACGGAACCAAGAAAAAACAATTTAATTACCTTCCTAGTGGTAAATTAGCTACGGTAAAAGTGTTTGAATACATGTTCTCAGATTAAACAGTGTTACTTACATGACACACGATTTGCTACTAAAATTACCAGCACTAAAACATCTGGAAACCATTGATTTATCGGAAATGAAATCGATAAAATTGATGAATCGCATTGACACGAAATACATGGCCAATGTCAGTATGCTGAATCGTTTATTAGAACTTGCATCGCCTAATTATCGCATTCAAGAGGTTGAAAATGAAGTTATAAGCAGTTACGACACCATCTATTATGATACGCCCGACTGTGATATGTATTTGTTGCACCACAACCGCCATTTACAACGACAAAAAATAAGAACGCGTACTTACATTGCATCGCAATTATCGTTTTTAGAAATCAAAAATAAAACGAATAAAGGGAGAACCAAGAAGATACGTACCAAAATAGATTCTACTCTGTTTCCCGATTTTAGGAGTAACACAGAGGCAAACAGTTTTATACAAATATATTCGCCCTACAATCCTATACATTTGTTACCTCAAGTACGCACTTCGTTTGATCGTATTACGTTGGTAAATAAGAATAAAACCGAGCGATTAACCATTGATACCAACTTGCGATTTGAAAATTTGACAACACATCACACGTCGGCACTCAATCAATTAATGATTATTGAATTAAAACAAGATGGTTTGTGTGAATCGGAGATGAAACAGATTCTGCAGAAGCTACGTATCGTATCTGGAAGCGTTAGTAAATACTGTGTGGGTATGGCACTCACCAATCCAGGCATAAAAACCAACCGATTCAAACGCAAATTACACATTATCAAAAAAATAGAACAAACGTCTAACACTTAATTATTATGATTCAAACAGAACAGTATCCTGAATTTGATCCTAGTATTGCCAAAGAATTTGGTTTTACGGATACATCCAACACACTCGATTTTTTAGGTGTACCACTTTTTGAAGCCGACAGCATCTTCAATTTATTGATTCGCTTCGGATTCAACTTGTTAGTTTGCTGGATTTTAGTTCACTTCTTTTATTACAAAAAAAGTCAACGTCGTGATTATTACGTGACCTTTATCTTATTCAGTACGACCATGTTTCTGCTCATTTTCTTGATGGAAAATGTGAAATTACAAATCGGTTTTACCTTAGGTTTATTTGCCATTTTTGGTATGATTCGTTATCGTACCGAAACGGTTCCTATTCGTGAAATGACCTATTTGTTTGTAATTATTGGCGTATCAGTTATCAACGGTTTGGCTATGACGGTAAGTTATGCTGAATTGGTATTGACCAATTTTTTATTAATTGCACTCACCTGGGTTCTCGAAAATCAGAAGATTTTAAAACACACTTCCACCAAATTAGTGTTGTACGAAAAAATTGAACTGATTGTACCTGAACGTCGGGCTGAATTGATGGCGGATTTGGAAAAACGGACGGGTTTACAGATTGAAAAAATTGAAATCGGTCATATCGACTTTTTGCGTGACGTAGCTTATATTAAATTGTATTATATACTTGGTAAAGGCGAACATAACAGCATTGACGAAGTAACAAAACCTAATCAATATATTGGTTAATCAGGTGAAAAAAGTACTTCTCATAACAGGCATTAGTCTATTATCTGTAACCACGATAGCACAAACACGCATCGAATCAGATACCACTCAAACCGATATGACAACACGTATCGGTTTTGAAATAAATCGTGATTTATACCGTGGATTATCATTGAGTTGGGAAGAAGAAGCACGTTTTAAAAACCTATCAACCGAATTTGATCGTCTCTACTCCACACTAAGTTTAGGTTATCGCGTGAATGATTATTTCAAGGTTGGAGCTGGTTATACATTGGCTTTAATTTGGCACGACGGCAAGAAGAAAACCAATTACGAAAAATATTTAGATGTCAGACACCGCATTAACCTCGATTTTATAGGAAACTATCGCGTTGGTGCTTGGAAATTCACGTTACGTGAGCGTCCTGTTGTGACTATTCGTACCGACGAACCCGATTTGCTCGAAAAAGCCAATCCACAATGGAGTTTACGCTCTAAATTAATGGCTGAATATAGCATTTTTGGCAAACCGTTGAAACCGTATGCCGCCTGCGAATTATCGAACACGCTCAATGCTCCAGACTATGCTAATGGTAATTACATCAATCGTATTCGTACCAATTTGGGAATTAAATGGCGACTCGACAGCCGTAGTAGTGTCGATTTTTACTACCGTTTTGATGTTGGTACCAATCGCGATATCAATATTGACTATAAAAAAGATGATGTCACCATTAAGGCTGTGTATGTAACTAACGAGCGTGACTACACACATATTCTGGGCGTGGCTTATACGTTTGATTGGAAATAAATAACCAACTTGCTTGAGATAACACTAAAAAGGCTTTCAAAACGAAAGCCTTTTTTATTGGTATAAATGATGTGTGTTAATGAACTGTAAAACCTCAGCTGGCATCAAATGCGAACAATCCTGCCCTTTCTGTAGGCGTTGTCGTATATCGGTGGACGATATATGAAACAACGGAGCGTTAATAAAACGCATTTGCGGAAATTTATCGCTGAAAGAAGGAAAACCTTCACGCGGATAAACTAGGACGCTAAAACGGCTTAAAATAGCCTCATACGATCGCCATTTATCAAACGTGGCTACGTTGTCGGCACCAATCAATAATACAAACTCGTGCTGAGGATAGAGTGTTGATAAGTAATCTAACGTATGAATGGTGTAACTTGGTTTGGGTAATCCAAATTCTACCTCTGAGACGTGTATATTAGGGCTTTTTTTAACAGCTAAACGTGCCATTTCGAGCCGTAGTTGGTCATCGAGTAAGTGCGCACTCTCTTTGAGTGGATTGTGTGGCGAAACAATCAACCAAACTTCTTCTAAATCAGTCGTTAAAAGATAGTTGGCTAATCCAATATGCCCATTGTGAATGGGGTTAAAAGAACCAAAATACAATCCTATTCGCATATAGTAAATTCATTACTTTATTTGTAGCGTGCAAATGTAACAAAAAAGAGCGAACATCATTAATGTTCGCTCTACAATATGTAAAAAATAATCGTTATTTGATTAGTTTTTGTACACCAATCGTTCGCCATCGAAATCTACAATGATTGGTTTCGCATTATTCACGGTTCCCGCGATCAATTGTTTGCTTAAATCGTTCAGCAAATATTTTTGAATAACACGTTTCACAGGACGTGCACCAAATTGTGGATCATACCCTTCTTCAGCTATAAATTGTAAAGCTTTTGGTGTTATTTGCAATTGAATGCCACTCGTAGCCAATTGTTTTTTCAAACCGTCAAGTTGTAAGTTCACTATGCTTTCAATCTCCTTCTCGGTTAATGGCGTAAACATAATGAGTTCATCAATACGGTTCAAAAATTCTGGTCGTATGGTCTGTTTCAAGAGTTCAAACACTTGATTACGTGTCTTTTCAATCGTTTCCTCACGATTTTCGGGCGTTAACTGTTCAAAATTCTCGCGTATCAATTGCGATCCTAAGTTCGATGTCATGATGATAATCGTGTTTTTGAAATTGACGGTACGACCTTTATTGTCGGTCAATCGACCATCATCCAACACTTGTAATAACACGTTGAAAACATCAGGATGCGCCTTTTCAATCTCATCAAACAACACAACGCTATATGGTTTACGTCGAATAGCTTCGGTCAATTGTCCGCCTTCGTCGTATCCTACGTATCCAGGAGGAGCTCCAATCAATCTCGTAGCACTGAATTTTTCCTGATATTCGCTCATATCAATACGCGTCATCATATTTTCGTCGTCGAATAAATAATCGGCCAACGCTTTGGCTAATTCGGTTTTACCAACGCCCGTAGTTCCTAGGAAAATAAACGAACCAATAGGACGTTTTGGGTCTTGTAATCCAGCACGACTTCGTCTAATGGCATCGCTCACTGCTACTATGGCATCTTCTTGACCAACAACACGTTTGTGCAATTCATCTTCGAGGTGTAATAGTTTTTCGCGTTCGCTTTGAATCATTTTGGTAACTGGAATGCCAGTCCAACGACTCACAACTTCTGCAATATCTTCAGCATCAACTTCTTCTTTGATAAGCGCACTGCCATGTTGCATGGCTTTCAGTTGTTCTTTGCTTTGAGCAATTGCCTCTTCGGCAGCCTTAATTTTTCCATAACGGATTTCGGCCACTTTACCATAATCGCCTTCGCGTTCAGCCTTTTCAGCTTCATATTTCAGTTGTTCAATATCAATTTTGGATTGTTGAATCTTATCAATCAACGCCTTTTCGCTACTCCATTTCGCGCGCATTTTTTGACTTTCTTCTTTCAAATTGGCTATTTCTTTACCTAATTGTTCTAGTTTTAATGTATCGTTTTCGCGTTTAATAGCCTCACGTTCAATCTCTAATTGTTTGATGGTACGTTCCATCGTATCCAACTCTTCGGGCACGCTATCTACCTCCAAACGTAATTTAGCAGCAGCTTCGTCCATCAAGTCGATGGCTTTATCAGGCAAAAAACGATCGGTAATATAACGATTTGATAACTCTACGGCTGCAATGATGGCATCGTCTTTAATACGCACCTTGTGATGGTTTTCGTAACGTTCTTTTAAACCACGTAAAATAGAGATGGTGCTCGCTTCGTCTGGTTCATTCACCATTACAATTTGGAAACGACGTTCGAGTGCTTTATCTTTTTCAAAATATTTCTGATATTCGTCCAATGTGGTGGCACCAATAGAGCGCAATTCGCCACGAGCTAATGCTGGTTTTAAAATATTGGCAGCATCCATGGCGCCTTCGCCTTTACCAGCTCCCACTAACGTATGTATTTCATCAATAAATAGAATGATTTCGCCTTCGGCTTTAATCACCTCATTGACAACGGCTTTCAAACGTTCCTCAAATTCGCCTTTGTATTTAGCACCAGCGACTAACGCACCCATATCCAAACTAAAAATCTGTTTGGTTTTCAAGTTTTCGGGCACATCACCACGTACAATACGATGTGCCAAACCTTCGGCAATGGCAGTTTTACCTGTACCAGGTTCACCAATTAAGATTGGGTTGTTTTTAGTACGACGACTCAAAATTTGCAATACACGACGAATTTCTTCGTCACGCCCAATCACAGGGTCTAGTTTGCCGCTTCGTGCGCGTTCATTCAGGTTGATTGCATATTTTTCGAGTGATTGATAGGTCGATTCTGCTCCTTGATCTTTCACTTTGTTACCTTTACGTAGTTCTGCAATGGCTGAACGCAGCGCATTGGTTGTAATACCAGCATCTTGCAACATTTTTTGTACCGCATTCTTTTTATCGCACAAGGCCAATAACAGGTACTCGAGCGATACGAATTCGTCGCCATCCTTTTGTGCTAATTCTTCAGCTCGTAACAGAACATCGTTACTTTCGCGGCTCAAATAGGGTTCTCCCCCGCTCACTTTTGGAAGACCAGCCACCATGTTGTCGGTAATAGCCGTAACCGATGCGGTGTTTACAGCCAATTTACCAAATAAGAATTGTAACACATTTTCGCCTTTTTCGATCACGGCTTTTAAAATGTGTGGGGTTTCTATGGCTTGTTGACCATTTTGAGAAGCCAATTCAACTGCACGTTGAACGGTTTCCTGTGCTTTGATTGTAAATTTGTTGAAATTCATAATTTATCTATTTTTAAAAGTTTTCCAAGTTTTGTTTTTGAAAACGACAAAATAAGTGCCAACGATTATTTATGTAAAATTGACAGCTAAAACGTTAATAATAAGACAAAATGACATATTATTTTAATTTTTTTATGACTTTTAGGTACAAAAAAAGACGCAACCTATAGTCGCGTCTTTTAAAGTATTGGGGTATTGTTTTATTTATTCAGAAAGTCAGATACTGCTTTTTCAGTTTCTTGTTGGGCTTTTTCCAAATTATCATTCACGATAATAAGATCAAATTCAGGCGCAAACTGCATTTCCCATTCCGCTTTACTCACGCGTTTAGCAATCATTTCTTCAGAATCAGTCGCACGATTCACTAGTCGGCGGTGTAGTTCCTCCACAGATGGTGGCTGCACAAAAACCGCTAAAGCCTGCTCTCCATAAAGCTTTTTAATAGATAAACCACCCTTTACATCCACATCAAACAACATGTGTTTGCCTGAATTGAGAACACGCTCCACTTCCGATTTCAACGTACCGTAAAAACAGCCATTATATACCTCTTCGTATTCAATAAAAGCGCCTTCGGTTATTTTTTGTTTGAACTCTTCTGTTGTCATGAAAAAATATTCCACACCATGTTTTTCGGTACCACGTGGAGCACGACTAGTGGCCGATATAGAAAAGCCAAAATCGATGCCACTATGGTCAATGAGATGTTTTACAATTGTGCTTTTACCGGCTCCTGATGGTGCTGAGAATATGATGAGTTTACCTTTCATAGCTCATTATAAAACGTTAAGTACTTGTTCCTTAATTTGCTCTAGTTCATCTTTCATTTGAACTACAACAATTTGCATTTCACTATGATTTGATTTAGAACCAAGTGTATTGATTTCGCGTCCCATTTCTTGAGCAATAAAGCCCAGTTTTTTGCCCGGTGCACTTTCTTTACGCATGGTTTCCAAGAAGTAGTTGAGGTGATTACCCAAACGCAATTTTTCTTCGTTTACATCCAATTTTTCGATATAAAAAATCAACTCTTGTTCTAGTCTATTACGGTCAATATTCACCTTTTCATCAATTGCTTTTAGGTTTTCTTCTAAGCGCGTTTTAATTTTGGCAAGGCGTTCACCTTCGTATTGATCCACTTCTTTAAGCAAAGAGCCTATACGCTCAATTTTGCTTGTGAACATCGCTTCAAGTGATTTTCCTTCTTGTGCTCGGAATTTAATAAGTTGATTAACAGCTTGATTAATAGTTTCAACAATGGTATTCCACTCATTTTCATCCACCGAAGTGCTTTCCGATTTTAACACATCAGGCAAACGCAATAAAAGTTCCATCCAATTTTCTGGAACAGGAATATTCAATTTGGCAGCAGTTTCTGTAATTTGTTGGTAATAGTTTTCTATTACCGTTTGGTTGATATGATTTACCACTTGGGAGCCTGCATCTTCGATATACAAAGCAAAATCAACTTTACCACGTTCTAGTTTTTGAGTAATGAGGTTACGTATTTCAATATCTTTTTCGCGATACAAGGAGGCAATGCGCGTTGACGCATCCATTTGTTTGCTGTTAAGAGACTTAATTTCTACGGTAATTTTTTTGTTGCCATATTCGCAAGAGGCTTTCCCATAACCCGTCATCGATAAAATCATATGCTAATAGTTTAAATAGGTTTGTGAATTGCAAAATTACAATTTCTTTTCTGAATAATGGCTCTTCTGGCTTTTTTTTAGCAAATGCTCATAAAATGAGCGTCACCATTCCCAAATATAAATTTAAATACGTATCTTTGCAAGTAACAAGTTTATTATCATAATGGCTACTATTTTACATATCGAAACAGCTACTGACGTGTGTTCTACCACGCTTTCAGAGAATGGAATCTCTTTATTTTCTAAAATCTGTACCGAAGGTCCTTCGCACGCCACCAATCTTCCTGTATTTATAGAAGAAACGCTGGCTTTTGCGCGTGAACACTCTAAATTACCTGATGCCATTGCCGTAAGTGCTGGCCCTGGTTCATACACTGGTTTACGCATAGGCATATCTACGGCTAAAGGATTGTCTTACGGATTAGATGCCAAACTCATTGCCATCGACACGTTACAATTGATAGCACAAAATGCGT
This sequence comes from uncultured Paludibacteraceae bacterium, assembly GCA_964570565.1. GTDB lineage: Bacteria > Bacteroidota > Bacteroidia > Bacteroidales > Paludibacteraceae > W0P28-013. The sequence continues at coordinate 78,346 of CAZMYT010000005.1, forward strand.
TATCGCATGTAAAAGAGTCTGACGCTCTTATTTGCCCTTTGATTGACGCCAGACGGATGGAAGTTTACACCACCGTATTCAACACCAACTTGGCTGTGGTAAAACCGATTGAGGCCAAAATTATTGACGAAACCGCGTTTTTAGATTTACTGGATAAACACATTATCTATTTTTGTGGTAATGGTGCTGAAAAATGCAAAACCATGATTACCCATGCTAATGCCCGTTTTTTATCGGATATTCATCCGTTGGCTAATCACATGATCCACTTAGCCGAGCAGGCTTATGAAACTCATAAATTTGAAGATGTAGCCTATTTTGAACCGTTCTATTTAAAAGAATTTCAGGCTACTGTTGCTAAAAAATCAATTATCAATTCCTGATTATGAATTACTCTCAAAGAACCGATTTAATTTTACCTGAATATGGACGAAATATCCAACAAATGGTAAAACATGCTGTTGCTATAGAAGACCGTGCAGAACGTACACGCTGCGCTAAAACCATTATTGATATTATGGGAAATATGTTTCCTTATTTGCGCGACGTAGAAGGTTTTAAATATAAATTATGGGATCATCTCGCCATCATGTCGGAGTTTAAACTTGACATTGATTATCCATTTGAAGTGGTAAAACCTACCACGTTACAACAAAAACCTGAGAAAATTCCTTACAACACGCAACGCATTCGCTATATGCATTACGGTCGTTTGTTGCAAACACTCATCGAAAAAACGGTAGCCTATCCAGAAGGTGAACGGCGCCAGGAATTGATTGACTTGATGGCTAACCACATGAAAAAGAGTTATCTCACATGGAACAAAGAGGTGGTTGACGATCGCAAAATATTCGACGATTTACGCGAATTATCGCATGGCGAACTTGATATGAATCCGGAATCGATGACACTAACGGCTTCGCGTGACATTATGAACCGAAATCGCCCAGCCAACAAAAACAATAATAATAAAGCGAGAAATAAGAATAATAACAACAATAACCGGAATAAGAAATAGGTTATCGTGTAATTAGAAGATTTGGATACGATAAGATATCAGGATTAAAAAGATACCGTTTGTTGGCGATATCTACTTTGCAGAATATATGTGTCAATCCATTGCTAACGAGCAAATAAGGAACTTGTAAATTTAGATTATAAACGGCTATTTGGTCGAACACAGCTTGTGTTAACTCCACATGAGGCGCTTTATACTCCACTATCATCAACGGCTCGTAATGCTCGTCGTACACCACCGTATCGCAACGTTTAGCGAGTCCATTGTATGTAATGGTAGTTTCATTGCTCAAGCGAGTTTGCGGAACTTCTAATGCTTCAATAAGGTGTGCTATCATGTTTTGACGAACCCACTCTTCAGGCGTCAAAGTAACATAACGACGTCTGATTTGATCAAAAATCTGTTGTTTAGCGCCAACCGATTTGATCTTGAAGCTATAAGTAGGTAAATTTAATACAACCATTTTCTAGGATTTGCGAATACAAAGATAATAAAAATGAAAGATAAAACGCTATGAAGACAAAAGAGGAAATCGTAAAAAATTGGTTAGTGCGCTACACGCAACGACCACTCGAACAATTTGACGAATACATTTTATTGTGTAATTTTAATAATTATGTCGAGAAATTCGCAGAAACATTTGGCGTACCTGTTTTTGGCAGCAAAAGCAATATGCCCAACGCATCGGCCAATGGCATCACCATTATCAACTTTGGCATAGGTAGCCCTAACGCGGCGCTAATTATGGATTTGTTGTCGGCTATTCGTCCTAAAGCCGTCCTATTTTTAGGGAAATGCGGTGGTTTAAAAGATAAAAACCAAATTGGTGATTATATTTTACCAAGTGCGGCTATTCGTGGCGATGGTACTTCAAACGACTATTTTCCACCTGAAATTCCAGCGTTACCAGCGTTTAACTTACAGCGTTCAGTATCGTCAAATATTCGCGATTTTGGACACGACTACTGGACTGGAACGGTATACACTACCAACCGTCGCGTGTGGGAGCACGACGAAAAATTCAAAGAAACGTTGAAAATAACACGTGCACAAGCTGTTGATATGGAAACGGCTACCCTTTTTAGCGTTGGTTTTTTCAACTCCATTCCTACAGGTGCGCTGTTATTAGTATCGGATATGCCAATGCACGAAGCAGGCATAAAAACCGAAGAAAGCGACAAGCAAGTAACCAAACAATTTGCCGAAGAACATCTCAATATTGGTATCAAATCATTGGAATCACTCAAAAGCAATAGTAAAACTATCAAACACTTGCGTTACGAATAATGGCTAAACAAGTTTTGACATACGAACAGCTAATGTCGTCGCTGAAACGCAAAGAGTATAAGCCCGTGTATATGCTCATGGGCGACGAGTCGTTCTATATCGATCAAATTGCCGATTATATAGAAGAACACGTTTTAACAGAAGACGAAAAAGCTTTTAATCAGACCATTTTATACGGGAAAGATACCAGTTTAGGCGAAATTATTATGGCAGCCAAACGCTATCCCATGATGTCGCCCTATCAGGTTATCATTGTCAAAGAAGCGCAACATATCAAGAATTTCGACGACTTACAATTTTATCTTGAGAATCCTTTAAATTCCACATTATTAGTTTTTTGCCATAAATACGGTAAGTTGGACGGTCGTAAAAAATCGACCCAAGAAATCGAAAAGAAAGGTGTTCTATTTGAATCAAAAAAACTATTTGACAATCAGGTTGCTGGTTGGATAGAATCGTATGTTAAATCGATGCAAGTGGGCATTGACAATAAAGCGTCCAACATGTTGGCCGAATATCTTGGAAACGATTTGACACGTATCGTTCACGAAGTTGAAAAGTTACTGATTACTAAACCAAAAGAGCAAACTTCCATTACGCCTGAATTGATTGAACGTAACATTGGCATCAGCAAAGATTATAACAATTTTGAGCTGGTTAGTGCTTTGACCAATAAGGATATTCTGAAGTGTAATCGTATTGTAGATTATTTTGGTAAAAATACCAAGAATAATCCTTTAGTGGTAACTATTACGGTTATGTTCAACTTTTTCTCTAATCTATTGTTCTATCATTCGTTGAAAGATAAAAGTCAAATGAATGTGGCCAATGAACTCAAAATAAATCCCTATTTTGTAAAGGATTTTCAGCAAGCCGCCTCACGCTACAACTCAGCCAAAGTAACCCAAATTATCAGCGATATTCGCAAAACAGACGTTCAGAGCAAAGGATTTGGTAATAGTTCTATTTCAGATTACGACTTATTGAAAGAATTGGTTTTTAAAATCTTACATTAATCTAATCATAAGCCAGCTATGGAAATTCTATTTACAACGCAACTGCCACTAAATGGTTTCTCGTCACTCAGTGCTCATAAATTAATCATGCCTTCTACTCCACGCTTTTCACGCGCTGAGTTGGAACGTCTCATTACGCAATGTGATGTGCTGGTTTCTACATTCGATTATACGATAGACAAAGCGCTTATAGACAAAGCGCAGAAATTAAAACTGATAGCCAACTTTGGAGTCGGATTTAACAATGTGGATATTGATACTGCATCAGAACGCCATATAGTAGTAACCAATACGCCCGACCCTGTTATTGAACCGACGGCCGAACAGACTCTGAATTTAATGCTTGCCATAGCTCATCGCACAGCGGAACTCGACCGTAAGATGCGCCAAACCAGCGATATAAAAATAGGCGTGATGAATAATTTAGGCATTTGCATTTATGGCAAAACATTGGGCATCGTTGGTCTTGGTAGAATTGGACAAGCGGTAGCTAAACGTGCTTTAGCTTGCGGCATGCGCATCATTTACCACAATCGTCAACGTGTAGAAATGGCAATAGAACAAACGTGCAAAGCTACTTATGTAAGTTTTGATGAGTTACTCGCACAATCTGATTTTATCTCCTTACACGTACCTTATTACAAAGAATCACACCATTTAATCAATGACGCAGCTTTTCAAAAAATGAAAAAGGGCGCAACGCTTATCAATACAGCGCGTGGTGCGGTGGTAGATGAAAAGTCGTTGATAAAAAACTTGAAAAACGGTACACTTTGGGGTGCAGCACTCGATGTATTTGAAAAAGAACCTGTTATTTCGCCAGAATTGTTTGAACTCGACAACGTAGTACTCTCTCCTCATATTGGCACAGGCACCATTGATGGACGCCTAGCGATGTGCGAATGCGTATCTGACAACATTCTACACTTTGAAAAGCGACAATTCGATAAACTCGATTGGGTAAATAAGTTTTAAGAATACTTTATTAAATAATAAAAAGGCGGGACTACTGATATAGTTCCGCCTTTTTTATGTGATGAGAATTGTTTTATATTACAATAAAAATGATCCAATAACAGCTACAGGAACCATCAATAGTGATACTACTAACATCACAATGGTGAAAATTCCCATAAATTTCCAATAGGATTTCATCCGGTTCAACGCTTGTTCCATCATCTCCGTATTGCTTTCGGCAATGGCTTGTTCAGTTTTTTGTGAAAATTGTAGCAAATACAGCGCAGGCATCACTAAAATGCCACCTAAAATGATGTAAACAAGAGCGAGTGGAGCCAACATAGCAGCACTTAAATCGGGTTGAATCTGTGCCATAAAATGACCTGACACTAAGAGTAAAATGCCCATTAACACACAGATGGCAACACCAATAAACGACAACACAGCATAAAATTTACTCCATTTAGCTGTGGTTAACAGATCTTTTTTACCAGCTTCGGTAATTACTATCGTAGTTTCTTCCATAAGTGAACGATTTAAAATTAAGACTCAAATGTAGGTATTATATCTGATAAAAAAAATAGAGCAGAAAAAAAATCTGCTCTATTTTTTTATGAATTACTCCCAACCTTGTGACAGTAATCGTTTATAGCTCTTATAACGCCATTTTGCATTATCTTCAGCTGCTTGGAACAATTCAGCTGCTTCGGTAGGATATTGTTTCATAACCGAAGAGAAACGCACTTCGCTTTTTAAGAAATCTTGGAATTTACTCCAATCTGGTTCTTTGCTATCGAGCAGGAATGGATTTTGACCGGCTTCTTCCAACATAGGGTTATAACGCCATAATTGCCAGTAACCACACTCTACTGCTTGTGCTTCTTGAGCTTGCGCCTTTCCCATTCCTGCTTTCAAACCATGGCTTATACATGGTGAATAAGCAATAACCAATGATGGTCCAGGATAAGCTTCAGCTTCGCGGAATGCTTTTAAACATTGTGCTTGGTCAGCGCCCATTGCCACTTGTGCTACGTACACATAACCATAAGTGGTAGCCATCATACCTAAATCTTTTTTACGAACACGTTTACCTGCAGCAGCAAATTTTGCAATAGCGCCCACAGGAGTTGATTTAGAAGCTTGACCGCCAGTATTGGAATATACTTCGGTATCCAAAACCAAGATATTTACATCTTTACCTGACGCAATAACGTGATCGAGGCCACCATAACCAATATCGTACGAAGCGCCATCACCACCAATAATCCATTGAGAACGTTTTACTAAATAATGACTTAAAGCACTAATTTGTTTGCAAGAGTCACAATCGCAAGACTGAACAGTTGGTACAATTTTAGCAGCCAATTCTTTGGTTTTATCAGCATCGTTACGATTTTCAATCCACTCATTAAACAAACCTTTCAACTCGTCGGAACAACAAGTACAGGTTTGAGCTTCCTGCATGAGTCGTACTAAACGATCACGCATTTTATCGTTAGCCAAGGTCATACCCATACCAAATTCACAGAAATCTTCGAATAAAGAGTTTGCCCAAGCTGGACCTTGACCTTTATCGTTGGTTGTATATGGAGTTGATGGTACAGAACCTGAATAGATTGACGAACAACCTGTAGCATTTGCCACCATTTCTCTATCGCCAAATAATTGTGTGATTAATTTCACATAAGGTGTTTCACCACAACCAGAACAAGCGCCAGAGAACTCAAACAAAGGTGTTGCAAACTGTGAGTTTTTAACATTCGCTTTAATATCTACTAAATGTTGTTTGCTAGCTACCTTATCAGCACAATACGTCCAGTTTTCAACTTGATTTAACTGGCTTTCAAACGGCTGCATGGTCAATGCTTTGCCACCTTTTTTAGGATTACCAGGACAAACATCAGCACAGTTACCACAACCTAAACAGTCGAGCACATCCACTTGAATACGGAAGGTCATGCCTTCAAACGATTTACCAACCGCTTTCAATGTATCGAAATTAGCACCTTTTTGTTCTGATTCATCCAATACGAAAGGTCGAATTGAAGCGTGAGGACAAACATAAGCACATTTATTACATTGAATACAGTTGTCAGGATTCCATTCTGGTACAAATGCAGCAACACCACGTTTTTCATATTTTGATGTACCTTGATGCCAAGTTCCATCTTCAATACCTTTGAATGCTGAAACTGGCAATAAATCACCATTTTGAGCATTAATTGGGCGAACTACTTCGTTGATAAATGCAGGATCGTGATTTTCAGCATTTTTATCGTTAGGTAATGAAGCCCAAGCTGGATCTACCGACAATTGTTCGTATTCGCCACCGCGGTCAACTGCAGCATAATTTTTATTCACAATCTCTTCCCCTTTCTTGCCATACGATTTAAGAATGAATTTTTTCATTTGCTCAATCGCCAAGTCAACAGGAATAACCTGTGTGATGCGGAAAAATGCTGATTGCAAAATAGTATTGGTACGGTTACCTAAACCAATTTCTTGTGCAATTTTAGTTGCATTGATATAGTAAACTTTGATATTTTTCTTCGCAAAATAGCGTTTGACATCGTTTGGTAGGTGTTTAGCCAACTCCTCACCCGTCCAAATGGTGTTCAATAAGAACGTGCCATTTTCACGCAAACCACGTGTTACATCATACATATGCAAGTAAGCTTGTACGTGGCAAGCAACGAAGTTTGGTGTATTTACCAAATAAGTACTACGAATAGGTGCATCACCAAAACGTAAGTGCGAGCAGGTAAAACCACCCGACTTCTTAGAGTCGTATGAGAAATATGCCTGACAATATTTAGTTGTATTATCACCAATAATTTTTACAGAGTTTTTGTTAGCACCAACAGTACCGTCAGCACCTAAACCATAAAATTTAGCTTCGTACATACCTTCGCCACCCAAAGCAATTTCTTCTTTTTGTGGAAGTGAGGTAAAGGTTACATCATCTTCAATACCAATAGTAAATAAGTTCTTAGGCATTGGTAATGCTAAGTTTTCGTAAACAGCCAAAATTTGAGCTGGCGTTGTGTCTTTTGAACCTAAACCATAACGGCCACCCACAACCAATGGAGCATCTGCTTGACCATATAAAACATCTTTAACATCCAAGTAAAGTGGTTCGCCCGTTGCACCAGGTTCTTTAGTACGATCCAATACAGCAATGCGTTTAGCTGTTTTTGGAAGTACCGACAAGAAATGTTTCGCAGAGAATGGACGATATAAGTGTACCGAAACCAAACCTACTTTTTCGCCTTGAGCTACTAAGTAATCAATAGCTTCGCGAGCAGCTTCGGTAACCGAACCCATGGCAATAATCACGCGATCTGCGTCATCAGCACCATAATAATCGAACAAGCCATATTTGCGGCCTGTGATTTTATATATTTCATTCATGTATTCTTCCACGATAGCAGGAACTGCATCGTAGAAAGGATTTGAGCTTTCACGATGTTGGAAGAAATGATCAGGATTTTCAGCCATACCACGTGCCACAGGGTTCTCAGGAGTTAAGGCACGACTACGGAACTCTGCTAATGCTTTTTGATCGATAAGACCTGCGAGGTCTTCATTTTCAATCGATTCAATTTTTTGAATTTCGTGTGAGGTACGGAATCCATCGAAGAAATTCACAAAAGGTACACGGCTTTTAATGGTAGCTAAATGTGCCACACCCGCTAAATCCATCACCTCTTGTACTGAGCCTTCAGCCAACATAGCAAAACCAGTTTGGCGACAAGCCATAACGTCTTGATGATCGCCAAAAATACAAAGTGCATGACTGGCTAATGTACGTGCCGACACGTGAAATACGCATGGAAGTAATTCACCAGCAATTTTGTACATATTAGGAATCATCAACAATAAACCTTGAGATGCGGTGTAAGTAGTAGTCAACGCACCTGCTTGTAATGAACCATGTACAGCACCTGCTGCACCGCCTTCCGATTGCATTTCTTGAACTAAGACAGTTTCACCGAAAATGTTTTTACGTCCAGCCGCAGACCATTCATCAACATACTCTGCCATCGTTGAGGATGGCGTAATTGGGTAAATAGCAGCCACTTCTGAGAACATATACGAGATATGCGCTGCAGCCTGATTACCATCACAAGTAATAAATTTCTTTTGTTTAGCCATTTTGTTAAATATTTTAGTGGTGTTAGATTTTGACCTAATAGGTGGCAAAGATATAAAAAAATAAGTATTGAATCACCTATTTGGAGTGAGAGTTATCAACAACAGCACCCCAAAATCAATAAAATTACAACTATTTTAGGGTGTAAACCTTCTAATTTATTGTCACTTTGCTATTTTTACAGCAATGCAGATAACATAGCGTTAGAACAGGAAATTAAATCCGTTGGACTTAATTTTATTTGTAAACCACGCACGCCAGCACTAATGTAAATGTAATCGTATAATTGGCAAGTTTCGTGAATGTACGTTGGGAAATGCTTTTTCATACCCAATGGCGAACAACCTCCACGAATATACCCTGTAAGTCCTAATAAATCCTTCATCGGAATTAAGGCACAATTTTTATTCCCTGATGCTTTGGCTGCTAATTTTAAATCCACTTCGTCGGCACCAGGAATCACACAAACAAAAAATCCAGTTTTATCACCACGTAAAACCAACGTTTTAAAAACCAGTTCGATAGGTTCATTTAGTAGCTTAGCGACGTGTACCGCACTTAAATCCGATTCATCAACTTCGTACGGAATCAAGTCGTAATTTACGTGGTAACTATCCAATAACCGCGCCACATTGGTTTTTTGAATTTTTGCAGCCATACTTTATTTTGCGTTCAAAATATCTGCCAAATGAATACCACGAATAGGAAATCCTTGTTTTTGGCAGTAACTGGTAATATTCATCAAGCATGAAGCCTCTGTACCTACAATGTATTCTGCTCCCGTAGCCAGCGCATACTCCACTTTTTTGGCAACCATGGCTGTAGAAATATCGGTTTGTTTTATAGCAAATGTACCCCCAAAACCACAACACGTAGTACTCTCTTCCATCTCTATTAATTCTAATCCTTTCACGTGACTCAACAAGCGTTCTGGCTCATTTGTAAGTCCATATTCTCGAATAGATGAACAAGAACGATGCAACGTTACTTTATGAGGAAAAACGGCTCCCAAATCAACTATTTTCAACTGATTACATAAAAAATCAGATAGTTCGAACAAGTTATTGGACACCGTATCGCACAACGCTAGTTTTTCGGCCTCATTAGGGAATAGTTTGGCATAGTGACGTTTGATAAATCCGGTACACGAACCAGAAGGCGACACAATAGGAATATTAGGGTTATAATCGTTGAAAAACTTCTCAGCTAAGGCTTTGCTCTCCGCCCAATAGCCACTATTAAACGCTGGTTGACCACAGCATGTTTGATTGGGATTATAAATCACTTCACAACCCACTTTTTGGAGAATTTCGAGCGTATTTTGACCTGTTTGTGGATACAATTGGTCAATATAGCAAGGTATAAAGAGTTGAACTTTCATAACGGATTATTTATAATTGAGCGTAATATCTAGGAATATGGGTAAATGATCGCTATAACCACCATTAAATTTCATACCAACATAGGTTCTAGTAGGCTGTTTTCCAAGTGGTTTTGCTTCTTCTAAAAGCCATTCTGGAGCAAAAACTGTAACAGAATTGGCATCTATAAAAGATTGTTTGGCACGTTTTAGCCAACCGCCCGATACTATAAATTGGTCGAGCATACCCCACTGACCATCGTGCTTGTAGCTGCCTATATCGCCACGTTGATGCAAGTCGTAAGTGAGGTTATATAATTGATTGGTGGTCAGCGTTGGTTGCGTAAGCGGTTGCGCCGCCAACACGTTATTAATACTTCTGTTGTTGGGATAATCATTAAAATCGCCCATAATCAACACCAATGCGGCCGAATCGAGTTTTAAAATGCTATCCACTTGTGCTCGTAATACGGAAGCCGCCGTAAATCGGTTGGGTTCACTTTCTAATTCTCCACCTAAACGTGAAGGAAAATGATTCACAAATACGTGTGCGGTGTCGCCATTGGGCAACGTACCAGAAACATAAAGGATATCGCGTGTTGTACGCGCAGTTTTTAACGCAACATGTATGGGTTTTGAGGCAATTGGTTTAAATAAATGAGGTTGATAAAGCAATCCAACGTCCACACCACGCGCATCAGGTGACTCATAATGAACATACTGATAATTAAGCGATTTTAATTGCGAATACTTTACTAATGTTTTTAAACAATTATCATTCTCAATTTCACAAAGACCAATAATCGCTGGAGGCGACCAACCGCCAACGGCTGTAACCACTTGAGCTATATGCGCCAGCTTTTGTTCGTAGCGTTTGTAGTTCCAGCCACGCATTCCACCGGGCAAATACTCCGAATCATTCGTTAGTGTATCATCTTTTATATCGAACAAGTTCTCCACATTATAACACATGACACGCATAGTAGCAGGTTGCTGAGCCGTAACGCCCATACAAACCAAACAAACTACCAGTAATAAACGTGCTTTCATGCTCCTTGTCTCGTTATTTTTCATACGCCCCTAAATCGGGAGCGCCATCTAACAAACGATTTTTACCCAATAAATCAACCGGGTAACGACCAGCAACTGTTGTGTTAGCTTTCGACCGAGCTATCGATTTAACATCTAATTGGAAATTATAATAGCCTGTTTCTGTTATTTTTTCGGTCGATGTATTCACAAATACAGTATCGGAAACACCTTGAACAGTTGAATTTTGTGAACGAGCCCATGTTATATTATGAAATTCAGCATCTTCTAAACGCTTTGATTTTATCAATGTGTTGCTAACTAACACATTATACATGGCATTGGTAAACGTATCTTTCTGCAATAAAATCTCTTTGCTTTGATTGCCAAATACGATAGAATTTTCGACTACAGATGACGTGATAGGATAAAGATAGAGTAAATTGCCGTCTAATTGGTAGTTTGCAATGACCAAAGTTTCACTCTGACGTTTTCCCCAATTATAGTAATTGGCAAGTGTGGCATGCACCACATACGACTCACCTCCTAAAAGATATAAACAAGATGTACCACAATTAGATATCTCAGTATTCTCAATTGTTACTTGAGCATTTTGAGCATACAATCCATACTGTGTCATGCAGTGCAAAACGCAATTTTTCATGGTTAATGTTGGGTGTGTAGAGGCCGTTCCGACAATTACAACACCAAGGTCGCATCCACGAATGGAAGTGTAATTTAATTGATGTACGGCTTTGCTATTTTGGAGATAAATACCGCCCCACTGTCCTGGCATATAATCGTAAGGTGTTTTATCCACATCGGGCAGTTTATCAAAACGATCGGTGCGCATGACAACTGGATTTGCTAAAGTTCCATTAGAAACTAAATTTCCATCTATGACTAAATTAGCTTTATCGTGAAAAAAGAGTCGTGTACCAGGCTCTAAGGTGAGCGTTTTACCTTCTTTAATATGCAAATAATTAAATATTAAATAGGGTTTTGCGGCTGTGAACGTTGTATTCTCGGTCAACGACTGTCCGTCAAACACAATAGCATCTTGACCATACGTAATTAACTTCACATCTTGCGTTTGCCCATTGGTTACAAATACCATTGAATCCTTGTAGAATACTGGGAAATCTGCATTGTTAGGGTCAACCGTCAATTCTACGAACACAAATAAGCTATCTTTGGCTTTTATCTCTATGTCTTCCAATAAGTTATTCGATGAAGGGATACGGCCATCCAAATTGAATCTAAAATATGATTCACCACCTTTAGCCAAACGAGCTGAACTTATTTTAAGTGCTTTATTGTTTTTATTGTAGATATAAAATGACACGGTGCGTGATGGAATATTTGTAAACACTGTGTCAAAGGAGAGTGTATCGCACGAAAAAGATAGCACAGCCGATGGATCGGTGGTGAATTTTTCATCCACGCAAGAAACCGTCAGCACGCTAGTTAACAAGGCAATAACAAAAAAGGAAGCAGTTTTTATCTTCATAAACAAATTAATAGGTAGTCAAACCGTGTACAAAAGTCAAATTATCCGACAAATTTAGCACAAAAATATGATTGTTTCTACATAAAAAACGAGTATATTTGCCAAATATTCTATTAACACTAAAAATCGTCTATTATGGCTAATCGTAGAACACTTAAAAAAGGTATTCAATTGGTAACTTCTGATTTAATTACAGAGAGTTATATTAATTATTTGATGCTAAAAAAAATGGATAATGCAGGTTTTGATGCCATTGTGGAAAAAATCGCAGACATCAATAATGATTTTTTAGCACGCGTGAATCATCCGAATGGTACAAAAGAACCTAAATTAGTGAAAGCATACTATAAAAAATTGATTGAAGACTTCAATAAAGAAGTTGACCAAATCATCGAAAAACTGAATAAATAAACTAGGCTAGATGGTTAGTTTTTGTATTACATAAGGGTTTTGTTCTTAAACGAGCAAACCCTTTTTGTTTTTTTATACATTTTGCTAAAAAATGTGCAAATTTATCGATTAATTATGTAAAAAAAGTAGCCGAGTCTTAATTTAAAATAGTACCTTTGCGTCGCTTTTTGTATAGTCAGATTCAATTTTTACAATCAATTATAATTTATCAAATTTTATCCGTTTTATTATGAAACCATCTCACATTGAGCACATTGGTATCGCAGTAAGCAGTTTGGATGAAGTAATCCCCTACTACGAACAACTCCTCGGTCAAAAATGCTATTCAATTGAAGAAGTAGCTGACCAAAAAGTAAAAACCGCTTTTTTCAAAGTTGGTCAAACAAAAATCGAATTATTAGAACCTACAAGTCCTGAAAGCGCTATTGCTAAATGGCTCGAAAAAAATCCACGTGGTGGTGTACATCACATTGCATTTAATGTAGATGGCGTACAAGTAGCTTTAGATGAATGCGCTGCCGCTAATATACAATTAATCGACACAAAACCACGTAAAGGCGCTGAAGGTTTGAATATTGCTTTTCTACACCCAAAATCAACACATGGTGTTTTAACCGAATTATGTGAACAACCAAAATAAATTCTATAAATGAAATTCATATGGAAAATCAAGACAAATTAAAAAAATTAATAGCAAAACGCGCCGAAGCTCAACTTGGTGGCGGTCAGAAAAGTATTGATGCACTTCACGCAAAAGGTAAATTTACCGCTCGTGAACGCATTAATCTTCTTTTAGACGAAGGTAGTTTTGAAGAAGTTGATATGTTTGTAACCCACCGCTGTACCGATTTTGGTATGGAGAAAAAAGTCTTTTTAGGTGATGGTGTTGCAGTTGGTAGTGGTACTATCGACGGTCGTTTAGTATTTGTTTTTGCACAAGACTCTACTGTTATTGGTGGTTCTTTGTCGGAAACAATGGCTCAAAAAATTTGCCACGTGATGGATATGGGTATGAAATTAGGCGCTCCTATTATCGGTTTAAACGATTCAGGTGGTGCACGTATTCAAGAAGGCGCATGTGCTTTGGCTGGTTATGCTGAAATTTTTGAACGTAATATTTTAGCGTCTGGTGTTGTTCCACAAATTTCTGTCATTTTTGGCCCTTGTGCTGGTGGCGCTGTATATTCTCCAGCATTGACCGACTTTATTATGATGACCGAACAAAACAGTTATATGTTTATTACTGGTCCTACTGTAGTAAAATCGGTAACTGGTGAAGATGTAACAGTTGAAGAACTTGGTGGTGCTCGTGTACATGCTACCAAATCAGGCGTGACTCACTTTACAGCTCCTACCGAAGAAGCTGCTTTAGAAGAAGTTCGTCGTTTAATTTCATTCATTCCTCAAAACAATATGGAGGAAACTCCTGTGGTAGAATGTACCGATCCTATCAATCGTGCAGATGACGCTTTGAATGATTTAGTACCTGCTAATCCAAACAAACCTTATAACGTAAAAGACATTATCTACAACATTATTGATAATGGCGATTTCATGGAAGTTCACCAAGATTTTGCAAAAAATATTGTATGTGGTTTTGCTCGTTTCAATGGACAATCAACAGGTATTATTGCCAACCAACCAAACTGGTTAGCTGGTGTGTTGGATTGCGATGCTTCTCGTAAAGCTGCTCGTTTCATCCGTTTTTGCGATGCATTCAACATTCCAATCTTAACATTGGTTGACGTACCTGGTTTCTTACCTGGAACTGGACAAGAATATGCAGCAATTATCGACCATGGTGCAAAATTGATGTTTGCTTATGGCGAAGCTACTGTACCTAAAGTAACTGTTACACTTCGTAAATCGTACGGTGGTGCTCACATCGTTATGAGTTGCAAACAATTACGTGGCGACTTTAACTATGCATGGCCAAATGCTGAAATCGCTGTTATGGGTGCATCTGGAGCTATTGGCGTATTAGAAGCTAAAACGTTGAAAGCAATTGAAAATCCAGAAGAAAAAGCAAAATTCATCGCTGAAAAAGAAGCTGAATATCAAGATAAATTTGCTAGCCCTTATCAAGCAGCATCAAGAGGATATATCGACGATGTTATTGAACCACGCGATACACGTTTCCGTATTATACGTGCTTTCCAAACACTACAAACAAAACGTGTGACTAATCCTTTAAAGAAACACTCTAACATACCTTTATAATTATGATTTTACTAACAATAAACTGGACAAATGCACTCAGCATTACCTTGTTAGGATTTGGTATTGTATTTGTGGTTTTGTGTTTACTTATTTTACTATTGTATGTTTTTGGTAAAGTAATGACGCCTAAAGTACGTGTACCTAAGGCTGTTAGAACTCCAAAAGATGCCAAGGTAGAAATTAGTGATGATACAGAATTTCACAAAGTACAACTTCCTGCAAATGCAAGTGCAGCCATTGCTATGGCATTACATTTATATTATTCCGATGTGCACGACCAAGACAGTCACGTTATTACCATCAAAAAGGTAGAACGTCGTTATTCACCTTGGAGTGCAAAAATTTATGGTATCAATAATTTAGTAAGATAATATCCGTATGAAAAAATTTAAATTTATAATAGACGGCAGCAAATATGAAGTTTCTGTAAACGAAATTGAAAATAATGTAGCCGAAGTCGAAGTAAATGGTACCCCATTTACAGTGGAAATAGAAAGAGAACAAAAAACCGCTGTCACAGCTCGTCCAAGTGTAAAACCAGCCACAGTAGCTCCTGCAGCTTCACATAGCACAGCAGCTGCTAGCACTATGATTGTAAAATCGCCACTTCCTGGCAGTATTATGAAAGTATTGGTAGCTGTTGGCGATAGTGTAAAACGAGGTGATGTTTTATTAACTATGGAATCCATGAAAATGGAAAACAATATTTTAGCAGAAGCTGATGGCGTTATCAAATCGGTTGCGGTAGAACCAGGCCGAAATGTATTACAAGATGATAAATTAGTAGAACTAGAAACAAAAGCATCTTCAAACGCTGCTCCTACTGAAAAACCAGCTCCTGCACCTGCTCCAAAAGTTGAAACTCCTAAACCCGCTCCAGCAGCTGCACCTAGCGCACCAAAACCAGTTGTTGCTGGATTTAAAATAAAATCCCCACTTCCTGGGAGTGTACTTAAAGTGGTTGTTGCCGAAGGCCAAGCTGTAAAACGTGGTGACGTATTGTTAACCTTGGAGTCTATGAAAATGGAAAACAATATTTTAGCAGAAAAAGATGGCGTTGTAAAATCAATTGCAGTTACTACTGGTCAAAGTGTTATGCAAGATGATTTATTATTAATCATGGACTAATTTGAAAAACGTTATCATGATGAAACATTTAAAATATTTATTATTGGTAATTGCTTCTGTAGTCAGTTTCTCAATACCTGTATCAGCACAAGAAAAGGTATTGCCTGTTGACTCATCGAAAGTGGTTGCTGTGAGTTCTGACTCTGTTGCTATAAATGCGGCAGATACTCCTATGGAAGCAGATATTAACGTAGGTGATAGTTTGATAGAATTTGGACTAAGCACTGGTTTTGCTAAAATTTTTCAAGATTGGAGAATTTTAGTGATGTTATTAGTGTCATTCTTATTATTGTACTTGGCTATTGTTAAACAATTTGAACCTCTCTTGTTGATGCCAATTGCCTTTGGTATGTTATTAAGTAATTTACCAGGAGCAGGACTCTTCTCTCCTGATCTTTTTGCTAATGGTGTTGTACATTGGGATCAATTTTCACATGCCGGCTTATTAGATTATTTATATCTAGGTGTCAAATTAGGTATCTATCCTTGTTTAATATTTCTTGGAGTTGGTGCTATGACTGACTTTGGTCCGCTCATTGCTAATCCTAAAAGTTTATTATTAGGCGCAGCTGCACAACTTGGTATTTTTGCTACTTATTTAGGAGCTATTGCGTTAGACTTTTTGCCTCGCGAAGCTGCTTCTATTGGTATTATTGGTGGTGCTGATGGCCCAACAGCTATTTTCTTAACATCAAAATTAGCACCTGAATTATTGGGACCTATTGCGGTGGCAGCTTATTCTTACATGGCTTTAGTCCCTGTTATTCAGCCACCTATTATGCGTGCTTTAACCACACATAAAGAACGAGCTATTCGTATGAAACAACTACGTAGTGTTTCTAAAACCGAAAAAATCGTTTTCCCTATCATGGTTACAGTCGTTGTATCACTTTTATTACCAGATGCTGCTGCTCTTATTGGTAGCTTAATGCTTGGTAATTTGATGCGCGAATCAGGTGTGGTAGAACGTTTAAGCAAGACTGTTCAAAACGAGCTAATGAATATTGTAACCATTTTCTTAGGAATTACAGTTGGAGCTACTGCAACTTCTGCCACATTCTTAAATGTAAAAACCTTGATGATTTTGGGTATGGGTATCGTGGCATTCAGTTTTGGTACCGCTGGCGGTGTTTTATTGGCTAAATTTATGAATTTATTCTCTAAAGATAAAATCAATCCACTTATCGGATCGGCTGGCGTTTCGGCTGTACCAATGGCAGCACGTGTATCGCAAGTAGTTGGTCAAGAAGAAGATCCAGGCAATTTCCTTTTAATGCACGCTATGGGACCTAACGTAGCAGGTGTTATCGGTTCTGCTGTAGCAGCAGGTATTTTATTAAGCATGCTTGGTTAATAAAATTTTTCATAATTTTAAAAGTCCCGTTTCACATTGATTGAGACGGGATTTTTTTATGCACATCATTCAAGATTAGAACCGTAAAAAGAGCCTTTCAAAATTTCTTTTGAAAGGCTCTTTCCGGGTTTTTCATTTTGTCCTTTAAGGGACTATCCTCCACATTTAGAGTAACCACAATTTGAACAAACAAAGCAGCCCTCTTTTACCACGATGGAATGCTGATGACATTCAGGACACTCCATACTTTCAACTTCTGTTCCATCAGGAATATATTTTTTCAAGGCGCGTTCTACACCTGATTTCCAAGTGTTAATAGATTCACTATCTAATTGTAAACCTGCCACCAATTTTACAACTTGATCAATTGGCATACCGTAACGTAACACACCTGAAATGAGTTTAGCATAGTTCCAATACTCTTTATCAAATTTGTGAGACAACCCTTCTACGGTCGTTTTATAACCTCTAGTATTCTTATATTGGAAGTCATAACGTTTAACGCCATTTTCATCCACTTCTTTGATAATTTTACCTTCAGTAACTGTTTTTGGTAACAACAAGCCTTCTTCATCATCGGCTAAACCAGTAAAGATTTCATAAGGACGACCATCTTTTAAGCCAATGAACGCAATCCATTTTTCTTTTTTATTTTGAAAGCGTACAATATCACAGTCCAATTCTTTAGGACGAACTAAATGCTCTTCAGTGTAGCAAACACAGCGTTTGTTTGGATCTTCCTTGTCTTTACCACCCTCTTTCTCTTTTTTAGAAGCATTTACCAAAACCCCTGCGCGAGAGCCATCACGATAAATGGTAACTCCCTTACAACCCGATTTCCAAGCTTCCATATACAAATGAGCCACTAAATCTTCAGTTGCATCTGCTGGCAAATTGATGGTTACGCTAATAGAATGGTCAACCCATTTTTGAATACGACCTTGCATACGCACTTTATTCAACCAATCGACATCATTAGCTGTAGCTTTATAATAAGGTGACTTCTCAACCAATTCATCCAATTCTTCTTGCGAATAGCGTTTTGTTACGTCATAACCATTCACTTGCATCCAAGTTACAAATTTGTGGTGGAATACGATGTATTCTTCCCATGAATCGCCTTCGGTATCCACAAAATCGATGCGTACATTTGAATCGTTAGGATTAACTTTACGACGACGTTTGTACACTGGCATAAACGCTGGTTCGATACCTGATGTTGTTTGAGTCATCAAACTGGTAGTACCTGTTGGTGCAATCGTTAAACAAGCAATGTTACGACGACCATATTTTACCATGTCAGCATACATATCAGGAGCAGCCTCTTTCAAACGCAAGATAAATGGATTATTTTTTTCACGTTCTGCATCAAACACGGTAAAAGCACCACGTTCTTTAGCCATAATGACCGATGAACGATAAGCTTCTACAGCTACAATTTTATGAATCTCTTCAGAAAATGCAGTTGCCTCTTCTGTTCCATAACGATAACCCAAAGCAGCTAACATATCACCCTCGGCAGTGATACCAACACCAGTACGACGACCTTGTGCTGTTTTAGCTTTAATTTTTTGCCACAATTGCGATTCTGTTAATTTGATGCTTGCTTCTTCTGGATCGGAACCAATTTTAGCTAAAATACCATCGATTTTTTCCATTTCCAAATCGATAATATCGTCCATTAAACGTTGTGCTAGTTGCACATGTTTACGGAATAAATCAAAATCGAATTTAGCATCTTTAGCAAATGGATTTTGTACATATGAATATAAATTTATAGCTAACAAGCGACAGCTATCGTAAGGACACAACGGAATTTCACCACATGGATTGGTAGATACAGTGCGATAACCAAGATCTGCATAGCAATCAGGCACCGATTCTTTTAAGATGGTATCCCAAAACAAGACACCTGGTTCAGCTGAACGCCAAGCATTATGAATGATTTTTTTCCACAAAGCGCTTGCATCAATATCTTTTTGATGAGTTGGGTTTGGTGAATCTACTGGATAATGTTGATTATACGATGTCCCTGCTTCTACAGCACGCATAAAGTCATCGTCCACTTTTACCGAAATATTGGCACCTGTAATTTTACCTTGTTCCAATTTAGCATCAATAAATTTTTCAGAGTCTGGATGCTTGATAGATACAGATAGCATAAGAGCTCCACGGCGACCACCCTGAGCTACTTCACGCGTTGAGTTAGAATAACGTTCCATAAAAGGAACAATGCCCGTAGACGTGAGCGCAGAGTTCTTTACGGGCGAACCTTCTGGACGAATTTGAGATAAATCGTGACCAACACCACCACGGCGTTTCATCAATTGTACTTGTTCTTCATCCAATTTGATAATAGCACCATACGAGTCTGCGTCTCCATCTATACCAATAACGAAACAGTTCGACAATGAAGATACTTGATGATTGTTACCAATACCTGTCATAGGGCTACCTGCTGGTACGATGTACTTAAAGTCTCTAAGTAACTCAAAAACATCCTCTCCTGATAATGGATTTGGGTACTTGTGTTCGATACGTGCAATTTCGTTAGCCAAACGCCAGTGCATGTCATCAGGTGTACGTTCGTATAAGTTCTGTTCTGAATCTTTCAGAGCATACTTATTCACCCAAACTTGTGCAGCTAATTCATCGCCTCCAAAATAATCACACGAAGCTTTTTTTGCCTCTTCTTCTGAGAAAATTTGTTTTTTCACGATAGTAAACTTTTAATATAAATTGTAAATGATATTTTCACGATTTTTAAGGGTTTCGCGTCGAACAGAACCTCTTTGCAATATTACAACTATTTCCAAAATAAAACAATAGAGTAAGTTTATTTTTTTACAATGTTTTCCAGAATATTTTTTAATTACTTGATTATAAATAAATTAATTTATTAACATTGCAAAAAAGTTTTCCGAAATAAAAAACACTCAAATAACAGAACCTCTCCAATACGATAAACTAACGCACTCGAACCATGATACTTGAAGTAACAACAAACGGCAACTCACACAGTCAATAATAGACAAAAAAAACGGTTCTCTTTTTACAGAGAACCGTTTTTTGAATGGGAGCTATAAATTAAGCCAAAAATTGACGAATTTGTTGAGCCACCTGAACTGGTGTAAAGCCCAGTTTTTCGTCCAACACTTTGTATGGAGCAGAGAATCCAAATGATTCCAAACCAAACACCATACCGTTAGCGCCAACTAATCCAAGTAAATTAACTGGTAAACCAGCAGTCAACCCAAACGTTTTTACATTACGAGGTAATACTTGTTCTTGGTATTCAGCCGATTGTGAACGGAATAAACCTTCTGATGGAACAGAAACAATACGTACTTTTTTGCCTTCACCGCGTAAAATAGCGGCTGCATCTACTAATGTAGATACTTCAGAGCCAGATGCCACCAAAATAACATCGGGATTGCCATCGCAGCTAACAACATAAGCGCCTTTGTCGGCTTTGTATGCTTCTACGTTACGATCACCTGGCAAATCGTTAATATTTTGACGACTTAAAATGATAGCTGATGGAGTCGATACATTTTCGAGCATCAATTTATAAGAAACTGTGGTTTCATAAACATCAGCAGGACGCAATACCAACATAGAATTATGACCATGGTGATTTTTGAGTTTTTCCATCAAACGAATTTGAGCTTCTTGCTCTACTGGTTCGTGAGTTGGTCCATCTTCACCTACACGGAATGCATCGTGCGACCAAATAAATTTCACTGGTAATTCCATCAAAGCAGCCATACGAACAGCTGGTTTCATATAATCAGAGAATACAAAAAAGGTTGCACAAGCAGGAATAACGCCACCATGTAAAGCCATACCAAGACAAACGCAAGCCATAGTTAATTCAGCAACACCAGCTTGTAAGAATGCACCCGAAAAATCGGTGCTAGTCATAGCGTGTGTTTGTTTCAAGAAACCATCTGTTTTATCAGAGTTCGACAAGTCGGCACTAGCAACTACCATATTTTCAACTTGTTTTGCCAAAGAAGCTAACACGGTAGCCGAAGCGGTACGAGTTGCTTGATTTGCTTTTTGCTCTACCAATGACCAATCTACTTTAGGAGCTTTTCCAGAGAAGAATAATTCCATTTTAGCAGCTAATTCAGGATTAGCTTTTGTCCATGCAGCTTTTTCAGCTTGTTTTTGAGCTACTAAAACTTTCAACTCTTCAGCACGTTTTGCATAAATAGCTTTTGTTTCTTCGAAGAATACAAACGGATTTTCAGGATTTCCACCCAAGTTTTTAACCGTATTGATATAAGCATCGCCACCAAATGGAGCACCATGAGTTTCGCAGTTACGTTCAAAACTTGAATTATCAGCTTTACGACCGCCTTTACCCATAATGGTTTTACCAATAATAATAGTTGGCTTTTCAGCTTCTGCTTTAGCTGCTTTTAATGCTTCGCGAATTTGGTTAGCATCGTTACCATTGATTTCGATAACACGCCAGCCCCAAGCTGCATATTTTTGAGCTACATTTTCGCTGGTTACAGCATTGGTTTCTGTAGATAATTGAATATCGTTTGAATCATAGAACATGATTAAATTGTTCAAACCAAGGTGTCCAGCTAAACGTCCTGTGCCTTGTGAAATCTCTTCCTGCACACCACCATCAGAAATGTAAGCATAAATGGTTTGATTCATCATCTGACCAAATTTTGATTTCAAAAATTTAGCAGCGATTGCAGCTCCAACAGCAAATGTATGACCTTGTCCGAGAGGACCTGATGTATTTTCGACACCACGCATAACATCCACTTCTGGGTGTCCTGGTGTTACACTATCCCATTGACGGAATTGTGCTAAATCTTCCAATGAATATTTGCCAGTGCAAGCTAATACAGAATATAACATAGCCGACATGTGACCTGGATCTAAGAAAAAGCGATCGCGACCTTCCCAACGTGGGTTTTGTGGATCGTATTCCAAAAATTCAGAGTAAAGTACGTTGATAAAATCGGCACCACCCATAGCACCACCTGGGTGACCTGAGTTTGCTTTTTCGACCATTGATGCTGCTAAAAGACGAATATTGTCGGCAGCTTTGTTCAGTTGTTCTACTGTGTTCATATGAATATATTAGGATTAAAATTTAATTTTAAATTAATGGACTGCAAAGGTACAAAAAATGTTAATAGAAATCAGCTCTCATGCTGAATTTATTCCAAATTAAGACGACTTCCTTTTGGATATTGAACGCTATAACTTAACGTAAACGATTGCGATTCGCCCGGTTGTAAATCAAGTTCCCAAGTCAACACACCTGTTTCTTTATTATTATCACAAGCTGGCGTGGTTTCTTTGAGTAATTCTACCACAATATCCTTCTGTGTAGAAATTGGATATTGATCTTTCAACACCGCATGAATGGCTTTCGTTTGATTATTTTTAATAGTCAATTTATACGTAAGAACTGCTTTAGTGGTAGAACCAAAGGTTTTTACACTGCTAAAATCTTTGACCTTTTCGCGCATAACACTCACGCGTTTGTCTGTTCCCAAAGTTAATTTCAATTTATCTTCGGTAGAATTTGTATTGATATTGGTTTCACCTACATACGAACCATCGTACGTAATATTGGCCTTGCCACTCAATAAATTCAAATTGGCCCAATCAGCGATTTCGGCCAACAAATACGTTTCGGCATCGAGTTTTGGAGCACAGTAATAGTTGAAGTTAGCCTCCGTTTGGTATGATTTCAAATCAACCGTTTGTTCTTTCCCATTGCCTGGAATGGTAAAAGGCATGTCCATTTTATACTCTACATTCAAAGCAGTTTCGGTTTGAGTAATGAAATCTTCCATGCTTTTTGTCGTCATAATCACTACCCCATTTTTACCTTCCGACCCATATTGTGTTTCGGCTTGAGCACCTTTTAGCACGTTTTTAGACTTAATATAATTAGGATCTAATGATTGAGCATACTCTTCACTAATAATTTCGCCATCAAGAACATAAAGAGGCGAATTTGATATTTTTGACTTCTTACTAGTACCATAAGCTACGGTTACAACCTCATCAAGAGCTTGATTTTCTAATTTATAACTCTCCATTGGAGCAGCCGTCATAGCATATCGTTGCATTGGCTGTACATAATCCAAAAACCACGTACTAAAATACGAAGCTTCCTTATTAAATGTAGGTTTTGCAGTTGCAAGTGTCAATTTTACTTGGTTCCAATCCAATCCTGTAGTTTGGCGTACTTTAGCTTTACCTAGTATATTAATTGGTTTATCGGTAGATGCAATATTAATATCATAATACGGTGTCCAACTAGACGATGTGGTAAAATAGCTAATACTAAATGTAGCCGCTGTAGCTGCAGGAGCTGCTAACGTTAATTTCAAAACGCCCGTATTTTTACCACCTTTACCAATTTCTTGTTGTAATTGATTGTTAAGGCGCGCAATTTGTTGATCCAACTGCTCTTTTTTCTTGTTGTCAGCCACTACCAATGCTTCCAAAGCCGTTGCCTTAGTTTTATACAAATCCATATTGGTATTAATTTCGGCTACAGTAGCACCCTTTTCTACCAATGATAAATTATGTTCAACGCCTTTACGTAACAAGGTCAATAAATCTTTATTGATTTTAATTGAAGTCGTTACTTTGGTTAAATCCGCTTGATAAAGTTCCAAAGAATCGCGCAATAATTTCACAGACGGATTATCTTTGGTTGGTTCCAAATAATTAACCGAAAACTCCGAAGCTGTCACCATCACACCATTATTCACCTTAATCTTTAAGCTATTACGATCTATTTGTGGACTCAGGCCTTCAATAGAGAGTTCATTTTCGCCACTAGTTAATGACGCTGACGCGCTATGAATCAACTCTGCACCATTAAAATAGACGTTGGCCTTTTTTAAGGTTGCCTTAGTATTAACGGCAAAAACAGCACTACTACACACAAGTACAAAAGCTAAAAATAGCGATTTTTTGAGCGTTTTCATAAGTTTCACAGGTTTTAAGTGATTATTTGACCCAGTTTTCAACATCCTCTTTAGCAGGATTTGCCAAACATAATTTATTTTTCTTGTTGTAACCACACAAATCTTGATGTAGTTTGTTAGGATTCTGTCCTTTTAATTTATCAACCATATCAAAACCTAATTTTTGCAACGGCTCAATCCATTCTGGAGCTACACCCAATGCTAAAAATTTAGTGGTATCGTCCTTTTTCTGAACTTTTTCTGGTTTCATTTGAGGAAAGAACAACACTTCTTGGATGGTTGTTTGTCCTGTCATCAACATCACCAAACGGTCCATACCAATTCCCATACCAGATGTTGGTGGCATACCATATTCCAAAGCTCGCACAAAATCCATATCAATAAACATGGCTTCATCATCACCCTTTTCGCTCAATTTTAATTGTTCTTGAAAACGTTCCAACTGGTCAATTGGGTCATTGAGTTCCGAATAAGCATTACACAACTCTTTGCCATTCACCATCAACTCAAAACGTTCCGTTAAATCTGGGTTATCACGATGCTTTTTGGTAAGTGGCGACATTTCTTTGGGATAGTCGGTAATAAATGTTGGTTGGATGTAATTCCCTTCGCAGAATTCGCCAAAAATTTCATCAATCAACTTACCTTTACCCATCGTATCGTCGATATTCATGTTCAAGGTTCTACAAACCGAACGAATTTCTTCTTCTGTTTTTCCAGTCAAATCATGCCCTGTAAACTCTTTGATAGAATCCAACATGGTAATGCGTTTGAATGGAGCTTTAAAACTAATAACATTTTCACCCACTTGTACTTCGTGCGTTCCATTCACGTCCATACAGATTTTATCGAGCATACGTTCGGTGAAATCCATCATCCAGTTATAATCTTTGTACGATACATAAATCTCCATACACGTAAACTCTGGATTATGTGTGCGGTCCATACCTTCGTTACGGAAATTTTTCGAAAATTCATACACACCCTCAAAACCACCTACAATTAATCGTTTCAAATACAACTCATTAGCAATACGCAAATACAATGGAATATCTAATGCATTATGATGTGTAATGAATGGACGTGCAGCTGCGCCACCAGGAATAGATTGCAAAACGGGTGTTTCCACTTCCATATAATCATAGCCATTAAAGAAATCGCGCATAGATTGATAAACCTTGGTGCGTTTTTGAAAAATCTCTTTAACGCCTTCATTAACCACTAAATCGACATAACGTTGACGGTAACGCATTTCAGGATCTTCAAATTTATCGTATGCTACGCCATCTTTATATTTTACGATTGGAAGTGGACGCAATGATTTACCAAGTACGGTTAGCTCTTGGCAATGAACACTGATTTCGCCCATTTGCGTGCGAAATACGAATCCTTTGATACCAATAAAATCACCAATATCTAACAGTTTTTTGAACACCACATTGTACATTTCAGGTTGCGCTTCGGTGGAAATATCATCGCGCGAGATATAAACTTGAATACGTCCTTTTGAATCCTGCAACTCAACAAACGAGGCTTTACCCATAATACGACGACTCATAATACGACCGGCAATGCACACAGGTTTACCAGATTCTTCGTCTTTAAAGTCTGCTTTTATTTCAGTAGAAAAAGCATCGGTTGGATACTGCGCTGCAGGATATGGTTCTATACCCATTTCACGCATCGTGTCAAGACTCTGACGTCTAAATAATTCTTGTTCTGAGAGTTCCATAACTTTATAATTAGTTTTGTTTATATTATCTTATTTGCTAAATAGCTGTTTCATAAATTCATCACCTGCTAAAATACCAAGTGCACCACGTTGTGACGAAAACTCATCAAATTGAGTCACTGTATCAGGCATTTTTGTTGGATTATAGATCACAAATGGCACGGCCTCTGCTGTATGTGTACGCAATCGACATGGCGTTGGGTGATCTGGCAATATAGCTATCGTCACGGATTCCGACATCGTATTTATGGCTTCCAAAATTGGTTTAATCAAACGTTCCGAAAGATACTCAATGGTTTTAATTTTCAAATCCACATCACCTTCGTGACCAGCTTCATCACTTGCTTCGACATGTACGAAAACGAAATCGTCCGTTTTTAAAGCTTTTATCGCAGCCTCGGCTTTACCTTCATAGTTTGTATTATACAAACCTGTGGCACCCTCAACTTCAATCGGTTTAAGTCCTGCATTAATACCAATACCCTTTATTAAATCGACCGCAGAAATAACCGAACCTGATTGTACGCCAAATAATTCCGATAACGGTTTCATAACAGACTGGTAACCTGGCGACCAAAACCAAATACTATTGGCAGCATCCTTGCCTTCGGCGCGACGTTTAATATTCACTGGATGATTTTCGAGTAATAATTGCGAACGTAAAATCAAATCATTCAGTATGTTTGCCGTTTCTACTGCTTCAGGCACTTGCGGTGTAATTAATACATCATTAAAAGGAGTTCCAACTACATCGTGCGGTGGTGTACACGTTATGCGTTTATCTCCATACTTTAATTTACATAAATGACGATACGAGATTCCGTTAAAAAATTGCACCAAATCAGAACCTAATTCCGCTTGTAAAAATGCGATTAATTCAGCAGCTTCTTCGTTAGAAATATGACCAGCCGAATGATTTTTAATCTTATTTTCCTCGATACAAATTAAGTTACATCGCATCACCATTTCATTAGATTCGACAGAAACGCCCATGCTGGCAGCTTCCAACGTTCCACGACCTTCAAAAACAGAGGCTACGTCGTACCCTAAAACCGATAAATTGGCAATTTCGCTACCTGGATGAAAACCTGCAGGCACTGTATGTAACAAACCAGATTGTCCCAATTGAGTCACTTTATCCATGGTTGGTTTATGAGCCACCTGCAAAGGAGTTTTGTTCCCCAATGCTGCTATCGGCTCATCGGCCATACCATCGCCTAAGATGACTATGTATTTCATTATGCTTGAATGTCGTTTTTTATAATGACTTTCTCTAATTTATCAAGCGTTTCTGCCAACGAGAGATAACTTTCGCCACCAGCAGCATTCAAATGCCCACCACCATTGAAATAAGTTGACGCCATTTTGTTAACAGGGAATGTTCCTTGCGAACGGAACGACATCTTCACTTTTTTCACATCTTCTCGCACAAAAACAGAAACATCAATTCCTTCAATTGACAAAGGAATATTAACAAAGCCCTCTGCATCACCTACTTGGTAATCGAAACGAGCTAATTCATCCAACGACAAGCTAATAACGGCTGTTCGTTGCTCTTTGTAAAGCTTCATTTTTTCAACTAAACAAAAACCCATCAAACGCATGCGATTTTCAGAATAGGTGTTATATACCAAGCGATAAATGTTATCCTTATCAATTCCTTTTGACAATAATTCCGAAATAATATGATAAATTTCAGGACTTTGAGAAGCATATGAGAAATTGCCTGTATCAGTCATCATACCCACATAAATGGATTCCGCACATGCTTTTGTTATATTTTGGAAAAAGCCCATCCGACAAATCAACCGAAAAACGAGTTCACTAGACGATGAAATTTCGGGATGCGAAATGGTTACATCAGCAAATGCTTCGGGTGATAAATGATGATCTATTAAAATTTTCTTTGCGTGCGACTGTTCTACAAATGGCTTAGCACCATCAATACGTTTCAAGTCATTAAAATCGACACAAATCAACAAATCAGCGTCTGTAATTAAACCCTGTACTTCCTTATTTTTTTCCTCCAGAACCACAATATCCGAAGCTCCCGACATCCAATTTAAAAAGCTTGGAAAACGATTTGGAACAACCACAACTGGCTCTTTTCCAATCTCTCTCAAAAAATGATACAAGCCAAGCGAAGAACCCACCGCATCGCCATCGGGAGATAAATGAGTCAAAATAACAATACGTTCAGCAGCCTCGATTAGCTTGTACGAACGGGAAACATTGTCTTCAAGAATAATTTTGGTTAACATAAAATTAGGGTTATATTTTAACTTACAAAGATAAGAAAATTTGCTGAATCTATAGCACTACCAAAAACAAAAAAACCAAATAAGAACGAGTTACAGTTCTTATTTGGTTTTATAATTATATTTACGGGAGTTTTATTTACGCTCCATACAACGTTGCTGCCATTTCCAAGCAGAGGCCAAAGTCTCTTCAACACTCGCTTTGGCTTTCCATTTTAGCACTTTTTGCGCCAACGATGGATTTGCCCAAACTTGCTCAATATCACCTTCACGGCGGCCAACTATTTCATAAGGAACTTTAACGCCATTCACAGCTTCGAATGTTTTAATCAATTCCATTACTGATAAACCTTTTCCTGTACCTAAATTGTACACTTCTGGTTCTTGTAGATCTTTATTAAGCAAACGATCTACGGCTGTAACATGCGCGTAAGCCAAATCCATAACATTTATATAGTCGCGAATACAAGTTCCATCAGGCGTATTGTAGTCGTTACCAAAAACCTTGATTTTTTTATGAATTCCAGCGGCCGTTTGTGCTACAAATGGCACTAAATTATTAGGAACGCCATTAGGTAATTCGCCAATAGCAGCTGACGGATGCGCACCAATCGGGTTAAAATAGCGTAACAAAATACTCTTAAGAGCATGATTCGCATGCACAGTATCCATAATAATATCTTCACAAATTTGCTTCGTATTACCATATGGCGATAATGCTTTTTTAATGGGTGCCTTTTCGTCTACTGGCAATACATCAGGCTGTCCGTAAACCGTACAAGATGAAGAGAATACCAAACCTTCTACCTTATGAATAGGCATTAATTCAAGCAAATTGACCAATGAAACCACGTTGTTACGATAATATTTCAATGGCATTTCAACAGATTCTCCGACTGCCTTACTTGCAGCAAAGTGAATAACAGCTTTAATTCCTTCATGTTTCGTGAAGAACTTATCCATAGCCACATAATCCGTACAGTCAATATTTTCAAATATCGGACGTTTGCCCGTTATTTGCTCAATACCATTAAGTACTTCAATGTTTGAATTTGATAAGTTATCTACCACATACACGTCATAACCAGCTTCAAGTAGCGCCACTACAGTATGTGAGCCAATATAGCCCGTACCGCCTGTAACCAACACTTTTGGTGACGATGTAAACATGCTCATCATTTGCTTTAGTTTTTTTGTTACTTCCATAATTGTTGTGGATAAACTCCTTCACGAATTAATTTACTAATTTGCAATACGACTTGCGGACGATCTTCGGCATAAGTTACGCCAAACCATTTAGCTGGCGTATCAATTACCTCACAGGTAGCTTGATTATTGCTAATCAACTCATCAACCACTGTTGGAATGTAATATTCTGATTTAGGCTCCATGCCGCGCTCTGTCAAAAATTTTGCAAATGATTTTTCCGAAAAAGCGAAATAATCAGGTGTAAAACCCCACATATTCATAGAAACTAACGAAGCATTAGGTATAGTCTCATAACCACCATGTTCCAATGGATATTGAATAACCCCACTTTCACATTCTATTTTAGTACGCTCTACCACCGAAGTCAAAAGTTTTTGTTCATTTACGCTACAAATACCACGGTTTACAGCGCCACTTTCCGACAACGTATTACTAATATGGTAACCTATCATGCAATAACGGCCAACTTGCCCTGTTACATTTGTCAAAAAATCAGCTAATAGCTGATACGATTCGCGTCCATAAAAATCATCAGAATTGATGACCGCAAAAGGTGTATCAATCACATCTTTTGCCATCAATACGGCGTGATTGGTTCCCCAAGGTTTAACACGTTCTTTATCGTAAGCTATACCTTGTGGTACGCTGTCTATTTCTTGAAAAACCACTTCAACAGGAACATGATTTTCGTATTTACTTACAATTTGTTTGCGAAATTCAGCTTCAAAGCTGTGGCGAATAACAAAAACTACTTTACCAAATCCTGCTCTAACAGCATCGTAAACAGAATAATCCATAATGGTTTCGCCATTAGGACCAACGCCATCTAACTGTTTGAGACTCCCGTAGCGACTACCCATTCCTGCCGCTAAAACTAACAATGTTGGTTTCATACTGATGTATTGTGTGAAAATTCGTGCAAAATTACACAAAAAAATTGATTGAAAAAACCTTCAATCCCATTTGAGAAATGAACAAGGAGTAAAAAGTGCCTATTTAATTCACTTACAAACAGATAAAAGTTATCAACACACTAAATCATCTTTATCGTTACTTTCTATTTAAAACCACAAAAATAAGCATTTTACTATTTATTTGTTATTTATTTTGACAAATATAAAAAAAATCATTACCTTTGAGCACTTTTTTTAACCACTTAAACACACCTCTTAATTTATGGGACATCAAATTGATAGATTGGACAAAAAAATCCTCCAAATGATTTCGCAAAATGCACGTATTCCTTTTTTGGAAGTGGCACGCGAATGCAATGTATCGGGAGCTGCTATTCACCAACGTGTACAAAAGCTTATAAATATTGGCGTTATAAAAGGTTCTGAGTTTATTATTGATACCTACAAGATTGGTTACCAAACTTGTGCTTATGTAGGTATTACCATTAAGGACATGTCGTATTTTAAAAGTGTCGTCGAATCACTTAAAAACATTCCTGAAGTGGTAGAATGCCATTCTACTACTGGTCGTTACACAATGTTTGTAAAAATTTATGCCAAAGATAATCGTCATTTAATGAATATTATTATCGAAAAAATCACTCCTATTACAGGTATTGGCAATACGGAAACATTCTTAGTTTCGCTCGACGAAATTTTCAATCGTCAAATTTCTGCTTTTGAAACAAAAGAGATTCCTGAGTAACAAATAGTCGCAATCTTAACAATAAAAAGCTGTATATAAATCATATGCAGCTTTTTTTTGCGCCAACTGCTAAACGCTCTTACGATAAGACTTTCAATGCCTGTTCGTGTTAATAACTTTTTACGGAAACCTTTTATAAACTGCACAAATTGAGCTACTTTTGTAACTCAATTTTTGATTTATGCGTAGTAACGACTTTGATTTAACAAACGAAGAATTAGCTATCATCAAAAACTATGAAGAAGCTTACCAGAAAGGGCAATCGGAATATTTTGACGTAGAAGATTTGGAGTTTATTATTGAACATTATTTACATTTAGGCGACGTGGAAAGTGCCCAAAATGCGCTTCATTTTGCCCTCAAATTACACCCTGATAGCTCTTATCTACAATGTAAAAAAGCCCGCATTTACACTAATTTGGGTCGTTTTGACGAAGCACTCGCACTCATTGACAAATATCAAGAAAAAGGTAACCCAGCGCATATATTTACAAAAGCTGAAATTTTACTTAAAACTGACCATAAAGGAGAAGCCATAACCCTCTTTAGAGAGTTGGTAGACCATTACACAGAAGAGGATTTAGCAGAAGTATGTTTGGATATTGTGATGATGTTGCATGTGTTTCAAGACTACCACAACAGCGCTTATTTTATACAAAAAGGGTTGAAAAAAGATCCTACTAATTTGGACCTTTTAGTAGAATATGCAGTGGATTTGGAACAATTAAGCGAATCTGAAAAAGCGATTGAAATATATAATCGTATTCTCGATATTGATCCTTATAAAGCATCCGCTTGGTTTTGTTTAGGGCTACTCCACTTTAACTTAGAACATTATCGTGAAGCGTTGGACGCTTTCGATTTCAATATTGCCATCAACCCAAACGACACAATTGCTTGGTTACAAAAAGGTCACTGTCACTTTAATTTAGAAGATTACGTGCCATCTATCAAAGCTTACAAAAAATATTTAGCCGACTATCCTGAAGACAGTGTTGTTACAGCATTTTTAGGCGAATGTTATGAAAACTGTGAAGTGTTCGATTTGGCGTTAACCTGTTTTTTGCAAGCTGCCAAACTCAATCCTGACAATGCTGACGCTTGGCTTGGTGCAGCCATTTGTATGGTGGAAACAGAAGACTACCTGAAAGGCTTTGACTACATTAAAAAAGCCATTGACGCTAATCCAGATTCTGCCGAAAGTTACGCTGTTTTAGGGGAAATTTTGGACAAAAACAATTTAATTGAAGAATCAAAAATAGCGTATCTTCACTCGTTAGAATTAGACCAAAAACAACCTGAGACTTGGAAAGAATTAGGCGATTTATACATGCAATCAGGTGAATTTGATCAAGCGGTTCCTTGTTACGAAAAAGCATTTGACTTAGACTCCACACTCGACAAACTCACGCTCCTTATGTCGATGGCCTATTATGGCGTAAAAGATTATGATAAAATGTTGGAATTCTTTAGCTTGGCCGAACAAACTTACAGCAATGCGCTCGAAATATTTCTATCCGTATTTCCCGAAGCCAAATCATTACTAATTAAATAATTTCTATGAAAAAATTATTATTGACCATTTTATTGGTATTACCATTATCCTTATTTGCTCAAGAACAAACTTCTAAAGATTCCCTATCTATAGTTCAACAGGTGGAACAATGGTATGATGCCAATATGAATTATACGAATATTACACTTTTGATGACTGTTGAAAGTTCGTTCATTCCATTTCCATCTGAAATAGTTATTCCACCAGCGGCTTATGTTGCTAGCAAGCCCGAAAGTGATTTAAATATTTTTTTAGTAGTGTTGTTTGGTACATTAGGAGCTATTATTGGTGCACTCATTAATTATTACTTGGCTTTATGGCTCGGTCGACCTATTATTTACAAATTTGCAGATAGTAAACTTGGACATTTATGTCTGTTGAGTAGCGAAAAAATTAAAAAAGCAGAAGATTATTTCAATAATCATGGAAAGGTATCCACTTTTATTGGTCGTTTGGTTCCTGGCATTCGACAATTAATTTCAATTCCTGCAGGTTTAGCTAAAATGAATCTTGGTAGTTTTATACTATACACAACCCTTGGTGCTGGTATTTGGAATTGTATATTAGCTTTCATTGGTTATTTAGCGCATGGTCAAGCCGATTTAATTAACAAATATAGCCACGAGTTATCAATAATAATGCTCGTTTTAGTAGGTTTAGCTGCCATTTGGTTAATTGCTAAGACACTCATCAAACGCAAAAAATAATTTAGCCAACTATTTTAGTAACTGTATTCCTTCTGCTAATTATGTTACATTACGGATTAATTGGAAAATCACTAAAGCATTCTTTTTCAAAAGATTACTTTACTAGTAAATTTGAAAAAACACATATCAACGCCAATTATTCTTTATGCGAATTAGCAAATATAGAGGAAATAAAAGATGTATTCTCAAAACAATGGCAAGGATTAAATGTTACGATTCCATACAAAGAACAAATAATACCTTTTTTAAACGAGGTTGATGACCTAGCAACACAAGTAGGAGCTGTAAACACCATTCAATTTAGTAAAAAAGAGGGACAAACATGGCTAAAAGGCTTTAATACGGATGTTATCGGATTTGAAACGACACTCAAGCCACTCTTACAAACACATCATACACGCGCTTTAGTTTTGGGCACAGGTGGTGCCTCAAAGGCTGTAACTTACGTTCTCACTAAATTAAACATTCCATACGTATACGTATCGCGTGAAGCTGGTCTTAATAAGTTAGGGTACGATGAGCTTACGTCTGAAATCATTTCGACACATACGTTGATAATTAACACAACACCACTCGGTATGTTTCCCGATTTGGAGAGTTATCCAGATATTCCATATAAAGCTATCGGTGAAAAACACTTACTCTACGATTTGGTATATAATCCAGTCAAAACGCAATTCTTGTTACAAGGAGAAGCACGCGGTGCCACCATAAAAAATGGTTTAGAAATGCTTATTAATCAAGCAGAAGCAGCTTATGAAATATGGAATCAATAAAAAAGCCTTACTATAAAAAGTAAGGCTTATTTATTATATAACACAGTGATTAAAATCTATACGATAAGGATAAAACTACATTATGTGTATTGGTGACAACTTTGGAGGCATTAAATGCTGTAGTCTCATACGATTTGAATAATTCGTTTTTTTGACGATACGCATACGTTAAATCAATGCCAAAACCTTCATGACGATAGCCAAACCCTCCAGTTCCATATAATGAGCCTTGATCTTTAAAATATTCCATATCGGTACGAATGGTATTAAGCGGAACAGATTTAATAGCATCATTCCCAACCGATTCCGTTTGATAAGCAAAACCACCACGGACGGAAAAGGCCTCTGACAAACGATATTCTGCACCAGCTTTAAATGTATGACCAGATAAAGCATACTTATTTATATCATCATTGTCTAACGCATAAGCATTACCATTCTCAAAAACATCAGTTTCGTTCACTTCCGATTTTAAACGAGTAGACCCTTTATAGTCAGTAAACAGATAATCAAAACTAATAATAGCAGACTTTCCGATAATAAAGGCTGTACTAGCCTGAAACTTAAGCGGTGTTCTGTAACTATATGAAGCATATCCACTTGGTGCTTTAGCTGTACCTACATATTCTGTATCATAATCCATCTCAGCATAAAAACGGTCTGTCATGGCATAATAAGTCGGCGTATGAAACGACAAACCTAAGCGCATAAAAGACATAGGACGAACAATAACTCCAAACTTAAAATTTACGCCAACCCCGGTGGTGTAAAAATTATTTTTTAGCACAAAATTACCACCAGCCTGAAATTGTTCTCCATAAACAGATGTAATGGCATAATCAATAGATTGTAAATTAAAACCTGCTCCGAGATAGAACACATTACTAATATTGGCACCATAATTGAAGCCAAACTCGTCGACACTACCACTTTCCACGGCTTTGTAACGTCCTGTAGATGTTTCTCCATTCGCGAGTAAAGATGTCCATTTTAGCGAATCTGCTCCAGCACCAGGATTAATTAAATAACCTTGATAAGCCAGCTCAGAAAGCCATGGCACATTTATATTATCGTATGGATCATACGAATCTGTTTTTTCCAAGGCTGATTCTGCGAAACCATTTGTGAAGCTAGCCATATAATCGGTCATTGAATTCAATGATTCACCACCACGAATATCAGCATAACGGTGAAAATTTTTCAAACGATTATAAGAGAAACTAAAGTTGCTAGCCACTAAGCCTCGCTCTCGCATCGGATCAACATAAGCAAATATTAAGGCTGCATTATTAATATTAAAATTGAATTTAGATCCTGAAGCTGGCTGATCCCACTTAGACTTGGTTTGTACGGTCATAAAATTACCTGTTATGGTCATTTCTGAACTTCTATAAATGGCCAATCCTGCAGGATTATCTACGATACTCGAAGCATCGCCACCTAAAGCTCCAAAGGCACCTGCCATACTCATGTAACGAGCAGTTCCATTAATCGAATTATCGGCATAACGCAAAGCATCAAAAATGCCTTGTGCCGAAACCGAAATACCAAAGAGCAATAAGGTTAATGTGATTATATTACGTTTCATAATGGTCATGATTATTTTGAATTAAACGTTAACGACGTGTAGTACTACTACCACCTCCACGAGATCCACCACCAGCTGAAGAAGAACCTCCACCGCGGCTTCCTCCACTACTTGAACCACTAGAAGTTCCCGTAGAACGAGTACCGCTGCCAGATGTAGAGTGAGTTCCAGAAGAAAATCCAGAACGACTTCCGCTACTACTTGACGAACTCGAAGATGTTCCTGAATAACGACTTCCATTATCTGATGAAGAAGTAGTTACACGCACAGTTGATCCAGAGCTGTAACTTCCACGCGTAGATTCTGAATTGGATGACGTAGATACGGTTGAACTTTGAGACCTTCGTGTGTTCGTAGTTCCTACACTTTGAGTGGAAGAAGCTTCACGATTACGTGCTCCAACATTATTTGATGATGTTGTGGAAGTCGTACTACGTGTGCCATCATAACGACCCGCGCTATTATGCTGACGACGATACGTTTCATTGGATATATCGGAATAACTTGAACTGCCATTATGACCTGGATTATAACACGAATAACAATCATAATAAGGATAGTACCAAGGATCATAATAAAATGGACTCCAATAATTGGCAGGCATCCAACCCCAATAGGTATAATAGTTGTTATAATAAAATGGCATACCATACCAAGAATTCCAAGACCAGCCCCAACCCATATTGTCGTAGTAATTATTATAATATGGGTTGTTATTCACATTCGTATTGTTACCCGAAATATCGACACCATTATCACCAACAGAGACATTATAGTCGCCATTAGCTAAATCATAAATAGTGGTATCATTGCCTTCGATATGCACTAATAAGTTTTCGTTATGAAACGCATTTAATCGCTGAGTGTAGGTATAATCTTCTTCCGTAAGACTCACATTGGCATCCAATAGCACAGAAGGTTGTTCAGCCTCCACATCAGAGTATTTTACTACTTTGCGTACATCCTTTTTGGGGATATCCGTTTTGGGATTAAAATAGATATCATCATATTGAGCAAAAGCTGAAAAAGATGATAAACAGCTAATCAACAAAAATAGTTTAAACTTGTTCATAATAACCTCCTTACTTTAATGAGAATAATTATTCAGTGTACAAATATAGTGCAAAAAAGACAACTATTAATAGGGTTAACCAACTTTAACCAATCAAGACCAGCCAATAAAAGAATTATTACTTTAATAATCAATTATTTATTTGCTTCTTAAAATAAGGACTAGTTTTCATTTATTAAAAAAAACAGACCATAAAAACGTCAACCATAGAGCTACTTTGGTAAATTTTATGATAAACATGGTGCTATTAACGTATAAATTCGTACTTTTGCAGCAATTTTTTAGTAAAAACATCCATCAATTTAGAATTATGACAGAAAAGATTCAAACCCTCATGCGTGATAACGCAGTGGCTCGCTGGACAGCACTTGTATTATTAGCGTCTACCATGTTTTTTGCGTATATGTTTGTAGATGTACTTTCGCCACTACAAAGTATGTTACAAGAACAACTCAAATGGACTCCAGATATCTATGGCACTTTTGCTAGTTCGGAATACTTCTTAAATGTATTTGCATTTTTCCTCATCTTTGCAGGTATTATATTGGATAAAATGGGAGTACGTTTTACCGCTATTCTATCTGGTTTTGTAATGGTAACAGGTGCATCTATCAAATTTTATGCTGTTAGTGAAGCCTTTGCTGGAAGTGGAATCGAGACACTGTTAAACTCATTCTGGACATCGTTTCCTGCATCAGCTAAATTAGCCTCATTAGGCTTTATGATTTTTGGATGTGGTGTTGAAATGGCGGGTGTAACCGTATCAAAAGGTATTGTTAAATGGTTTCAAGGTAAAGAATTAGCGTTGGCTATGGGTATCGAAATGGCAATCGCTCGTTTAGGCGTTTTTGCTATTTTCCGTATTTCTCCACGTGTAGCCGATGCTACAGGACACATTAGTTCTCCAGTATTATTCTGTTTAGTGCTTCTTTTGATAGGCTTGATTTCATGTACCGTGTATTTTTTCATGGATAAAAAATTAGAAAAACAGATGGGTGAAAGTGGTGAAGAACCTGAAGAACCATTTAAATTAAGTGATATTGGGAAGTTGTTTACCAGCAAAACGTTCTTAATTGTAGCTGGGTTATGCGTTCTATACTACTCTGCAATTTTCCCATTTCAAAAATTTGCTGCTAATATGTTAGAGAATCGTTTAGCTATTTCGAATAAAGAAGCTAGCGATATTTTCTCGTGGTTTCCAATCGGTGCTATGTTATTGACTCCACTTTTGGGTGCTTTCTTAGATAATAAAGGAAAAGGTGCTACCATGCTTATCATTGGCTCAGTGCTCATGTGCTCCTGCCACTTGGTATTTGCTTTAGTTCCAGCTGAACAATTTACGCCTTTTATAGCTTATTCTGCTATTTTAGTATTAGGCATCTCATTCTCTTTGGTTCCTGCAGCTTTATGGCCTTCGGTTCCTAAATTAGTCGAAAATCGTTATTTAGGATCGGCATATTCTGTCATTTTCTGGATTCAAAATATTGGTTTAATGGCTTTCCCTATGCTCATTGGTTGGTCATTACAGATGACTAATAAAGGTGTACTCGACCCAAAAGGTTATAATTATACCGTACCGATGCTGATTTTTGCGGCATTAGGCGTTTTAGCTTTTGTTTTAGCCATTTGGTTGAAAGCTGAAGATAAGAAAAAAGGTTACGGCGTAGAATTGCCTAATAAAAAGTAAGTGACACCAGGCGTACTATATTTAATACCTACCACTTTGGGTGATTGCGCATTATCGCAAGTTCTGCCTGAAGGAAACAACTCTATTATTAAAGAGTTAAAGGTTTTTATTGTCGAAAACATACGCACGGCAAGACGCTTTTTAAAACAAGTAGACCGAACTATTAACATTGACGAGTTGCTATTTTTTGAATTAAACGAGCATACGGATCTTAATCAAATTAGCAGCTATTTAGAACCGTTACAAAAAGGTCAAAATATTGGAATAATTTCAGAAGCCGGTTGCCCAGCCATTGCAGACCCAGGTGCCGACATTGTTGCTTTAGCGCAAGCTAAAAACATTAAAGTTGTACCATTAGTAGGACCGTCAAGTATCTTATTATCGCTTATGGCAAGCGGTTTCAATGGACAAAGTTTTGCTTTTCATGGTTATTTGCCAATAGACAAAGCACAACGTTCCGAAAAATTGAAACAACTCGAAAGACGCATCTATAACGAACATCAAACACAGTTATTTATAGAAACGCCTTATCGGAACAATCAATTACTAGAGGAATTACTGAAATCATTGCAACCTCAAACAAAAGTGTGTGTTGCTGTAGATATAACATCGCATGACGAGTATATACACACAAAGACAGTGAAGGAATGGAAATCAACTCCGGCTCCCGAACTACACAAACGTCCTTGTATCTTTTTGATTTACAAGTAATAGATAGAATTAACAAACAAAAATATTAACCAAATTGTGAACCAAAGAAAACGAATAAAGTAAACTTATTCGTGTAATTATTAAACATTAAATTATTAATTATGAAATTATTAGAAGGTAAAGTAGCTATTGTTACGGGAGCTGCTCGTGGCATTGGTAAAGCCATTGCTTTAAAATTTGCAGCAGAAGGTGCTGATATTGCTTTTACAGATTTGAACATTGACGAAAATGCTAAAAAAACAGAAGCAGAAATAGCTGCCTTAGGAGTTAAAGTTAAAGCTTATGCTTCAAATGCTGCTAATTTTGAAGACACACACACCGTAGTGGAAGAAATTCTTAAAGATTTCGGTCATATCGATGTACTTATCAACAATGCTGGTATTACAAAAGATGGTTTAATGATGCGCATGACAGAACAACAATGGGATGCTGTTATCAATGTAAACTTAAAATCTGCTTTCAACTTCATTCATGCTGTTACACCTATTATGATGCGTCAAAAGAACGGTTCTATCGTTAATATGAGCTCGGTAGTTGGTGTAAGCGGTAACGCTGGACAATGTAATTATTCAGCATCAAAAGCAGGTATGATTGGGTTAGCTAAATCTATTGCGAAAGAAGTTGGTTCACGTGGTATTCGTGCTAACTGTATTGCTCCTGGCTTTATTATTACGGAAATGACTGGCGCATTGAGCGAAGAAGTTAAAGAACAATGGGCTAAGCAAATTCCATTACGCCGTGGAGGTACTCCTGAAGATGTAGCAAATGTGGCTGCGTTCCTTGCTTCTGACTTATCGAGCTATGTGAGTGGACAAGTAATTCACTGCTGTGGTGGTATGAATATGTAATCCAATAATTCTCCATAAAAAAAGCGCTGAAAATCTTTTCAGCGCTTTTTTTATGAAATACTATTTTATCGCAAATCATTTAACTCTACTTTAGGATACCGGCTCTTATCAAAAGTAAAAATAGCGACATCCTTAATAGGTTGCTGTTTTTGTATGGTAAAAATCAATTTATCAGCATTGCGTTGTGAAAACTCAATCTTTTTTAATTGACTTGTATTTTTATCGATACTCAACCGAATACGAAAATAGTCGACTTTCTTAGACACAGTAGGATATAAAAAAAGGTACCATACGGTTGGGTCATTGGTCGTTTCATCAAAAGCTACGCGATGTGTTTTTTCATATCCACGAATCATCATTAAAGGATTCATCTCTTTCTGTTCTTGCGCCGTAGGTTCGCTAATGGACACTTCATTATTGGCTTTTACATAAACCCATTGTGTTTTACCATCAAAAAACGTCTCCATGCCAGCTAACGAAATGTACGCTTTTTTACCATTGATGGCACAAACACCCTTCTGAACTTCTTTTTGGTTGGTATTGCCGGCAATATAGGTAGTCGTAAAATCAAATTTTGAAGGCGTTTTATATAATTGCGAAATAGCCTTATCCACAATAGTTTTAGCCTTAGGATCACTCGTTTGAGCACCTAAACTTAGCGTAACAAGCATTAAACAAAATACCGAAAAAATCTTATTCATAATACAGATTATTAAAAGTTATGCAGCATTTGTTCTAGTTCATATTCGGTATGAATAAGCACCTGACGAGGTTTGCTGCCTGAAGCCGCGCCTACAATACCAGCTGCTTCCAATTGATCCATAATACGAGCTGCGCGATTGAAACCAACTTCGAACTTACGTTGAATCATAGAAACCGAACCTTGTTGTGTTGCTACCACAAATCGTGCCGCTTCTTCAAATTTCTCATCACGACGCGTCATATCTACACTGGTAACATCGCCTTCACCTTCTGTAAAGTCAGGTTCTGGCAGTTCAAATGCTGATGGATAACCGCGTTGTTCAGATATGAAATGTACAATATTTTCAACTTCTGGTGTATCCACAAACGCACATTGAACGCGCGTAGCATCATTACCTTGCGAGAAGAGTAAATCGCCCTTCCCTACCAATTGCTGAGCACCTGAGCCATCTAAAATAGTTTTAGAGTCGACCATAGCCGATACTTTAAAAGCTATACGAGCTGGGAAGTTGGCTTTAATCACACCGGTGATAATATTCACAGATGGACGTTGTGTTGCCAAAATCATGTGAATACCAACGGCACGAGCAAGTTGTGCGATACGCGCTATTGGCATTTCTACTTCTTTACCTGCAGTCATTATTAAATCACCAAACTCATCGACAATTACCACAATATATGGCAAAAATTTATGTCCTTTATTTGGATTTAACTTCCGACTGATAAAGCGTTCGTTGTATTCTTTAATATTACGTACGTGAGCAATTTTAAGCAAATCGTAACGCTGATCCATCTCTTTACAAAGCGAATTAAGCGTTTGTACCACTTTACTTGTGTCGGTAATTACAGGCTCTTCTCCATCAGGTAATTTGGCCAAGAAATGCTTCTCGATATCGGCATAAATATTAAATTCCACCTTTTTAGGATCGACCAATACAAACTTCAATTCTGAAGGATGTTTTTTATATAAAAGTGATGTGATAATGGCATTCAACCCAACCGACTTACCTTGACCAGTAGCACCAGCCACCAATACGTGTGGCATTTTGCATAAGTCGAACATAAATACTTCATTGGTAATAGTACGTCCTAATGCAATAGGCAAATCGTAAGTCGATTCTTGGAATTTTTTTGAGCCAATCGTTGCAAACATCGACACAATACGTGGATGACTATTAGGAACTTCAATACCAATAGTTCCCTTTCCAGGAATTGGAGCAATGATACGAATACCCGTAGCCGCCAAACTCAACATAATATCAGCTTCGAGATTACGTATTTTACTAATTCTCACGCCATCTTCTGGTACAATTTCATACAATGTAATAGTTGGCCCAATGGTTTCATATATTTTTTTGATACCAATGCCATAATGTTTTAGCGTGGTAATAATACGCTGTTGATTAGCAATTTGCTCCTCTTTAGTAACCGTTTCGGTAGGCGTGCCGTAATCTTTCAATAAATCAACTGTGGGATATTTATACTCCCCTAAATCCGCTTTAGGATCGTATGGCCCTTGTTCTGCCAATGGATCATAAGTAGCCAAATCATTAGTTTCTGTGGCATCAACCGATTCAGTTTCTACCATATCACCTGACAGATTTTCTTCGTGCACAGATACAGTTTCCACAGGAACGGTAGATAATGGCACTGGCTCAGTCAATTCATCATCTGCCTCAATAATATCTTCTTCAACATTTTCGTCGGCATCCATAATCACCCATTCTGGTGGAACTATTTCATCACCAATTTTAACCGACAAAGCATCTGGGTCAACGGTTTCTACCTCAACATCTGTATCCATTTCAGCAGCAATAGGGACATCGACTTTAGGTTTACGATGAAATAAACCGCGTAAAAATGGTACCGTTTGGCTAAATGCAAAAATCGCAAACAACAAACCAGTACCTAACAACAGGAAAAATGTTCCCGGAATACCTATATTTGCTTTCAGAAAGTCGCTGGCATAAGCGCCATGCTCTCCTCCCAAATTGATAAATGAGTTTTCGAAAAAAGGAGCGAAGAAAAAAGCGAAAAAGAGTGAAAACCAAATCAAAAACAAAGCAGAAAACAAAAATGCTTTCCACAAAGCCATTATTTTGACTTTCATTAAACGGAAGGCCACTACGAACAAGAACCACAACATAGCGAAGGAAGCCAATCCAAACCATCTATTAATCAGAATTTCAGCCAAAAAAGCACCACGTGCTCCTGTCCAATTTTGAATATCTTTTGAATGTTCTCCCAACTGGTACCAAGAGGCATTTACAATGCTTTGGTCAATGTCACCAGTAAAGAAAAAAGAGACCATACTCAATAATAGATACAACGTACACAAAAGCAAAACCAAACCCAACGCAAAACAAGTACGCTCGTCAACGATAAACGCTTTTAGAGAAGCAAAGAAACCAGGAGAAGTCGATGTAGTTGATTCTTTTTTAGCCATATAGATAAATTCGGTAATATAAATTATAATTTTTACAAAGATACGTTTTTTTTGCTCTTATCGACGTTTTCGTGCAAAGAAATCTTGCATCAACGCACCACACTCGTCAGCCAAAATACCTGAGACCAACTCCGTTTTAACATGCAATGCGTCTGGTGCCAATTTTTGAAAACCGCGTTTTTCGTCGCGTGCTCCAAAAACTACACGACCAATTTGAGACCAACCGAGTGCTCCAGCACACATGACACAAGGTTCAACTGTCACGTATAATGTGCAATCTGTCAAATATTTACCACCCAAATAATTGGCAGCAGCAGTAATTGCTTGCATCTCGGCATGAGCTGTCACATCAGTGAGTTGTTCCGTGAGATTATGTGCGCGAGCAATAATTTGATTTTGACATACAACCACCGCTCCAATAGGAATTTCATCCATATCAAAAGCAACGTTCGCCTCAATCAAGGCTTTTTTCATGAAATACACGTCATCAAACATAACTTAATACAATTTTTTCTGAAGTTTTTGAAGTGCTTTCATTTCGCCAAACAGTAATATACGATCGTACTCCTGAAAAGTGAACTCTGGATTCAAATCTGCCATTTCGTAATAAAAACTATTAGCACCTAACACATTCACTTTTACTTTGCGACGTTTCACTCCAACCAATTGAACATGAAATAGCTCCTCCAAATTGGCTTGACTTAAAGTCTGAGATATCAAAATGTTAGGTATTTCCAATTCTACCAATTGGTGTGTTTCTGTTACGGGATAAGCACCTTTAATTTGAGGAGCTTCTGTAGAAAGTGCAAACAAGTCGGCCGCATAACTTTCAGGCATAATAACTTCGTCTACACCTATCGCCTCTAAAATAGTTTGATGTAATTTACTACCTGCACGAG
Organism: uncultured Paludibacteraceae bacterium; assembly: GCA_964570565.1. GTDB lineage: Bacteria > Bacteroidota > Bacteroidia > Bacteroidales > Paludibacteraceae > W0P28-013. The sequence continues at coordinate 122,624 of CAZMYT010000005.1, forward strand.
CCACTAAGTGTTTAACTCCATGTTGTTTGAGTAACGCTACTATCAATACAGAATTTCCCACTTTTTCACCCAAAGTCACAATTACTTGGTGAGCATCGTCAAGTGGAAGTACATTCAGTGAAGCCGAATCACTCAAATTAAGACAAATAGTTGAACTAATGGAATTTTTATATTCTTCTACCAAATTGATATCTGAATCTACACCTATCACGTCATGCCCCATACGAGTCAAACGCTCAGCCAAGGAGACTCCAAAATTTCCTAATCCAATCACGATATAAGTCATAATTTCTCTATTTAAATGTTCTTTTATTAATTAATTGGAATCGATTCACTTGGATATTGATAATTTAAATGTTGTTTTGGCTTAACCAAACAGGACAAAATACTAATCAAGCCTACTCTACCAACAAACATCAATACAATTAACACCACATGACTTTCATCAGATAACAATGGCGTCAAATTAAGAGACAAGCCCACTGTACTAAAAGCCGAAACAGCCTCAAACAACAACGCCTGTAACGATGTATTAGGTTCAAACCAAGCTAAGCATCCAACTCCAATAGCCAGCACTACTAAAGATACAAAAATAATAATAAATGCCCGATTTACAGTGGTTTCTGAAATACGGCGTTTGCGCAGTTCAATATGATTTCGACCTCGTAACGTATGCCACACATTTAAAAACGCAATACCAATAGTTGTAGTTTTAACACCACCACCGGTAGACATGGGCGAAGCGCCTATCCACATAAGTACAATCATCCATAAAATAGTCATTGGATGCATATTTCCCATATCAAATGTATTAAAGCCTGCCGTTCGTGGTGTAACTGACATAAAAAAAGCCGTTATTATTTTACCTGAAGAAGATAAATTGGCTAGCAAGTTATTGTATTCAGTAACATAAAAAACAACCGTTCCTCCGATTAATAAAATAGAGGTAACCGTGAGTACAATCCACGTATTAGAAGTCAACAAATGTGGGATGTGCAAATACCGTTTTTCTTTGCCGAACAAGCGTCTAAACAAATTACGTACAATATGTAAAAGCCATCTGCCAAGATTAAAAATAATAGGAAAACCTAATCCCCCGATGACAATTAATAAAGCAATAATGACATGCAATTGGTAATTGGCTTGTAATGCTTCATTGAATAATCCGCCACTGACTGTGGAGAAACCAGCATTACAAAATGCTGAAATAGAATGAAATACAGCAAATCCGACATCATTCCACGAATTTCCCCCGATAGACACGAATATGGAATAAGCGCCTATTAGTTCAACCGTAAATGTAACGAAAATAATATACCACAGCGTTTTAAAAATCTGTCCAATTCCTTTTTCAGGATCAATTAAATCTTTAATTAATAATTTGTTTTGGGTTAAATGCTTACCAATAAAAAATAGACCAAAAAAACTAGTAAACGTCATAATACCAATACCGCCCAACTGAATCAGCAACGCAATGACACTTTTGCCCATCAGTGTAAAAGTGGACGACACATCGACTGTGGTTAATCCCGTAACACAAACGGCACTCACAGAGGTAAACAAAGCATCGATAAAACGTATGGGATGTGTGGTGGCACGTGGCAAAAATAAAAGCCCAGCACCTAACATAATCAAAAGAGCAAAACTCCCGACAAAAATCCAAGTTGGATTCAGCCGTGACGTGAGTGACTGTGTTACAACAACCGACAATTTGATAATTGAAATAAAAATAACAGCACCAAAAACGACATATACCTGATGAACGAAGAAAAAAATAGGATAACTAGAAACCACCGAATCAGGTAACACAAACCACACAATGGCCACATAGAACAATAACAAGTAAAACAGGAAGATAATATACCATTGTTTTGTTTTATGAGTAGCAATAAATGATTTGAGAAGACTCACAGTCAGTTCGCTGAAGAACAGCAGATACGCCACATAAAAAACAGATGCCACACGCATCATGTGAGCTTCCATTTGAAAGCCAACACCATAAATAACAATACCAACGATTAAAAGTGAAGAAAATATATTGACCACCCGCAGCAAAGACCACAGGAAAGCAAAAAATGGCTGTAAAATCAACCGCAAGCGTAAGTAAATAGCTTTTAAAAAACCTTTCATCGAAAAATCATTTGTAATAAGCAAAGGTAAACATTTTAAGCGACATACAACATAGAGTGTACTGCTTATTTTGAATGGTTTAAATCACAACTATTTTTTATTATTGGCATTAAACGAATTTAGGTTACAAAAAAAGAACCACTTTCGTGGTTCTTTTTGTTATTTAGATTGAGACTGTAAAACATGCAAACAGCGCTCAAGTCCATCCATCCAATAAGGAATCGTTTGATTATAGGTAGACTTTAACTTACTCTTATTCAAAACACTATAATGTGGTCGTGGTGTACGAACTGCATAATCTTTTGATTCTATTGGCAACACTTCGCATTCGACATTAGCTAATTTAAAAATCATTTTAGTAAAATCGTACCAGCTACAAACTCCTTCGTTTGAAAAATGATAAATACCTGGTACAAATTTTTCTGAATCAATGATTTGCAACATCGAATCCGCTAAATCGGCGGCATAAGTAGGTGTACCAATTTGGTCAAAAATAACTTTCAACTGACTACGTTCACTACCAAGTCGAAGCATCGTTTTTACAAAATTATTACCAAAACCCGAATACAACCACGATGTGCGAATAATAATGGCTTCCGGACATACTCTAAGCAGTTCACGTTCGCCAGCCAATTTCGATTTCCCATAAACATTAGTTGGAGACACAGCCATATCTTCTGTATAAGGAATATGACCAGTTCCATCAAACACATAATCGGTAGAAACATGAATAACCGTCATGCCATGTGCTTGTGCTACTTCACCCAAATTACGTACAGCATCGCAATTAATCTTATAACATAATGCCAAATCGTCTTCAGCTTTATCCACGGCCGTATAAGCAGCACAATTGATTAACACATTTGGCTGATGTAATGCAACAAATGCATCAACTGCATTTTTATCTGTAATATCCAGGGTATCAACATCCGTAAATATAGATTCTAAATGAGGATAACGTTCAAGTGCCACGCGCATTTCATTGCCTAATTGCCCATAGGCACCAGTAATCAATAGTTTCATAAGTCATTATAATTTTATAGCTACAAAGATACAAAAATCCTAGCTGTCCATATCATTTTTAGATACCAGATTAAGATTGACGATGAAAAATAACCATTTTAAAGCGTTTAAAACCAAAATCTATAATTAACGGCACTACCACTCCTGCAATCACATAGAAAATTGACCACCAACCTGTGGAATTAACATGGCGCCACCCGGCCAATAAATCAATCGGATAATGAAACAGGTGAACTTGGACTAATCCGACCAATTTGAATGAGATAATATGTAAAAACAAAATAATCAACGAATTACGGCCAATATAAGCCAAAGAAGTGCTCACAGTCGGAAATTGACTCAATTTTTGAGCCATGAACATAACCGAATAAATACCCAGAAAACAAGCTAGCAACCAAAATACCACATTGCTATAACCATTAACACGCATATCTACTGATAGATGTAATACCAATTTTGCTACGTATAAATAGATTACACCGATTGATGTAATTAGCCAACTCGTAAAACGTATTTTATCACTATTTTTAACGATATGACCCAAGTAGCAAAAAAACAAAGCTACTAAGATGACATTAATGCCCTCTTTAAAATTATACGACCATGGCAGCGAGATAAGCTGAAATCGCGTAGAAATAACTCCAAAGAACATCAACAAGAAAGTAATGACCAGCAATAACATTTGTGATACATGCCATTTTTTACGTATAAAACAGACACCATACGAGAGGATATTAACCACAAACAAAGCGGTCATAAACCACAAAGGAGCCAACATCAACTCACTACTATCAAACAAAAAGACATGAAATACGCTGGATAAAAAACTCGAAAACGTATATTGATTTTCAAGAATTCCTATGGTATAAAAGAAGTTATGTAAGGCAATAAAGACAAGTTCACAGATCAAAAAAGGAAGATAAAGACTTTTTACCTTGTTGGAGATAAAGACCTTAAAATCTTGATTAAATGACGACAAATAACCAGTTAAGAAGAAGAATAACGGCATATAGAAAAACCGTCCAGGCGATGCTGGCGCAAAATTGGCATGCCCCATCACCACTAAAATAATGCCTATAGCTTTAGCAATATCAACGGTTACATTTCTATTCATTCCCACAAGTACAGATTTGCTCAACGACGTTTTTTAGACGACTATGAATTTGGCATAATGTTATACGACAATTTAAAACCGCCGCAAAGATAACCAAAATATAAACTGCAGAATTCATTAAACAAAAAAAATCACCTACATAACTGTAAGTGATTTTTTCGTCGGGGTAGCGGGATTCGAACCCACGACCCCCTGCTCCCAAAGCAGGTGCGCTAACCGGACTGCGCTACACCCCGAATACAAAGCGCTTTGTTTCTCAAAAGCGAGTGCAAAGGTACGCCTTTTTTCAATAAAAGCAAACTTTTTTGCAAGTTTTTTTCAAAAAAGTTACTGTTTTAAAAGAGACTCTATTTCCTCCAACTTCTCATCCATTGATTTTAAAGCATCTAGCCAATAAATAGTAAAACCACGGCGTTCCATTCCACGAAACCACGTCATTTGACGCTTCGCAAATTGGTGAATAGCTATCTCTAGTTGAGTAAATAACTCGTCGAATGTTAGTTTAACTAACAAATAGTTGGTTACAAACTTATATTCCAAACCATAATAAATTAAATCATCTGGCTGTACACCTCTATCCAAAAGCATTTTTACTTCATCAATCATGCCTTCGTTCAAGCGTGCTTTCAATCGTTTAGTTATTTTTTCACGACGCACTTCACGATCTATGCCTACACCTATTATTAACGATTTTAACTCTGGATACTCTACGGTCTCTTCTTCATGTGTTTGGTAATACTCTTCTATCTCAATGGCACGTATGGCACGTTTTACCGTATCTACATCCGTTTGATTGTGAAGCGTCTTATAACCGCTTAAAATGGAAGTCAACTCATCCAATGTTTTAGTAGCCAATTGTTCTCGTAAGAGTTGATTGTCTGGTACCGCTAAGAGTTTATACCCATTCAAAACAGCCTCTATATATAAACCTGTTCCACCACATAAAATGGGCAAATGTCCTCGCTGATTAACAGATTCAAATGCTTTGAGAAAATCTCGTTGATATTCAAACACATTATATTTGTAACCAGCATCTACTATATCTATCAAATGATAAGGGATTGGTTTGCCATCAACTACATATTCGCCTAAATCCTTACCTGTGCCAATATCCATTCCACGATAAATTTGGCGTGAGTCAGCACTTATGATTTCTCCATCAATACGTGCAGCCAACGCTGTAGCTAATTGAGTCTTACCTGTAGCAGTTGGACCTAATATGGTTACAAGATTGTATTTCATGACTTCGGTTTAAAAAGAAACATCCAAAAACAGAAATCTATTTTTGGATGCCTTAGAAATTCAGATCACCTTTTTTCAAACTTAATGCTTAATACGTTGCTCTAACTCTTGAACACTCAGACGGAACGTTTTATCCGTATCCATCAAATCATTCACCACACCACACGCATGTAATACTGTTGCATGGTCTCTGTTCCCTATAATTTTACCAATAGCCGACAACGAACTTTTGGTATATTGTTTTGACAAATACATCGCCACTTGACGAGCTGTAGCAATTTCACGTTTACGTGTTTTAGACATTAATGTGTCCATTGGTAACGCAAAATATTCACAAACCAAATCACGAATTTTTTCTACCGAAATCACATTAGGTGTTGAAGATATCACTTTACCAACAACTTTTTCAGCTAAAGCTAAATCAATATCCGCGTCAGTCAAGGTAGCATGAGCCAACAACGACACAAGTACACCTTCCAAATTACGAACACTGTCTGTTACATTTTCAGCAATATAATCGATTACCTCTTCTGAAATTTCCAAACCATCTTTATAAATTTTGCTTTTCAAGATTGCTTTTCGTAATTCAAAATCAGGCATTTCAATTTCAGCACTCAATCCCCATTTGAAACGAGTCAATAAGCGCTCCTCCATACCTTCCAAAACACCAGGAGCACGGTCGCAGGTTAATATCAACTGTTTACCATTTTGGTGTAAATGGTTGAATATGTGGAAAAACGTATTTTGAGTACCTGTTTTATTGATAAATTCATGAATATCATCTAAGATGAGTACATCTATGCTACTGTAGAAATTCAAAAAATCATTCTGTGTATTTTGACGAACGGCATCTGTATACTGAATTTGGAATAAATTGGCAGACACGTAAAGCACTCTTTTTTCAGGATATAGTTGCTTTGCCATCATGCCAATAGCATTTACCAAATGTGTTTTACCTACACCCGATTTGCCATACAGAAATAAAGGATTAAAAATAGTATTGCCTGGATCGTTACCAATACTAATACCAGCTGTACGAGCCAATTTATTGCTACCACCTTCTACATACGTATTGAAATTATAAGCAGCATTTAACTGTGGATCTATTTCCTGTGGAACAAAACGTTGTTGAAATGGTGAAACCGAGTTCGATGCCAACACTTTTGGTGTAGATACTTTTTCGTTGGTATCTGTAGAAGCTGTGGGATAATCCGTAGTCTTCTGAGTGGTTTTATCAACCATAACACGATACAATAACTTTGTACCTTCGCCTACTTCACGATACAAGGTTACGCGCAACAACTCCGCAAATTTTTCTTCGATGTACTCGTAGAAAAACATACTCGGAACTTGTACAACGAATTCCCCATTCTCGTACTTCAACGGAACAATGGGTTCAAACCATGTTTTGAAAGCTGCCTCAGAGATATTATCCTTGATTACTTTTAAGCATCTGTTCCACAAATCGGCTGGTGTCATCATTATTAAAGGAAATAAAAAATAAATGTGTTAATATGTTTTTCAAAAAATTATCAACAGGTTGTAGACTCTTTTTCACGATACAAAATTCGTATTCTTTTGCCAATAAAAAAAATGGTATTTTTAATTGAGATTTTAGAAAAATGGTATTGCTTTTATTTTCAACAAATTAGTGTTTTTATTTGATTTTCAACAAATTAGCAAATTATATTTTTTAACAATACTCATTATTAAGTAGTTAATAAATTAATTGTATAAATGTTAAATTTGACGGTAAAAAAACCGAAATGTCTATTGGCAAGGCAGTTCGGTTCTTTTAATTTTTTGTATCAAGTTTCTTTTACTATTTCTTTTATTTAGATTTTGTCAAAACAAGTTAATTATTTTAACACGTAAAAAACGCTCTTTTTTACTTCTTTTCTTTGCTTCCCCAAAGTGAGAAATGAACGTAACGTTTAGGGTTTGCTTTCAAGTCAATGAGTAAATTGTCAGCACTCTTAGCGGTACTATTTAAGTTGTTATACAACGACTTATCAGTCATCAACAAGCCTAAAGTACCATTTTGACTATTCAAATTATCAGAGAATATTTGCAAGTTATTTACAGTTTTATCGATGCGTGCAAAGAGTTGGGCAAACTCAACTTGTTTCAAATCGCCAGATACTTTTTTAAGATCACCTGTGATCACATTTACATCAGATAAAATGGAAGGAACTTGATTGTTCATAACTTTTTTCAACTGAGCAGAGGTGCTTTGCAAATCAGCTGTAGTTTTTTCAATGGAACTTAAACTCTTCTTAACTTCCGATGAAGAAGTAATAGCATTCAGTGAACTCAAAAGAGAATCTACCTGACTAAACGTTTGTTCTAATTTTGGTACCAACTCACCCATTTGTGCCATCAAACCACCTTCCACCTCTGAAGGAATTGTATCACCCGATGCATATAAATCATCAACCTCTGCGTAAACCAATTCAATAATCTTTCCACCCATGAGGCCATCATCTTTTAAAACAACTTTTGAACCTTTAGGGAGTTTTATATCATCATTCACCAATAAATCTACTACAAAAGGATGTTCACGCTTAAAATCGTAGCTAATTTCGCGTACCTGACCTACTTTGTAACCCTTAACAAAGACTCCATTTGAGGTTACAAGACCTCCTAGTTGATCAAATTCAGCGTAGTAATGATTACTTGGTGTAAAAATATTAATCCCCTTTAAATAATTGATTCCGAAAAAAATACATGCCAATGCTGCAATAAAAGCAACACCAATTTTAACTTCTTTGGTAAATAATTTCTTAAACATAAATTTATTTTAAAATGTAAAGTGCAAAGATACTTCTTTTTTTGAACTACTAAAAGACCTTATTGGAATGCTATTTTTGTTTGCTGATCTTTTCAGCCTCTTGTAATGATATTTTTTGACCATTATAGAACACAATAATAAATGCTTCTGGAAAAATTGATTTAATACTATTTTTCAACTTCAATATTTCATCCAAATTGTTAGTTGAACCATACGTGTATTTAAACCAACCACCCTCTTCATAAAAAGTACAGTTGGTTAAACCTCTAAATTGAGGGTCTTTATTATCTGAAATCTGTTTACGAGTTATAAATAACTGTAATTGGTACACCACCTTACTATCAGAAACTTGTTGAGTTGAATTGTCAATTTTGCTAACTGGAGGTTGTGGTGTTTCAGTTGTAGCGATATTGGTATTGGCCGCTACATTCTTTTTATCGTATTCGTGTTTATATTTGGCAAAAGCTTTGTAAATAGAGTTTGCCATTGTATTTTGACCCTCATCGGAAAGTAAAAAGCGTTCTTCATTGGGGTTGGAAATAAACCCTAGTTCAATTAATACACTTGGCATTTTAGTTTGATGTAATACCCAAAAATTCTCTTGACGTACACCTCTATTGTAACGCTTGGAGGAAATAAATTCATCTTGTGTATAAGCTGCAAATTCGATACTTTTATCACTGAATTTAGATTGCATAAATTCAAACATGATGTATGAATCAGGTGATGTTGGGTCAAATCCTTGGTATTTTTCTTTGTAGCCTTCTTCTAGCAAGATAACTGAATTCTCACGTTTGGCAACTTCGAAGTTTGCATTTGTTTTATCCAGCCCAATGGTATAAGTTTCAGACCCATAAGCAGATCTAGCTTTAGAAGCATTGGTGTGAATACAAATAAACAAATCTCCATTAGCCTTATTGGCAATATTAGATCTATCTTGTAAAGGCACATATTTATCAACATCACGCGTAAATACAACCTTTACATCTGGATGATTTTGTTTGATTAAATCTCCTAATTTAAGCGACACATTCAAATTAATATCCTTCTCCCGTCCATTAGGTCCCATAGCGCCTGGGTCCTTGCCTCCATGACCAGGATCGATAATAACGGTAAATGGTTTAGTTGATGCGTAAGAAACAAATAGTATAGTAGAAAAAATAAAATAGACAAATAAACGTTTCATAATGAAAGATTAATTTAAAAAATTGCTCTTATAATGCAGCGTTTGAAGACCTTTATGCATTAGTTTAGGTGGCGCAAAATTAATGATTATTTAATGGATTTTGGCATAAAAAATGAATTATTCTGCTAAAAAAATAGAATTTACCGCTAAACACGTGTAAAAATGGCTATAATTGATTAGCTTTGCATTCTTTTTATTAAACTTCTTGTTTTGTACAAATAAAGCTGCAAAATATTGAAATTCAAAAGTTTATATCTTATTATTATCCTTTGGATTGGTACTTTTTGTTCGACCTATGCTGTCGAACAAGAGGTACCCGACTCTATTTATGCAGAAACCGTGCCAACAACATCGGTTAATACAAAGAAAAAAGGCGCAATAGATGCTCCTATACATTACAAAGCTAACGACTCCATTGTATTTTACGGCTCTGGCAAGGGCTTTCTTTATGGAGAGGGCAATGTGCGTTACGAACAAGCACGTCCCATAGAACTTAAAGCTGATTTAATTCAAATGAATATGGACAGTAACACGGTGTATGCTACTGGACGTTTAGATAGCTTGGGAAAACCTGTAGGATTACCAGTCTTTAAAGACAATACCGACGAATACTCATCGAAAGAATTAGCCTATAATTTTGAAACACGCAAAGGTTTTATTAAGGGCGGCATTACGCAACAAGGTGAAGGATATATTGTTGCAGATAAAACAAAAAAAATGAACGAGGATGAGATGTGTATGCAAGGCGGTAAATACACGACTTGTGACCATCACGATCACCCCCATTTTTATTTGCAATTGACCAAAGCCAAAGTAAAACCCGGAAGCTACATTGCGGCTGGTCCTGCCTATTTGGTAATGGAAGATGTTCCACTGCCACTAGTCATCCCATTTGGATTTTTTCCTTTTACGTCCAGCTACTCATCAGGCATTATTATGCCTTCGTACGGCGACGAAATGGAACGCGGATTATTCCTAAAAAACGGCGGATATTACTTTGCTATCAATGATTATCTCGATTTAGAAGTAACTGGCGAAATTTATACTAAAGGTACATGGGGACTTCAATTAGGAAGTACTTACACTAAACGTTACAAGTTTAATGGTAATTTTAGAGCGAGTTACCGCGAAGATGTTTATGGGGAAAAGGATTTACCTGGTTATAGCAAATACAACAATTTCAAAGTAGCTTGGAGCCATCGGCAAGACCCTAAAGCAAGTCAATACAGTTCGCTCTCGGCCTCAGTTGATTTTACCACTAGTGGCTATAATCAAAGTAATGTAAACAACTATTACAATCCAGCAGAACAATCAAAAAACATTACCAGTTCGAGCGTAAACTACACCCAACGTTTTCCAGAAAGCCCTTGGAGTCTTTCTATCAATGCTCTGGTTTCACAACGTTCACAAGATTCTACCATTTCTCTATCGCTACCCAACATTACAGTAGCCATGAGCCGTATTTATCCGTTCAAACGCAAAGAAGCCGTGGGCAAAGAGCGATTTTATGAAAAAATTGCGCTATCGTACAATATGACCTTTGCCAATAGTATCACCGTCAAAGAAAATAAATTGATGACCTCCAGCTTTACAAAAGATTGGAAAAATGCGATTGACCATAAAATACCGATTACAGCATCCTTTAATTTATTCAAATATCTAACTATTTCGCCAAGTATCAATTTGCATGACAGGATGTACTTCAACAAAGTAAACCGCTCATGGAATAAGCAACAACAAGAGGAACAATTAGATACGATGAGTGGATTTTTTAATGTGTATGATTTTAATGTAGGGGTCAGTATGCAAACCAAGTTATATGGATTCTACACACCAAATCGTAAATTATTTGGTGATAAAATTGATCGTATTCGCCACGTCATGACTCCTTCTGTTTCATTTAACTATCATCCTGATTTTGGTGATGATGTGTGGGATTTTTACAGTAGTTATGAAAAAATTATTGTCGACAAAAACGACATTAATAAAATCACTCACCAAACAGTAACCTACTCGCCTTATTCAAACGGTATGTATGGTGTGCCCGGACAAGGCATGGTTGGCGCTATTAGTTGGTCGTTAGGCAATAATGTAGAGATGAAAGTGAAAGACCAAAAGAAATCGGATGAAGTAGGCTCCACACAATACAAGAAAGTAAGCCTTATTGACAATTTTACCGTTTCTGGCGGATATAATTTTGCAGCCGATTCGATGAAACTACAAAACTTTAATGCTCAATTACGCCTTAAGTTGACCAAATCGTTTTCTCTCAATTTGAGCGGCGCCTTTGATCCTTATAAATTTGGACTAAATGAATATGGAAATCCTATACGTGTAAATCAATTACGCAATTTTCCACGCTTTCAAGGCACAGGAACATCATTTCAATACACATTGAATAATGATACATTTAAAAAGAAGGATAAAACAAAGTTCAATGAAGACAATCAGGATGATACTGATACTGGAGTCGATTTTAATTTAGATCAGCCAACAAATGTAGATAAAGATAAAGGTGAAAAAAGTGAAGAAAACAAAACTAGTTCTGATGGCTATGTAAAACCTGACATTACGTGGAGTTTTACATTTAATTATTCGGTGCGTTGGGGAATCAGCAACCAATTTGATTACGACATGATGGATTATAAGCGCGAATGGACACATAATTTGAGTTTTTCTGGTAACCTTAACCCTACTCCAAAGTGGAAAATTAATTATACTGGCTCATTTGATTTAACTGCCCTTGAAATTACACAAATGACGTTATCCATTGTAAGAGATTTACACTGCTGGCGGATGTCAGCCTCTGTATCTCCTTTTGGACGCTACAAATCATATATGGTTACAGTGGGTGTAAACGCCTCTATGTTGCAAGATTTAAAATATGAAAAACGAAGTGACAATAGCCGTAATGTACTTTGGTTTTGACACAACAAACAAAAAACGTATCTTTGTCAGACGATTAAATAAATAAACTATATACAAATTAAAAACTTACTTTTATGAAAATTGCAGAAAACATGCTCGTTTCTTTAGAATATAAACTTTATGTAAAAAATGAAGAGGGCACACTTGAATTAATGGAAGAAACTGAACAAGGTCAACCTTTACGTTTTTTCTACGGGATGGGTATGATGTTACCAAAATTTGAAGAAGGATTAGCTAACTTAAATGAAAACGACACCTTCGAAATTTCATTAGCTTGCGCTGATGCTTATGGCGAATATGATGAAGCTAACATCGTAGATTTACCTCGCGAGATTTTTGAAATCGATGGTAAAATCGACGAAAAAGGTGTATACCCAGGCGCTATCGTGCCACTTATTGACTCTGAAGGTCAACGTATCAACGCCGAAGTAGTAGAAGTTAAACCAACCGTTGTAACAGTAGATTTCAATCATCCATTAGCTGGCGAAGATTTACACTTTACTGGGAAAGTACTTGAAGTACACGAACCTACTGAAGAAGATTTACGCGCTATGTCTGGTGGTTGTGGCTGCGGTTGCGATTCTTGTGGTAGTGGTTGTGATTGTGGCGATAGCTGCGGAGACGGTTGTGAAGGAGGCTGTTGCTAATAGCTATAACTAATTAATTGATCTGCGTTATGTCGAACACATTTGGTACATTATTTCGATTAACATCATTTGGCGAATCACATGGTGCGGCCATTGGCGGTATTATTGATGGTTGTCCTGCTGGTATTGAAATAGACTTGGAACTCATTCAAGCGGAACTAAATAGACGTCGACCAGGTCAATCATCCATTACCACGCAACGTAATGAAGCTGATGAAGTAACTTTCTTTTCAGGTATTTTTGAAGGCAAGACCACTGGAACTCCCATTGGTTTTGCCATTCTTAATACAAATCAACATAGCGATGATTACAATCATTTGAAAGATGTATTCCGACCAAGTCATGCCGACTACACGTATCAAATGAAATATGGCACAAGAGATTACCGAGGCGGTGGTCGGGCTTCAGCTCGTGAAACCATTGCACGCGTGGTGGCTGGCGCCATAGCCAAATTAGTTTTAAAACAAGCTGGCATATCCATTGCAGCTTACACGTCGCAAATTGGACCTATAAAGACCAATCTTCCCTATCAGCAATTAGACCTCACACAAACTGAAACAAATAGCGTACGATGTCCAGAACCAGTTATTGCCAAAGAAATGCAAGACTTTATTACAACTTGCAAATCGGAAGGCGATTCTATTGGTGGTATTGTTACATGCGTCATTAAAGGACTACCTGTAGGATTGGGCGAACCTGTTTTTGATAAGTTGCAAGCGCGCTTAGCATATGCAATGCTTTCTATTAATGCTGTAAAAGGATTTGACTACGGAAGCGGATTTGAGTGTGTCTCGCAAAAAGGTTCCGAAGTAAATGATTCATTTACAATAGAAAACGAACAAGTTACAACAAAAACCAATTTTTCAGGTGGCATACAAGGTGGCATTTCCAATGGACAAGATATTTATTTCCGCACTGTATTTAAACCTACAGCCACTATTTCTAAAGCCCAACAAACCATCGACACCGAAAAACAATTAATCAATTTAGAAGCGCATGGTCGACACGATCCTTGCGTGGTACCAAGAGCTGTACCTATTATTGAAGCGATGGCGGCCATAGTCACTTTGGATGCTTACTTATTGAATAAAACACACAACTGATGAATAGCGACATACGAGGAGAACTCTGGGGAGTTATTGTAAATCCATATTCTGGGAAACGTCAACTTGCAAAAGATTGGATTAAAATCTACCGCTTACTTAAAAAAGCTGACATTCGCTTTGACGAACAATTAACAGCTTATCCTGGGCATGCTACCGAAATTGCCACAAATATGGTCGAACATGGCTATAAACACCTACTCGTAGTAGGCGGTGATGGTACTATTAATGAAGTCGTAAATGGAATTTACACGTCAAACATTGAACATAAATCAGAAATCACACTTGCTTTAGTGCCTTATGGTACTGGCAACGACTGGGCACGCTATTGGAAAATCACACGAAATTATCGTCAACTAGCACGACATCTGTTCGAACGAAAAAGCGTTTTGGTAGATATTGGCAAAATGACTTATGTAAATGCCAACAATGATGAAGAGCACCGTTTTTTTATAAATGGTGCTGGAATGGGATTTGATGGCATGGTAGTAAAAATAACCAACCATATTAAACAGGTATTAGGCGGAAGTGCTTGGGTTTATTCGCTATCGGTATTCTTAGCATTGTTTAAATTAAAAAATCATCCGATGCGTTTAATCGCTGATGATAAAATAGTTGAGAAAAAAATTGTTACTATTGCTATCGGTAACACATGTTATTCTGGAGGAGGTTTAAAACAGGCACCAGAAGCCATTCCTACCGATGGATTATTTCATGTTACAGCTATAGAACCTTTAAAATTGACTGAAATACCATCCGCTTTACGATGTTTATTCCAAGGGAAGTTAACAGATCATAAACGTGCACACTCATTCGCCACCAAACGTTTTGTAGTAGAAACTCCTAGTAAAATTTATGCAGAAACTGATGGAATTTTGATTGATGCTAAATCGCCCTACACAATAGAAATTATTCCTCAAGCATTGAATATGCTTATACCATAAAAAATAGACGAGCAATGCTCGTCTATTTTTATTTAATTAGCTTCTTAAATGGCTTGAGTTTTAAACTTGAGCCATTCTTTTTCCACCTCATCCAAAGCAGGTGATAAGCGTTCATACACCATTTGGTGATACGAATTGAGCCATTCTTTTTCTTCTGATGTAAGCATTGATGTATCGATAGCATTACGATCAAAAGGGAACAATGTCAACGTTTCAAAATTTAGGAACTTTCCAAAATCGTTGGTCTCCACTTCGCGTACCGTTACCAAATTTTCGCATCGAATACCATATTCATTGGTACGATACAAACCTGGCTCATTACTCAATACCATGCCCGGCTGCAAAATGGTTGGATTTTCGTCCATACGAATACTTTGTGGACCTTCATGAACACAGAGGAAGTGCCCTACTCCATGGCCTGTTCCATGCCCATATTGTAAACCATTTTGCCATAAAAATTGACGAGCTAAAATATCTAACTGATTGCCACGTGTACCATATGGAAATTTTGCTGTAGCTAGAGCGATATGACCTTTTAATACCAATGTAAAATCGCTTTTTTGTTGTGCAGACAAAGCTCCAAGTGCTACCGTACGTGTAATATCAGTAGTACCGTCTAGATATTGTCCACCAGAATCTAACAAAAAGAAATTCTCAGCATTTAATGTCACATTACTTTCCTCGGTAGAATCATAATGTACAATGGCACCATGTTCGGCATAACCAGCAATAGTTCCAAAACTTTCTGTCACAAATAGCGATTGTGCCTCACGACAATGTCTCAACTGTTCGATAGCACTTAATTCAGATGCTTCACCAGTTGGAACAGTAGCCTCCAGCCAGCGGAAAAATTTAACTAAAGCAACACCATCTTTGACTAATGCACGGCGTAATCCTGATAATTCAACCTCATTCTTAATGCACTTCATATAAACAACTGGCGAAACCATTTCGACCACTTGACAAGCAGATGGCACCGCTTTATACAAGGCATAATTCACTTTATTAGGATCCATGCCTATACGTTTACCACTTGATAAACTTTTGATGTAGCTAGAAATTTTATCATAAGGTTGCGTATCTACACCCGAACGAAGTAAATTATCTTTTACATCCGCAGTCAATTTAGTGGGATCAATAAACAAGATAGCAGAGCCGGCTTCAACTATGGCATATGCTATAGCAACAGGATTACATTCCACATCACTACCTCTTATATTAAATAACCAAGCAATATCATCGAGTGCCGACAACAGAAGCACATCTACTTTAGCCTGTAGCATTTGAGTACGAACGGCCGATAATTTATCAGCACTAGTACGACCTGAATAATTTGTAGCCAATTCAAAAATAGGCTGCATTGGCAACGCTGGACGATTCTTCCAAAGTTGCGCTATAAAATCGTAGTTCGTATTTAGTATTAATCCATAAACGGCCAAGTCATCTTTGAGACGTTTCAAACCATTTATCGAGAACATCGCTGGATTAACAGCAACTTGATCACCATGTTTTAGTACACTACCCAACCAAGCTACAATGGATGGTGTAGTCATTTCACCTTCTTTAAATAATGTGATACCCGTATCAGCAAGTTGCACGTCAGCTTGCAGAAAATAACGAGAGTCAGTCCACAAACCAGCCTTATCGGTAGTAACAACAGCTGTACCAGCAGAACCTGTAAAACCAGAAATAAATTGGCGTTCTTGCCAATAGTCTGCAATATACTCACTCGCATGTGGGTCGGTACCTGGTACTATAACAGCTGCAATTTCTTGATAGGCCATCAGATTACGTAAATCTTTTAATCGCTCTTGTATTATCATAATTGTATTACTTTAAAACCTATGACAAAGATACAAAAAATAAATACACGCAACTACAACGAAAGTTTTTATTAATTTACACTTCACAGTTTGTAAAATCTATGATTTTCACTACCTTTGCAAACTAAATTTATAATTTATGAGAAAGAAACTAAATCTATTACCACTTCTATTTTTCTTTGTTGTACTCTTAACTGGTTGTACCGAGTACGACCCTTGGGATTCACAGGAATCAAAAACTTTTCTAGCTCCACCTGAAATCCCAACAAAAGAAGCGAATAGCAACTACATCTATCTTACACACGAAGCTACATTAAACAATCGCCCAGTACGAAATTATAGTATGTGCTTTGATAAGACTAAACTCGCAGCTTGCTGGGTCGCATATCCTTTGCATTCTTGTTACATGGGCAGTTTGTCACGAACAGATGCTTGGGCATTCGATCCGCAGATTTCATCCACATACCAAGCACCAACAAGAGGTTATTCAGCTTGGAATTATACTCGTGGGCATCAAATTCCATCTGCTGACCGCACCGCTACGACTGAATTAAATTCGCAAACATTTTATATGTCTAATATGACCCCTCAAGGTTATTATTTTAATTCTGGCGCTTGGCTTTCTCTTGAAAATAAAATACGCTCTTATCGTTGCAACGACACACTATATGTAGTTACTGGTGCATATTGGGATGCAAATACGATGACCTATGTTTCTCGCTATCCTGTACCAACACATTATTACAAACTTGTATTGAGGACCCGCAAAGGTAATACCCATAAAACAGTATTCGACTGTACAAGTGATGAACTCAAATGTATTGGATTTTGGATGGAACATAAAGTAGCGGATGATGCCAACTCATCTGAGTTAGAAACTCTAAATGCATCACATTGTAAATCAGTAGCGGAAATCGAGAATATTACTGGTTTTACATTTTTCCCTGAAGTTCCAGTAAATAAAACACAATGTGTACCTTCTGATTGGGGGTTCTAGAAAACACGAAATAAACTCTTATAAATAACACAACAAGAAAGCTTCAACATAAAACTTATGTTGAAGCTTCTTTTATATAAACCATTGCTCTCCCAAACTTATAGAACATCTTTAACTTCATATTATTTCATTATAATATTTATAATGGGATGGATTTTTACAATGTTACTACCAACATCCAGTTTAGTAAGCCAGAATATTTATATGAATAGATAAAAAAATCCCGCATCACAAGATGCGGGATTAAATCTACATATAACTCAATTATTAGTTGATATAATATGAAATGTTTTGATACTGTGTTGAATAAGTATCTTTTATTCTTGTTACTGTACCTGTAACAAATACTGAATCTGATGGATGATAATCAGTTTTAGGATCAGTCGTTTGTTGCAAAGCAGCAGCTTGTGTTAATGCTTCAGCTGCAGTAATAGCTCCAGCAGGAACTGTACCATTGATAGCGGTAAAATAGCCGTAGTTAGCTTCTAACGTACCTTTAAAGTTTACAAGTACTGTTTTAATAACAACCACATCACCTGCTTTCAAAGCTGAACCACTTACAACTCCGTCTTTTGTACGATAGCAGAGTAATTCACTTTGTGGGTCTGTAGATTTTTTACCATCAATTTCTGCATAAGATGTTGTTTTAACACCAGGTAAAAGATTGTAAGTTGTCAAAAGACCTTTAACAATTACACGTTTACCCAAGTTAGCTTTATTACTACCTAAGTTCATTAAGTCACGAACTGCACCTGCAGGTAATTGAACACAAATGACAGCTGCTGGATCTGTAACATCAGCTGCATCAGCAAGTAATACGTTAGCTTGATTTACCGTTGTATCAACTGCATTATCAGCATTAAATACACATACACCAGGATTTGGTTTTGTGTTAAACCAACCTACTACATAACCTTGAACAGTTTTTTCTCCACTTGCTCCTTGTTGAGCAATGGCTTCTGCAACTGTTAATGCTGTAACAGGATCATCATCACCTGGTTTAAAAGGGTCCTCTGGATCACTGTTTGGGTCACAAGCTGTAAAACTTACAGCCACAGCTGCTACAAGCATTGTAGCAAAAAATAATTTTGTTCTTTTCATGATAAAAAATAAATAAAAAAATAAATAAAAAATAAATGATAAATAAAAAATAAATTAATTAATTAATAAGCTGGATAATATACCTCGTCGGCTCTCCATTTATCGTGCGAAGCATTTTCTAAATCTAAAGATTCAAGACTATTTATCGTTATAGTCCAAACTTTATTTGGAACAATACTATATCCAGCATTGTCGTAATAATAAGAAACAAATCCTTGAACACTACCTACGTATTCATCTTCTGGTAGTGGTGCACATGCAAATTTAGCATACTCACTTGTTCCAATAGCTAATGTATTAGCTAAAGTATCAGTTGTTGCATTCAACATAAAGCAACGTGATTGTGGATAACCAATTCCCATAGTTGTAGGTGCAAATACACTTGCAGTTTCATCTGTAGCACAATTAAATGTACCTGACAATTGTGACAACGCACCTTGCTGACTCCAAGTATAAGGAATAAAACGTACATTATCTATTTTTACTAAACGGCTTGATAATAAAGCTATAGCTTTATAGTTATCTGCCGTTGCTTTAATTTGTTGTATTGTCATGGTTTTAACAGTGATTTTATCTTTATCAGGTACTCCCAATAGTTGTACATGATTCTTAAAAATCGCTGGTGGAATACGTCCTATTTCCCAACCTACCTTACCCGGATTATCCATACCGTCCTTACCATTATTATAATAAGGCAAACCAATTTGCGGCATACGTGCATATTTACCGATAGCAAGCCCTTTTAGTTTTATGGCTATTTTTTGACCGATTTGATACACGCCACCAGCGCTACCCATATCTACTGAAATTTTAATACCATAATCAGGATTTTTATCATCTTGAATATACAGACTTTTGTAAATATTTCCAGGAGCATCAGTTGATACAATACGACCTACGATGATAATATCTTTAGTTATGTCTTGAACACTAAATAATCCCAGATTTGTTTGGTTCTTGTCGTAAGTACGCGGACGAGGAGGATATTTAGTAACATCACCAAAATCAGAAAATACAGTAGGATCATTTAATACGGCATCAATGGTTTTAACCATATTTTTTGTTTCGGGGTTAACAGTCCAGTCTTCTTGTGATCCCTCAATAACATAGCTTTTATTTTCTGGTTCGCCATACGTGTGGCAAGCTGTCAGAGTGGTAGCTACTGCCACTATACCTAAAATATAATTAATTGCTTTCATAGTTTTTTTATAAATTAATGGTTAACACTTACGTCACTATTAGAATCTAAAGCCAACGTTCAAGAAGAAGTTAAAGCCCCAAGCATAGTAGAATTTTGACGGATATTTATCCACAAAATTAGAAACCTTATATTGTTGCTGACGATAAACTGTAGTAGGAATACGTGCTTGTTGCCAACCACCAGTTTTAAAACCTGTATTATTGGTTACATTATTTAAGCTCAAATTTATGTTAAGAGCTTTACCGCCTTTCAAATAAATTAACTTACCTACCGATGCATCCACCATAAAATGATTATACAATTGTGCATTGTCAAATAAAGATTCTTGTGAGGCTAACGCTTCAATTTTAGCATCGCGTTCAGCTGGTGTAGTCAAACCTGGACCTGAAAGTGGAGATCCGTACCAAGTTTTTGGATTGGAACCATCAGCACGTTCACCAGAAATAATACCTTGTGAAAAACGTGAAGGTGCTACACTTAAATAATTGTTACCAAAGAAGCTCACCGAAATATCAGCAAACCACATTTTACTATGGAAATAGTTCAATTTCAAAGTGGCTGCCAACTGAGGACCATTTGCTAATTTTACAGCGTTTCCGTTGTTGCTCATTTGAGCCAATTTATAAGAGGTTTCATTGGTAAACCAACTGGTTTTAACATTATTAGGATTCAAAATAATTCTATCAACCACCTCTTGACTGCCGTCAATTTTCATACCATTTTCAGCACTCTCTACACCGATTGGGTTGTTAGTATAATGAGCCTCATTGAAAGCAACAACCCCAGACAAGGTAAAACTACTATTTAACTTATATGAAACTCCCAACTCTGCACCTTGATAAATTTTATCAACATCATACATCACATGATTAATAAACGTACGATACTCATCATTGTAATAACCGTTCGACTCTATTCCATCAAGCGAATGAGTACGATACACCGACACACGACCACGTAAACGTGGATAAGTTACAATATATGATAAATCATAAGAGATATTTTTTTCACTTAATCCATACATCTTTAATAATCCAGAGCTATAAACAGGGAATTGGTTGTAAAAAACATCAATAGAACGATCCATAATACGTTGAGAAATATAGTACTTACTTGCTAAAGGAGCACGCGTTTCAGCCATGCCATTAAACGCTACACGATGATGACCATCAAATTTATAAGTAATACCAGCTTTAAGAGAAGGATCTACAAAGCGATGTGTATTACCTTTACCGTATGATGATACTTCTTCACCTATTTGTTGAGATAAAAACCAAGCACGTCCATTATCCATGTAACCAATACGTTGAAAATCTGTATAGGTTAATTTTAAGCCATAGTAGAACTCTAAGTTATTAAAGTCCCATGCATTATGAGCAAAAGCGGCAATTTTTTTAATATCTAAATCATAATGGTATCCAAATTTATCGCCATCGCCAACAACTTTTGCTTTACCATTAGCATCCACATTATTTAAATCATTGATACGTACTTGAGCAACATCAGCTTGGCTCATACCTACATCCTCTGCTAAATCATTAATATCACGATCAGAGAATGGGTCAATATCATACCATTGATTAGCCCCCATCAAATCGTCAATAGTTTTATAATGTTTACCTTTGGTATATTTAGCCTCCAATCCTGCTACAATATTTAGATGTTCATAGGTCTTATTTTCATAAGTTGCATTCAAAGCAGTTTCAAATAAATTATTATGTCTACGTTCTAACATATATTTAGCCATGCCATTAGGATTATTTATGTTATTAGCAGCATTAGCATCATAGAACATAGCCCAATCCAATTGAGGCGTATCGTTTTGCCACATATCTTTCAATGTGTTATAAGCATCCATATTAGTTTGACTTTGATCAGGATGATATTCTCCATCAGCTCCTAATTTCCAGCCACCTAGTTGATAGCTTGGCAAATTACGATAATAATCAGGACGAGGATCAGAAGCATTATAAAATGTTAACGCAGAATTACTATACATACTATAATGCGAACCAAGACCCACTTTTAATGTTTGTCCTTCTGAAATTTTCCAGTCATAATTCAACAACACAGTTGGATCATAACTATGTACAATACGTGAATTACGTTTTTTACCATCTTGATATCCCCAATAAGGATTATAATATATAGACGTAAGATCTACTGTTTCTTGGGTTAAGGCAGAAGAGTTTGCTCGTTCTGTAGGTGCACAGTAAGCTGCAATATTCATGCTATGATGAGCATTAAAAATTTTCTCGGCACTCAAGAAAAGAGCTCCTGAATTATAAAAAGTACCTTCATTACGACCTTCTTGTGACCAACGATAAGCCCCAGAAACGGCTAAAGCCCAACCATTATCCATAATACCTGTGGCATAGGTAGCATTTGCACGTAACCAATATGAACGATTGGTACCTGCTAAACCTAATTTTGTCCCTTTTGCATAGCGACTAGCACGCATGTCTATGTTAGTTGTATTACCAACATTACCAAAAGTATATGAATTTGGATCATAATTATTGATTATTTCTTTATTACGACTCGCATCATTCAAACCACCAAGCGAAGAATAATTAAAACGACCACGCTCCTGGTCATTAAAATTAATACCATTTATATATGTGCTTTCATAACGTTGATCGTAACCACGAATACGATAACGTGCAGGACTAAAAGCATAACTTGCAGCAGCTCCAAAAACATCTCCACGGGCATACAAGACCCCTGAAATACTTTGTGAAGCTAAACCATCATCTTCATCAAATTCTACATCACTCATTTCAGTAAACATAGCTTGAGTAAGTTCACCGCGTATTTCTTCTTCCTTAGAAGTTAATGCAACAACTCCTAAATCAAGAGAATTGGCAGTTTTTATAACGATGGCTTTACTTTCTACATCGTACCCTTCTTGTGAAATAGTTAAGACTTCATCACCCGTTTTAGGTGCCTCAAAGACAAATTGTCCATTTTGGTCTGTTAGAACAGACACAGACTGCCCTTGTAAAGTAACGACTGCCCCAATAGCAGGTTGACCCGTATCAGAAGTCTTGACAACACCTCTTACTACGTCTTGAGCTCCCACTGACAAAGACACAAACGCAGCAAAAGCAAACAATAATTTTTTTCTCATAAATGTGTTAATTTGGTTAGATTATTTTATAGTGGTTTATACTATTTTTTCAAAACAAAATTCGGACTGCAATATTACTAATTTTTTTGACACAAAATTGAAAATTAACCAATTATTTACTAACAAAACATCAAGTTCAATTACACAATTACAAATCAGTTGAATTTAAGTTAATTTTATAACTAATATCAATCATCTACAAATCAAAAACTACAATCTGAAATTAGGTAAAATATAAACAAATTTCTTTTTGTAAAAATTTTGATATGTCAAAAAATAATGGCAACTTTGCGACTCAAAATGTTTTTAAAAACTTATCCATAAATCTTTTACTTAAATCTTATTCAAACATGAAACTAAAACATCTTCTGTTACTTGCTCTACTGCCTTTAACACTGGCAGTTTCTGCTCAAGATAATCAAAAGAAAAATCTAGAAACCTACGTCATTGGCTTCTATAATTTAGAGAATCTATTCGACACAATTGACTCACCTGACACTAACGATGCTGAATATTTACCTAATGGTAGAAACCATTGGGGAACGATGAAATATTTGAACAAATTGGATCGCATGTCTTATGCTCTGTCTAAATTCCCAAAAGAATTAGCTATCTTGGGTGTTTCTGAAATCGAAAATATCAACGTATTAGAAGATTTAGTACGACAACCAGCTATCAAAGACAGAAATTTACAACCTATCTTAATAGAAGGTCCTGACCGTCGTGGTGTTGACGTAGGGTTATTGTATAATCCATCATTCTTCACTCCAACCAACGTCGTATCTCACCGTTTACAATCATCTATTGAAAATTTCACGTCACGTGATCAACTTTGTGTTACTGGCGATTTGGCTGGCGAACAAATACACATTATAGTATTACACTGGCCTTCTAAATACGGTGGCGAAAAACGTTCAACACCTCGTCGTAAAGATGCAGCTTTAACTACAAAATGGATTTGCGATTCTATTTTCAAAATCGAACCTGAAGCTAAAATCGTAGTTATGGGCGACTTAAATGATAATCCTGATGACGACAGCGTATTTAAACATTTAGGAGCTAAAGGTAATCGTGAATCAGTTCAACCTGGCGAATTATATAATCCAGATTATAACATTTACAAAAGTGGAACAGGCTCATTGGGTTATCAAGACGTTTGGTGTCTATATGACCAAGTAATGGTTTCACACGCTTGGTTAGACCGTAGCAATTTGACCAAATTAACTTTTTGGAAAGCTGAAATTTTCAACAAAGACTTCTTGAAAGAAGAATCAGGAAAACGCAAAGGTTATCCATTACGTACACATTCTGGTGGCGTTTGGACCAATGGTTATAGCGACCACTTCCCTAGCCTCATTTGGGTTGTTAAATCAAAATAATGTTACAACGAAATAAATAAAAAAAAGGTGCAATTAGTTGCGCCTTTTTTTATTTATAAAATTGTCCGTGAAACAAATTGCGTTCAATTATACGCTTATTAATTTTATCGGTAAACTCAAAATTCTTCAAACCCCAATTAGGAGCCAATAATAACTCTTTGGGCGACTGCGACACAAAACGCTCCACAGCAATAGTGGGCGATAAATGTGTTACGAAATCAATAGCTAAATCCAAATACTCTTCCAACGAAAACAGTGAAAACCATTCGGGATGTTCCATAAATTGGTGTGCCATCTTCGTGCCTTTAACTATTTGCAATTGATGTAATTTTACCATCGTCAATGGTAATTGAGATAGGCGTTTAGCATGACCTATCATCGTATCATAAGACTCAAAAGGCAAACCTAAAATAAGGTGAGCACCTACAAAAATTCCTCGATCGGCAGTTTTACGAATAGCTTCTTCTGACGTTTCAAAATCGTGATGACGATTGATAAAATTCAACGTTTCATTATTGGTAGACTCCACGCCATATTCAATCATCACATAATAACGTTTCGACAAATCAGCAAAATAATCCAACAACTCATCCGTCACACAATCAGGGCGCGTGCCTATAACCAAACCCACTATTTGAGGAAAAGCCAACGCCTCTTCGTACTTCTTTTTTAAGTTATCTAATTCACCATACGTATTCGTGTAGGCTTGAAAATAAGCCAAATAACGTTGAGTTTGATATTTCGGATGAAAAAACTGAATACCCTCTTCTATTTGATGAGCAACCGATTTTGTTGGAAAGCAATAGTCTGGATTAAATGTTTGATTATTACAATACGTACAGCCCCCCAACCCTTTGGAGCCATCTCTATTCGGACACGTGAATCCGGCATTGATGGAGATTTTTTGTACACGAGCACCAAATTGATCTTTGAGAACGGAATTATAGTAGAGAATACGAGGTTGTAGCATCACGAAGTGTTATTTTTTGCAAAAATAATGATTTTTTACCGCTAAAACTAATCTCTACTGTTTTTTTCATTACCTTTGTCTTCATTACAAGAACTTTAAAAATATGCTTATGGCAACTTCAAACGACATTCGTCAATTACAACCGCAAGCCTTATGGAAACATTTCCAGGCTATTTGTGAAACCCCACATCCGTCGCATCACATGGAAGCCATCACTAAACTGATGACTAATTTTGGAAAATCACTTGGTTTAGAGACTCTTGTTGATAAAACTGGTAGTATTTTAATTCGTAAACCAGCTACCCCTGGCATGGAAAACCGAACTCCAGTGATTTTACAAGCGCACGTGGATATGGTACCACAAAAAAATAGCGATAAAAAGCATACGTTTGAAACAGACCCTATCGAAACCATAATTGATGGCGACTGGGTAAAAGCGAATGGCACTACACTAGGGGCTGACAATGGCATTGGAGTAGCTGCCGCCATGGCTGTACTCGAAAGTAAAGAACTAAAACATGGACCAATTGAAGCTTTATTCACGATTGATGAGGAAACAGGCATGGTTGGTGCCTTTGGTTTGGAGCAAGGCTTTGTAAAAGGTGACATTCTATTAAATATGGATTCAGAAGACGAAGGCGAACTCTATGTCGGTTGCGCTGGAGGTATTGATGCCAATATTTCATGGAGTTTTAAAGAATGTCCTGTACCCGAAGGTGATGTGGCCATTAAAATTGCTATATCAGGGCTCAAAGGTGGTCATTCTGGGCTCGATATTGCTTTAGGACGTGCCAATGCCAACAAATTATTATTCCGCTTTTTAAAAGAAGCTATTATGCAATACGAAGCCCGTTTGGCTGTTGTAGAAGGCGGCAATATGCGTAATGCTATACCACGCGAAGCTTGGGCTATTCTCACAGTTCCTGCCGATTGTCAAGAAGATATCGAAAAACTAGCTTCAGAATACGCTGACCTCTTCAACGAGGAATATAAAGCGACGGAAAATCCTATTAAAGTGAACACACAAGTGGTTTCGCTTCCTGATGGATTAATACCTGAAGAAATTCAAGACGATTTTGTTAATGCTGTTACCGGTTGTCCTAATGGCGTTTTCCGTTTCATTCCTGACATCCCATCTGTAGTAGAAACATCTACCAACTTATCGATTATCAAAGCCAACGCCACACAAATTGAGGTAAAATGCCTATTACGTAGTTCGGTTGATAGCAAAAAAGAAGAATTGGCTTCTATGATGGAAAGTGTATTTGCGTTGGCAGGTGCTAAAGTAGAATTCACGGGTGGTTATTCTGGCTGGAACCCTAATTTAAAATCGCCGATACTCAAAACCATGTCGGAAGTGTATAAAGCTAAATTCGACAAAGCAGCTGAAATTAAAGTGATTCATGCTGGTCTCGAATGTGGTATTTTAGGCGCTGTAGAGCCACGCCTTGATATGGTTTCGTTTGGGCCAACCATTCGTCACCCACATTCACCTGACGAAAAAGTTAATATTCCGAGTGTTCAGAAATTTTGGGATTTTTTGGTGGCGACACTGGAAGCTATTCCAACGAAATAACTAAATAGCATAATGTAAAAAAGGAGCGATAATGAATTCATTATCGCTCCTCTTTGTATAAAAAGTCGCACTGTCATTTGTTGAGAAAAATTCCTAATAAAATAGGATTTAAGGAGTCAATTTTCGTTGTAATCTGCCGTGATAAATCATACCCGAAGGCGCAGCCCGCCATTAAAAACTAACTTACCTCGTTTAAAAATTGTTTGTAGAATTTTCCAATCTCAGCACAGTGCGACCATGTTTTTCTAGGTCAAAGATACTACTTTTCTCACAAATTTCCAAATTCAACAAAGCTAGTAGGCATAAAAAAATCCGATTGCATTAACAATCGGATTTTCAATATAAAACAGTGTAATTACACGCCTAATGAAGCACGTACAGCCTCAATTTTTGTATTGGCTTTCGCTTCTACGGCGTTGTAATCGGCACGATTTGCCAATGGAGCTTGTACTTCGATGTAGAACTTAATTTTAGGTTCAGTTCCCGAAGGACGTACCGAAACTTTGGTTCCATCTTCTGTAAAGTATTGTAATACATTTGACAAAGCAGGGAAATTCATTTTAGTGACTTTGCCTGTAGCTACATCTATCATTTCTTGCGATTGATAATCTTTGATAACCTTCACAGCCGATCCAGCAATTTCTTTTGGAGGATTTTGACGGAAGTTTTTCATCATAGCGACGATTTCTTCGGCACCAGTTTTACCTAAACGCACTACTGAAATACCTTTTTCTTTGCTATAACCATATTCCAAATAGATATCTTGAAGCATTTCGAAAATAGTTTTGCCATTATCTTTAGCCCAAGCAGTCATTTCGGCCATCAACGCACAACAAGCTACAGCATCTTTATCGCGAACGAATTCAGCTGGCATGTAACCGTAGCTCTCTTCGCCACCGCCGATGTATTGTTTTTTGCCTTCCATGTCGCGCACTACGGCCGCAATCCATTTAAAACCTGTATAACAATCAAATAATTCTACATTATTTTTGTCGCAAATAGTTTTAACCAATTCAGAGGTTACAATGGTTTTAACCATAAATTCGTTGCCTTTAAGCAAGCCAAGTTCTTTACGACGACGAATAATATAGTACGTAAACATCAAGTCGGTTTGGTTACCATTTACAAGCATCCATTCGCCTTTATCGTTTTTCACAGCGATACCCATACGATCGGCATCTGGGTCAGAAGCCATCACGATATCAGCATCAATAGCTTTCGCTTTTTGAATGGCCATATCCAAAGCAGCTGGTTCTTCAGGATTTGGAGAAGCTACGGTTGGGAAATTACCACTAATAACAGTTTGTTCCTCTACCAACGATACATTTGTAAAGCCAATTTCTTGCAAACAACGTGGAATCAATTTGATACCTGTACCATGAATTGGGGTATAAACGATTTTTAAATCGTTATGACGTTTAATCGATTCTGGCGACAATAAGATAGTTTTTACTTTATCCAAATAGATTTTATCGATGTCTTCGCCAATAATTTGAATTAACGCTTTATTTCCATTGAATTTAATATCGTCCACGGTTACACGCTCTACTTCCGAGATAATATTCACATCGTGTGGCGCAATAATTTGCGCGCCATCGTTCCAATACGCTTTGTAACCGTTATATTCTTTAGGATTATGGCTAGCAGTCAAAATAATACCACTTTGACAACCTAAATGACGAATGGTGAAGGATAATTCAGGGGTTGGACGTAATGATTCGAACAAATACACTTTAATGCCATTTGCCGAAAAAATATCCGCTGAAATTTCTGCGAATAAACGGCTATTATTACGACAATCGTGACCAATAGCAACACTGATTTGAGGTAAATTGGCAAACTCACGTTTCAAGTAATTGCTCAAACCTTGTGTAGCTGCTCCAACGGTATAAATATTCATACGATTAGAACCAGCACCCATAATACCACGCAAACCACCGGTACCAAATTCAAGGTCTTTATAAAAACTTTCTATCAATTCTGTTTTATCAGCGGCATCCATCATACGACGAATTTCAGCTTTTGTTTCTTCATTGTAATTGCCATCGAGCCATGCTTGGGCTTTGGACATCACCTGTTGCAATAATTCTTTGTTTTCCATAGTAAAAATATTATTATAAATTTTAATAGTTATAAGCTTAGTTTATTCCGATTTAACGTACACTTCCAACAGTTTTACTTCGCCTGTTGGAACCAGCACCAGACTCGTCATTTCGGCAGGAATCAACATGGTTTCACCATCCACTAAAGTGATGTAATCATCGTCGAACTCACACTTTACATGACCTTCGAGCACAGTAAGTAATACAAACGAATCGATCGGTGCCAAATCATACTCTTGTGGTTTATCCACCTTGATGATGCTAGACACAAAATAGTCACACTCCACTACTTT
Organism: uncultured Paludibacteraceae bacterium; assembly: GCA_964570565.1. Taxonomy (GTDB): domain Bacteria; phylum Bacteroidota; class Bacteroidia; order Bacteroidales; family Paludibacteraceae; genus W0P28-013. The sequence goes on from CAZMYT010000005.1 coordinate 152,304, forward strand.
TACCACGTCGTTGTGAACATCGGCTGGTACAATTTTATTATTTTGCCAATGTTCAAAATCGATGGCATCAATGGCTAAATCGGTATGCAATTCGCGTAACTGACCATCAGAATCCAACCGATTATAATCGTAAATACGATAGGTCAAATCGGATGTCTGTTGTATTTCTAACAGCACACAACCAGCGCCGATAGAATGCACGCAGCCTGCAGGAATAAAAAACAGATCGCCTTTAGACACAGGATGTTTTTGTAGTACCTCTTCCAAACGATTTTCGGCTACCAACTGTAGGTAAGTCGTTTTATCCATCGGACAGCAAAAACCTGCTACCAAAAAAGCACCAGGTTCTGCATCGAGCACATACCACATCTCTGTCTTTCCAGACATATTATGACGTTCTGCCGCGATTTCATCGTTGGGATGCACCTGAATTGACAAATGCTGAGCAGAATCAATCAGCTTGACTAATAACGGAAATTGGTCGCCGAAGCGGTTATAAACCGCATCGCCGACCAAATCACCCATATATACTTCAACTAACTCATTCAATGTATTACCCGCCAAAAAGCCATTTTCGACTTCCGATTCAGAACCTTCTACGCCCGACACATCCCAAGTTTCACCAACTTGAGTGAGTTCACCGGCATCGTGACGGTAATAGCGAGAGAGCTTTGAGCCACCCCAAAGTTTTGTTTTATGAATCGGTTTAAATTTAAGCGGATACAACATGACTTTAATTAGTTGTCTTAATTACTCATTTTAAGCATATTAACTTCCATTTCCGACAAATGGCGCCATTTACCACGTGGTAAATTTTTCTTGGTTAATCCTGCAAAATAGACACGATCCAAACGTACTACTTTGTAGCCCAAGTGGTCAAACATACGGCGCACAATGCGGTTACGACCCGAGTGGATTTCTACGCCCACTTCTTTGTGGTCATCTTCGTCGATGTAGTTAATTTCGTCCACATGAATTTCGCCATCTTCCAATTCAAAGCCGTTACGCAATTTATCCATATCTTCTGGCGTGATATCGCGATCAAGCACTGCTTGGTAGATTTTCTTTTGATTGTATTTTGGATGCGTCATTTTTGATGTCAAATCGCCATCGTTGGTAATGAGCAACACTCCAGTTGTGTGACGGTCGAGACGACCAACTGGATAAACGCGTTCGCTACAAGCATTTTTCACCAAATCAAGCACCGTTAAACGCGCTTGTGGATCATCGGCTGTAGTAACACAATCTTTCGGTTTATTGAGCAAAATATAAACGCGTTTTTCGCTACGCACCAATTGGTCGTGGAATAACACTTTATCAGTGGCAGGAATAATTTTAGCGCCGAGTTCTGTTATAGGTTGTCCATTCACAGTGACTACGCCAGCTTGGATAAATTCATCCGCTTCGCGACGTGAACAAAGTCCAGCATTAGCCAAAAATTTATTCAAACGCATTGGTTTGCTGTAATCAACAAACTGTTTTTTATATTCGATTTGTTTCTTTTGGCTGTATTTAGCGTTTGGATCATAATCGCCATCGCGTTTGACATAAGGTTTACGGAAACCCGCGTTTTTATCACCAAAACTACGACCACCAGAGCGATCGCCGCCAAAACTTGGGCGATAGCCACCTGAACGGCCGTCCTGTGAACGATCACCGCCAAAGCGTGGACGTTCGCCATCGCTTGATGAGCGGTTATAAGCAGGACGTTCACTGTCGCCACCGAAACGTGGACGTTCGCCATCACCTGATGGACGATTATATGAAGAGCGTTGACCATCACCGCCAAAGCGTGGACGGTCGGAACCTGCATTGCTTGAACGACGTTCACCGTCGCCACCAAAGCGAGGTCTATCAGATGAAGAACCGCCAAAACGTGGGCGTTCGCCATCATTCGATGAACGATTATACGAAGGGCGTTGACCATCGCCACTAAAACGTGGACGATCGGAGCGCTCTGAACCATAGGCGTTAGGACGACGATCGCCATAACCACCACGTTCTGTTCCATAAGTACGACGTTCAGGACGTTGTTCTGAACTAGAACGACGATTCCCATCTCGTTCTTCACTGTTAAAACGTGGACGTGGACGACTATTTTCTCCCGAAAAACGTTCACCACCATTAACACGTTCTGAATTGTTGTTTACACCATCACGGCTGGCACTTCCGGGTCTACTAATGTGGACGCGAGGCCTTCTTTCATTTTCATTTCTCATTGTAAATTCTAATCTTTTTAAATATTTTGCAAAGATAAGAAAAAAGGTCGAAGTTTCACCATCTTAAAGCCAAAGATTTTTTACCTCATAATTTACAATTAAATATAGTCAAAATCAAAAAAAAAGCGTATCTTTGCACGCCTAATTCGGTATGGAATATTAATCTGAAAAAATAATTATAAACAATTAGTTATGAACGTTGTATTAAAAAACATTGACGCCGTAAATGCGATGGTAACCATCACCATTTCGAAAGCTGATTACGCAGAAAAAGTAGAAAAGAAACTTAAAGAGTATCGTAAAAAAGCTAATATCCCAGGTTTCCGTCCAGGCATGACTCCTATGAATTTAGTGAAAAAAATGTATGGTAAAGGAGTTTTGGCTGAAGAAGTTAACCAACTCATTTCAGATACACTTTACAACCATATCAAAGAAAATAATCTAAATATTCTTGGCGAACCACTTCCAAACGAAACAGAACAAAAACCAGTTAATTTCGATTCAGAAGACGATTTCGTATTCGTATTCGATTTAGCTATCGCTCCAGAATTGGATATCAACCTCACTACTAAAGATAAAATCGCTTATTACGACATCACCGTGAACGAAGAGATGGTAAACAACCAAATCAAATCGTACACAAGCCGTTTTGGTTCATACGAACAAACCGACGAAGTAGCTGAAAACGACGTTATCAAAGGTCAATTGTTGGAATTGAACGCCGACAAAAAAGTAAACGAAGCTGGTATCAAAGTAGCTGACGCTGTTTTGTCGCCAGTACATATAAAAGATGCGAAACAAAAGAAAGCATTTGTAGGTGCTAAAAAAGGTGATGTGATTACCTTCAACCCACAAAAAGCGATGGAAAATGAAGCTGACCTCGCTTCATTCCTAAAAATTTCAAAAGACGCTGTGAAAGACGTTACAGCCGATTTTTCATTTGAAATTCAACAAATTACACGTTATAACGAATCACCAGTTGATCAATCATTGTTCGACAAAGTATTCGGCGAAGGCAAAGTAAAAGACGAAAAAGAATTCCGTGCTTTAATTGCAGAAGGCGTGAAAGAATCATACGTTTCAGATAGCGATTACAAATTCGGTATCGATGCCAAAGAAGTTTTGGTGAAAAAACTTGACAAAGTAGTGTTCCCTGAAGCATTTTTGAAACGTTGGGTACTAGCTGCTAACGAAAATTTGACTGCCGAAACCGTAGAAAAAGAGTTCGACTTAATGTTGAACGATTTGAAATGGTACCTCATCAAAAACCAAATAGCTAAAGCTAACGCTTGCAAAGTAGAAAAAGAAGATATCGAAGCATTTGCTCGCAAAATGGCTAAAATTCAATTTGCTCAATATGGCATGTTGAATGTACCAGAAGATATTTTGGCTAACTACGCACAAGACATGTTGAAGAAAGAAGAAACCATCAAAAACATGGTCGAAAAAGTGTTAGAAGAAAAAGTATTAGAAGTTGTAAAAACGAGCGTTAAACTCGACAAAAAAGCGATTTCATACGAAGACTTCAACAAAATGTTTGAATAATTCTACGGAATTGAAATACTACCAAAAGCACAAATTCCGACCAAGGAGTTTGTGCTTTTTTAGTTGAATCACCACCGCCCTAAAACGCATAACAATGAAAACACAAATCACACTCGACGAGATGGAGTTCTACGCCTACCACGGCTATTACGCCGAAGAACGCCAAATTGGCACCACTTTTTTGGTAAGCGTCACACTCGATGTGGACTTTAGCGCTGCCGAAAGCTCCGACGAACTCACCGACACGCTCAACTACGAGCTGGTGTACAACGTGGTGCGCCACGAAATGGAAACGCCTTCCAAACTACTCGAACACGTGGCATACCGCCTACGTGAAGCACTTACTACACACTTCCCTACCGTAACGCACGCCACCGTAACCGTAACCAAACTGAATCCACCACTAGGCGGCAAAGTTAAAAGTGCGTCTGTAACAATTGGATAAAAAAAACTGTTTTAGATTGTATATTTAAAAATAGTGTATATTTGTTGCGTAAATAAAACGTCTGTAATAATCTTATCAAACACAAAAAATGCAAATCCCAACACAATCATTATTACCAAATCAAATGATTTTGGAATCAACATTAGCTCTTTACTATAAAAATGTAAGTGGAACTTCCTTTATGATAAATGGGAGTAAGGGGCAATACCTGGTTACCGCAAAACACATATTTCAGGATACAATTGAAAATACGAGCGTAGAAGTAAATATAAAAGGAGCACATATTGACGAAAAAATTACTTGTAATATTTTCTTTCATGAGAATCTTAATGTAGACATTGCAATACTTAAACTAACGAAACCATTAATTATCAAAAAATTACCTGCACTTGGAAGAGGTGATTCTTATTATATAGGTCAACAATGTATATTTTTAGGTTTCCCATTATTTAGCTTGGGAACACAGACAGAATCGGGGAAACTAGCATTTGTAAAAAAAGCTATTATTTCAGCATTTTATGACAAAAATGATGGTACCACCATGATGCTATTAGATGGACACAATAATCCAGGATTTTCTGGTGGTCCAATTATCACATATAGTGAGACGATGGACAAACAATTTATTATCGGAGTCATAAGTGGATATTATTATCAGAAGAATGAAATCAGCATTACAGATAAGATGACGGAAATTAATGAAAATTCAGGCATAATTATTTCATATGCGTCAGAATACATCTTAGATATAATCAAAAAAATTGAAATAGGATAAAATACGGCGTACAAAATTGTATAAACTATCTTTGGCTCAAGTTATGACACAGTACTTGATTTAATCAAAACAAAAAAGGCCGCTTAATAAGCGACCTTTTTTTTGTGGGCGTTGACGGATTCGAACCGCCGACCCTCTGCTTGTAAGGCAGATGCTCTG
>CAZMYT010000006.1:0-116726 GCA_964570565.1 uncultured Paludibacteraceae bacterium
CTGATGTTACCAATTCCAGTATGTCGCTTTTGACCGCTCAGAGTAATTATATCTCTGCAATGCTCGAAATGGTGAATGCGCACATTGATTTGAAAAAACTTTTGAATAAATAAATTAAGTCATAAAAATAAATAAATACAACAATGAAAACAATTAAGAACACGATGTTGATTGCCCTAGTAGTAGTTTTTGCTAGTTGTGGTAAAACTGAAAAGGCGACTGATGCAACAGACACGAATGCAGTGGAACGAGTAGAACAGGTTCAAACGTCACCTTTAGCTAAAACTACTATTTCACGTGAAATAGAACTTTCTACTACACTTCAAGGTTATGAAACTGTGAATGTGGCGCCATCATTAACTGGGAAAATAGAACATATTTTTGTAGAAGTTGGTGCGACTGTGTCAAAAGGACAACTGCTGGTTCGTATGGATCAAAACCAATATAATACCACTAAATTAACTTATGCTAATTTGGGCGTTGAATTGGCTCGTATGGAAGCCTTAAAAGAGAGTGGAACTATTTCTCAACAAACCTATGATAGAACTAAGTTGAGCCATGATCAAACGAAGGAAAACTTGGACTTTTTGGAAAGAAATACTTATGTAAAAGCTCCTTTTTCAGGCGTGATTTCTGCTAAAAATTATGAAGACGGTGAGTTGTATGCTGGGCAACCAGTTTTGGTATTAACTCAAATTCATACCTTGAAAGCTTTAATTAATGTGCCAGAATCCAATTTCCCATTGATTAAAAAAGGGCAAAAAGTTAATTTGCATTCAGAAATTTATCCTGACAAAGCCTTTCCTGCAACTATTGAGGTCGTTTATCCTACTATTGATGCAACAACCCATACGTTTCAGGTAAAATTAAATATACCAAATTCGTCGTTAGCGCTTCGTCCAGGTATGTTTGTGCGCACTACTTTGGCATTGGGTAAGGTTGATGCTATTATGGCTCCTTACCAAGCAGTTTTAAAATTAGTAGGTTCTAATGAGCGTTATGTGTTTATCAACAAAGGTGGTGTGGCTAAACGTGTGAGTGTCAATTTAGGTCAACGTTTTGATGACATGGTTGAGTTAGTTTCGCCTGAATTGGTAGAAGGTGATGACTTGGTAACACTTGGTCAAGCTAAATTGGTGGATGGTTCTAAATTGAATGTAGTAAAGAAGAACTAGAAGCTAGAGAAATAATCAAGGAATTTTTATTCAAAATTCAATAAGAAATAACAATGAGTATTTATAAATCAGCTATTAATAAACCGGTTACGACTATTTTGATTTTCGTGGCGGTGATAATCATAGGCCTGTTTTCATTCTTGAAACTACCTATTGATCAATTTCCTGAAATGGAACCACCGTATATTACGGTAATGACTACATATCCTGGTGCTAGTGCCAGCGAAGTGGAAACAAATGTGACTAAGTTGCTTGAAAACAGTTTGAACTCTGTAGATGGACTTAAGGAGCTTACGTCAACTTCTAAGGACAATATGTCTATGGTAATGCTTGAAATGGAGTGGGGTACCAACCTGGATGAAGTTATCAATGATGTGCGCTCGTACATTGACATGACTAAAGATAACTTGCCAAGTGGATGTTCTAGCCCATTTATCTTTAAGTTTAGTTCTAGTGCAATGCCAATTCTTCAGTACGCTATTACGGCTGACGAAAGCTATCCTGGGTTAGATAAGTTGTTGAATGATGATGTTATGCCTCAGTTGAACCGTGTTGATGGTATTGGTAACTTATCATTGTCAGGCTCGCCAGAACGTTACGTGTATGTCGATATTAATCAAGAAAAACTAGATGCTTACCACATTTCTCTTGAGGCTGTTGGGCAAGCTGTAAGCAACAATAATTTGAACTTATCGTCGGGTACTGTGAAGATGGAAAAAGAACAGTATCAATTACAAGTGCGTAGCGAGTATGTTCAAAGTTCCGAAATCAATGACATTGTGGTGACCACCACGCCTGATGGTAAACAAGTGTATGTGCGTGATATTGCTGTTGTGCGTGATACGATTAAAGACTTAAGTCTTGATGAAAAAACCAATGGACGTGAAAGTGTACGTTTGATTGTGACCAAACAATCGGGTGCTAATACGGTTCAAATATGTAAGGACGTACAAGCCGAAATGGCTAAGATTCAGAAACGACTACCTTCCGACGTTAAGATTGACGTAATTTATGATTCTTCTGATTACATTAAAAATGCCGTTTATAGCTTGGAAGAATCAATTATGTATGCGCTTATTTTTGTGGTATTAGTCGTTTTGTTTTTCTTAGGGAAATGGCGTGCTACAGTTATTATTGGTGTTACTATTCCTATATCTTTGGTCGTATCGTTCATCTATTTACTTTTTGTCGATAGTTCGTTAAATATCATTTCACTATCGTCGCTTACTGTTGCTATTGGTATGGTGGTGGATGATGCCATTGTGGTGCTCGAAAATATATCAAAACATATTGATCGAGGTTCCAATCCGCGAGAAGCATCCATTTATGCAACCAATGAGGTATGGACTTCAGTTATCGCTACGACATTGGTTATTGTAGCTGTATTTGTGCCTCTAACCATGCTTAATGGTATGGCAGGTATTCTTTTCAAAGAGTTAGGTTGGATTGTCACCATTGTTGTATGTACCTCGACTTTAGTGGCTATTACACTGACGCCAATGTTGAGTTCAAAATTATTAAAACCACATAAAGTTCATGTTGACGAAAATGGACAAATTGTGGAAGAAAAACCTAAAATAGATTGGTATCAAAAATATGTGGTTGGTTTATTGGACAAAGTAGATGCTTGGTATGCTAAGGTTCTACATGTTTGTTTGAATCATAAAGCGGTTACTTTGATCGTCGTTGTGGTTATCTTTTTTGCTTCGTTAATACCTGCATTTATGGGATTTATCGGTACCGACTTTATGCAACAAGGCGATAATGGACGTTTAAGTGTAACAGTAGAACTAAATCGTGGTACCCGTATTGAAGAAACACTAAAAACTGCTCGTCAATTAGAAAGTCGTTTTATGACATTAGCACCGGAAATTCGTTTGATTAATACATCTGCAGGTTCTAATGATGATGCCGGTGTTTCAGCTATTTTTTCATCAACCACCAATAATAAAATTTCGATGACTGTTGTTTGTAATAAAAAATATGAACGAGAACGTTCTATTGATGAAATCGCCGAAGTGTTACGTAAAGAATTGGATAATTATCCTGAAATTATTGACTATCAATGTACGGTTGGTGGTGCTATGCGTGGTATGGTGGGAGGATCGTCTACGGTTGATGTCGAAATTTATGGCTACGACTTCGCTAAGACATCTTTATTGGCTGAGAAGATTAAACGTATGGTGAGTGATAGTATTCCTGGTGCTCGTGATATCAATGTTGATAGAGATGATGATCGTGCAGAGCTTAAGATTGTTGTGGATAAGGAAAAAATTGCTCGTCAAAATTTAAATTCAGTGGCTATTTCTAGTTATGTACGTAATCGCGTAAATGGGATGGCAGTAGGCTATTTGAAAGAAGATGGTGATGAATATAATATAGTTGTACGTTTACAGGAAGAAAATCGGAATACTTTAACAGATATTCAGGATTTAACAATTCCTACACCAATGGGCAAACAGTTAAAATTAAGTGAAGTGGCTAATATTGAAGAATATTGGACACCTCCAACCATTGCTCGTAAAAGTCGTCAGCGTATTGTTCGTGTGCAAATTACACCATATAAAACATCGTTAGGAGAATTGGCTACAGATGTTCAGGCCGTTATGGAACATATCGAGATTCCACAAGGTGTCTCGGTTCGCTTGGCTGGTGATTATGAGGAACAACAAGATACATTTGCCGATATGGGTTTACTTATGGCTTTGATTGTTTTGTTAGTTTACATCGTAATGGCTTCACAGTTTGAGTCGTTTGCTAAGCCTACTATTATCATGATGTCGGTACCATTTGCTATTACAGGGGTTATCTTATCGCTTTGGATTACTGGTACATCACTCGATATGATTGGTGCTTTGGGTGTTATCATGTTGGTGGGTATTGTGGTGAAGAATGGTATTGTGTTGGTGGATTACACTAACTTGATGCGTGACCGTGGTTACGAACTGAATGAGGCCATTGCTATGTCTGGTGCTTCACGTTTACGTCCGGTTTTAATGACGGCATTTACTACTATTCTGGGTATGTTACCTATGGCGTTGAGTAATAGTGAAGGATCTGAACTGTGGAAACCTATGGGTATTGTGGTAATGGGTGGATTACTGGTGTCGACCTTGGTAACGCTGATTGTAGTCCCTGTTTTATATGCCGTAATGTCTCGTCATGGCGAACGTGATAAAGATAAAAAGAATCGCGAAACATTTATTTTTATGCAATTATCGGATAAAGATAAAGACGCTAAATAAATTAATGAACGTAATAACTAAAGAATTATGAAATCAGTATTTATTGTATTTAATCAAGCGAATACCGAACGTGTCGAATATATGTTGGATCAATTGAAAATCAGTGGTTTTACATTTTTTGAACAAGTTCAGGGACGTGGTACTAATGGAGGAGAACCTCGTCGTGGGTCACACACTTGGCCTGAAATGAATTCAGCGGTGATGACCGTTGTGGAGGATGACCAAGTAGCTGTTCTGTTGAGTACCGTTAAAAAGTTGGACAACCGAAGTAAAGAAATTGGTGTTCGTGCTTTTGTTTGGAATATAGAAGCTACCGTATAATCTATTGAACTAAAATTGTAGGTGCTTGTTAAGGCTTTCGCTCATGAGTAGCGAAAGCCTTTTTTATGCCTCAAAAGTATGCTATACAACACTTGTACGGATACCAAACTTTCATTATTTTGTGCGTTTAATTCTTTTGTTTTATATTAACTGATTGTTTATTAATTCTTTAGTTTGTATTTTATATATCTATGTTTTTTTTGAATAAGCAAACTGTTTTATAAAAATTTCTCTGTAATTTTCACTACCTTTGCAGTCGATTTTAAGGTAAAAAATATAGTAAATGCAAAACATTAGAAACATAGCAATTATTGCTCACGTTGACCATGGTAAAACAACGTTAGTTGATAAAATGCTACTTGCAGGTATGTTGTTTCGTGAGAATCAACAATCTGGCGAATTAATTTTGGATAATAACGATTTGGAACGCGAACGCGGTATTACCATTTTGTCCAAAAATGTATCCATCGATTACAAAGGTACCAAAATTAACATTATTGATACCCCAGGGCACGCCGACTTTGGTGGTGAGGTTGAACGTGTATTGAATATGGCTGATGGCTGTCTGCTGTTGGTGGATGCGTTCGAAGGACCAATGCCACAAACACGCTTTGTACTTCAAAAAGCTATCAAATTGGGTTTAAAACCAATTGTGGTTATTAATAAAGTAGATAAACCAAACTGTCGTCCCGACGAAGTTCAAGAAGCGGTTTTTGACTTGATGTTTAACTTGGATGCCACCGAAGAACAGTTGGATTTTCATACTATTTATGGCTCAGCTAAACAAGGATGGATGTCGGAAGATTGGAAACAACCATCGGACTCTATTATTCCTTTGTTAGATGCTATTATTGAACATATTCCTGCGCCAGTATTCCAAGAAGGTGCTTCACAAATGTTGATTACATCGTTGGATTACTCTTCATACGTTGGTCGTATTGCGGTTGGTCGTGTACATCGTGGTGATTTTAAAACCAATATGGATGTGGCATTGATTAAGCGTGATGGAAAGGTGATTAAATCGAAAATTAAAGCACTAAACGTGTTTACCGGTTTAGGTCGTACCGAAGTACAATCAGTAGGTTCGGGTGATATTTGCGCTATGATTGGTATTGATGGCTTTGAGATTGGTGATACTATTGCTGATTTAGCCACACCAGAAGCTTTGCCGCCAATTGCGATTGATGAACCCACTATGAGCATGTCATTTACCAATAACGATTCACCCTTTTACGGACAAGATGGTAAATATGTGACTTCACGCCATATTCACGATCGTTTAATGAAAGAGTTGGATAAAAACTTGGCATTACGTGTCGAAAAATCAGAAAATTCTGATGTATGGCGTGTGTCAGGACGTGGTGTTTTGCACTTGTCGGTGTTAATTGAAACCATGCGTCGTGAAGGTTATGAATTACAAGTAGGTCAACCACAAGTTATTATTAAAGAAATTGATGGTGTAAAATGTGAGCCTATTGAACAATTAACGGTTAATGTACCTGAAGAATATTCAAGTAAAGTAATTGATATCGTTACTCGTCGTAAAGGCGAACTCACCATGATGGAAACCCAAAATGACCGCTTACAATTGGAATTTAAAATCCCTTCACGTGGTATCATTGGTATGCGTAATATTGTGTTGACTTTATCGGCAGGTGAGGCTATTATGGCGCATCGTTTCTTGGCTTATGAACCTTGGAAAGGCGAAATCGAACGTCGTATGAATGGCTCTTTAATTGCCATGGAAACGGGTACTGCGTTTGCTTATGCTATTGATAAATTGCAAGATCGTGGACGTTTCTTTATTTTCCCACAACAAGAGATTTATGCCGGTCAGGTTGTTGGCGAAAATTCTAAAGAAGGTGATATTGTAGTAAATGTTACTAAATCTAAGAAATTGACCAATATGCGCGCTTCGGGTGCTGATGATAAAGCCCGTATGATTCCACCAGTGGTATTTAGTTTGGAAGAAACGCTCGAATATATTAAAGAAGATGAATATGCCGAAGTAACTCCAAATCATATTCGAATTCGAAAGATTCTGCTTGACGAGAATGCTCGTAAGCGCGATTCTAGAAAATAAGTAATAAAATGGTCATTTCGTTTGAAGTGACCATTTTTATTTCTACCTTGCAGCCGTTTAATAGTGCCTCAAAACCAAGGTTACAAATGTTGGCACGGAATTTGTTTTAACCAATTCATATTAACAGATAAAATTTTACATTATGAAAACTAACATGCTTTATGTATTGGCGTTATTTTGTATGATGACGCCACGGCTGTTGGCTCAAACGCAAACTGTCACAGTCGAAGCTAGTTCCGAAGACATTAGTAATAATCTTGATTTGAAAGCTGTGGCCAGCACTTTTGGAGAATCTAAAAACTTAGAAGATTTTGAAAAACGTTTGAACGATTATGATAACCAACTATCCAATTTGGATTTGAATGGCGATGGAGAAGTGGACTATTTACGTGTGATTGAAACGACTAAAAATAAGGTTCATTTAATCGTTATTCAGGCCGTTTTAGGACAAGATATTTTTCAAGATGTGGCGACTATTTTAGTCGAGAAGGATGAAGTCACTAAAAAAACTATTGTACAAGTTGTAGGTGATTCCTATATTTATGGTCCAAATTATGTGGTAGAACCAGTTTACATTTATGTACCAGTTATTTTTGATTATTTCTGGGGACCAATGTATGCCCGTTGGTACTCGCCTTATTATTGGGGCTATTATCCAACTTATTATCGCCCACGTCCATTTGTTCATGTAGATGTTTATATTTCTCATATTCATCATTATCATGCACATCATCATGGTAGTTATCGCTATCCTTCACGTCCTCATCATCACCACCATGATATGTATAATGAAGTATCACGTCGTGATTATGCGTCTCGTCATCCACAAGGAAGTTATGATCAACGCAATGGTTCTAGAACAGGTACCTATGGTAATGCCCGTGATTTGAATATAAATCGTCCTGCTCGTCAGGGTAGCACAACTCAACCAGTGAGACGTGATGCTACATTAAATGGTGATCGTATGTCGTCGACACCTACCAAAACAGAGGGAAGAACTCCAGCAAGTAAAGAAACTACTGTAACTCGACCAGCTGATAAAGATTCTAGAACTTCAGGCTCGCGTAATATGAGTACAGGTACAAAAACCACTGTGAAAATTACACCTGCTGACTCACGTACGTCAAAAGAAACAACCACGAGAGTTGAATCTTCAGGTAGAACTACAACAACCCGTGTGGAAAGAGATAATGGAACAAGTAGCGATCGTGAAGTGAGGACTTCTCCCTCAAGTAGCTCTTCGCGCAGTGGTTCTGAAACAAGAACATCGTCAAGTAGCAGCTCATCCCGTTCTGGTAAAGAATCGTCAACATCAACTTCGAGTTCGTCGTCTAATAGAAATTCTGGTTCAAGCGGCTCCTCTGTTCGTCAAGGAGGTTCTGCTCCCAAAGAGACAGGAACAAGAAGCACAGGAACTTCTAATGGTGGCTCACGTGGTGGTGGCCAAGAACGGACTGGGCGTCGTTAAAAGTGAATACTAATATAAAAAAAGCACAAGATTAGTCTTGTGCTTTTTTAGTTTAATAGGATGTGAGTTATAGTTCGTCCTCGTCTACCACCAAGTTGTTTACAATAAAATCTTGACGTTCTGGTGTGTTGCGTCCCATGTAAAACGACAATAAATCAGCTACGGCATCTTCTTTGCGTAGTGTGATTTGGTCTAGACGCATATCTTTACCTATGAAATGTTTGAATTCATCAGGCGAAATTTCACCAAGACCTTTAAATCGGGTAATTTCAGGATTTGCACCGAGTGAATTCATCGCGTCAACACGTTCTTCTTCGCTGTAGCAGTAACGTGTTTCCTTTTTGTTACGTACACGGAAGAGTGGTGTTTGTAAAATATACACGTGTCCTTTTTTTACTAAATCGGGGAAAAATTGTAAGAAGAAAGTCATCAATAACAAACGGATGTGCATACCATCCACGTCGGCATCGGTAGCAATAATGACTTTGTTGTAACGTAAACCTTCCAATCCATCTTCAATATTCAAAGCGGCTTGTAGGTAGTTGAATTCTTCGTTTTCGTAAACTACTTTTTTAGTATAGCCGTAGCTGTTGAATGGTTTACCACGTAAACTAAATACGGCTTGTGTATTTACATCACGACTTTTGGTGATAGAACCTGATGCCGAATCACCTTCGGTAATGAAAATACAGCTATCATTTTTCGCATCGCCTTTAGTGTCGTTGAAGTGTACACGGCAATCACGTAGTTTTTTATTGTGCAAACTTACTTTTTTAGCGCGTTCGCGTGCTAATTTAGTAACGCCAGCAATCGCTTTACGTTCTTTTTCTGAATCTTGGATTTTTTTCAGCATAATATCAGCTGTTTCCAAGTTTCTGTGGAGGTAATTATCAACCTCTTTTTTTACAAAATCGCCAATAAATTTAGCGACTGAAGGACCATCGGGGCCCATATCTTTTGAACCTAATTTAATTTTAGTTTGAGATTCAAATACAGGCTCTTGTACGGCTACAGAAATGGCTGCCACCAATCCGCTGCGGATATCGGACAATTCCATACCGTTTTTGTTATAATATTCTTTGATGGTTTTACCAAAGGCTTCGCGAAAAGCCGATTGGTGCGTACCCCCTTGCGTGGTGTGTTGTCCATTAACAAAGGAATAATACTCTTCACCATATTGATCGGTGTGTGTGAATGCTATTTCGATATCCTCGCCTTTCAAATGAACGATGGGGTAGAGTGCTTCAGCAGTATTATTTTCGTTGAGTAAGTCTAATAAACCATTGCGTGATAAGAATTTACGGCCGTTAAACGTAATAGTTAATCCTGTGTTCAGGTAACTGTAATTACGCAACATGGTTTCGATAAATTCTTCGCGAAAAGTATATTTACCAAAAATTGCTTCGTCGGGCGTAAATTGTACAAATGTACCATTCGCTTCCGATGTTGATTCTAAATCATATTCTTTGGTAAGTTTACCACAACTGAAATCGGCCTGTTTTACCTTACCGTCGCGAAAGGATTTGACAATGAATTCCGATGCCAAGGCGTTTACAGCCTTTGTACCAACACCATTTAAACCAACTGATTTTTGAAACGCTTTCGAGTCGTATTTACCACCCGTGTTCATAATAGATACGGCGGCAATCATTTTTCCTTGTGGAATACCACGTCCAAAATCTCGGATGGTCAACGTTTTTTCATTTAGCGTAATAGCTATTTGGCTGCCATTTTGCATACGGAACTCATCGATAGAGTTATCGATGACTTCTTTTAATAAAACATAGATACCGTCGTCGGCGAACGCGCCGTCGCCTAATTTACCGATGTACATACCTGGTCGTAAACGCACATGTTCTAATCCTTCGAGGGTTCGAATATTGTCGTCCGTATAGGCCGTGTTGGTGAGCGATTTTTCTGTAATTTCTTCTGCCATAGAATCTTTACCCGATAAATTTTATTATTTGTGTGGAGCTGACGGGAGTCGAACCCGTGTCCAAACGAGGAAACAATACGCTTTCTACATGCTTATCTTCGCCTTGGTTTTCGTGCGTCAGCAAGACCGAAGCCACCAACTGTCGCCTTATCCGTTTTAGTTTCACTCAAAGCGCACGGCCGCTCTGAATTATCCCCGATTTACCTACACCTCTATACCGAACCGCTTCAGGGAGTGGCATTCGAGAGATGTCTCGTTCCAACACCTAGTGAAGGAATAAAGCTAATCTACTATACTTCGATTAAGCAGCAAGAGCGTAATTATTTTCGCCAGTTATAGTTTTACCGCCTATGATTTAAGTGCTATTCGGCCACGCACTGCATGCTTACATACCTTTTCTACCCGCTGTCAAAACCAAACAGCCCCGTTTTTAATTTATTGAATTTTAATTAGTTGTATTCTAGTCCCTGTATAACGCAAACATAGATTACCAACTTTTAATAAGAAACAAAAATTGCTTACAAAGATACTTATTTTTTTTGAAATAGGCAGCTCTAAGTTGTCATTTATTCTTGATAAAATTATTTTACTTTGTCAGGATTTTTGCTGACAAAATCTTTCCAACCATGGTATTTTTTGTCGCTTGTTGGGCGATTTGCTTGTAGGAAGTGACAATAAGCAGCCGCTAAACCATCGGTGGCATCTAATTCTTTAGGGAGTTTGGTGGCGTCCAATTTGAGCAATCGGCAGAGCATATCCGACACTTGTTCTTTGGCCGCATTACCATTGCCTGTAATCGCCATTTTTATTTTCAGCGGTGCATATTCAGCTATGGGAATTTCGCGGGTGAGTGCGGCGGTCATGGCCACGCCTTGTGCACGACCCAATTTGAGCATCGACTGCACATTTTTTCCGAAAAACGGTGCCTCAATAGCCAATTCGTCAGGTTTGTAAGTGTCAATGAGTTTGATTACCTCTTCGAATATCTTTTTGAGTGATAGATAATGATCTTTAATCTTTCGTAAGTCGATAATGCCCAATGTAATGCATTCCGCTTTGTTGCCAATCACGCGTAAAACACCATAACCCATGACGGTGGTGCCAGGGTCGATACCCAAAATGATGCGTTCGGCTTGTATGCGTTCCATTACACTTCCTCCATGATGGTTGAAAACCACAATACACGTTCGCCAAATTGGGTTCTCAATTGGCGTAAAAAGAGTTGTTCGGTGGTTTGCCACGCTTTGAGTTGTTCGTGACTGTCGCTCGAACCGTGTAACGCAAATGAGGTCAATCCTTCGGGATTTTCAGCCAATATTTTGCACAAACTGACGTGGTGAAGTTGTTGTGCCATCGAGGGCATGAATTCTGTTTTCATGAACGTAATCCATGCTTCTGCGGCACTGGTTTCTACGCCAAAGGTGGTGTTATAAAGAATCATAATCGGTAGTTTTTCTGTTGCAAAGATACTATTTTTGTCCGTTTCAAGGTCATTTTTCGGAGAAAATCCTGAAAAGATGCGGCATGTGTGGTGGCTTGTGCCTACAATTTGTTACCTTTGCAACAAATTATGATGATGTATGAGATTTGAAGAACTTGATTTAAACGACGATTTACTGGATGCGTTGTACGATATGCGTTTCGAAACGTGTACGCCGATTCAGGAACTCGCCATTCCTAAAATATTAGCAGGACAGGATTTATTAGCTTCCGCACAAACTGGTACGGGGAAAACAGCGGCCTATTTATTGCCGTTATTAGAAAAATTATCACGCGGTGGACACGCCGAAAATAAGGTCAATGCGTTGATATTGGTTCCCACACGTGAGTTGGCACAACAGGTCGACCAATTACTTGAAGGCTTTGCTTACTATAGCCAAGTTTCGTGGTTAGCGGTTTCGGGTGGTAACGATGGTGTGGCATTTGGTCAGCAACAACGCGCATTCGAAAAAGGAGGCGATATTATTATTGCAACGCCAGGGCGTTTACTGTCGCACTTGCGGTTTTGTGATGCCGATTTAAGTGGGGTCGATTGTTTGGTGCTCGACGAAGCCGATCGAATGTTGGATATTGGCTTTTACGATGATATTATCGAAATTATCAGCCATTTGCCTAAAAAACGTCAAACCTTGATGTTTTCGGCTACGTTCCCGGCTGATGTGGAGAAATTGGCTCGCACGGTATTAACCAATCCTGCTGAAGTGAAAATTGCTGTGTCGAAACCAGCCGATGGTATCACACAAGGCGTGTATTTATTGCACGATTCACAAAAAATCCCGTTGATAATGTCGCTATTTGCCGATAAATCGATGGGTAAAACTATTATTTTCTCGTCGTCGAAAGATAAAGTGCGTGAATTGTACCAACAACTGAAACGATTGAAAGTGTCGGTGGCTCAAATGCATTCCGACTTAGAGCAAGTTGATCGCACGCAGGTGATGTTGGATTTCAAAAATAACAAAATAAAAGTATTGGTAGCTACCGATGTGGTGTCGCGTGGTATTGATATCGACGATATTGAATTGGTTATTAATTTTGATGCACCTACGCAAGCCGAAGATTATGTGCATCGTATTGGTCGTACCGCGCGCGCTGGTGCTAAAGGTACTGGGTTGACGTTTGTCACACCTCGCGACCGCATGCGCTTCGATAAAATTGAAAAATTTATTGAGAAAACAATTGAGCGTCGTCCGTTACCTCCAGAAGTGGCTAAATTGGCTGATTCTGTAGAAGATGTGCCAGCTTCACGTGGCGGTTCACCTAAGAAGTTTGGCGGTAAAAACCGATTTAAAGGACCTAAAAAACATTCACCGAAAGGTTAAGTATATTACTGACTAAAAGAGGCTCACATGTGAGCCTCTTTTTTTATTTGTTTTTTGTAGCATCCGCGAGAATTTGGCGAATGCCTTCTTCGTAAGTGGTTGTCTGGAAATCAGGAAATGCTTGTTTGAATTTAGAAGAATCGAATAGGTAATCGTATCGATAGCGTGGCAATAGTTCCAATAGCTCTTTTATTTGTGGTTTTTCGGCACTTTGCAGCGTTAATTCCGATTCTGTTAGTATATTGTATTCCAATGATTTATGATACAACTTCCCAAATAATTCAATAAACGCTTGCGTGGTTAACCTATTATCGTCGCAGGGTAAATGCCATGTTTGCTGATACGCCTCTGGTGTATTGCCAATGAGTGCGGTGGCTTTGCTGGCATCTGGTGCCCAAATAAGCGTGCGTAACGTTTGGTCGTTGATGAGTACTTTGGGTGTTTGCTCATTTAGAATGCGATTAATAATGAGCGAATTGGTAAAACCAGGTGTCTGTTGTGTACCATAAAATTCGGGTGCACGACAAATTACCGCTTCTAACTGCTGCGAGGCTATGGCTTCTAAAACCAACGACGTCATGGCGGCACGTGCTTTGGCTTTTTGTCCCACGGGTACAAAAGGCGTAGCTTCTGTTAGGAGCTCTTTTTGTGCTGGATACATATACGTATTGTCGAACAGCACGAGTTTGGCATGATGACGTTTGCAAGCGGCTATCACGTTTTCCATCATACGTGGAAATTGTGTTTCCCACAACGTACCATTAATAGGCAAACCTACCGTAAAATACACGATGTTGCTTCCGTTTACTGCGGTATCTGTTTGTTCTGCATCCAATAAGTCGGCCGCCAGTAATTGGTCGGTTTCGTTTACTTTTTGCGGAGTTCGACTCACTAAACGAATGTCGGATGTAAAGCGTAATTTGAGCTCTTTCGCTAATTCTGTGGCTATGGTGCCGTTGGCTCCTAATATGGTTTGCATCATGTATTATTGAGCCGACAAAGAGCCTGTATAACTCACGGTAAGTGCAGAGGTTTCTTGTATGTTTACTTCAAACGTTTTTGATGTGAGCACTTGACCACCGCTACCAGCGTACACTTTTACGGGTACTATTTCCACTATTGGTTCACCATCGCGTTGAGTCCAATACGCATAGCTCGTTCTTGACGCGCCAGGTTGTAATTTGTTCGAAGGGTCAATGTTTTCGTCCTGCGTCCACATGTGAATGTCGCTGTTCGAATTGTTTGTCATTGTTACTAAAATCATTTTTTCTACATTTTCACCACAGCTACTTAGTATTAAAGTAGAGGCGAGTAGTACCATGATGCTTAAAAATTTCAAAGAAGTGGTTTTCATACTGGTAAGTTTTTTTGAATGAATAAATGGAAATCACTTGATTATCATAAGGCGTTATGAGCACTTATGATGTGGCAAAGATAGCGTCTTTTTTTTGATGTTTATAAAGCGTCTATTTTATTTAGGACTCAATTTTTCGTATTCCTTTTTTAAATCCACCCGTGCATCATCTACAAGCAAGGCTCCCAGACGTTCGGCGATCGAGTTGGAACTGTTGGCATACACGTCGTCCGTATTAGCTACGTTGCCACCGAATTGCTTATTGAAATCCCAATCTAACTTGAACATGACGTAATATTTTTTACCATTAGCTTGCGTACAGGTCAAGACGTCGTAAAATGCTTTGTTTTTCTGCAACGTGCTCTGACTTTCGACGTAGATGTGTGCGCCGTCCACCATTTTGCGCCGGATAATCAGATACTCTTCTGAAATAGCATGCACTACATATTCATCAATTAAGTCTTTCGACATATAATTAATATTCAATCCGTTGTGTTTGACGTAAAACGCCCACAAGCAGACATCGTGCAGATTTTGTTTTATAGCTAAGTTGTCCGGAAAGAGCTGAAATGCCTCCCACGCAGTGGCAAAGGCGCGCTCAAAATCGTGTTGATACAAATAGACGTCCACCAAACGCATGTAAGCCATCTCTTTAGTTTTGTTGGCGTTGGTAGGATTCAGTGCGATGGCTTGTTGAAAACATGCTACCGCCGAATCGAGTTTGTTTTCGTCTAGATAAAGCACACCTAAAAAATGGTACGTGCCGTGAAAGGCTGGATCTTCGTGCTGTGCCATAAGCAACTGCGTTTTAGCTTCGGCGGCGTTGCTATTGATTAACTCTAGCCCCTTGACAAATGCCGTGGGCGCTGTTTGTGCTGCCAAACTGCCACCAAGGACGCTTAGCCATACAAGCATAATTCCTGTGAACCAATGATGTGTTTTCATAATGTGGTGGTTTATAATTCAAAAATTTCAATCAGTTATGAATAGTTTATTTTTTCGAGTTTTACTATAAATTCGTTTAAATCATTTTTTGTCCCACTATAAATTTTTGTATCGTACTTTTCATGAAAACCAAGTTCTATAATTTCCTTTTTCCTTTGATTGTCAGTCAATAAAATATCACAGAGCGGAAGCCCAGTAGATATCCGCATTATATCGATTTGATCATTTACTGTTTCTTTTTTGTTATAAACGGACATTGTTGCACTTAAAGAAGTCCGAATATCTAAAGTTGGGATATTCTCAAATCCATGTTTCCCTAGTTCTGAGATTAATAGGTTCGTTTCTTTCTTTGTGATTTTATGCCTTTCGGTCAACTGAAAAATTAGCTGGTCAATCCAATGAGGTACAGCTCCAGATTCAAATGGAACGCCTCTAATTACAATATGCCCGTCTCTTAATAAGTCTGTAAGTCGAGATTTAAATTCGAATATACTAACTGATTTATGTGCTGAAATTAGTTGTCTTTTGGTCTTATTGTCTGTCCTATCATTCCTTGTTATTTTGCGTATTTCATTTGCCAATAGAGTACTCTCAATAATTTTCTCATTGAGTTGTTTTTTTGTTTCAATAAAAACACTTAAGTTCTTATCTTGAGATAATATATCTTTCGAAATCTTATCATAAAGATATGTCCCTAAAGTAACATTGTTATTTCTTATTAAGGAAATAATTAATTGAGAAGTTATGAAAAGTTCAGATTTGAATGCAAAACCACCCGAAATTTTGTAAAACTCGGTGTCTAAGTTAATCGCCTTTCTTTCTTCTTTTTGCGACGTTTCAAGATAATGCTCAGCAGATAATGGACAAATAATCTTTTTATTCTCAACGCCTATTGTAATCAATTCTTTTATTTTTATCCACTCGATTAATTCAGACTCAAATAATCCAACAGAGGCAAATTGATCAAGATAAATTATTGATAAGCCATTTTTTTTTGTAATCTCTTTCATAAGGGAGTTTTTGCATCTATTCTTCTTATTTTTTTATCTATCAGTGCCAAATATTTCATACCTGATTGGTTTGTAATATTTTCAATTCTCTCTATTTGCATAGCAGAATGAATTGCGTTTGCAAATGAAGGTAAAGCAGACAAACTACCAACTAATGCTCCTGTCGTGCCAGCAGCTGTTAGTCCAATTACAGCACCAGTGATACCACATACAGTTCCAAACAACAGTTGACCAAATTTACTTTCATTCATTTTTGCAGACAATTCTTCTTTGTTGTAATTCAATTCTTTTATGGTCTCTTTAAACAGTTGACTTTCTTCTTCAACTTTACTGTCAAGTACAATTAATTCTATCTTATTTTTAAATCTATCTAGTAAATCAAAATGTTTCTCCTTGAATTTCTTCAACTGCATCAAATCAATTTGTTCTGGGAATGGAATTAACTCTTTTAATATGACTTCTCTTCTTAGATTTTCTTTAGTTCTGGTTTTATAAACAGTTTTTGAACTATTAGTGAATGCAACATTTCTAACCTGCACATCTGTCGTAGGTAGAAAATTCAACTTACTACCAATTACAGAAGCAAGAAATGACATTAAGTCGTTTGCAGTTTTTTGTTCAACAATGTACCATTCATAATCTTTTCTTTTTGCAAGTCCTGCTTGTTCTAATTGATAAAATATTTCCCCGTCAAACTTATCAACATGGATTCTTGGCCCTTTAATTCCAAATTTATCTTCATGAATTAGCCCAATTCTACCTCTTTGAAAGTGTTCTCTGCGTTGTCTTAGCATGAATTCTTCACTATTTATGTAGTCAATGAATGGTCGTGAAACTTCCCATGGTCGGTCAAGTACATCCATTGGATTAATCGTAATTACTAGTTCATTTAGAACTAATTCTCTCATAAATCTGTCATATTTATCAGGTTCGTAGAAATAACTTTGAGGTACAATTGAACCAACTTGATTGTAATATAAAAGAGTTCTTAATGTCCAATCAGTTCTTGGAACATTTATATAAGGGTAATATAACAAGTTATCCATATTTTTTTGTTTTTATTGATGCTAACTAGTACAAAAAAACATTATTGTTTTTGAATTTGCTTTAGACATAAACTAATAACCTAAGAAACCATACAACAAAGTTATTTTTATTTTTTTAATAATTGCTAATTTTCGGTAACTATTTTAGTTTCAGGCCTATTTTTTGTCGATTATGAATGATTTTCGTGGCAATTTTTTCACAAAAAAAAACGACTAGAAGCGATTTAATTAAATCATTTCTAGTCGTTTATGCTACTTTGTGGAGATTAGGGGAATCGAACCCCTGAAACCATCAGGATGCGCCTTGAATTTTTAATTCGTTGGTTTTCAGTTAATTAATAAATAAAAACTCTATTTTTTTGCTATAGCTAGTGGCAAATCTGTGGCACTAATTGAGTCAAAAAAAATTCGTATCAAGTTTTTAGTAACACACTTTACATGGTCTACGTCCCATGTTTTGTGCAGTTTCTAATGTTACAGATTTGATGTCTGCTTGGCAATTATTCAAACCTTTGCATGAAGAAGAGGAGTGGTAAGTAGTTGCATACTGACCCATGCAAACATACACATAGCTACTTTGATTATTGGTGTAGCTAGACAATACTACAGAAGTAGCAATAACAACAAATAGAGAGATAATTTTTTTCATAATACTAGGATAAATATTCATACAATTAATGAAGCTAGGGCAATTATTAATGATAGAAATATGGTGATAAATGTCCAAGGCGATAATTCATTTATATACATCTGGGTAAAACCTCCTCTTCGTTTAACTTCCTGCCATTGCGGGCAAACCATATATGTAAGATGAATCTCTAAACATTTATGAAGTACTAAAAAGCTGATAATCTGGCGTAATTCTTCTTGAGATAATTTTAATCTTTTTGCAAGGTCAAATTGACTATTTGATTCTGCCAAATAGACTCCACTACCTGAAATAGTTTCCATAACCAAATCAGCTTTTTTTCGAAATTTGTACTCTTTGCAACTAAACCCCATTGTATTAAGGTTATTAATCTTTACTTTTCTAATACTCGTACAATCTTATCTTTCAATCCCATTTGAATAAATTCATCGGGGGTTACATCCAATTCTACTAAAACCTTAGTAGAACTTGGCTTTCCAGAGTTATAAACTTCAGGATAGGTGATGATATCTATTACACGCATTTCAAATATTATTGCAATTTGTAATAGTAGTTCATAATCTAATCCTCTGTTTCCATTCTCGATTAAAGCGTATCCAGACTGCTTTTTCCCAAGTTTATTGGCGACATAATCTTGTGAAAAACCCTTTTGTTGTCGGATACTAACGATGTTTGCTAATAAGCGTTCTTTTGTCTGTTCCATAATTACAAATTTAAGTTATTATAAATGAGTTAGTTAATAATTACTGCAATAAATAATTGCAGAAATACTTGTATATTATTGCAATATGCAATATATTTGCACAGTCTTAACAATATTACAACGGTAGTAATAATATTACAACAATTGTGCAATTCTAATTTCATCAATTATGGAAACATTGGAAAACCTAAAGAATGAAGTATCAGGAAAATCCTATTATGCTATACTGCGTTTGCTCAATTTTTCTCCTCGTTATGAAAAATTTGGGCAAAGTCTAAAAGAGTGTACTAAAGACGAGTTAGAGTATGAGTGGAAGAGACAAGGTGGAAGTCAGGGACGGATACACGGAGTTGGAACTGCTAGAATTAAAGAGATAGAAGAATATTTATACGGCAAGCCTTACGAAATAACCTTTATACAGCGTGTACGTGCTTGGTTCACTAAAATCAAACTAACCAAACAGGTACGCCTGAAATTATCGCTATTTAGAATCTTATCAATCGAATTTTCAATTAAATAACTAAAATATTATGGATATGAAAGCAAAAATTTTTGTAGGTGGAGATGCAACTGGAAAAACTAGAGTTGCCAAACTGATTGCAGAGTACGTGGGGATTAACAATACGTTATTTGTTGATGGTAAAGAACTATTCAATCAACATAATATCAACAAAGTGTTTCAAAAGATATCCGAATCCACAAAACTCATAATTGTGGATGATTGCCATCCGAATTTGAATTTTGAACAATTATTCCATGTTATTGACAATTTGAAATTTTCAATATCAATAATTTTCACAACAAACCATTTATTCATAAATGATCCAAAATATGGACATTCATTTTTTGAACGATTTGAAATTGTCGAATTTCCTCTATCACTGATTAAATAATACCATTATGGAACTACTAAGTTTAATTCTTGTTATTTATACAATTCTTATAATTCCGATTTATTTATTGCACGATTTATTGACAGAATATTATGCAAAAAAAATCGACTCAAATAAACACATTAAGGAGTCGAGTGTGGACGCATTTATGCGTAAAAATTATACAGGTAAAGCTTTCGAAAATATAAGACACGATAAGGTCAAATAAACTTCTAATATTATCAACTATGAAACTACTAATCATCATCAATTTACTAATCCTCATCTTGCTGTTAGTATTGGCGCTTATCATTGCCAATGCCATCATAAATGAAAAGAATGAGATAATCGACGCCAAAGAGAAAATTATCGCTTCAATGGTCGAGAAAGACGATTATCAATCCTAAAATCAAACTATATGAAACGTTCAATCTTATTATTTATCAAGACTATTCTATTGTTTTTATCAATTGTTGCTTGTTTGATTTTATGGCCTTTGAAAAAGCTATATGATCTCTTTATGCAAGACATTCTCAAATTGATACTTTCTATTTTGGAACTGATTATTGTTCATAAATCCTAAACGTTAAACGCTTAACGCTTAACGCTTAACACTACACGCTTAACACTACACACTTAACACTACACACTTAACACTACACACTTAACACTTAACACTTAACACTTAACACTAAACAATTAATTAATACAGCTATGGAAGAGAACAACAAACAACTATTAGCAGACAAACTCTCTAAATGGTACTATTCGTTACCCGTGAATGAGTTTAAAGAAGTGCGTGACAAAATCATTGCCGATTGCGAGATAACTCGCTATATCTTTTATAACTGGCTTTCGGCTAAAACGCGCATTTCAAAAGCCAACCAAAAAGCGATTGAATTGGTTGCTAAAAAAGAGATTTTCAAATAGGAACAAAACCAAAATTGACATGGAAAAACCATATATACTTACCGAAAAAGTAAACGAAACAGTGCTTCAAATCGAACATGTGGACAATAGACTGTTCGAGGTGGAAGAACTCATAAACTCGACAGAGGGAATACATATCAAACGATTACGCACTGAACACATCAAAGGCGTGGCAGAGTTTTACTGCACAACCAACCGAGCCATTTTTCACAGAGAAGAATTTGAACGTAACCTAAACACGATACTAGCATGAAACAACGCATATTGGATGTAACACGCGGAGGATTAGACATAATCTTATCCTACTATCCACAAGCGCAAGAATGTGTGGATGGTTCCGCGAAAATGTTCAAGCTCCGTACTTCCGAGAAAACCGCCTCAGCTTCACTCAAAGAATACAAGGGTATTTGGTATGTGACAGATTTCGGCGATGACTCCACAGGGCGTAATGCGTTTGACGTGGCTATGAGAGAAGAGTGTTTGCCATTCAAGCAAACTATCTTCCTATTGGCACAACGGTACGGGGTCGAAACGACACTCTCAGCCGAAATCAATAAACCCACGATCAAAAGTCGTAAGGCAACCAAAGACGAGCCAAACGGGACGTTCTCCTTTGTGGAAAAGAAAGAACCAAGCGAGGCAGATTTAGAAGTATTCGGCCCGTTTGTCAAACCCCAAACGATGCAGAAATATAGCTACAAATCACTTGAAAGCTATTCCATTACGAAAGAGGGCAAGACAACCACGATTACCGCCAATGATAACTACCCAATATTCATGCGAGATTGTGGCACGTTTCAGAAGATTTACAAACCGCTTGAATACAACAAAGCCTTTCGCTTTTTCTATAATGGCGAAAAACCTCGTGACTATATCAACGGACTAGAGGAAGTGCGTAAAGCATTTGCCAAGTTAGAAGCCGAGAATGACGAGGAAGAGGACGCCAAAGCTCGCAAACGCAAATTATCAGAAGTTATTATCTGTTCAGGAGAACGTGACGCCCTCAATTTGGCAGGTATGGGCTTTTTGCCTATTTGGCTCAACTCTGAATCGGAAACGTTAGTCGATAAAGATTATTACGACCTACTACGTATGGCCGAGAAAGTCTATAATGTACCCGACATTGACGATGCAGGACTACGTGCTGGTGCTCGGTTGGCATTACGTTATTTAGATTTATATACCATTGAATTACCCAAATGGATTAGGTCATACAAAGATAATAGGGGGCGCGGTCGTAAGGACTTACGTGATTTTTTAGAATTACGTCCTGCTAATGCGGAGTTCAATAAACTCCTGAATACTGCTAAGCAGTGTAAATTCTGGAATATCATTGTGTCCGAAAAGGGCAATCGTACGGAAATCAAAACCTCTTCCTTACTTCATTATTTACGCATGAATGGCTTCTATAAGATTAAAGATAAAGTCACTAACCAAATGCGCTATATTCGTGTGTCAGGCTACAAAGTGGAGGAGTACGAACCTAAACGCATTCGCGACTTCATCAAAACCGATTTACAACACCGACAACTCGATAATGCGATTTTGGATGTGTTCCTCAATTCCAAACGCACGGGCGCAGCCTTGGCGGATGACTTGGAAACCATTGATCTCAATTTTGAAAAGAATTCCTTCAATAGTCGGACATTCTTTTTTGAAAATTGTAGCATCACCGTTACCGCCGATAAAGTCACCGAGACCAGGAACGACGATATTAAATCCTATACGTGGATAAATAACGTTTCGCCACACCGTTTTAAACGCCTAGAGCCCTCTTTTGAGGTGAAAGTGGATAAACAGACCGACAACCTCTCTTTCTTGATTACAAACACGAAAAGCCACTATTTCAGAATGCTCATTAACGCAAGCCGTATCTATTGGAAAGAGGAGTTTGAACACCGCCTTTCAAACGTGGTAGAGGAAAACGAACAATACCGAAAGGACTTTCAATTCGCCACCGATGGGCCACGTCTGAAACAAGAAGAGATTACCGAACAAACACGCCATATCCTCAATAAAATCTATGCGATTGGCTATATGCTACATCGCTATAAATTTGACTCCAAAAGTCTTGCCGTGTGGGTGATGGAGAATAAACTCACAGACGAGGATGAAAGCTCTGGTGGCTCGGGAAAATCCTTTTTCCTAAAGGCACTCAAAAAGCTCTCATTGATGAATATCGTCACGCTTCAGGGACGTGATAAGAAAGTAACCGAGAACAAACACTTACTCGACCGTGTGTCTGCCGATACAGATTTGTTGCTCGTGGATGATGCGCACAGGTATATTGATTTCGACTATTTCTATACGATGATTACGGGCGATGCCACGGTAAACCCGAAAGGGGATAAGTCGTTTGAAATTGATTACCAGGATTCGCCCAATATGGCGTTTACCTCAAACTTCCCACCGCCTAACAATGACCGTTCCACCATGCGCCGTATGCTCAACGTGGTATTTTCGGATTATTACCACGAGAGAGGCAACGATGGAGCTTATTTAGAAAGTCGCTCGATACGGGATGATTTTGGGTATGACCTCTTTGGAAATGAATATACAGAAGAGTTCTACAATGAGGACATCAATTTCTGTGTGGATTGCCTGCAATTCTATTTGTCCATGATTCCTTTCAATGTGGTATTGCAACCGCCAATGGAAAACGTTATGAAACGTATCAATATCGCACAGATGGGCGGTGTATTCAAAGAGTGGGCAGAGGTATTTTTCAGTGCAGATAGTGACAATTTGGATGTACTACTCAATAAGTCCGTCATATTCAAAACCTTTGTTACCGAAACGGGCAATAACCTTTGGAAAATCCACAAATTCACAAAAGCCCTCAAAGCCTTTGTTGAGAATACCGACTACATTGAAGAACTCAATCCGCGCCAATTACAGGGCAATGATGGCAAGCGTATTTTGCGCAAAATAGATGGCAAACAAACGGAGTGCATCTACCTCAAAACCGTAGGAGCTCCTTTAAATGAACAATTTAAACTTGATTATTAATTATGAATGCAACAGAATTTTTAAAGCAAAAAGGAATTTTTGACAGAGTCGTTAATACGGAAGATTTAACAGAGTATTGGAAATCAATATCTCAACTCATGGAAGAATATGCTCAGGATAGAGCCAAAGATGTTCAGACTAGCACCAGTACAGAAAATGTCGCTGATTTTAAAGCTATTTTGCCATCAGAAAGAGATATGCTTAATAAGATAAGCGATGCTAAACCATTCCAAAAGAATGAAACTCCAGAATTCATTGAAGGATATTCACTTGGTTATCATCACTGTTATAATTGGATAAAAAGAATCACTTCACTTTTTTAATAGAAATCATTATGGCTTACCAAGACGTTATCAATAGAAAAGACTCTTTTGTTATGAGTTATGAGCATCTAGCAATATTTGTCCCAGTTCAAATTGAACTCCAAAGAGCTGAAGAAATCCATCCCAATTTCCCAAATGATATGTTTCAACAGTTGGCAATCATGCAGGAAGAGGCAGGAGAAGTGACAAAAGCAGTGTTGGATTATCATTTTGGTAAAGATACCATTGAGCACGTAAGAGAAGAATTAATTCAAACCGCTGCAATGTGTGTAAGGATGTTGCAAAATTTACCTAAATAGACTATTTAAAATGAAAAAGACAAAAAACAAAAAAAAACAGTTACTTTTGCATCACAAACAAAAGAATACACTCATGGAATCCGTCAATGCAATAATTCAAGCCTATCAGAAAGCGTCTAAAGGGGTGCTCCATGCACAACGTTATTCGGACTATGCTGCGACCTACCATTCAACGTCCATGGAGGGTAGCACGCTCACATCAACACAGGTTACCAACTTGCTCGACTTAGGCAAGACGGCAACCAATAAAGCCTTTTGGGAACACCAAATGGTCGTGGATCATTACGAGGCAATGAAATTTATTGCTGAAAATGCTCAAAAGAAAAAAGAGATTACACCGCAGTTCATCTCTGACATCGCTGCCCTGGTAATGAAAGGCACAGGCGGTCAAGTCAATTCGGCTGCTGGTTCATTCGATACTTCGAAAGGAGAATACCGTAAATGTAGCGTATTTTCAGGAGCTCGCATTTTTCCTTCATACCAAAAAGTGGGAACAATGGTGGCTGACCTGTGCGCTAAATTAAACAAGTCAATGAAAAACGCTAAGACCACCGAAGAGAAGTTGGAAATAGCATTCATGGCACAGTTTGAGTTAGTCTCTATTCATCCATTTGCAGACGGTAACGGGCGCACATCACGTCTTTTGATGAACTACATACAGCTTTATTTCGGATTGCCACCAGGCGTCGTATTTAAAGGCGATAAGATTAAGTACATCGATAAGATGGAAGCACTCCGAAAAACGGACAACCCCAAATCGTATGTGGCTTTTATGATGAGCCAATACAAACGGTTCCTCAAGCAAGAAACAAAGCACTTCCTTCGAAAATAAACCAAATCCCCTGCACATAACGCAGGGGATTTTTCATTCACTATTTAATATTCTATTATACATTTTGTAAAATAATTCATATAGTGTGGCAAAAATTTGCTTGTGTGGAAAATATGTAGTAATTTTGCCACACACAAATCTTAAATTATGAAAGAAATAATTGGGGGTAATTTAAAGAAATTACGCATGGCTAATGGTTATACTGACCAGAATGTTGCTGATTATTTGCAAATAGGCAGATCCGCCTATGCGAATTATGAATCAGGTCTACGTGAAATGCCATTTGAGCATTTATGTAAGGCTGCCGATTTATTTGGATGTGAAATTTCTTCTTTACTTTCAGAAGAAGAAATCCTCGTAGATGATATGTTGGCATGTGCTTTTCGTATCAATGGAATGAATGTTTCGGATATGAACCAAATTGCTAAATTTAAAAAGTTGGTAATGAATTATATTAAAACCGAAAGATTGCTTAAGGAATGAAACGTTTGACCTTAGCAGAAATAGAGATTAAAGCCTCAAAATTACGTTCTATTTTGGGGTTGAATGAGCAAGAGCCTATTCACACGAAAAGTATTTTACGAAAGGAAAATATTTTGACAGTTTATAGACCTTTGTCCGAAATGGCTTATGGCTTGTCTTTAAAGTATAAGGATAGTAAATTTATACTTGTGAATAGTAATACCAGACGGTGTAGGCAACATTATACTATCGCGCATGAATTATTTCATCTTTATTTTGAAGAAAATCCAACACCTCATTTGTGTGGAAGTGGAGTCGTAAAATCTAACGAAGAGTATAATGCTGATTTATTTGCAAGTGCCTTTCTTATGCCACGCAATGGTGTTATCAATATCATTCCGGAAGAAGAGTTAAACAAAAAAGTAAGCTTGGCGACCATAATTAAGCTAGAACAATACTTTTCAGTATCACGATCATCTTTACTCATAAGACTTAAGACTTTAGGATTATTAAATCAAAGTCAATTTGATGAATTCTCTGCTATGCCTGTAATTGATACTGCAAAGGCTTATGGGTATGACACGGCATTATATAATATAGGTAATGAAAATTTAGTCATTGGAGATTTTGGGTCAAATGCTCGTAAACTATACGAATTAGGTAAAATTTCTGAGGGACATTACATAGAACTATTAAACTCAATAAGCGATGTCGAAGGTTAAAATAGTTCTTGATGCTGATGTTATTATACATTTTGCTAAAGGTGATTGTTTATCATTATTGCCAAAGATTTTTTCTGAATATGAATATGTTGTATTACGTCCAGTGTATGACGAAATACGGAAGCCTATTAAAGAACAACTAGATAGACAAATTCATTTTTTGAAGAACATTACCGTGGTAGAGTTTTCACCACATCCTGACATGATAAAGGAATATGCATTATTAGTAAATAGATGTGGTAAGGGAGAGAGTGCCTGTATGGCTTACTGTAAATTTAATAAAGATGTTATAGGAAGTAGTAATGTTATTGATATTACTACATATTGCGAGGAAAACAAAATCACTTATCTCACGACATACGATTTTTTGTATTATGCTATTTTTCGAAAAAAAATGACAATTGAAGAAGCACGTTCTTTTGTTACAAATGTAGTTTCCCAAGATAGTAAGTTGCCGGTTCATATTGATATAGGGATTTATGTTAGTCGTGTAATTGTTTAACAACTTAATATAATACACCTTTTTAAGCCTCATTCATAGTGAATGAGGCTTTCTTTGTTTAAACTGTTCTGTTCGTATTTGATTTCCCCACGAAATAGGTACAAAAATGCCGACCCCCGCCAAGCGGGGGGAGTGCTCAACCTGGCTTTATTCCACATCAACCCCTTTTTATCCCCTTATTTTCTACAAAAACTTTGTAACTTTGTATCTTAAAATGATAAAGTATTAAAAATCAATAAAATAATAAGGTTACAAAAAGGGTACAAATAGGTTACAAAATGGGTACAAACTTAATATGAACCTAAATAGGGCCATATTAAGTATCACTAAACGCCACGTAAGCCAAATCCCCAACACTTACGATTCCATTCATTACATGACGTTCTGTTGTATCGTTTGTTATGGTGGTTGCTGTATAGAAACTTAAAATAATGCTTCGCAAACATTTTAAGATTCCAACCGGTTCAATCTCTGAACCACCCAAACCATACGATCATCACTTTATTCCATTCATTACACGTCGTGTTGTGGATATAGCTTACCTATGTGGCAGTAAGGTATGGAAACTTACTAAACCCACTCCGTTAGGGTTCGTAAGATTCCATGACATCAATTATTACAACTATAGTTGTAAAACTACTACAAACAACCCTAATCGGGGCTTTGTAGTAGTTTTTTTTATGCCTATATGATTGTTTTACAATACTTTTGTTACATATCCATAAGCAATTACTTTATCCTTGAATTGAATGCTGTGGACAACGCATCCACAACTGTGGATAATCCATCCACAATCCATCCACAACTGTGGATAGCTGTGGATAACCTGTGGATAGCTGTGGATGGGTAAGGTAATGTTTTGTAAATCAACTGTCCACAGCGTGGATAAGCCAAAATCTAATTTTACAAATTTTAATAATATACTAATTATGGCAAGAGTAACAGTATCATTTAGCGGAACAGAAGAGAGTTCTGAACGCTGTAAACAGCTATTTCCAGAGGGGAAAAACGAAACCGCACTAACAGCTTTATTGGATGCCTTTGAATCGAGAGAAACAACATCCACAGACCTAGCAGAAACGAAAGAACAACTCCAATCGACTCAAAACGAGTTAAACCAACTCAAAGAGGATCTCAATCCGTATCGCGAAATTGTGGAGAAAATTTGTATTTCATACGGCGTACTACCTGATGAGATTCTTGAATTTATTAATTCTAGAAGTGAGATTATACGGAAAGTGAAAGAAGAAAACTCCAAACTCAACGATGAAAACCGTCGTTTTGGTACTGAAAACGGGCTTTTGAAAACGCAAATTAGTGAAAATACATTGGCAGAAAACCAATTGCTATTGACGTTACCTGATGCCGTCCTTAAAATGCTTCAACTAACCGCCGAACGCTTGACCGAGAAATACCAAGTGGAAATCACGCCACAGGATGTTTTGATGAAAATCTTTGTCCGTTACACGGTGGAACGCTACACAAATTGGTTCTATAATTTTGTACTGAGTGATGGAGATATTGAGGCGTGCAGTGGCAAATCTATTGCCGAGTGGAAAGCATTTATCAAAGGCGAACTCAAATAAAGTAGATATGGGACTTAACGATCATTTGAAACGTCAGGCTATCAAAGCCCTCATACCTGTGGTAAAAGAAAATATGCCAGTGGTGGAGAAAGGTGTGACGACATTTTTAGAATCAATTCCTTTACGCGAGGGAGAAGAGTATCCCGGTATAATCTTATATCAAACACCAGGTAGCCAATCAGAGGCTAACTTGACACTGGTGGTGTTTGATTATGAAAATAGAGTAACTCGACAGATTAAAACCATTAGTCTAGGTGATTTTATGGAGTTAATGCTCTCTGACGATATTAATTCACTACTAAAATAACAAACTATGCTAGGAGATGAGAAAAAAATAAATACCGAATATCCTACGGGTGATTTGGAAACCTTTCTAACCGAAATACAATCGCCAAAACAGAATATGAATATATCTGAGGCTGAGGGATTAGAGGAGTTAGAAACGTTACAAGTAACGGAAAAACCCGAAAAGGAAGACCTCGTAATGAAAAGTTCAGTTGCTAATGCTTCAGGGAAGTTATTAGCCACTGTGATTGACACATCATTACCTGCCGCGCTTGGATTTTTAGCCAAAGAAGAGGGAAGTGTCTACAAAGCTGACGAGGAAGACCGTGCCGAACTTGAAAAAGCCCTGGGCGAATACATGAAATTGAAAGGGGGCGACATCCCACCTGGTATGATGGTGCTCGTCCTGGTCCTTTCCATTTATGGCGCAAAAATTCCAATGGCCATTCAACACCGCAAAATGAATGTTGAACGCCTGGAATTAGAACAACAGAAGAAAGACCTTGAAGCTCGCGAAAGAGCATTAGCAGAACGCCTCAGAATAGCGGATTCAAAAAAAGACGATAACGCCTAATAATGATGGACACAATGGAAGAACGCCGAGCAAAATTGACGATTATTTTAGGCACCAACGGCACGGGTAAGACGACTTTGTTACGTCGTATCTTGGTGGCTTCTAATCAAAAATGTTTAGTGGTGACACCGCACCCCAATGAGTGGACAGACCTTGAAACGGTTGATCTCGATAAACCTGAGGATTTTGTCTTTACAGGGTTACGACGTCATATCATGAAACGAAACTATTCAATACCACGCCTCAAATTCTTCAAAAAGGGCATATTGGTGTTTGATGACTGCAAAACATTCATCAAACCATTAGACGAGGATATTGAGCAGATGATGATTGATAGACGCCAAAATGAGGTGGATTACTTCTATGTGGCGCATGGATTTACACGTGTGCCGCCTGTGTTTTATCCCTATTATAGTGAAATTATCCTCTTCAAAACGAACGATAGCGTGGCTGCACGTAAACAATACCTACTCGATTACGATGCAATTGTGACCGCCCAAAAGCGCATCAATGAGCGTGCCGTAAAGAACCCACATTACATGGAATTTATAAAAGGAAATCAATGATATGGAACACACATCCTCACTCAAGCGAATTGGAAAAACCCAGTATGCCGAACGAATAGGTATCACGGAGGATTGTCTGAGGCGTATGCTCAATATTGAGTTTTTCGAAGAACTCCGCAAAACGGGGTATCGAAAAACCCAAAAACACCTCACGCAAGCTCAAATCAATAGGCTAGAGGAATTAGCGGTAAACATTCATTTGTAATAACCTCGAAAGCGACCAGTAATGGTCGCTTTTTTTGTTCTAAAAAGTTTTTTTGGAAAACATTTTAAATTTTATGTGTTTTTGTTTTTTTTACAAATTTTATTGCTTACTTTTGAAACAAAAATTCTAATCAATTATTTAGGGAATGTGCAATACCATTAAATATGAGATATATACACATGTAACTAAATAGTAGCTACTTAAAAATTTATTAACTCGAATATAGCGGAAATAGGTGTAACGTTGTTACACATACACAGATGTTGCTGCCAAGTATAGGAAAAACAGAAACGACCGACAGAAAATTAAATAGTAAACTATTGTGACAGGACAGAAAAACAAAATAATGACAAGAACAGAAAGCCGACCTGCCTACCCGATAGGCAGGCACTCAAGCCTATTCGATGTTTTTTATTCATTTTTGTGTCAACCAAAAACTATCTTCGCTAAACATATTTATCATCAATTATTTTTGGAAAATGAAACTTAGAAACATTGAGATTTTAGAAAATGATACAAATAAGAAAGGCGACCTTTTTGGAAGATTGATGTCAGACCTTTTTCACTCTTTGGGTTATGATGAACCAAGACTTAATATTCATAAATCAGGTAGAGAATTGGACTTGAGCTCTTATCACAGAACAGAGCAAAAAATTGCTATTGCTGAATGTAAAGCTCATTCGGAAACAATTGGTGGGGCTGACATAAACAAATTTGTTGGTGTTATTGATGTTGAAAAACGAAAGCTCAAAAAAGAAAAAGGAGCAAAAGGATATAGCGTTGTAGGATATTTTATTTCTCTATCAGGTTTTAAGGAAACAGCAATTGAACAAGAAAATGATGCTGATAATAAAAGAGTAATCCTAATTAAACCAGAAAAAATTGTAGAGGAGTTAATTCGCGGAAGAATTTTAGTCTCAACAGAGAAAGCTATTTCAACTTTATATTCTATAAGTTCTGAGCTATCCTTACTTGACTATGCAGACTTACTGGCTTATGATAAAGGCTGGGTTTGGGCTTTTTATTATTCAGATTCGCATGGACAACAACCATCTCATGTTGCTTTTGTTCATGCGGAAGGAAAGCCACTTATTAAAGATTTAGCAGAAGGGATAATTTTATTAGACACTGACATAAAAAAAATATTTAACGGGCTAACTCTATTAAACAAAGAGGAATCAACTGATGTAGCAAAACATAACTTAACTGAGACTAGCGAAAAATATTTCAAGTATTTAGAAAATGAATTAGGCGAAATCCAATTTGAAGGATTACCAACTGATAAAGAAGCTGGTTCAGTTAAGGTAAAGTTGGAAAATATTTTTGTTCCTCTCCATTTGAGCCAAAATCAGCAAAGAAGAAAGAAAGATGAATTTGATATTGAAGAGAAGACCAGAGAAGGCATAGGTGAAATCCTAAATAAGAATTCAAGGCTTGCAATCCTTGCAAAACCAGGTGGCGGGAAATCAACTCTTATTAAACGAATAGCAATTGCCTATGCTTTTCCCGAAAGGCGAAAACAAATTAATGACAAACTTCCCGACAAAAATTGGTTTCCAATATTTTTAAGGTGTAGAGAACTTGGGGATAAAGTAACTTTAAGTATTACAGATATTATTAACGGAATACCTGCAAGGGCAGAAATTCATTCCTGTACTGATTATTTCTCAGTTTTAGTTTCAAGGGCATTACAAAATGGAAATGCATTGTTGCTTATTGACGGATTGGATGAAATTGCAGAAGACAAGAACAGAATTGCCTTTGTAAACCAATTGAGGACCTTTATTGCAACTTATCCTACATTAAATATAATTGTAACCTCAAGAGAGGCGGGATTCAGAGTTGTGGCTGGTTCATTAGCAACATATTGTGAGAACTACACGGTTTCAAATTTGATTGCTAAAGAAATTGAAGAGCTATGTTTAAAATGGCACAAGGCAATTATAGACGATTCTGAAAATACAATTAAAGAAGCCAACAAACTAAGTGAGCTAATTTTAAAAGATAGTAGAATTAATATATTAGCCGAGAATCCACTTCTTTTAACTACACTCCTTTTTGTAAAAAGATGGGCAGGATACCTACCAACTAAAAGAAGCGTTTTATATCAAGAAATGATTAAACTTCTTTTAGTAACATGGAATGTTGAAGGACATGAAATTCTTGACATTGAAGAGGCAGAACCTCAACTTGCTTTTGTTGCATATTGGATGACCAAGAATGGACAGCAAACCATTACTGCTGAAGAACTTAATAGTTGTCTCATTGATGCACGTAAACAAATGCCTGAAATTTTAGGTTATACAAATGTTAATCCCACTGAATTTATAAAAAGGGTTGAATCAAGAAGCAGCTTACTAATAATGGCTGGGCATAAGCGACTTGATTCAGGTAACATAACTGCTGTATATGAGTTTCTACATTTAAGTTTCCAAGAATATTTGACAGCGAAAGCGATAGTAAAAAAGTTTATTCCGCTATCAGATATTGAAAACAAAGTTGTGGATATTATTAAACCAAATGTTAATAATGAGAATTGGAAAGAGGTAATCCCATTGGCTGCCGTGCTTTTAGAAAGAGACACGAAAGACCTAATTGAATATTTAATTTCTGAATCAAAAAGTATTGCCTCTAAAGAAAAAAGTGATAAGATAAATGAACATAAACTTGCTCCTTCTCTTTTAGGTAGTTGCCTTGCTAACGAGATTCAAATTAGTCCAGATATATTAGGAACTGCAATAGAATGGTATGCGAAAAACGTATATACCATTCGCGAAAGAGGAAATACAGATATTATTCTCAAAAATAAATTTGGAATTACATTTAGAAAAAAAGTAAGAGAATGCTTCTTTGAAAAATATGATGATAAATATTCTTCTCCTTTAGGGTCAACTTTAGCGGATATTTTCCTTTCTGATTTACCGAATCCAGATAATAAGACTTCAATCCCAGTAGAAATTCTTGCAGCATTAAAAGGCAATTCAAAAGAAGATAAATGTATGGCAGCATTAGGAATGATGAGCTTTGCGTTTGGAATATCACGATCACATGAGATTGGGATTTCCCAAATTCCAGTTTCAGAGGAAATATTCAAAATCATGCTTGACCTACTCAAAGTAAATGATTTACATTATCATTTCTCAATATGTTGGAGTGTTGCTTGGTCAGGCGAAGCAAATATTTTTCCAGATAATTTAAGAATCCCCTATGTAAAATATTTGACAAAATCGTGGATTAAATCAGGTGATAATAATATACAGCGAGTAACTTCATGGGCTTTGAGCAAGATTCTAGTTCCATCAATACCAAAGGCTCAAATCTTTAAGATTCAAAATCTAAAAACTAAGATTCACGAAAATTTCCAAAAGCCAACTAATGAATTTGACAAATTAGTTTCAATTTATTTAGGCTCTATCATAGGCGAACATTATGAACAAGCTTTAGTTTTAGAAGTATTCAAAGCCCATTCTATGCGGAATTTACCTAAAAATAACCCATCATCAAGTTTCGCTCAATTTGGAATGAAATTAGGAATAAATATGAAAGATGAACATCCTACTTAATCACATAGCCAAAGCACATTACCAAATCCAAAGCACTGAGAGAAATTGTTTTAAAATATATGCCGACACTTAAAAAAAATAAAAACCGCTGACACACGAGCCGACACAAAAGAAAGAAAGCAAAATGACAATGATACGAAAACTGTATAACGACAATGGTTTACAAGACTGGAAGACGGAACACCCGGCGGTATATTTTATTGCCAAGACAGTGCGGTTTTCAGCGTTTCTACATCTAATAAACTTTCGTGTAACTTGACAGAATAGTGCTTCGAAATCGGCAACTAAAACATACCGCCAACCTGTTACCAATAATGCCAAGTATAAATATTTTTGATGTAATTGTATTTAATATATTAATGCAATTTACTTGTTGCAATTGAAATGAGAGATAATAAAGCAGGCTGAAAAACCTGCTTACAGAAACTTTTCGTTTTATATTTATTACAGCTACTGTTAAATTTTAAAAAATGGATTTCTTTAAAGAAATATTTAGGTTTTTTATTGCAAAAGATTATTCTTTGGCTTCAAAATTTATTGGTTTTATAATTGTTCTTATAGCCATTTTCCTAATCGATAATCTGCTTGGTTTTTCATTCTATTATTCTAATAATCAAAAAATAAACCAAATTAGGTCAATTGAAGAGTTAAAAACAGAATGTGCTAACGAGACCGTTATTTATACAATCAACGAGGTCGAAAATGAAATTATAAATAGAAAAAATGTCATTGAAATTTTCTTAAATCTTTTTAGCAAAGATGCTATTGACAAGAAAAGTGATAAATTATTATCAAAGTCAGATACAATTTATATTGTAGTCCATGATACTATTAAACAAATTGAAAAACATACTTATATCCCGTTTGGATATTCGCAATTAGATACTACAAATTTAGATAGTAACTTCGAAGAACTAACTTCAATTAAATCTGTATACTTTAAAAAATCATCTTTATACGACGATTCGATTGGAACAAAAGAATTGGTTAGTGAATGTAAAAAGACTCAGTACGCATCGAAATCAAGATCTCAATTATGGCATACAATTAGTTCCTCTTATGCGTTGATAATATTGTTTATTTTGTTTCCAATTATTCCATTTGTTCAGAAAGAATTTAGTTGGAGTATTATTATAGGAATATTATTTTTTATGATTGTAACAGCAGGTTTTATATGGCTTAATCAATATTTATTTGGATTGATCCCTGTGATATTAAATCGACCATGGATAAATTACTTATTAAACTTTAGTGTAGAAACTATAATAATATTGTTAGTTGGAATAATATCAAAAAAAAAATATAAAGTATAACAAACGCTTTTACTCTTTTTTATGTTTATTCTAATAATTAAATATATTTCTCAGAATTGCAGAACCATCGCACGAGAGGGAAACTTCCACTCTCACTCATAAACTAGAATTTTTACAACAGTTGATTTGACTTTCTCCCATATCCTTAACAACATCTAAATTTACAATATCTTTACAAAGCGCCCCTAATCAGGGCGCTTTGTTTTTTTAGCTTCAAAAAAAATAGTTTTCTCCCGTCACTATTTTTTTATTTGTGTTTAATGATTACTTTTGAAGAGTGAACAGCTCGGTATTTGTTTGCACAGGATGACCTTATTTACAGCCTAGTTAAAGAAATCCTCACATAAATCATCATACAAGCCATGACCAAATCAAAATACAAAGAGCCACCTTTGCTTGAAATCCTAACGCCTGAAACCGACACGGATTTAAACTTGCCATTTGTCGAAAATGGAATTAGTGCAGGCTTCCCGTCACCAGCATTGGATTTTGTGGATGTATCAATTGACCTCAATAAACACTTGATAAAGCACGCCTCAGCCACATTCTATGGCCGCGTGAAAGGCGATTCCCTCAAAAATGCAGGGATTGAAAATGGTGACCTATTAGTAATTGACAGGAGTTTGGAACCTATCAATGGCAAGATTGCCGTTTGCTACATTGACGGTGAATTTACTGCCAAACGTATTCAAATCAATAAGCACGAAATTTGGTTGATTCCCGAAAATGAAAATTATAAGCCGATACGGGTCACAGAAGACAATAATTTTCTCATTTGGGGTATCGTTACGTTTGTCATAAAGGCGGTGTAAGGTATGTATGCGCTTATTGATTGCAACAACTTCTACGCTTCATGCGAGCGTGTGTTCCGTCCTGATTTGAACGGAAAGCCAATCGTCGTGTTATCCAATAACGACGGATGTGTTATTGCACGGAGTAATGAGGCAAAAGAGTTAGGCATTCCAATGGGTGCACCTGCCTTTGAGTATGAATCCCTTTTCAAAAAACAAAACGTAAACGTTTTTTCTGCCAATTTCGCTTTATATGGCGATATGAGTAATCGGGTGATGTCCATCCTTTCGGACTATAGTCCCGAAATGGAGATTTACAGTATCGACGAATGTTTCCTAAAGCTCACAGGCTTTGAACACTATAATCTACTCGATTATGGTCAACAAATGCGCCAAAAGGTTGTTAAGTGGACGGGCGTTCCTGTTAGCGTGGGATTCGCACCCACCAAGTCATTAGCCAAATTAGCCAATCGTATCGCCAAGAAATACCCTGAACATACGCAAGGGGTCTATTGCATTGACACCGACGAAAAGCGCGAGAAAGCCCTCAAATGGTTGAAAGTGGGCGATGTGTGGGGTATAGGCAGACAACACGCCAAACGATTACAAGAGATAGGCTGCAAAACAGCTTATGATTTTACCTGTTTATCCGAGAACTGGGTCAAGAAGAATATGTCCGTAGTAGGATGGCGACTTCAATGTGACTTACAAAGCATTCCGACATTTGACCTGGAAGCGGTGCAACCCAAACAATCAATCGCTACCACTAGGACGTTTGAGGAAGATTATACCGAGTACGCTCAGCTCGCAGAACGCGTGAGCACCTTTGCCTCGATGTGTGCCGAGAAATTACGCCGTCAGAAGTCCTGTTGTGGCTCGCTCATGGTCTTTGTTCTGACCAATAGGCACAGAACCGACCGACCACAATATAGCCGTAATTTGGCTGTTAAAATGCCGTTTTATACGAGTTCCACATTGGAGATAGTTGATTTTGCCCTCAAAGCCCTTAAACAAATCTACCAACCAGGCTATAGCTATAAAAAAGCAGGGGTGGTGGTGCAGGACTTTGTTCCTGAAAACGAAGTGCAACCAAAACTTTTCGATAGCCGCGATGCACGACAAATTCCCCTCATGAAAGCCATTGACAAAATCAATGCCCAATTCGGACAACAGAAAATACGCCTGGCATCCCAGGACCCTAAACGGGTCTGGAAGATGAAACAGGAGAAATTATCGCCTCGTTACACGACAGATTTAATGGAAATTATAACAATAAATGTTTAATTCGACTTACTATGAACGGAATACAAGATATGATTTATGTAGACGAAATTGAGCTACAATCGAGTATTATTCGCCGATCTGTGGAACATTTGCAAGTAGCCAACGAAAATTTTGATCATGTCGGAATATGGGGTTCGTTGCAATCAATTCTCATTGCATCTGGAAACATCTCAAAAATTCTTTGGCCAAATAAAAAATATCAAGAACGTGGAGAAAGATTGAGGAAAATGCTCAAGGTTGAGAAAAACAATCCTCTTAATAATAGAAAATTTAGAAATCTTTTTTTTGAGCATTATGATGAAAT
Source organism: uncultured Paludibacteraceae bacterium (assembly GCA_964570565.1). Classification (GTDB taxonomy): domain Bacteria; phylum Bacteroidota; class Bacteroidia; order Bacteroidales; family Paludibacteraceae; genus W0P28-013. The sequence continues at coordinate 37,180 of CAZMYT010000006.1, forward strand.
GGTTGAGGAGTGGTTTGAAATACAATCTCAAGGAGTATATATTGATTTAGCAATGAATCCCTCTTTAGGAATAGATAATCATTTTGTACATCGAGGATATAATTCATTTAATAATACATTAGTGTTTCGGGATGAGATATTTGATTTGAATGAAATACTTGAAGAAATAGAAAAATTATCTCAAAGTTGTAAAAATTTTTGGAATTAGATTTCAAAGAATTTTTGAATTCATATTTCTCATTTAATCAATAATTAACCAAAGCGATCCAAACGGGTCGCTTTGGTTTTACCCCTAACCCTTACCCCTAGGCATTAAATATTAAACCCTACACACTAAACATTACACATTAAACCCTTCCAAACCCTTATAAAGCAGAATAAACCCTTTTAAATCCGTTCAAAGCCGACGAAAGCCTTACAACCCTGTAAGGCTTTTTTTTGTGCCCGTATCTTTGTTATCGCTTAATCGCACAATGGTGTGCAAAACCTATAAATGAACAGTTATGCCAAAAATGACCAAAAAGGAATTAGGGGCTATGGGCAAAAAAATCATGACCAAAGCCAAAGCTATTCGCAAAGCCAATCCACGTAAAAAATGGACATCCTGTGTGAAAGAAGCAGGAAAAACCTACAGACAATAACATCTGAACATACAGTTAAAAACAGTTGGGCAACGAGGCTATGAGATAGAGAGGGAGAAACTTTGATACGAAGCATTACACAGGAATGTTAATGCACCTCAAAACGGTTGGAAACAAGAAGGCACTCCGAAGCCATTTAGTTGGCGATGCGGAGATTTTTTGAACTTTTTTTAATTTAAAAATAATTGAATCATGAAAGATTTATTTAGTAAAACGTCAACCGTAGTTATTCTACTTATTTTGGTAGGTGGCGCAGTTGTGTATTTTGGCATGAAAGCCAACAAAAAGGCGGAAGCTGCCGATCCTTCAAAGGAAGCCACTGAAAAAGTAGGCGAATAAGCTTTATCAAGTAATTAACAAATAACATTTTTAGAAAAAATGGCAAAAGAAAACATTATTACCGATGCTTATGCCGGTAAAACTTTAACTCAAGAAGCAGCCGAAAGACGTCGCAAAGGTTTTTCAGGTTTTGATGGTGCAACGTTCATTGACGAACGTAACAACGGTATGAATGTGCATATCGCGTTGACAAACTCGGGTGCAGAAGACAAACGTATTGCTTTGTTTGCAGGTGATTTGGAAAACGTAGCCGAAATCCTTAAAGTAGCAGGTCTTTCTGTAGATGCTGTGGCTGTTGAGGGTGCTGTTATCACCAAAACAGTTGGTGAAACTACTACAACCGTAGTAAGCTGTATCGCTAAAAACTTAGCATACTTGCAACGTTACATTAAACGTAACCCTTCTCGTATCAGTAAAGTGCAGTTGACCACTGACGACCAGTCACAGTTCAACAAAGAAATCACTGTAACCAAAATTTGTCCGTTCCAAGGTATGGGCTCACAGTCATTCTTACCAATGACCTATAAAGCTCCTGGTGACAACTCTGAAAAAATGGTGGTAATCGACTTCAAACATTTGCAAGTGGATGATCAAACCGTAATGGATGTAGTGGTTGGTGCAGGTCGCACACTCTATTTGTCAATCTTTTTCGGAGCTTCAAACAATGGTGCTTACACCTTGGATGCGCAAGCTCACGAATTGTTAGGCAACTAATTTCATCGTGCCATGAACCAAAGAACGCTCAAAAAATACTTTGAAACAGCGCTTACTCTTGCCGATGAGGGCAAGGTAAAGCGTCTGTTTGCAAGCCTCGGTTATCGTGATTATCAAAAAATCACGCCCGAGATGTGCATCGAAGCGCTGAATGCTCATGGCGATAAATTCTCACAACCTTTTGGAACGTTGGCAAAGAGCGCTTTGTCAACGCCCAAAGTGGAAAGTTTTATGGCTGCACACGGAATCGACCTCTTAACCGGTGTTGATGTTCCAACAGCAACTACCGCACCGGCTGTAACGCAGGTCGCTAGTGTTGGCACAAAACCGTCTAGTGGTTCTTCGGGCTTAAATCTGTTTAATAGTATCTCCAATTTCTTGATTGATGGTGTTAAGAGTGCATCTGACCTCATCAATACCATGAAAGGACGGGATGTTTTATTGGCAGAGGCAACCCTCGAACAACAGAGAGCCAATACCGCAGCAGCAACAAAAACGACTAACTGGGTGGCTGTCATTGGCATTCTCGCAGTGGTTGTGGTTGTGATTGTCGGCGTGGTGCTCTTAAAGAAAAAATAATATCGCAATCTGTTTTGTCTTGTTTGATCTCTGTATTAGTGGAAGGGCTTGCTTGATGTCAAGCAAGCCCTTTTTTATTAAATAATGAAAACAATCTATACTGACATAGCTCCTTTTGTTCAAAATTCGCCTGCTGCTGTCGACAGAACGAATGGTATTTTGTATATCAATCCCAAACTATTCAACCGCTTAACGCCTTTTCAAAAGAAATTCGTTAAGTATCACGAAATGGGGCATTACAAATTCCAAACGTCTGATGAATTGGTGGCCGATGCGTACGCATTCGACCAATTGGCAGGTACAGAGTTTCGGTCGCTTAAACAGGCACTAGGGTGTATTAATGACGTGTTGAGCGAAAACAACCCGACCAAAAAGATACGGTATGATGCGCTTTACAAAAGAGCCCTCGAATGGGATTATAAGAATACAGGCAATCTATTGGCTAAACGGGAACTGGATTTTATCAATACGGGTAGAATAGAAAAGTGGGTGAGTGCATCCGAGAAAAACACGCTTGCCATGAGTGAATTTACCAAAACGCTACTCACGAGCCTCACGGGTGACAAGGTGGTTGACAATAACGCTTCTCAAACGAAAACCAACACCTTGCTGATAGGGGCGGTTATCATGGTCGTGTTATTCATTTTTTACAAAACACAATTTTCAGACTAATGGCAGAAAACGCAGTACAACAAGTTGTGTCGGGTGTAAGCTCAAGCCTCAACCCGTGGCAAGAAATTACAAAGGCTATTAGTAATGCCATAGGATATGTGGTTAATGGCTTTGTACAAACCTCACAAATAGGCGCGAGCCAACGGGTAACACTGAACCAACAAAACAACGATTGGAACCTCGGAGTTATCAATTCGGGTTCAAAAAATTACGCATTTCTTGCGGTTGGCGTGATTTTGATTATCACACTGATCGTAATTATATCAAAACGCAAATCACATTGATATGGCAACAACAAAAGCAGTTGACAATAGCCAAATACAAGAGGCTATCTCTACCAATACAAAGAACAAAGGCGGTATCATATTACTCATTACGGTGGTAGTATGCATAATGGCTTTTGTGTTTCTCAAGTACAAACATAACTTTTTAAAGTAATTCATCATGGCTTACATTCCAACTTCAATCAACATCTCGGCAGAACAAGGTCAGCCATCCACGTTTTGGAAATCCGAAACAGGTTTGTTCTATAAAACCAAAGCCGATGCCGTCAAAGACGACAAAACTAAAGCGGTTAATCCAAATGATTACGCCATCCAAAAATCATTTTGGCAACAACATAAAAAAACAATCCTTGTATCACTCCTTATTTTGGCAGTTGTAGCAGGTGGATTGTATCTGTGGAAAAAGGGTCGTATCATCGTTAAAACAGCTTAATCATGGGACAAATATTTACGATCGGCAACGGGCAACCCCCTTTGGTGGATAAATTTACCGATGAGCAATTGTCCCAGGAACAAAACCTGGTCGAAACGCCAGGTGAGAACTCCAAAGTGGTGGTCAATGAATACACACGGCCACTATTCCAAATCTATGGATTTGGTGTTAGCCAAATGTATATCCATTTGACATCTGTCATTCTAATGTCCATTTTGGTACTTATCTCATTGGTTTCAGGCTTTAAAAAGTAAGGCTATGAAGAAGAAATTATTTGGAATTATACTCATAGTGGTTATTGTGGCTTTGACGTATTTCTACCTCAAAGGCAAATCAATCACGGACGAAACCACTACCGACCAAGATACGGTGGCGACGGATGAACGTCTGAAATTGGATAGCTCCGAAGAAATGCTAAAAATACGCCTAGCCGCAAATGATGCATACAAGGATTTGAAAGGATGGGGCGCTTTGCACCCTGATCCATACAAACCCATTGTCAAATTTACGCAAGCGCAATTTGCCAAATTTGTAGAATTTTATAAAAATCTATATCCGAAAGGATTTCAACACCACATCGACAACCAAGGTTTGGCGTGGAACCGAACCTCAGATTTATATCAACTGAAATTAGCTCTAAATCGTTTATTAGCAACTGTATGAAACCAAACCGCAAACCAAAAGTAGACAAATTTGATTATAACGTGACAACCGCGCCAACAACCAACGATACGGATTTATTCTCCGCAGCGGTTAATATTGTCATCCCCGTGAAAGACTGGGTATTTATGGGCTGTGCCCTTATGGCTCCAGTGATTCTGTACATTTTGTATAAACTCATTACAAAGAAATAGTATGAATAATCAAACAATTCGTACGGTAATCATATTGGTGGTTGTGCTTACAATTATTGGATTGAGCACTTTCTTTATTGGACGCTACCTCGGCAAAAAAAGTGAGGCAGACGAAAATAAAGGAAAAACGCCTGATACCACGGATTGGGGCAAAAGTTTAACCAAAGAAGAGAGTGAAGCTGCTCAAAATCATGCTAAAGCATTGTATAATGATATGAAAGGGTGGTTTATGGCAACGCACAACCCGGACGTTTATACTGATTATTTAGCAACATCGGATAGAGTTTTTGTTGCAACAGCTAACTATTTTAAAGATAATTACGGCGACGGTGAAAATTTAGCTCAATGGGTCGATGGTGAGCATTTCTTTTGGAGCGATTTTTATAAAACATCCGAAGTGGTAGCCAAAATTATAAAACGACTTGAAAAATTTGGAATTATCGTATGAAAAAAGATTTAAAAACTATTGTTATAACCCTTTTAATACTCGTTGTATTTGGTTTCAGTGCTTTCTTTATTGGGAAATACCTTGGTAAAAAAGACGAAGAGCAAGGCAATAAGGGTGAGGTTCCTGATGAAACCAATTGGAGCAGTGGTTTAACGGCTTCTGAAAAGGCACTTGTTAAAGAAAATGCCGACGCTCTTTATAAAGATATGAACGGTTGGAATGTTAAAAGACGCGATGCGAGTATTTACACCAAATATCTAGCGACATCAGACAAGGTGTTTGTTGAAACTGCAAAATATTTCGAAGAAAAATATGGCAATGGTGAAAATTTAGCACAGTGGATAGATGGTGAAAATTTCTTTTTAACAAACTATTTTGAGCTTTCTAAAATAACAGATAAAATCATCGAACGACTTGAAAAATTTGGTATAAAAGCATAACTATGAAAAAGAACGTAAAAATGGCGATTATCATTGCCATAATCATATTCGTACCGCTTGGCTCGGTGGCTATATTGTTGTTGTTGAAAAACAAGAAACAGGACGATAACACAACCGCCGAAAAATCAAACACGGTGACCCCTGAAGCATCTGTCTATCCTTTGAAACAGGGTAGTCGTGGCTCTTTGGTGGGTGCATTGCAAAGTAAACTCAATTTGCTGTTAAATCAAGCGAGTTTAGTGAAAGCTAAACTCCCAACACTGAATGGAGTGGCAATCACTTCATTGGTGGTAGACAATAATTTCGGACCCAAAACGCTTGCCGTCGTGCGTTGGCATTTTGGGACTGATACAGTAACCCAAACACAATACAAAACATTGTAAGTATGGATAAAGCTATGTATGGAATAGTGGCAACGGCAGCTATGACGCCCGATATTATTATCGATCGTCCTGGTGTCTATCGTTACGAATGTTATTGCGACCGAACCAAAGAAGATGTCAATAGCGGCTTACCACTCGAACAACAGCCGATATGGCGTATCATGCGCATTTCAATTTCCGAAACGGAAACTGATGTGGTAGAGTATCGCAATGAATATCCAGACGGTTCACGCAATTTTGATTTTAAAGTATCCGAGAAAGGAACTTACACGTACAATTTCGCTAAATAATATTTATGCCTCCTACCTCACTAGAACTCAAACCCATAAGCAAATCAACGCTACACCTCGAAACGTCAACGCCTGGTGTAACACTGGAGCTTCAAATACGCCGACAAAGGGATGTGTTTGTTAAGAAAATTAGCGACACAGAGGAAGAAACCACCATTGCCAAAGGCGAAGCGGTTCTTTTCGCACGCTTTGTCGGTGACATCTCGCACTTGACAAACCCAGCAATTGCCATTCTGCATAAACGCCGTCGGTACCATAAAAAGACAATCACGCTTCCCGTTGAGGAAGAGTTTGACAAGAAAATTGAAATCACTACCAAGCGTGGTTGGTTCCTCAAAGGTTATGATAAAGGCGCCAATAGCGGACAAATTATAACTATTCCACTACCTGAAACAGAGGGGGAATGGCAACCCATTATGCAGGTGGATGAGTTCGTGGATTCATTCCGAAAATTCAACGACGCCACCCAAACATTGGAGGGCTTTGTCGGGGTTTTAAAGCAAAAGAACTTTGAACTCCCTAAAAAAGATTATTACAAGCGTATTGCCCTGGTAATTGTGTCAGATACGATTTACATAGATGACAACGGTTTCCCTCGCAAAGGGCATAAGATTGAAAAGCCAGTGTATTTCAAAATGTACCTAAAATATTCAGAAGACACAGTCAATCCACCTCAACGGATTGTACTGTAACAATACGGATGGTGGGTCGATTTGGTTTCTGACCGCAGTATTGGGGGGTTAGCAATGACTTCGCTGTGGCGAAATTGGTTAAATCAAGAGATTTAGTTATCGCAACCGCCATCCTTTTTTTTAAAAGTAGAAAAGCTATATATGGATTTATTCAATTGGGTATCGTTGGGAATTGCTCCCATTAGTAGTGTGATTACATGGTTTGCCGCACGTCGTGTGCGCAATAACAGCACACTCCAAAGTCTGCAAAACACAATCGATATGCTCATTGATAAGAACACAGAGCTTTACGATAAAATTGTTGAACAGGCAGCCGAAATGGCTGAAATGAAAGTCGAACTTTTCGCTCTGCGAAAACAAATAAAACCAACCACCAAGAAACCCAAAAAGCAATAACCATGAGAAAGTATATACTATTCCTGGTACTTATTCTTGCTTCGTGTACGCCTCAACGGCAGTTAGCACGGCTTTTGGCACGTCATCCCGAACTCAAACGGGATTCTATCATTGTCATTCACGATACGATTATAACCCCTTACGTGCAATCCTCAACAGGTTTCACGCTTGAGGATTTAAACGATATGCTGCAAAAGAGTCGTGCGCATGACTCACTCGGTTCGTCGAACGCCGAAATCAAGACAGGCATCACAACCGTAGCTGATCATGCGCGCGCCTCAATTGTGGCCGATAACGGAAAATTGAGGCTTATTGCTGAACAATTACCCGACACAGCAGCTTTTGAACATAAAAAGACTATACCAACTTACACCACATCGCCACCCATTAAAATACCAACACCAATCCCACCATGGAAAGTGTTCTTGATGTATTTAGGTGGCATATTTATATTAGAGATGGCTTTACGTTTTGTGGTGTTTATTCTTAAACAATTCTTATAATTTAACAATATGGCATCAAATAAATCGACTGTTAAAACCCTAACGATATTTAATTCTAAACTTACTGTTTCTGAAGCTAAACAGCTAATTAAGCACAAAGGACCTATTATGTATCCCAATACAGAACATAATCGCAAAGCTATTGCTAGTGCGATAGGACATACGTTGAATAAGATTAGAAAAGTCTAATAATTTCTTTACATCCAATGACAAAGGCGCATAAACTATACCTAATTATTGCAGCAACGGCTACGACCCTAGCTGTGGCGCTGGCGCTTTATTATTTATACTATCTACCGAACAAAAAAACTATGGGAAGCAAGAAACTATCTGCCAAAGGGGCATTTTTCATAAAACTGAAAGAGGGTTTTGAATCCGTGGCATATAATAAATTGGACGGCATTTGGACAATCGGTTATGGTCACACACTGGGCGTAACGCAAGGGATGACTTGTACAAGAGCAGAGGCGGACGCCTGGTTCATACAAGACGTGGCTAAATGTGAGGCTTCTGTCAATAAACAGAATCTCAAATTAAGCCAAAACCAATTTGACGCCTTGGTGAGTTATGCGTTCAATATCGGTGTAGGAGCATTTGAACGGAGCAACCTGTTAGCAATGATAAAAAGCGGAAAGCCTGAAGCTGAAATACGCAAATGGTGGACAACCACATGGATAAGTACTAAGGGTAAAGTGTTACCAGGACTGGTCACTCGTAGAGCAGAAGAAGCCGCGATGTTTTTTGCATAGAAAAGAATACAATTAATCAATATAATATTCACAATTATGGCAGCAACAAAGAAACCAAAAATAGCCAAAGTACCAAAAACAAAGAGGCTTACAAGAAACCAAATTAACAAGATCTCCGATTACAAATACAAACTTGTCAATTATATTGAAGAGTTGGAAGCAAAGACGGGTGACTCTAACGAAGTAAAAAAACTCAAAACTATGCGAAAAGAGATTGTCGCGGTGATTGTAAGGTTCTAATCCTATTGTATTATGGTCATCATAACCGACAGAATTTATAAGGGGCTACATAATGGTATGGATAGGGTAGCCTATAACTTACTGGTAGCAAAATTCCAAGGGGCTGCATCCGCACAGACTATTATCAATAAATACGCTATTGATGATCTTAAATCGGTGGCACCTAAAATGGATTTTATCATTGGCATTGCTCCCAGAGATTCAGGGAGTAAGATTGTCGAAAAACTAACCAATGCTATTGCCACACAATACCGCAAACCATCTATGATGATGGACAAAGGGCAAACGCTGACCAAAGCGAAAGCGGGTAAGCTCAAGGGTTGCAAAGTCTTAATCATTGATGATGTTATCTACACAGGAAAAACCATGCGTATTGCCACTATAACACTCATCAATAGTGGTGTTTCAATGGTTAAGAATTACGCCCTTGCCAAATCTAAAACCTACAAATAAAAGAGCCCTCAATCGAGGGCTCTTTTCATTATAAACAAAATGCCACTAAATGTGACTGAGTTACGCCATGTTTCCTGAAGAAATGGCGTTTTACACGTAACATATACAGCACATCTTCTCGATTATACAAGAGCGCACGTTCGCGGTGTTTGGGGTCTTTCCAATCACGGTGTAAGTTCCAAATGTTACCCTTATATTCCATCGTTTTACGTTGAAAACCTGCCAACTTCTCAAAATGGGCTAACTTATAGCATTTAGCCCTAGGCTCCAAAATCCGCATGGCTTTGAGCAAGTTCACGCAGCAATATTGCTCACGTAAATTGATATTAAAGCACTTTTCAAGCATCCCAATATCAGGTCCCCAAAAGTAAATCGTTGTCACGTTCTTTAAAAGTTTAATCACATTCGCTCGATTGAGTGGGCGACCGTATAATTGACCATAATTTCGCAAGTCGTAAGCGTACCCCAATAAGTACATTTCTTGGCTAATAAACCATTCTGCATCTATGTAAATCTCGGTTGATTTTATCTGTTTTTTCATTGAATTGTTAATTTTCTGTTAATATTTGGGGCACTTTTTCAGTTTGTACCCGATTGTATGTTTTTGTATCTCATTTTGTAACTTTTATAAGTTACTATATTTCAGTTGTTTAATTCTGAAAGGTTACAAAGTTACAGAGTTACAAAAAATTGTACGCAAATTAGCTCTGTAAACACGGAGCAAATAAAAAAGGCGGACTACGTGTCCGCCTTTCAACTTTAAAATTTTGGTGCTCGTTCATAAATCGTGTCAATTAATTTTGGATCGACATGGTTCGCATAAATGGCTGTCATGTCCAAGCTCGAGTGTCCAGCATGTTGCATGACTGTTAAATTATCAATACCTGATTTCAACATATTATTAATGCCGCTATCGCGTAACCCGTAGAGCTGCATCTCTTGTGGTAGATTTAACTCATTACGAATTTTTATCCATTCTTTAGAAAAGCGCACGTCGCCGCAATGTTGCGCTGATGGTGTCAGTGATGTACCAAATAAATAATAGGATTTTGGGTAAGTGTCGAGCTTTAACGCCCTTAATCGTATTTCCAATTCGGGTGATAGTGCAGATATTCGTGTGTGGTGATTTTTGGCATTTGTGCCAGGAATCTCAATGTAATGTTCATCAAGGTGTATATGCTCTAACTTAATCAATTTAATTTCTTTCGGACGAATAAGTGAGCTGTAAACAAGTTCGCAAACTATTAAGAAGTTAGATTGTTTTTTTTGAAGATGTTCGATAATTTGTTGGCGAACATCTGGTGGTATTAGAATACGCTTTTTTTGTTGCTTAGCCTTTGTCTTAATATGTTCAAAAGGATTTTCAGTAATGTAACACTTCTCTTGTAGCCAATTAAAAGCACAGCGAGCCATTTTTAATTGATTGTTATATGTCCGTGCCGATACGTTACGTTCCTTATATATGTAATCCATATAGCTAATCGCAAGAACGCGATTAAACCTACCAGTCACAATAGATAGGTGTTTTTTCTCCATCCAAGTGGTAAGAATCATAACAAACGACCGATAGCTCCGCATCGTATTAGTGCGTAACTCTTTCTCTTTTTCTTGAAGGAACTCTTTCAATACAGCAGTGAGTGGGGCGTTTAGTCTTGAATCCCTTTCTTCAAAAAAAGGATTCCAACCACTCGCCAGGCGTGTGTTAATTGAACCAAGAATAGGGGAAAGGTATAATCGCGCCTCTTTTTTGGTTTTGAAGCGTGCAACAATACTACCAATACGGATTTGTTGTCGTACTAATTGTTTTTTTTGAGGGTTAAAACACCAATATTCAATACGCCACCCAGCTTTATATTCTTTTATAACAGCAGGCAGGTACAAAATGACATTTTGTACGACAGAATCAGAAGAGTTGTAGTTGGGAAAATCTGAGAAAGACATTTTTTTTTTCGTTGAAACTAAAGTCCCAACGAAAAAAATCTGTGGCAAATCTGTGGCAGCAGTGTTGAAAAAAATAACTAAAAACTTGCATCTTGCTTATTTTTAGTTATTTAACTGCCTTTGTGGAGATTAGGGGAATCGAACCCCTGACCTTTTGACTGCCAGTCAAACGCTCTAGCCAACTGAGCTAAACCCCCAAAGTCGGTGCAAAGATAGCTAAAAAATTATTCCGTACAAGCGGTCGCCTCAAAATGTTGATAAAACGCTTCAAGTTGGTTGTGTTTACTGCACACAATTGCTTATCTTTGCACACCTAAACCCATTGCGTATGACTTTTGCCGACATTATATTGCCATTTCCGCTAGCACAAACGTACACCTACGCTGTGCCCGACGAGTGGGAAAATACCTTGGTGGCAGGCATGCGCGTGATTGTGCCGTTTCGTGGGCGTCGTTTCTACACAGGCATTGTGTTGGCCGTTCATCAGCAAGCACCCGACGTGGCGGTGGTGAAAGAAATTACCGCTTTGCTCGATGAACAGCCCGTGTTGCGTCCCGTGCAGTTGCAGTTTTGGCAATGGATTTCGTCATATTACCGTGCCTTTTTGGGCGATGTGTACAAAGCCGCATTGCCAGCGGGTTTGAAACTCGAAAGTGAAACTATGGTAGAGTGGTGCGCTTCCGAAGAGGTGGCGACCGATTTGTCGGATAAAGAACAGCGCGTGTGCCAATTGTTGGTCGATAAACAGCCCCACGCCATTGCCGAAATCAATAAAGCGCTCGATGGTAAAGATGCATTTCCGCTCGTTAAACGGTTGTTGACACGTGGCATGGTGCAACTTACCGAAGAGGTGCAACAAACGTATCGTCCTAAAATGGAAGTGACCATTGCTTTGTCGGCAGCGTATCAAACGCCCGAACAACGCTTGGCGTTACAGCAAACAAAATTGAGTGCCAAACAACGTCAGTTGCTCGACGTTTTTCTCGAATTGTCGGCAGAAGGTATGCCTTCGGTGTCGCGTAAAACGTTGCTCGAAACATCCGGCTGTACATCGGCCATTTGTAAAGCGTTGGTCGATAAAGGCATTTTTGAGCTACAAGCACAAACCGTGTCGCGTTTGGCGGTGGTGGATTCCTCGGAATCGGTTCTAAAACCCTTAATAGCTGCTCAAACCACGGCTTATGAAGCTATCTCTGCACAATTTGGCGAGAAACAAACGGTGTTGTTGCATGGTGCTACGGCGAGCGGTAAAACCGAAATTTACAGCCATTTAATAGCGGATACGCTCGAACGCGGCGAACAGGTGCTTTATTTAGTACCTGAAATTGCCCTTACTACGCAGTTAACCGACCGTTTACGTCGTGCCTTTGGTGCACGTTTAGGCGTTTATCATTCGCGTTTTTCGGATGCAGAACGGGTTGAAATTTGGAATAATTTGCTCCAGGGCGACGGTTATCAAGTGGTGATTGGTGCGCGTTCAGCACTCTTTTTGCCATTCAAAAAATTGGGCTTAGTCATTGTCGACGAAGAGCACGATACGTCCTACAAACAAACCGATTCGGCTCCACGTTATCAGGCACGTAATGCGGCGGTGGTATTGGCGTCGTTGCATGGTGCCAAAGTAATTTTAGGAAGTGCCACACCAGCTATCGAAAGTTATAGCAATGCGCTCACGGGGAAATTTGGATTGGTGGAATTACCAACGCGTTATGCCGATATCGAAAAACCACGTATCATTACGGTGGATTTAACCGAAGCCTATCGCAAGAAGCAGATGACAGGTCATTTGTCCGACACGCTCATAGAGCAGATGCGCGAAACGTTGGCTGCTGGCGAGCAAGTGATTTTATTCCAAAATCGCCGTGGATTTGCGCCTTATGTGTCGTGTAAAGCGTGTGGTTGGGTGCCACGTTGCAAACATTGCGATGTGAGTTTAACGTATCACAAAGCCTTCAATAAATTGACGTGTCATTATTGTGGTTATACGGAAACGTTGTCCGATTTCTGTCCCGATTGTCACCAACCAACGATCGAAACACACGGATTTGGCACGGAGCAAATAGAAAAAGAGGTGGCGGAACTGTTCCCCACACAGCGTGTGGCACGCATGGATTTGGATACCACACGGAGTAAACAGTCGTTTGCACGTATTATCGAAGCATTCGAAAGTCGTTCAGTCGATATTTTAGTTGGTACGCAAATGGTGACCAAAGGCTTGGATTTTGAACATGCTGGTTTAGTGGGTATTTTGAACGCCGATAATTTACTCTATTATCCTGATTTTAGAGCGCACGAACGTGCTTTTCAACTGTTGTTGCAAGTGAGTGGACGAGCTGGCAGACAGCACAAACAAGGTGTGGTGGTGTTACAAACATCGTCGCCCGAACATCCAGTGATTCAACAAGTATTAGCAGGCGATTATCGCGCGTTTTTCGACAAAGAGATGACCGAACGCGAACTGTTTAACTATCCACCTTACTGTCGATTAATTCAAATCATACTCAAACACCGTGATGCTCAAGTGCTCAATAGGGCCGCCAATCAGTTGGCGCATTCGTTGCGTCATACGTTTTCGCAGCGTGTGTTAGGACCTGATAGTCCAGCGATTTCGCGCGTTCAAAATCTCTTTATTAAACATATTTTGCTCAAAATAGAGGTTGCCATATCGCCCGAACAAACTAAGGAATTAGTGGATAAACTGGCTGCTGAATTGATGCAAAAACCTGAATTTAAGTCACTTTTAGTGACGTTGGATGTTGACCCGATGTAAGTAGATGAAAAGCCGACAGATATTTTTTATAAAAAGTGATGCAACTAATATATTTTTTTGTACCTTTGCATCCGAATTGAACAGGCGGCATTGGCGTAATTGGTAGCCGCGCCAGACTTAGGATCTGGTGACGAGAGTCGTGGGGGTTCGAGTCCCTTATGCCGCACAAAACATGTTTAAAGCGTTGAGAATTGATTTACAACATTGATTTTCAGCGCTTTTTCGCAAAATTAAAATCGAATTATGGCTTCACAAGAAGATGTTTTCAAAAAACTAGTAGCTCATTGCAAAGAGTACGGTTTTGTATTCCCTTCCAGCGAAATTTATGATGGACTTGGTGCTGTGTATGATTACGGTCAAAACGGCGTAGAGCTCAAAAATAATATCAAAAAATATTGGTGGGACAGTATGGTGTTGTTGCATGAAAATGTAGTGGGTATTGATGCCGCTATTTTTATGCATCCAACCACTTGGAAAGCATCTGGTCACGTTGATGCCTTCAACGATCCGTTGATTGATAACAAAGATAGCAAAAAACGCTACCGTGCCGATGTGCTTATCGAAGACCAATTGGCCAAATACGACGATAAAATAGCAAAAGAAGTAGAAAAGGCGGCTAAGAAATTTGGCGATACTTTTGATGCTGAGTTATATAAAACTACCAATCCACGTGTACTCGAAAACGTCACAAAACGTGAAGCATTGCACACACGTTTTGCTAAAGCGTTGAACGATGGCAATTTGGACGAGCTCAAACAAATCATCATCGATGAAGAAATTGTGTGTCCAATTAGTGGAACCAAAAACTGGACTGATGTACGTCAATTCAATTTGATGTTCTCTACCGAAATGGGTTCAACTGCCGAAGGTGCTATGAAATTATACTTGCGTCCTGAAACCGCTCAAGGTATTTTTGTCAATTACCTGAACGTACAAAAAACAGGTCGTATGAAAATTCCATTTGGTATCGCTCAAATTGGTAAAGCTTTCCGTAACGAGATTGTAGCGCGTCAATTCATTTTCCGCATGCGCGAATTTGAACAGATGGAGATGCAATTTTTTGTGCGTCCAGGCGAAGAGATGCAGTGGTTTGAACATTGGAAATCGTTCCGTTTAAAATGGCATAAAGCGCTTGGCTTAGGCGATCAAAAATACCGTTTCCACGATCACGATAAATTGGCTCATTATGCGAATGCAGCTACCGATATTGAATTTGAAATGCCATTTGGTTTCAAAGAAGTAGAAGGTATTCACTCGCGTACCGATTTCGATTTAAGCCAACACGAAAAATTCTCTGGAAAAAATATCAAATATTTTGATCCTGAAACCAACCAATCATATACACCTTATGTCATTGAAACTTCCATTGGTGTCGATCGTATGTTTTTGTCGATTATGTCGGCAGCTTATTGCGAAGAGACTTTGGAAAATGGCGAAATGCGTGTGGTGATGAAATTGCCTCAGGTTTTGGCGCCTATCAAAGCATGTATCATGCCGTTGATTAAAAAAGATGGTTTGCCAGAAAAAGCGCGTGAAATTATGAATGCGTTGAAGTTCGATTTCAAATGTGCGTACGATGAAAAAGATTCTATCGGAAAACGTTACCGTCGACAAGATGCGATTGGTACACCATTCTGTATTACCGTCGATCACGACACGTTGACTGATAACTGCGTAACAGTTCGCCATCGCGATACGATGCAGCAAGAGCGTGTTTCTATTGATTCACTCCATCACCTAATAGGGGATGCTGTTAATATGAAAAATTTATTTAAACAAATCGTTAATTAAATTTGTTAGAGCTATTGATTTTTATCAATGGCTCTTTTTTTGCTTCGGAATAAATAAACTTCTAAATAATATAATTATGAAAATGACCGTGAACCATTTGTCGGAAAACAATTCGTTATTGAATCAGTTTTTGAAAGAAATTCGCTCGGTTGACATCCAACACGATTCAATGCGTTTTCGTCGCAACATTGAACGCATCGGCGAAGTGATGGCGTACGAAATTAGCAAATCGCTTGCTTACGAAACCGAACAGGTAAAAACGCCTCTTGGCATAGCTCCAACCAATGTCACTTCCGAAAAATTGGTAGTAGCTTCTATCCTACGCGCTGGTTTGCCATTTCACACGGGTATGCTCAATTATTTGGATAAAGCAGAAAATGCCTTTGTGTCGGCTTATCGTGAATATGTAGATGATACACACGAAAAATTTGATGTACATGTGGAATATATTGCTTCGCCAAATATCGAGGGAAAAACCTTGTTGTTGTGTGATCCCATGTTAGCTACTGGTGGTTCTATGGAATTATCGTACGAGGCCCTCAAAAGTAAAGGGATTCCAGCGCATATTCACATTGCGTGTGTGATTGCAAGTCAACGTGCCATTGACCATATTATCAACATATTCCCAGCTGAAAAAACCACTATTTGGGTGGCAGCAATCGACCCAATTTTGAACGAACATTCTTACATTGTTCCAGGGTTAGGCGATGCTGGCGATTTGGCTTTTGGACAAAAACTCTAAAACGGAGTCTGACCATAACGAAAAAGCGAGTACAAAATCATTGTACTCGCTTTTTGCATTATATAATTTCCACGCCTTCTTGTTGTAGTAGTTCTACGCCGATATCTTTCAGTTTGAACTTCTGAATTTTGCCACTGCCTGTAAGTGGAAAATGCTCCACAAAAAAGACATATTTGGGCACTTTGTGGCGCGCAATTTTACCTTTGCAAAAGAGTTGGATTTCGCTTGGTAGAATTTCTTGATTTTCTTTTAAAATAATAAATACGCCAATTTCTTCTCCATATTTGGGCGATGGAATGCCAGCTACTTGTACATCTTTAACGGCTGGATGTTTATATAAAAATTCTTCGATTTCGCGTGGATAAATATTCTCACCACCACGAATAATCATATCTTTGATTCGTCCTGTGATGTGGTAACAACCATTATTGTCGCGTATGCCTAAGTCGCCAGAGTGTAACCAACCATTTTTGTCGATGGCTTCTTTGGTGGCTTGTTCATCTTTATAGTAACCTTTCATAATCAAGTAACCGCGGCAGCAGACTTCGCCTTGTTCGTTGTCGGCACAGAGTTCGCCTGTTTCTGGATTGATAATGGCGACTTCGGTAAATGGATATGGTTTTCCTACCGTAGTACAACGTGTTTCAAAATCATCTTCTAACGTAGTATGCGTCATGCCAGGGGAACTTTCGGTCAATCCGTACACGCTAGTAATATGTGTGATATGCATCTCTTGCGTTACGCGGCGCATCAAATCGATTGGACAAAGTGCTCCAGCCATAATGCCTGTGCGTAGCGATGTTAAATCAAAGAGTTTGAACATTGGGTGGTTGAGTTCCGCAATAAACATGGTGGGAACTCCATAAAGGGCTGTGCAGCGTTCTTGGTGTACAGCAGCTAACACACGTAACGGGTCAAAACGTTCAACAATAACCATTGTGCAGCCATGTGTTAAGCAATTCATGGTGGCCAACACAATGCCGAAACAATGGAATAATGGCACGCAGCAACAGAGTTTATCGGCAGCTGTAAATCCCATACCTTCGCCTGTAAAATAGCCGTTATTGGCGATATTGTGGTGTGAGAGCATTACGCCTTTTGGAAAACCTGTTGTACCTGATGTGTATTGCATATTTACTACGTCGTGACACGTAAATTGCGTGCGTAATTCTTGAAGAAGTGTCGGACGTTGGTCATTCAAACCGAGCAGTAATAATTCAGCAGTATTGTACATGCCACGGTATTTTTCTTGACCAACAAAGACCACATTTTTAAGAAATGGAAAGCGGTCGCTTGTAATTTCACCACGTGGTTGTGTTTTGAGTTCGGGTAACATTTCGTAGGTCATGTCTACATAGTTGCCATCAAAAACACCTTCGGTGATACACAGTGTGTGTATGTCGGCATGTTTTACAACAAATTCTAGTTCGTGTTGCTTGTAACTGGTATTTACGGTAACCATTACGGCGCCAATTTTGGACGTGGCAAATAAAAAGGTAAACCAATCGGGTACGTTCGTGGCCCAAATACCTACGTGAGTTCCAGTAGTTACTCCGAGCGCAACTAAGCCTTTTGCCATGGCGTCCACGCGTTCGTTGAATTGTTTGTACGAAAAACGTAAATTACGATCTGGATAAACAATAAATTCTTGTTCGGGAGTAGTTATAGCCCATTGCTCTAGGTAATCGCCTAGAGTTTTGTCAGATAATTCCATAATTAGCGTATTAAATAGGTGTATAAACTACCGCTAATACTTTAGCCGGTTCGGTAGTGGCGGCCTCTACTGAATGCTCAATAATGGAATCGTAATAGATAGAATCGCCAGCGTTTAGTACGTAGTCGTTGGTTCCATACACAATGCGAAGCTGACCTTTCAATACGAAGATAAATTCTTCACCTTCGTGTGAATTAAACGTCTGTTTTTCAATCGCATTTGGCTCTATATCAATCAAAAATGGATCCATATTTCGTCCCGATTTTTGTTCGGCTAACGAATAGAAGTCTAGTGCCGCAGAATCTTGCACGCGATCGGCAAAATGAATGACGTGCTTTTCTTGCTTTTTACGATTAATTACTGGACCAAGTTCTGTCTCTTGGTCTAATAAGGTACCTAGGCGAACACCTAATGCACGTGCAATTTTAGTAAGTAAAGCGAGTGCTGGTAAATAATGATTGCCTTCTATTTCTTCGAGTTGTGTTTTTTCGATACCTGTACGCACAACAAGCTCATCAATTGAGATTTGGTAGGCATCGCGTAACGCTTTTATTTTATCGCCTACTTTTTTTTCTGAAGTCATGATTAAAAATTGTTTTGGTTTTTGGTTTGTTTTGGTTATTTTTTCTTCTTCTGTTTGAGAAGTACTGTGTCAAAAATTTCGATTAATGTTTCTTTAGGTAATGCTCCTTGTCGTATCTGGGGTTTTTCACCCATGGGACAAAATAGGAGTGTTGGAATGGTGTTAATGCCAAAAGCGGCTGCCAATTCACGCTCTTTTTCAGTATCCACTTTGTAGATGTCAATTTTGCCTGCGTATTCAACAGCAAGTTCTTCTAATACAGGTGCTAAACGTTTGCAAGGGCCACACCAAGTAGTATAAAAATCGATTAAACAAGGGCGTTCCCCTAAATACGTCCATTTGTTTGGATTCGTTTCATAATTTGCCACTTTTTTCAGAAATTCGGCTTTGGTTATATGTTTTGTTTGGGCATTTGCCAACGTGGTGAACAAAGTTACTAGAAGTATGATAGAGGCGAATTTTAGTTTCATAACCTTTTGTGGATTAATTGTTTATGATTTGTTTTAATTTTGTTATTTTGCTTATAGATTATAATTAAAAAGCGAAATAAACTTATAGACTATTTAGTTTGCAAAGTTATTAAAAGTTTAGAAACAACAAAATAGTTGCTTGGATATATTCTTTTTTACTCCGTACCATGCTTTTCTGTGGGCGGTTTTTTCTACAATCGAAAAAATAGTGTAAATTCGCAGACTATTTAGAAAATCCTCATTATCGCTTATGAATCGGATTGAACAACTCTATTACAATTATGCCAAGGAATGTCCACAACAGTTGGAACAATTACCTATTTCTGGCAGTAATCGTCATTATTACCGTGTATATGGTACGCGTGGCACGTGTATAGCCGTAGAAGGAACCTCCATTACCGAAAATAAAGCGTTTATTGAGTTGGCGAATCATTTTCATAAACAAGGTTTACCTGTGCCTCAGGTGTATAGTTGTAGCGACGATTATAGTTGCTATTTGCAAGAAGATTTGGGCAACGAATCGCTATTTGATGTGGTTTCAAAACAAGCGTCGTCGCACGAAGCGCGAGCCTTACTACATGACACCATGCGCTTATTGCCAGCGGTTCAGTATCGAGGTGCCGCAGGATTAGATTTTTCGGTTTGTTATCCGCAGCCAGAATTTGATCGTCGTACCGTGATGTTTGATTTAAATTACTTCAAATACTGTTTTCTAAAATCAACTGGTTTAGAGTTTGACGAAATGCGTTTAGAAAACGATTTTGAAACCATGGCAAACGTGTTGTTGCAGCACATGTCCGACACGTTTTTGTACCGTGATTTTCAAGCGCGCAATGTGATGGTGAAAGACGGAAAACCGTATCTGATTGATTTTCAAGGTGGTCGTAAAGGTCCCATTTATTACGACGTGGCGTCTTTTTTGTGGCAAGCCAAAGCTAATTATTCGCCAGCATTGCGTCAGGAGTTATTAGATTCGTATTTGACGGCTTTACAATCCTATCAAACCATCTCTAAAGAGACATTTAGTGCTAATTTACGCCATTTTGTACTGTTTAGAACACTTCAGGTGCTTGGTGCGTATGGATTTAGAGGTTATTTTGAAAAGAAACAACATTTCCTGCAAAGTGTGCCATTCGCAGTAGCTAATTTGCGTGAACTTTTACAAGAACCGTTTGCTGAATATCCTTACTTGACAGAAGTTTTATTAGAACTCACCAATTTACCCAAGTTTGAACCAGCCAAGCCACAAAATCCGCAGCGATTACTGGTGCGTATTTTTAGTTTTTCCTATAAAAAAGGCATTCCAGAAGATGTATCGGGTAATGGTGGCGGTTATGTATTCGATTGCCGTTCAACTCATAATCCTGGACGTTACGAACCGTACAAAAAACTCACGGGATTGGATGAACCGGTGATTCAGTTTCTTGAAAAAGATGGC
Source organism: uncultured Paludibacteraceae bacterium (assembly GCA_964570565.1). Taxonomy (GTDB): domain Bacteria; phylum Bacteroidota; class Bacteroidia; order Bacteroidales; family Paludibacteraceae; genus W0P28-013. The sequence continues at coordinate 57,739 of CAZMYT010000006.1, forward strand.
GAAATCGTTTCGTTTTTGGAATCCGTATATGCGTTGGCCGATGCCCATGTAGCGCGTTATTTGGAACGTGGATTTACCAATTTGATGTTTGCATTTGGCTGTACAGGCGGGCAACATCGCTCGGTGTATAGTGCCGAACATTTGGCGGTTCATTTGTCTGAAAAATTTGATGTTGATATTATCTTAGAGCATCGCGAACAGGGAATTAGACGTGAACTAGTGAAATAATAATCAGATGAAAGCACTTATTTTTGCAGCAGGTTTGGGCACACGCTTAAAACCACTTACCGATACAATGCCAAAAGCCATGGTTCCAGTACAAGGTGAGCCTTTGTTGGCGCATGTTTTACGTAAATTAAAGCAGGCTGGTTGTAAAGAAGCTGTTGTCAATGTACATCATTTCGCGGATCAAATTTATGATTATTTGGCTACGCATGATTTTGGTGTGCCTGTCTCTATTTCCGACGAACGCGATGAATTGCTGGAAACTGGTGGTGGCATTAAAAAGGCGGCTCATTTATTGGGATCTTCTGAACCATTTTTGGTGCATAATGTCGACATTTTGTCGAATCTCGATTTGGCGGCTTTTTGCGCCTTGCATAAACCTGAACGGCTAGCCACTTTATTGGTGAGCGAGCGAGAAACACAACGTTATTTGTTATTTAATGCAGAAAATAGGTTGGTGGGGTGGACCAATATCAAGACTGGCGAAGTGAAATCACCATTTGCCAATTTGGATGTTTCTGCGTGTCAAAAACTAGCTTTCGCTGGCATTCATGTCATATCACCAGCTATTTTCCCACTGATGGAGTCGTGGCAAGGTCAGTTTTCGATTATCGATTTTTATTTGTCGGTGGCAGCCAGCTCGCTTATTATTGGCGAAAAAGTGCCTAATTTACAATTAGTGGATGTGGGTAAAATGGATTCATTGGAACAAGCTGATGCGTTTTTAACACAATATCCCACAGAAGTTGATTTCTAATATATGTCACGTATCGCCAAAGAGAAGCAGACGGTTGAACGCATGATTCGTTTTTATTGTCGTCGTTATCACGGTGCGGACTTGTGCTCCGAATGTGCTTCTCTGATAGAATACGCTCATCACCGTTTGGAGCGGTGCGCTTTCGGCGAACAAAAACCAAGTTGCCGACAATGTGTGGTGCATTGTTATGCTCCCAAACGGCGTGCTCAAATTCGCGAAGTGATGAGATACAGCGGGCCACGGATTTTGTTTTATCGACCATTTTCATTTATTAAACACTGGCTTCGAGAACGATTTTTTTGATAGTATATGATTGATACACATTCACATATTTATAGCGAAGAGTTTGATGCTGACCGTGCCGAGGTGATTGCGCGTGCTAAAGCCGTAGGCGTTGAACACGTAGTTTTGGCCAATGTTGATAGCGCAACGTTGAAACCTATGCGTGAATTAGCACAAGCTTATCCTGATGTTTGCAGTATGGCTGTAGGGTTGCATCCTACGAGTGTAACTGCTGATTATCACGCAGAATTAGAGCGTGTGGAATCCGAATTGAAACGTGGCGGTTATGTAGCTATTGGTGAAATTGGTATTGATTTATATTGGGACGAAACATTTAAGCAGCAGCAAATAATTGTGTTTGAGCAACAATTGCAGTGGGCTATTGATTATAAGTTGCCAGTAATTATTCATACACGTAAAGCATTTGCAGAGGTTTTTGCTTCGTTGTCGAAGTTCAAAGGAGCTGGTTTGCGTGGTGTATTTCACTGTTTTGGCGGTGGTATAGAAGAGGCTAAAAAAGCGGTTTCGCTCGGTTTCTTATTGGGCATTGGCGGTGTGGTAACTTACAAAAACAGTCATTTGGCCGAAATTCTCCGTGAAATAGGCGTTGAATCCTTGTTGCTCGAAACAGATGCGCCTTATTTATCGCCAGTTCCGTATCGAGGCAAGCGTAATGAACCTCAATATATGCTAGAAACGGCACGCACATTATCTACGGTTTTTCAACTTTCTGTTGAAAAAATTGACGAAATAACAACAAAAAATGCTAAAAAACTATTCAATATCCGTTAAAACTTTTGTTTTAATTTCAAATTAATAGTGTTTTGGTTGTTGAAAATCAGAATTTTATATTTAAACGCATTTTTTGTAAAAAAGCTCGCATATTATGATGCGTTATTGCATAATTTTTAGTAATTTGCACCCGTTTTTGAAGGGCCGTTTTGCCTAAAATTTGGAGAGATGCTCGAGTGGTTGAAGAGGCACGCCTGGAAAGCGTGTGTGCGCCAAAAGTGTACCGCGGGTTCGAATCCCGCTTTCTCCGCATTTTTAATGACTAATCACATAAAAATTTACTAACTTAAAAACAAAAAACAAAAAATGAAAAAGGTATTTGCAATTTTGACAACTGTAGCTATTCTCGTATTTGGGATGACTATGAATGTTGTAGCTCAAGAAACTGCCCCTGCTGCTCCAGCTCAAGAGGCTGTTGTTGATTCTGCTGCAACTGCAACAACTGAAGATGCTGTTGAAACTGAAGTGGTAACAGAAGAAACAGGTATGCACAAAGCATTGAAAACTAAATTTATTGAAGGTGGTGCAGGCTTTATGTCTACAGTAGCTTTCTGTTTGATTTTTGGTTTGGCTCTTTGTATTGAACGTATCATGTACTTGAACTTATCATCTATCAATACAAAGAAATTATTAACTGATATTGACGAAGCTTGGACTAAAGGTGGTGTAACTGCTGCAATGGATATCTGTCGTGAGACTCGTGGTCCTGTGGCTTCCATTTTCTATCAAGGCTTGTCACGTTATGACGAAGGCGTTGAGGTTGTTGAAAAATCAGTAGCTTCTTATGGCTCTGTTCAATTAGGTTTGCTTGAGAAAAACTTATCTTGGATTTCTTTGTTTATCGCTTTGGCTCCAATGTTAGGTTTCATGGGAACGGTTGTTGGTATGATTGAAGCATTCGACAAAATTCAACAAGCTGGTGATATCTCTGCAACTATCGTGGCTGGTGGTATTAAAGTAGCTTTGTTGACCACGTTATTTGGTCTTGTTGTTGCTATTATTCTTCAAATTTTCTATAACTACATTTTGTCTCGTATCGATGCATTAATCAACGACATGGAAGATTCTTCTATCTCTTTGCTTGATATTGTAGTTAAACATTCTGTAAAAAAATAATTGAACTATGTCAAAATTCTTAAATAAATTACCAAATCTATCATTGTGGATATTGTTCGCTATATCCATTGTGGTGTCGGTATTGTTTTGGGTAGGTGGAAGTGAACAGGTTGAGATAAACGGCAACCCTTGGGATCAACCATTTTTTACCGATGCTTTACTCGATTGGACCTATATCCTATTCGGTTTGACCATTCTTATCACGTTGGTAGTAACAATTAAACAGTTCGTTGACACATTTAGAGTCAATGCTAAAAAAGGTTGGACTTCCTTAGCTGTTATAGCTGCATTTTTGGCCGTATTTGTTATCTCGTGGTTCCTTGGTAGCAGCGAAACTATTAACATTATTGGTTACGAGGGTACTGATAATAGTGGCTTTTGGGCACAGTTCACAGATATGTGTGTGTTCTCTATGTACATCTTATCTGCGGCTACAGTTTTGACCATTATAGGTACGTTGGTTTATTCTAAATTAAAATAAATAACTATTAATTGGCTTTGTCCAATTATAAAGTAAAAGGAATATATGGGAAAAAGAAAAGTTCAAGAAATCAATGCGAGTTCTATGGCTGACATCTCCTTTTTGCTCCTCATCTTTTTCCTTGTAACTACAACAATGTCTGTTGACAAAGGGTTATCACGGCGTTTGCCACCACCTTTGCCACCAAATATGGAAAAACCTGATATCGATGTTAAAAAACGAAACATCTTTATTGTGTTGATTAATAGTAATAATCAGTTGTTGGTACAAGGTGAAGCTTTGGATGTAAAAGAACTTAGAGAAAAAGCTAAGACTTTCATTAAAAATGAGGCTGACGATGCATCTCTTCCTGAGAAACTCCCTGTAGAGGTTGAATTTGATGGAATTAAAGAACAGGTGCTTACAACGAAGAATCACGTTATTTCGTTGCAAAATGACCGTGGAACTCAATATCAAAAGTACATAGAGGTACAAAATGAATTGGTGGCAGCTTATAATGAGTTGCGTAACGAAATGGCACAAGCTCGTTTTGGAATGCTGTACGATGAATTAGATGAAAATCGCCAAAAGGCTATTCAAACTATTTATCCTCAGAAAATTTCAGAGGCCGAACCTAAAAATTATGGAGGTAAAAAATAATGGCTAAAATTAGAAGAGAAGGAAAAAAAGAGGTGCCCGCTATCAGCACAGCATCACTTCCTGATATTATTTTTATGTTGTTGTTTTTCTTTATGGCTACCACTTCGATGAAAGAGGTAACTTATAAGGTGGACATCCATGCTCCAGAAGCGACAGAGTTACAATCATTGGAAAAAAAATCATTGGTACGCTATGTGTACGTAGGTGAGCCTAAGAAGGAATTTAAAGGTAAATACGGAAGTGAAACTCGTATTCAGCTCGACGATGCCTTCGCTGATGTTAGCCAATTGGAAGAATACGTCGTTCGTGAACGTGAAGCTATGAATGAAGAAGATCAAAATTTATTGACAGTCTCTATCAAAGCTGACCGAGATACTAAAATGGGTATTATTACAGATATTAAGCAAGCTTTGCGTCGTGCTTATGCACTTAAAGTGAATTATGCAGCTGCCAAGCGTGTAGAATACTAAAATAATCGTCATACAGCGTTTAAATAAGCCTTCGATAACTTTCGAAGGCTTATTTATTTTTTCCAAATACTTTTTGTACCTTTGCGTCTCAAATTTAAAGTAGCTATTATTATGTTAGGACTCGATACCGTTGGTCGTTACGTAGAACTGATGAAGCGTACATTTTCCAAACCTGATAACTGGAAAATGTTTTGGCGTCAGTTGCCTAAAGAGATGGAAAAATTAGGCATTGATTCCATTGGAATTATTGTATTGATTTCCATCTTTATGGGTGCTATTATGACTATGCAAACCGTGCTTAATACCGAAAATCCACTATTGCCTCGTTACAGTACAGGTTTGGTGTTGCGTGATACTATGTTATTGGAATTTGCATCATCTATTATGAGTTTATTATTGGCAGGTAAAGTGGGCTCAAACATTGCGTCTGAAATTGGTAGTATGCGCATTACAGAACAAATTGATGCTTTGGAAATAATGGGTGTTAATTCGGCGAACTATTTAATATTGCCCAAAGTGATAGGATTGGTGTTATGTATGCCTTTGTTGGTTACCTTTAGTGTTTTTTGTGGTTTGATTGGTGGAACGGGCGTAGCTTATTTTACAGATCTAATTCCTGTTGCCGATTTTATATATGGTATACAATATGCTTTTATACCCTATTATTTTACATATTCTATCATAAAATCGCTATTCTTTGGCTTTATTATTGCTTCTATTTCTGCATTTTATGGCTATTATGCTTATGGTGGCGCGTTAAATGTAGGTAGAGCCAGTACCAATGCTGTGGTCAATAGCTCCATTGTTATTTTATTGATGAATATTGTTTTAACTCAATTGCTTTTGGTATGATAGAAGTAAAACATTTAAATAAGTCGTTCGACGGGAAACAAGTGTTGTACGATATTTCTGCGACGTTTCGTCATGGTGCTGTAAACCAAATTATTGGCAAGAGTGGTTCTGGTAAAACGGTGTTGATGAAAAGTATTATTGGTCTATTCAAAGCTGAAAGTGGTGAGGTACTTTATGATGGTCGCAACTTGTTGGACATGAGTAAGCGTGAAATCAAATTGTTACGTCGCGAGGTGGGTATGTTGTTTCAAGGCTCTGCCTTGTTTGATTCCATGTCGGTCATTGAAAATGTGATGTATCCACTACAAATGTTTTCGGATATGTCGAAAATAGATGTTGAAAAACGTGCTAAATTCTGCTTGGAACGCGTTAACTTACAAACACACGCATATCATTTAATGCCAGGTGAAATAAGTGGTGGTATGCAAAAACGCGTAGCCATTGCTCGTGCGATATCACTCAATCCCAAATATTTATTTTGTGATGAGCCAAATTCAGGTTTGGATCCTGTTACTTCGTTGGTTATTGATAAATTGATTGAAGATATTACGCAAGAATTTAATATTACTACCATTATTAATACGCACGATATGAACTCCATCATGGAGACAGGTGCTAATATTATTCTTATCAATAAAGGTCACAAGGGCTGGGAAGGTTCGAAAGAAGGTATATTCACCGATGATAATCAAGCACTTAATGATTTTGTTTTTGCTTCTGAATTGTACAAAAAAGTAAAACTGGCTAGCCAGAAATAAACGGTTGAAATTTTATAGTATTTGTCGTTGGTAAAACGAAAAAAAACTTGTATATTCGCATCTCTAAAAAAACATTAACATCTTAACACGATACAACTATGAGCGAAAAAACACGTTACTCCGATGAGGAATTAGAAGAATTCAGAGTGCTTATTCAAGAAAAGTTAGATAAGGCGCAACAAGAATACGAGGAATTACGTTCGTATGTGAGTAATTCAGAAGGCAATGATGTGAACGATACGTCACCAACTTTTAAGACATTAGAAGAGGGCGCAACAACACTTTCGAAAGAAGAATCAGGTCGTTTAGCACAACGTCAAATAAAATTTATTCAACATTTGCAAGCGGCTTTGATACGTATTGAAAATAAAACATACGGTATCTGTAGAGAAACAGGCAAATTAATACCAAAAGAACGTTTGCGCGCAGTTCCACATGCTACGTTAAGCATTGAAGCTAAAAATACACAAAAATAATAAGCGGAATTTACCGTTGAAAAGCCCTTCCCTTGGTTAAAAGGGAAGGGCTTTTACAGTCATAAATCATCAATTGTATGAAAATAAAACACATTAAAACTTGGTCGTTGGTATTTGTTATCTTATTACTTGATCAAATACTTAAAATAGTGATTAAAACGAACATGACTTTGGGTGAAAGCATTCATGTGTTCGATTGGTTTCAATTACTTTTTATTGAAAACCCAGGCATGGCCTTTGGCATGAATTTGGGGAGTAAATTGTTTTTGACACTGTTTCGTTTGGTGCTATCCGCTTTCATAGTTTACTACATCATTCGTTTGATTCGTGATAATTACAAGCAAAGTTACATCTATTGTGTGGCTTTAATTTTAGCTGGTGCTGTTGGCAACATTTTTGATAGCTTGTTTTATGGAGTGATATTTGGAGAGAGTACACCGTTTCAGATTGCTGAATTTTTGCCAGCAGCAGGTGGATATGCTCCTTTTTTACAAGGAAAAGTGGTAGATATGTTTTACTTCCCCCTGTTTGTTATACCTGATTGGATTCCATTTTTGGGAGGAGAAATTTTCTTTAGTCCTATTTTTAATTTGGCCGATTCGGCTATAACCGTTGGTATTATTGTATTGTTATTATTCTTTTCACATGATTTCAATGTGACTTTAGACACTTATGTGTCCAAAAAGAAAACTTCAAACGTAGACGATAACCATGCGTAAATTATTCTATTTGGTCTGTGTTGCATTGTTGTTTGCTGCTTGCGAACAGCCACTTAATGTTCTTGATAGCGATGATATGGCCGCTGTTTTGGCTGATATTCATGTGGCAGAGGCAACGATGACTAACAAAATTTCTTATACAAGTTTAGATATAAAACGTGCCTACTACGAGGGGATTTTTGAGAAACATGGCATCTCGCGTGAAACCTTTAATAAATCGATTGATTGGTATTCACGTCATCCTAAAAAGTTTGAAGAAGTGTATGCCAAAGTTATTCTATTGGTGACCGAAAAACAAGAACAGGTCAATAATTATGCTTATCATCCAGAGGTGAATCCAGCCTTTCTTAACTTGATAGATTCTCTTGATTTATGGGTACGAACTCCTAAATTGGTGGCTAAGACTCCGATGGCTGATTCCTTGTATTTTGAATTAAATGATTCTCGATTCTTTCGTTCTGGTGATAAATATGTTTGGCATTTTTTGCAACAAGTGGTAGGCTCGGATACTTTGCCTCAATCTAAATTAAAGTTTGTGATACAATATCCAAATCAACTATTTGATAGTGTGGTTTATAATTTGCCCGATAAACAAGCGAAGTTGCGTTATACAGTTACATTAAAAGCACGTGACTCTATTGCTCCTCAGCGCATATTTGGTTGGTTTTATACTGCGTCTTTGGATAGTGTGAAACGCGTTTCTGTGGATAGTATCTCATTGGTACGATTTTATAATAAACAAACACATCCGTTGGATTCATCTCTGATTGATCGATTAAATTCATTGCGTAAAGCGTATGGTAGACCTTCGTTGTCGTCTCAACAAAATGACATGAACAAGGAGTCGACCAATGCACGTTCAATTAATAAAGCGGCATTTGTCAAACGATCGCATGACATTAATGTACGTCTTACGAAATCTAAAACAAATTGATGAAACGTTGGGCGGCTAATAAGGTGATGATTGATGCGCAAACATTGTGGTTGAATGCTGTAGTGGAGTGCGACGATAGTGGACTGGTAACGGCTGTTTTTCCCTTATCGGAGCAACTCTCAGAACCCGCTTCTACGCGTTTTGTTAATGGTTTAATTACTACCGAAGTGCCCTTGGATAAGTGTGTAGTAGATGTTTTTATTCCTGATTTATTGACGCAGACATTGACTGCTGGCTATAAAGGTCAACTGGTTTTGTGGCAAAATATTAATTTGACCACATTAAAAGTGACATCTGAGACCCAAATTCACCTATTATAACGTATTTTTTTTGTAATTTTGCATGCCTATTATTCAATAGGTATCACAATAGTAATTTATAATTCATAACTAAATATGGCAAAAGAATTGAAAGAGTTGACTTCGCGCGAAGAAAATTATTCGCAGTGGTATAACGATTTAGTAGTGAAAGCTGATTTGGCTGAAAATTCTGCGGTACGCGGATGTATGGTTATCAAACCTTATGGCTACGCTATTTGGGAAAAAATGCAACGTCAGTTGGACGATATGTTTAAAGAAACTGGTCACGTGAATGCCTATTTCCCATTGTTTATTCCTAAATCTTTTCTGAGCAAAGAAGCCGATCACGTGGAAGGATTTGCCAAAGAATGTGCTGTAGTTACCCATTATCGCTTGAAAAATGACCCAAACGGTTCTGGCGTTATTGTTGACCCAGAAGCTAAATTGGACGAAGAACTTATTGTGCGCCCAACGTCTGAAACCATTATTTGGAGTACTTATAAAAATTGGATTCAATCGTATCGCGATTTACCAATATTGTGTAATCAATGGGCTAATGTGGTGCGTTGGGAAATGCGCACTCGTTTATTCTTGCGTACCGCTGAATTCTTGTGGCAAGAAGGCCATACAGCTCATGCTACAGAAGCCGAAGCTTTGGAAGAAGCTCGTAAGATGCTCGATGTATATGCTCAATTTGCTGAAGAATATATGGCGTTGCCAGTTGTGAAAGGGGTAAAATCAGCTAACGAGCGTTTTGCCGGTGCTGTAGAAACTTTCTGTATTGAAGCCATGATGCAAGATGGAAAAGCTTTACAAGCAGGAACTTCGCATTTCTTAGGACAAAATTTTGCCAAAGCATTCGATGTTCAATTCGTGAATAAAGAAAACAAATTAGACTATGTGTGGGCCACTTCTTGGGGCGTTTCTACACGTCTAATCGGTGCCTTAATCATGGCTCATTCTGACAATAATGGTTTGGTGTTGCCTCCAAAATTAGCTCCTTTCCAAGTGGTTATTGTGCCAATTTATAAAAATGAAGAGCAGTTAGCACTTATTTCAGAAAAGGTACATGCGTTGATGGCGGACTTGAAAGTGCTGGGTGTCAGTGTGAAATATGACGACAGCGATAATAAAAAACCAGGTTGGAAATTTGCCGAATATGAGTTAAAAGGAGTTCCTGTACGTTTAGCTATGGGTGCTCGCGATTTGGAAAATGGAACGGTGGAACTCATGCGTCGCGACACGTTAGAAAAAGAGACTATATCGTTCGATGGAATCGCTCAACACATTAAACAACTGTTGGATGATATTCAAAAAAACATCTATACAAAAGCGTTGAATTTCCGTACATCAGTAACGAGAGAAGTCAATAGCTATGACGAATTTAAAGTGGAACTAGAAAAAGGAGGTTTCTTGTCAGCTCACTGGGATGGTACACCTGAAACAGAAGAGCGTATTAAAGCAGAAACTAAAGCGACCATTCGCTGTTTACCTTTAGATGGCGATGTAACACCAGGTGTTTGTATGGTTACAGGTAAACCTTCAGCTCGTCGTGTGTTATTTGCTCGAAGCTATTAATTCCTTGCGAATATCATAAAAAAAGGCTGCTAATTTTAGCAGCCTTTTTTATGATGTATGAGTTTGTATTAAATCATACCAGTAATCAAAATCAAAACGAGTAAGCTAAGAATAGCATACAATTCAGGGAATACAGCCAAAACCATAGTTCCACCAAATACATTGTGACCAGCACCTATAGCTGAAATACCATTAGCGCAAACTTGTGCTTGACGAATAGCTGAGAATAACCCAACCAATCCAACTTCTAAACCAGCACCAAAAACGGCTGCTGCTTGAAACATGGTAATCTCAGGCACGAGAAAGCTACTTAACAAGAAATAGCCTACGAATCCATATAAACCCTGTGAAGAAGGTAAAGCAGTTAATGCGATGCATGAACCTAAACTACCAGGAGATTTTTTTAATGTACCGATAGTGGCATTACCTGCAATGGTTACACCAAAGGCACTTCCTATACCAGTCAACCCAACCATGAGTGCGACACCTACATAAGCTAAAATAATTGGTTCCATAAAATTTTAAATTTAGTTGTTGTTAATACTATTTTCTATTTTGTTTTTGTAATTATAAACGATTTTTAAATGGCTCGTAAGCTTTACCTCCACCTTCAAAGCCTGCATTTTTGTAAAATTCCACAAAGGTTAAACGCATTGGGTGTACAAAAGCTCCAATCATAGAGAGCCCGAAATTGATGGTGTGTCCGACCAATAAAATACAGAGTGCCACAATCCATCCTATAATTGGATTCATGCTTGAGGTTAAATCGAATGCTAATGTGTTGAATACGCCACCTAAAATACTGCCTGTTAAACCTAAAGCAAATAGACGTATGTATGAAAGCGTATCGCCAACCAAGCCAGTAGCCATGCCGTAAGTAGCCCATAAAGCACCACCAATATTGCTCAAAGTACCTGTTATTGGATTTTTATACTTGTCTGGTGAATTGTAAAAGACAATTAGTAGCACACTCACACCAATTAAACCTAGGAACGCGTAATTTACTCCAATGGGAAGTTTAATACCAAATTGAGGAAGTCCAAATGCCACGCCACTACCTAACAGACCAACAATCCAAGCAATAGGAGCTAGCGCATGTTTCACACCGTGTTGTTTGATGATTTTGGCAGCATTTACGCCCATACCAAAGAATATTTGAACTAATCCAATAACAACGGCAAATACCATCATAGGGTCGTATCCTCCAAGGGCTGCTTTATAGTTATTGCCTGTCACAAAGAGGTGTTTTACGTCGGCTAACCAAGTCCATGTTACAGAATCGAGTGCAATACCGAAGAATGAACCTGTAATTAAGCCCACAACCATCGTGGTGCCACTTAACCATTGTCCTAATACAGCATACGATTTTAGTTCAGGCTTGAGCTTTTTCTTTAATAGCGTGGCCGCAATGAAAATCAATAGACCATAACCACCATCGCCTAAACACAAACCAAAAAATAACATGAAAAACGGCGCCAAAAAGGGCGTTGGATCTAATTCGCTATAATTAGGTAAGGCAAACATTTTTGTGATTGGCTCAAACAGTTTCGCGAAAAAATTATTCTTTAGTTTAATTGGAATATCTTCGTCTATTTTAGGATTTGATAGTTCATAGTAAATGCCTAATTCGTCAAGTAGGGCGTTGAGTGTGCCTTCCGATTCTTCAGGACAAAAACCTTCCAATAACATCACTTTTTCTTCGGTGGTAACTTCTGTATTTAATTCTACTTTCTGAAAATCAATATATTCTTCTACTTTTAAGAAATAATGCTTCAGATTATTGATATTTTGTAGTACCCACGCGTCGATTTTAGCTTGATGCGCTATTAAAAGTAAGTTCTGTGCTTCAACATCCTGTAATAATTGATTGTAATTGTGGGTGTTGAGTGTTATTTGATCGGCGTCAAGCGTGATAGGTGCAGGATTGACCGTTACAAAATAGACCGTTGAACCTATTTTATCAATTTCGAATGCTTGATAGCTGGTTTCCCATTCAGATTTAAATTTGCGTTCGTTGCAACTGAAAAATTGGATTACAAATCCTTCTTTAGTCAATTCTTTGAGTTGAGCTGAACTAAAATTACCCCACACTTGCATGCGTTCAGCCTCTTTTTGTGTGTTGGCTATGAGTTGTTGTAAACGCGCTTTTTCAGTTTGTAAGGCATCGAAGGTGCGTAATAAGTCCGCGCCATTGTATGACGTTACTTCATGTGGAAGTGTATCGGGTAAAAGGCTTGTTTCTGCTTCTGTGATTGCTTTTTTGATTTTGGTAGCCAATTGCATCTTTTCCCGTAACTGATCGTTTTCGGCTATGCCTTGTGGTTTTTCGGCCACATGCAACACACCCACATCTCGGAGCTGTTCCAAGAAGGTGGCGTATTGTTTATGGTACACCAGAAAGACATATTTTTTCATTTTTACTATCATAATAGTTCCGTTTCGCGTTTGGCTTTTACAATTTTTTGTGACGATTTCGACAAGTTTTCTTCATCTTCCATAAAACGTTTTATTTTACGAATAGCGTCCTCGTAACCAGGTATTTGTACTTTTTCAAACAGATTTACTTTTTGAGTTGTTTTTTTGCGTGCAAATTCCAGAAGTTCCAATTTTTGCGCACAAAACTCACGTTCGATGCCTACTTGCGCCAATTCCTTGAGTTGACTTAATCCATCGGCATACCATTTTGGGGCGTTGAATAAACTGAATGGTTTGGTAGTATAAATTACTTCGTCGAGCACAGGAATTCTTACACCCGCAATTTTTTTGATACTCATATTTACATCTTCTACCGTGAGTAACGACGTATCGAACTCGCCCCAAAGTGCTAACATTTGGTCGTAAGCGGCAATGCGTTGATCTACCTCACGCTCCAAACGCACAATATCGTCCTTGGCTTTTTTTACTTCTACCCGTAAGGCGCTTTCCTTATTTTTTATAGTAGGTAAGGCGCGCACACGCATTTTAAGGTTCTTTTCTAAACCTTGAAGCGATGTTTTATTATATTGAAAGGTTATGGCCATAATGTAAATAACTTATTTCCAGTATTTTTCAACTAATTCTTGTTTGATATTTACCTCTTCAGGTTTGAAGTGTTCGGCAAATAATCCCCAAGTTAAATCTAACATTTTGGTGGTATCAATATTCACATCAATAGCCAATAATTGGTCAGCATAATCTTTGGCAAACGATAACGTACGTTCGTCGTAATTGGTTAAATCGAAACCGTTTTCCAACTTGGTTTTAGCATTGGCAGCATCGGCATATAAACGTACGGCGGCATTCATTACTTGTGGATGGTCTTCGCGTGTTTTTTTACCAGCTACCAATTGTTTCAAACGTGATAACGAGCGGAATGGATCTACAATAACTTTACCAATATCAGAATCGCGGCGTAAGAATAACTGTCCTTCCGTAATATAACCTGTATTATCAGGAATAGCGTGTGTGATGTCGCCACCCGAAAGTGTAGTCACTGCAATAATGGTAATAGAACCACCAGCAGGGAATTGCACCGCTTTTTCGTAAATTTTAGCTAAGTCGGAATAGAGTGAACCGGGCATAGAATCTTTCGATGGAATTTGATCCATACGGTTCGATACAATAGCCAAAGCATCGGCATACGAGGTCATATCGGTAAGTAATACTAATACTTTTTGGTTTTTTTCTACAGCGAAATATTCCGCAGCCGTTAACGCCATATCAGGAATCAACAAACGCTCTACAGGCGGATTTTCCGTCGTATTCATAAACGATACGATACGATCGAGTACACCAGCGTTGTTAAATACATTTTTAAAATAGAGGTAATCGTCGTTGGTAAGTCCCATGCCACCCAAAATAATTTTGTCGGCTTCGGCACGCAATGCCACATTCGCCATCACTTGATTGTAAGGTTGGTCAGGATCGGCAAAAAATGGAATTTTCTGACCAGACACCAACGTATTATTCAAGTCGATACCAGCAATACCCGTTGCAATTAATTCTGACGGTTGTTTACGACGCACTGGATTTACCGATGGACCGCCAATTTCAATTTCTTCGCCTTCAATAGCAGGACCTCCATCGATAGGGTCGCCAAAGGCGTTGAAAAATCGACCTGCTAACTGCTCACTTACTTTCAACGATGGTGTTTTACCCAAGAAAATAACTTCCGCATTTGTGGGAATTCCTTCGGTTCCACCAAATACTTGTAAGGTTATATTTTCGCCCATAATTTTTACCACCTGCGCCAATTTGCCATTGATGGTGGCTAACTCTTCGTTACTGATGCCAGTGGCTTTCAACGAACAAGTCGCTTTGGTGATTTGGTCGATTTTGGTATATATTTTTTGAAATGCTTTTGTTGCCATAATTCAATTTCGATTTTAAGATAATCAAATTTTACCGTCGTTTTATTTTTTCTTTTCGTCTATGATAGCTTTCACTTCTGCTACATATTTCTCAAATTTTTCACTGCGGAATTCGCTGTAATTCATCTGTTTGCAAGTGTTTATCACTTTTTTGAAATAATCCATTACTTCTAAAAATGAGTCGAATGCATACTCGTTATTGCAAATATCCATTACTAAGTTGAGCATAAACTCTTGACGGTCAAGTGGTGTAACAGAGTCAATTTTGTCAAATGCATCTTGTTGTAAAATAACGAAATCAATAACTTCTGATTTCCAAAATGTAACGTGGTAGTCAACAGGTACGCCATCATCACCTAAAATGTTGATTTGTTCTTGTACCTCTTTACCACGTTGTAAAATGGTCTTCATTTGATTGACTTTACCAATCCAATCGCCTTCAATTTTAGTTTTGATATAGTCTTCAAATTCAGGATATTCGATGTATTTAGAATAACTATCAATAGGATTTACAGCAGGATAACGTTTGCGGTCGGCACGCGCTTGTTCGAGTGCATAGAAACAACGCGCTGCTTTTTTGGTGCCTTCGGTTACAGGTTCTTTTAAGTTACCACCAGCAGGCGATACTGTACCAATAAAGGTGATTGAGCCAGTTGCCTTATTTTTGAGATAAACGAATCCTGCACGACTATAAAATGCGCTAATAATAGCCGATAAGTCCATTGGGAAAGCATCTTGTCCAGGTAATTCTTCCATACGGTTACTCATTTCGCGTAGAGCTTGTGCCCAACGTGAAGTTGAATCGGCCATCAACAAAACTTTCAGTCCCATAGCGCGGTAATATTCGGCAATGGTCATGGCGGTGTAAACAGATGCTTCACGGCTTGCTACAGGCATATTCGATGTGTTGGCAATAATAATGGTACGTTCCATTAATTTACGGCCTGTATGTGGATCTTCTAATTCTGGGAATTCCACAAATATTTCTACTACCTCGTTGGCGCGCTCGCCACAAGCTGCAATGATAACAATGTCCGCTTCTGCTTGCTTTGAAATAGCGTGTTGTAATACGGTTTTTCCTGTTCCGAACGGACCAGGAATAAAGCCAGTTCCACCTTCTACAATAGGATTGGCTGTGTCGATAGTACGAACGCCCGTTTCCAATAGTTTGAATGGACGTGGTTTACTTACGTGTATGTTGATAGGCTGTTTTACTGGCCATTTTTGTACCATCGTAAGTGGATATTCATTGCCTTCAACATCGGAAATAACAGCTATAGTATCTAATATTTTGTAATCACCAGCTTTCACAATCGATTTAACCGTATAAACGCCTTCCATATTGAAAGGAACCATAATTTTGTGTGGTTGGTGATTTTCATCTACTTCGCCTATCCAAGTGGCGGCTTCCACTTGGTCGCCCACTTGTACCAATGGTTTGAATTGCCACAATTTTTCGGTGTCGAGTGGATAGTTATATTCTCCTCGTTTGAGAAATACGCCTGTTAGTTTGTCAAGGTCATTTTGTAAGCCGTCGTAATTACGCGAAAGTAAGCCAGGACCTAAGGTTACTTCAAGCATGTGTCCTGCAAATTCTACATCGTTACCTACTTTTAAACCACGTGTACTTTCGAACACTTGGGCATACACATTGTCACCCGCGACTTTAAGAACTTCAGCCATTAATTTTTCGTCGCCTAGCGAGATATAACAAATCTCATTTTGCGATACAGGCCCGTCCACACCTATGGTTACGAGGTTGGAAATAATACCTTTAACTTTTCCTTTTGTTGACATATATTCTAATTTTCAATATTTTTTTTGAAATCTTGTTCTTTATAATTTGACGTCCTTTTTCAAATCTTCTAGCAATTGACGAAAAATAGCTTGTCCATTTTCGAGCGTTAAATTGTCCCAACGATGGAGTAATTCGCACTTTAGATAAAACGCTAAAACGCGTTCGATGGTAAAATAATTAAAAAAGGTATGTTCCTCCAACCAATTCCATTTCAAATTGTCGATAGCTTTTTCGCGTTCCAATAAATTAGGATTCTCCGAAATAGCAATGATGCCTTCTACAGGTTCAAAAATGCCAGAAAGGTTGAAGTCGTGTGTGTTGCTGGTACGTATAGTCTTGGCCACTTCGTTATTACCAACAATGGCTTGTTTTATATCAAAACCATGTTTGCGACAAGCAAGTGCCGTGAGTAAGTTGTTGATATTCAAGTTAAATTCAAACCAATCGGCTACGAATTTATTCTGGCTATGTGTGCCGAAATCGTAATATAAAGTGGATAACAAATCTTCTTTCGAGGTTACATTAGCAGCCAATTTTTCGTCGCTAATGGTGCGATAATATTCTAATATATAAGGTTGCAAACGTTTGTCTTTTGGGGCATCCAGCTCATTCATCAAGGTGATGAGTTCGTCCCAATCTTTCTGTGACAGAGTACCAAGCGGATTGAGCGTCGCCTCTTTATTTGCCAAATATGCTAACAAGTTACGATTATCGTATTGCATACGCAGCAGGTTGAGCAGCGCCATGTCTTTTGTGGTGAGCGTGGCGCATAGCTCTTCCAATAACGCATCCATAGCTGGCACATTATTGGTTGTATTTATGTGTAAATCCGGAAATCCGGCAACTAAACAATAGTAGTTCATGATTCAATTACGAATTAGAATTACGACTAACGACGTGTGGCCGTGTTTACCTTTTGTGCTTGTGGTCTTTAACGACTGCAATCCCCAAAAACGTCTTATCGTAATTGATTTAGAAAAGTAGTTCTACTAATTTTGGTCGTAAAAATTCTTTAAAATAGGCGATAAATTCATCATTGCCAAAGGTTATTTTGTAACCGCCTTGTGCTGGTGCAATTGCGAAATCAGTTTTTAAACCTTTTACCTCATTTATGCTTACACCTTTATTAAGAAGCTCTTTGGCGTTGGCCATAAAATAATCAGTTAGTGCTTTAGCATCTTTGGCTTCAATGGTCACGTTACCTTCTTTAGCCCATTGTTCTACGAGTGCTGTAATGGTTTTTTGCATGAAAACTTTATCGGAAGTAGCAGCTTTTACAGCATCGGATGCAATTTTATCTGATAACAGATTGGTGATTTCTGTTTTAATCGCATTGACCGATTGTTCTGCAAATAATTTCAACTCCGATTTGGTGTTTTTGTCAAGTTCTGAGGCGTTTTTTATGGCATCCGCTTTAATTTTGTCTGCTTCCGCTTGTGCTTTAGCAATGATGGCTTTAGCTTCATGTTCAGCGTCTGCAATAAGTTGTGCCGCTTCCACTTTTCCTTTTTCTACACCTTCGAGGTAAATTTTCTCCGTGAGTTCTTGAAGTTTGTTGTTCATACTTCTGATATTTGGATTAAATGTTTATTTTTTTGACGATAACAAAAGGCAAAGTTATTCTTTTTTTTTGTAAGACAAAAGTAAAAACGTGCTTTTTTTTGCGAAATAAAAGTAAAAACGTATCTTTGTGTATCAAAAATATAGATACATGGAACCTACTGTACATCGCTATTTTTTATATCTATCTTACAATGGCACTGCTTATTGTGGGTGGCAAATACAACCAAATGGAAACTCTATACAAGAGGAGTTGACCAAAGCGTTGAGCACTATTTTACGCACACCAATAGAGGTAGTAGGCGCTGGACGCACCGATACTGGCGTACATGCAAAACGCATGATTGCACATTTTGATGCGCCTATAAAGATTGAAAATAGCACTAAATTTGTTACTAATTTGAATAGTTTTTTACCTGCGGATATTGCTGTTGAAAAAATAGAGTTGGTGAATAATCATTCGCATGCACGATTTGATGCCTTATCGCGCAAGTATGAATACCACGTGATTACACATAAATCACCTTTTCATAACAACTTAGCAGCGCGCATATCTTTCCCTCTTGATTTTGATAAAATGAATGAGGCAGCTGAATTATTATTTGAATACGAGGATTTTACTAGTTTTAGCAAATTACACACGGATGTAAAAACTAATAATTGTAAATTGATGTGTGCGCGTTGGGAATCAGTGGGAGAAGAATGGGTTTTTACCATTGAAGCCAATCGATTTTTGCGTAATATGGTGCGTGCCATTGTGGGAACACTCTTTGAAGTGGGCAAAGGAACGCTTTCTTTGGATGATTTTAGAGCCGTTATTGAGGCTAAAGATCGCTGCAAAGCAGGTCATTCTGTTCCAGCTTGTGGACTTTATTTAGTGGATGTGACCTATCCCTCTTTTGTTTTTTCAGTCGAATAGTAACTTATAACGAATAACTATATGAATAATTTCACATTTCAAAATCCCACCAAATTAGTATTTGGTAAGGGCTCAATAGCACAACTGCCTAAAGAGATTTCCCCCAAAGCGAAAGTGATGCTTACTTTTGGCGGCGGTAGTGTCAAAAATAATGGTGTTTATGATCAAGTTATAACCGCTTTGGCAGGTTATAATTTAGTCGAATTTTGGGGCATTGAACCCAATCCTAAAGTAGAAACGTTACGTAAAGCGGTAGAACTCGGTAAAGCCGAGAAGGTCGATTTTATTTTGGCTGTTGGCGGTGGTTCTACGTTGGATGGCACCAAGTTGATAGCTGCAGCTATTCCTTATGCTGGTGATGCTTGGGAGTTAGTGCTTAATCCAAAATTAATAAAAACGGCAGTTCCTTTTGCATCGGTTATGACATTACCTGCCACTGGTTCCGAAATGAATTCAGGTGCGGTCATTTCTAATGTGGCGACAAAAGAAAAATTTGCGTTTCATGCTCATTTTCCACAATTTGCAGTGCTTGACCCAGAAGTAACATACTCTTTGCCGCCCTATCAAATTGCATGTGGTATTGCCGATACGTTTGTACATGTGATGGAGCAATATTTAACTTCTCCAGGACAATCGTTGTTGATGGATCGTTGGGCAGAAGGTATTTTAAAAACCTTGACTGAAATTGCTCCTGAGATTGATGAAAATCCACAAGATTACGATTTGATGAGCACCTATATGCTGTGTGCTACGATGGCTTTGAATGGATTTATTGCCATGGGCGTGCCTCAAGATTGGGCAACACACATGATTGGGCACGAATTAACAGCATTACATGGATTGACACATGGCGAAAGTTTGGCTATCGTTTTGCCTGCAACTATGACAGTGTTGTCGGAACAAAAGAAGGACAAAATTTTACAATATGGTGAACGTATTTTTGGTATCACCAAAGGTTCCGATGGTTTGCGTGTGGCAGAAATTATTGCTCGCACAGAAGCATTTTTTCGTTCGTTGGGTTTGCATACACGTTTGAGCGAGTTGAACATCGGCGAAGAAACGATTGCCGAAATAGAACGACGTTTCGATGAACGTGGTGTGAAATTTGGTGAATGTCAAAACGTAAATGGTGCAGTAGCACGTGCTATTTTGGAATGTTGTTTGTAAG
This sequence comes from uncultured Paludibacteraceae bacterium, assembly GCA_964570565.1. GTDB lineage: Bacteria > Bacteroidota > Bacteroidia > Bacteroidales > Paludibacteraceae > W0P28-013. The sequence continues at coordinate 77,911 of CAZMYT010000006.1, forward strand.
ATAATTTACCAATTATAACGAAATAAGCCCCAGTAATTCTGGGGCTTATTTTTTTGTATAAAAGGTAAGTTACACGTTTTCAAATGTGGGCTCGTCAATATGTTTACCACGTACATAGCGATGTTCTATTTGGCGGTCGTCGCCAATGTAAATAAAACGTTCGAGACGTTCGAGCAGTGTGTAATTATCGTGGTTCAGTTCGGTGTCGTCAATAACGAGGGCATCAAATTCGTAACCTGGCTCGAAACTACCCACTTTTCCGAAGAAACTACCACCGCTTTTAGTCGCCATGTAAAATACTTCTGGCAATGTTAAAAATGGCATTTGTTTGTCGCTATTTGCATACCAAAGTTTCGAAACTTGAATAGCATAAACCATCACTTTGAAAATCGACAAATCGTGTCCGCCACTTACATCAGAACCTAAAGCTACAGGAATATTTTTGTCAAGGAAATTGCGTATTGGGCTTTTGCCGCTGCCTAAGTTGCAATTTGAAGTAGGGCAGTGCACCACAAATACTTGATTTTTATTCATAAGTTCTAGCTCTTCGCCTTCTGTGTAGCAGCAATGTGCCATCAAGGTTGGTGTTTGGCCAAACAAGTTGTAACGATTGTAAGCATCACCATAACAGGTAGATTCTGGTTCTAACTCTTTCACCCATGCAATTTCGCCTTTGTTTTCTGATAAATGCGATTGTACTTTGAGATTATTGCTCATGGCAAAATCACCTAATGCTTTCAACATTTCTGGTGTACAACTTGGAATGAATCGTGGTGTGAGAATGGGACGTACCAAATTTTCTTCTTTATCCCAAACATCAATTAATTCTTGTGCATCAGCAATAGCATCTTCTACTGTTTCACACAAACCATCGGGGCAGTTACGATTCATATTTACTTTACCAATCATACCACCCAATCCGGCAGCATGCATTAGTTTCATCAAATGTGCTGTGGATTGTTTGTGTACAGTTCCAAAAGCCACGGTACGTGTCGTTCCAACTTTCCAAATACTTTTGATAAAACGACGATACATTTTGTCGGCGTAATTCACGTCGGCGTATTTCATCTCTTCTGGGAACGTATAGTTTTGTAACCAAGGTAGGAGTTCCATATCCATGGCGATACCTAAATTACGAAATTGTGGTGCGTGAACATGCATGTCGTTCATACCAGGAATGATGAGTTTACCACTGTAATCAATCAGTTCTGCGTGTTGATAAGCAGTAGGAAGGGTGGTGTAAACTTGTACCACTTTGCCATCTTCAACTACGATGTAACCATTTTCAATAATTTCGAATTGGTGTTGTGTTTTCGTAAAAAGAATATTCCCTTTATAAATCGTTGCCATTGTGTGTAAGTATTAAATAGTATAAAATGACGAATATTAGCGCTTTGTAGCAGCGTTCAAGTTGTTGCTAATTCAACTCGACACGAACTACAAATATAATGCTTTTTTTTCTCGTACAAAAATAGTAATTTAGCCAGCTCATTTTAACGTGTAAGTTTCAGTTATGGGATTTTTAGGAAAAATTTTTGCAGGTGGTCTTGGTTGGGCTTTAGGTGGTCCTATTGGTGCTATTATTGGCGTGGTTTTGGCGTCTGTGGTTGATGGTGAATCACATACAGTTACCTCGCGTTCGCGGGTTTCTGGGCGCACGTCGCAATCTGATTTTATGATGGCTATGTTGGTATTGCTGGCAGCTGTGATGAAAGCTGATAGCAAAGTGGTACGTGCTGAATTGGATGTGGTGAAAACCTATTTACGCCAAATGTTTGACGAAGACACGGCTCTGGAGGCACTGCAAATTTTAAAAGGACTGTTACAACAGGATATTCATGTTGAATCAGTCGCAGCTCAAGTTGGAGCCAATCTGAATCCATCAGCTAAACGCGAATTACTTCATATGTTATTTTCGGTAGGCTATGCCGATGGCGATTTATCGCGTGCGGAAGAAACACTTTTGATGCGGATTGCTGCGATTATGGGTATTTCTGAACCAGATGTTCGTTCTATTCAGGCGATGTTTGGTAAAGTGGCTAATCCTAATTGGGCCTATGAAGTGTTGGAAATAGAACCAACGGTGAGCGACGAAGACGTCAAAAAAGCATTTCGTAAGATGGCTATGAAATACCATCCTGATCGTGTGAATACGCTCGGAGAAGAGGTGAAGAAAAGTGCCACTGAAAAATTTAGAAACGTACAACAAGCTTATGAAGCTATAAAAAAACAACGTAATATTAATTGAACGCATGAAAAAAATCATAATAATCAGTTTTGCTATTCTCGGTTTTACAGTTTCCGCTTGGTCGGTGGAGCAACAGGCTAGTATCGTTAAAAATATGGATATTTATAACGCTATTTGGCGTGAATTGTCCATTAATTACGTCGATACCATTAATTACGACCAACTCAATAAGACGGCGATTGATAGGATGTTACAAAAATTGGATCCTTATACGGTTTATATTCCCGAATCGGAAGAGGACGATTTAAAAATGATGACAACCGGCGCTTATGGTGGTATTGGCGCTATGATTACACAAAAAGGTGATTTTGTTTGCATTTCGGAGCCATACGAGGGAATGCCTGCTCAAAAAAATGATGTGCGTGCTGGCGATTTGATTTTAGAATTGAATGGTAAAAGCATGAAAGGTAAAAAAACATCAGAAGTTAGTCAACTTTTACGTGGCTCACAAGGCACCGAAATTGAATTGGTTCTACAACGTCCAGGTGAGAAGAAACCTATCAAAAAGCATTTTTTACGTGAGGTGATTCAAATTGACCCTGTGGAATATTACGGTATGGTGGGCGATTCGACAGGTTATATTGCTTTGCGCGATTTTACGGATAAAACAACCGTTGAATTTCGTGATGCAATGGCCGATTTGACACAAAATAGAGGCATGAAAAACTTAGTCATCGACTTGCGTAATAATGGCGGTGGCTTGGTGTCCGAAGCCATCAATATTGCCGGTATGTTTTTGCCGAAACATAGTTTAGTGGTGAATATGAAAGGCATTCAACCACAAAATAATAAATCGTACAAAACAACGTCTGAACCGCTTTACCCAAACATGCCTTTAGTGATTTTGGTTAATACCAATTCGGCTTCGGCTTCTGAAATTTTGGCAGGTGTTTTTCAAGATATGGATAGAGCCGTGGTGTTGGGCGAACGCACTTATGGTAAAGGATTGGTGCAAACCGTTCGTCGTTTGCCACACAACACCTATTTAAAAGTAACGACGTCTAAATATTATATTCCCAGCGGTCGTTGTGTGCAAGCCATCGATTATGCACATCGCAATGAAGATGGCAGTATTGGTCGTATTCCCGATAGTTTAACCACTGAATTTACCACACGTAATGGCCGCAAGGTGCGCGATGGTGGTGGCATTTTGCCCGATACGCTACTCAAACGTCGTGATCAGGTGAACATCTCTTATTACTTATTTGTAAAAAACATCTTTTTCGATTATGCCACCGAATTTGTGCAAAAGCATAAAACGATTGCCGCTCCTGATACGTTTCTTATGTCTGATGAAGTTTACGATGAGTTCGTAAAGTATGTGTTAGATCGCAAGTTTACCTATAAATTGGAGAGTGAAGGTATGATTAAAGAACTCAAAAATATGGCCAAAGTGGAAGGTTATGAACAAGAAAGTGCGGCGGCATTCGAAGCGTTGGAAGCAGTTTTGCGTCCAAATGTGGAACGCGACTTGCGTTTGTTTCGTAAGGATGTGGAGGCGTTGTTAAGTTCTGAGATTATTCGTCGTTATTATTTTCAAAAGGGTGTGATTAAATACGAACTGCGTTTCGATACCTGGTTGCACGAAGCGGTGAAAATGGTTAATGACGAGTCCTTATGTCGTCAATTATTGCAAACGAAGTAGTTTTTTAGTGTTCAGTGTTTATTTAAATAATTATCATGCAGCATAGGTCTTTTATTCCTCACGATTGGTATCCACGATTACTTACTTGGCGTGAACATCACATCAAGGAGAAACATTTCATTCTTATTCTCAGTCTGTTGGTTGGGATTGGAGCGGGTCTGGCTGCATTTATTCTAAAAAGTACCATTCACGTTATTCAAGGCGTTGTTACCTCTTTATTTGCCGCTAATGAAATTAATTATTGGTATTTAGCTTTGCCAGCCGTGGGTATTACGTTAGCAAGTTTGTTTGTGCGTTATGTGGTGAAGGATGATATTAGTCACGGTGTAACCAAAATTTTATATGCCATTTCGCAACATAAAGCCATTATCAAGTTACATAATATCTGGTCGTCTATCGTGGCGAGTGCTATTACCATTGGTTTTGGTGGATCGGTTGGAGCTGAGGCACCTATTGTATTGACTGGTTCGGCCATTGGTTCTAATTTGGGGCGCATGTTTAAGCTCGATCAAAAAACTTTGATGCTGTTAGTGGGTTGCGGTGCTGCAGGTGCTATTGGCGGTATTTTTAAAGCACCTATTGCTGGCGTGGCGTTTACGATGGAAGTGCTGTTGCTCGATTTAACGATGACTTCCATTGTGCCTTTATTGATTGCTTCGGTTACGGCTACTGCCATGTCGTATTTTTTGATGGGCAACGAGGTGATGTTTCGTTTCGATACGTATGAAGCCTTTTCGTTGGAACGTATTCCTTATATCATTTTGTTAGGTATTGCCTGCGGCTTGGTATCGTTGTATTTTACGCGTGGCATGAATTGGCTCGAAGGGCTATTCAAGAAAATTAAAAAACCGTACAAAAAAATTATGGTGGGCGGTATTATGCTCAGCGTGTTGATTTTCTTCTTTCCTCCACTTTATGGTGAGGGTTACGATACTATTTCCGCTTTGCTTACAGGTAATTCTGACTCCATTTTCAACCAAAGTTTATTATACGATTATCGTGGCGAGGTGTGGGCAATAGCGCTCTATTTAGGCTCCATTATCTTTTTCAAAATTTTTGCTTCGGCAGCTACCAACGGTGCTGGTGGAACGGGTGGTATTTTTGCGCCTAGTTTGTTTGTAGGTTGTATCACAGGCTTTGTGGTTTCTATCGGGCTCAATTTTATTGGCATTCATATTCCTAATCAGAACTTTGCTTTTGCTGGCATGGCAGGTCTTATGTCGGGTGTGATGCACGCGCCATTGACGAGTACGTTTTTAATTGCCGAGTTGACTGGTGGTTACGATTTGTTTATGACATTGATGATTACGTCGGTAGTTTCTTATTTGACGATAATTATTTTTGAACCTCATAGTTTGTATGCCATGCGTTTGGCTAAAAAAGGCGAGCTATTGACCCATCATAAGGACCGCGCAGTGCTGACGCTCCTCAAAATGGATAATGTGATTGAAACCGATTTGGAAGTGGTTCATCCTGAAATGACTTTGGGAGAATTAGTTAAAGTGATTTCGCGCTCCAACCGTAATGTGTTCCCCGTAGTGAATCAGAAAACGGGTGTGTTGGTGGGCATTTTACCGCTTGATGAGGTTCGTAATATTATGTTTCGTCCTGAATTATATAGCCGTTTTACGGTTCATAAACTGATGATTGCCATTCCTGCCAAAATAAATATAAATATGCCGATGGAAAAGGTAATGGATGTGTTTGAGGACACGGGTGCTTGGAACTTACCAGTGGTGGACGATCAAGGAAAATACGTGGGTTTTGTCTCCAAATCTAAAATCTTCAATTCGTACCGACGTGTGTTGGTGCACTTCTCCGAAGAGTAATTTGTTTAGCTACCCCAAACCCCTAAAGGGGCTTTATTGTCTGACATTTATGTTGTTTTAAGTCCCCTTTAGGGGATTTAGGGGCAGTTTAGATTTTAACTACAAAGAAACTAATATCATTCCAAAAAACAAAGAAGGAACAATTATTAGTTTGTTCCTTCTTTGCGATATAAACGTTGTTACGTTTTATTTGGCTGTTTATTTAGCGTAACTTACCGAGCGTGTTTCACGGATAACCGTAATTTTTACTTGTCCTGGATAAGTCATTTCATCTTGAATTTTCTTGGCAATGTCGTACGATAACGTTTCTACTGTTTTGTCATCCACTTTATCAGCACCAACAATTACGCGTAATTCGCGACCTGCTTGGATAGCATAAGTTTTGAGTACGCCAGGGTAGGATAATGCTAAGTTTTCAAGGTCGTTCAAACGTTTGATGTAAGCTTCTACAATCTCGCGGCGAGCACCAGGGCGAGCACCCGAAATAGCATCGCATACTTGTACAATCGGAGCTAAAAGCGAAGTCATTTCTACTTCGTCGTGGTGAGCACCAATGGCGTTGCAAATATCTGGTTTTTCTTTGTATTTTTCAGCCAAATTCATACCAAGAATAGCGTGTGGCAATTCTGGTTGATCATCAGGCACTTTACCAATATCGTGTAGTAAGCCAGCACGTTTCGCTTTTTGTGGATTTAAACCAAGCTCAGCAGCCATTACAGCACATAAGTTAGCTGTTTCACGTGCGTGTTGCAATAAGTTTTGTCCGTACGATGAACGGTATTTCATTTTACCAATCAAACGAATTAAATCAGGATGTAAGCCGTGAACACCAAGGTCGATAGCGGTACGTTTACCGATTTCGGCAATTTCTTCTTCTACCTGTTTTTTAGTTTTTGCTACCACTTCCTCAATACGAGCTGGGTGAATACGACCGTCTACTACCAATTGGTGTAAAGCCAAACGGGCAATTTCGCGGCGCACAGGATCGAAGCCTGAAAGTACAATAGCATCTGGAGTATCGTCCACAATAATTTCGACGCCAGTAGCGGCTTCTAAAGCACGGATGTTGCGACCTTCACGACCGATAATACGTCCTTTTACTTCGTCCGATTCAATATTGAATACAGTTACTGAGTTTTCAATAGCCGTTTCAGTAGCTACACGTTGTATGGTTTGTACAATAATACGTTTAGCCTCTTTGTTGGCGGTCATTTTGGCCTCTTCCATCATTTCGTTTACATAAGCCATGGCTTCTGTTTTAGCTTCATCCTTGATATTCTCTATCAATTGTGCTTTAGCTTGTTCTGCCGATAAGCCAGAGATGGCCGCTAGTTTTTCGGTAGCTTGGAAATGCATTTTTTCCAATTCTTGTTTTTTTGCGTCAACTACTACCAATTGTTTGTCCAAATTTTCTTTGATAGCATCCACTTCGTTGCTTTTGCGTTGTATTTCGCTTTGGCGTTGATTCAGTGATTGCTCTTTTTGTTGTAATCGCACTTCGTTTTGTTGAGCGCGATTTTCGCTTTGTTGAATCTTTGAATTGCGTTCAGCTACCTCTTTTTCAAATTCAGCCTTCATATTAATGAATTTTTCTTTGGCTTCGAGCAGCTTGTTACGTTTTAAATTTTCAGCATCTTCTTCTGCTTTTTTTAGGGTGCTACGCACTTTTCCTTTGGTTGCGGTATGAGTCACAAACCATCCGATTGCGCCACCACCCAAAAGAGCAGCTATGGAGATCATAATTTCAATCATAAAATGTTGTTTTAATGTTCAGTTATAAAATAGAGTTGTCTGTTTGTTATAAATAAAAAATGCACCAAAACACACGGCCTTAATGGTAATGTGTCATAGTGCAAGAACATATAGATAGTTAAACCTATTCTTTTGTCACACGGTCGATTAAATCCGACCACTCTTTCATTTTATCAGCTAATGGTGCCGCATCTGTTTTGTGGCCCATTCGCTCGCATTCTAATGCTTGATCCATAGCTACCATCGTCAAAATTGTCGGATAGTCAGCCGTGGTGAATGTTTTGTAAAAAAAGTCGAGTCTTTCGTTTAGTTTTCGGGCTGTTTCACGATATACAAACTCTTCGTCACGATTAATAGTTAATCGTAAAGAGCGGCCGGCTATGTTGAGTGTGATGGTTAGTTTCTCGTCCATAACTCGGTTTTTATTCGTTAAGCAATTCTAAACAACTATCAATGTCTCGCACTAATCTAGTAATCCTACGATGAGCCGATTTTTTGTCTTCTTCCGAAAAACCAACCATACGGGCCATCTTAAGAGCTGAATAGCTAGAGCGTAATTCTACAATCTCTTTATGCGCTTCCATCAATTCTTCACGGGTTCGAGCCAACTCTTCAACTAATTGCTCATTTTTCTTTTCCAGATTTTCGTATCTGAAAATGAGCTGATTAAGTTTGCTCTCGAACTGGTTGATTACGTGTTGATGTTGATTATTCATTGTAGAGTGTAAAATCCTCACAAAGATATAACATTCAATTGATACAGCAAAATATTTTTTATTTTTATTTTTTTTGCTAAATAAGAATATTACTTCGCTAAAATGTGTTATTTTATTTAGAGAAAAATTTCCGTATTTATTTGCGTAATCGGTTTATTAAGGCTATTTTTGTAGCTCATTTGTCGATGTGAGAACCTATTTTAGATAATTTTTGGTTAAGACATTGTGATACAAATGATTGTGTACCTGATTTTTATAAAAAATACTTATAATTATTAACTAAAATCTTTAATTTATGACGTGGTTAACGAACTCTTCGATTGGAAGAAAAGTCGTGATGAGCGTAACTGGCGCCGCTTTGGTGTTGTTTTTGCTTTTTCATGGTGCAATGAATCTTGTGGCTATTATCTCAGAAGAAGGCTACAATATGATTTGTGAATTTTTGGGTGCTAACTGGTATGCAATTGTTGCAACTATGGGATTGGCATTTCTGATGGTGGTACACATTTTGTATGCCTTCATTTTGTCTATTCTAAATTATCGTGCCCGCGGACGCGAACGTTATGCCGTAAGTGAACGCCAAGCAGATGTCGAATGGTCATCTAAAAATATGCTTGTATTAGGTCTTATTATTATTGGTTTTTTAGGACTTCATCTTTATAATTTTTGGTACAAGATGCAATGGGTGGAGCTTCAAGTGAATTTGGGGTTGCTTCCTCACGAAGCAGGTGCAGATGCTGCCAATGGTATTAAATATATTAAAGATTTATTTGCTCAACCTGTTTACGCAGGACTTTACTTGGTTTGGTTGGGTGCGTTGTGGTTCCATTTAACCCATGGCGTATGGAGTGCACTTCACTCTTTGGGTTTAAATAATGACACTTGGATGCCACGTGTTAAAATGGTTTCTAACATTGTTTCTACACTTGTAGTTTTGATGTTTGCTGCAGTGGTTGTTTATTATTTTGGATATGCATTGGGTGCTACCTATGCTTTATAATGTAAAATTAAAACATTATTATAATTATGGCTAAGAAAAAAGAAGATGTGGTAGATACAGCTAAGGCTGTTGCCAACAAAGTAGTGAAAGCTGTGAAGGACAAAGTGGCACAGGTTGCTAATGACGATGCTACCAAAGAAGCTGTGGAAGCTGTAAAAGAAGCAACTGAAAAAGTGGCTAAGGCTGTGAAACAAGCTGCTGAAACCATTGCTGATGGTGATTATGTGACTGCTAAAATTCCAGAAGGCCCTTTGGCTGAAAAGTGGAATAATTATAAAGCACACCAAAAATTAGTAAATCCAGCTAATAAACGTCGTTTAGATGTTATCGTAGTTGGTACAGGTTTGGCTGGTGCTTCGGCTGCCGCTTCATTGGGCGAGTTGGGATTCAATGTGTTGAATTTCTGTATTCAGGATTCACCACGTCGTGCTCACTCTATTGCTGCTCAAGGTGGTATCAATGCGGCTAAAAACTATCAAAATGACGGTGACTCTGTTTATCGTTTATTCTATGATACTATCAAAGGTGGTGACTATCGTGCTCGTGAATCAAATGTATATCGTTTGGCTGAAGTATCGAATAGTATCATCGACCAATGTGTGGCTCAAGGTGTTCCTTTTGCTCGCGAATACGGTGGTTTGCTCGATAACCGTTCGTTTGGTGGCGCGCAAGTTTCGCGTACATTCTACGCTAAAGGACAAACCGGTCAACAGTTGTTATTAGGTGCTTATTCAGCTTTAAGTCGTCAAATACACAAAGGTACTGTAAAAATGTACACCCGCTACGAAATGCTCGATGTGGTAGTTGTAGAAGGTCGTGCTCGTGGTATCATTGCTCGTAATTTGGTTACTGGTAAAATTGAACGTTTCTTTGCTCACGCAGTAGTAGTTGGCACAGGTGGTTATGGTAATGCTTTCTTCTTGTCGACCAATGCTATGGCATCAAATGGCTCAGCAGCTGTTCAAATGTATAAAAAAGGCGCCTATTTTGCTAATCCTTGTTTTGCTCAAATTCACCCAACTTGTATTCCTGTTCACGGCGAATTCCAATCAAAATTAACCTTGATGTCGGAATCGTTACGTAACGATGGTCGTATTTGGGTGCCTAAAAAGAAAGAAGATGCAGAAGCTATACGTGCAGGCAAAAAGAAACCAACCGAAATCCCTGATGAAGATCGCGATTTCTATTTGGAACGTCGTTATCCTGCTTTCGGTAACTTGGTACCACGTGACGTAGCTTCACGTGCAGCTAAAGAACGTTGCGATGCTGGCTTCGGTGTCAATAATACCGGTTTGGCTGTGTATCTCGACTTTAAATATGCTATTGAACGTTTAGGTCGTGACGTAGTTGAAGCACGTTATGGTAACTTGTTCCAAATGTATGAGAAAATTGTAGATGACAATCCATACGAAACTCCAATGATGATTTTCCCTGCTATTCACTACACCATGGGTGGTATTTGGGTGGATTATGAACTCCAAACATCTATCAAAGGTTTGTATTGTATTGGTGAGGCTAACTTCTCTGACCACGGTGCTAACCGTTTAGGTGCTTCTGCTTTGATGCAAGGCTTAGCCGATGGTTATTTTGTATTACCTTACACCATTCAAAATTATTTGGCTGATCAAATTCAGGTTCCTCGTATGAGTACAGAATTGAAAGAGTTTGCTGAGGCTGAAAAAGCTATCAATGATAAAATTGATAAGTTAATGAGCGTTCAAGGAAAACGTTCTGTTGATAGTATTCACCGCGAGTTAGGTCTCATTATGTGGGATTTTGTTGGTATGGCACGTTCTGCAGAAGGTTTGCGTACTGCTTTGAAGAAAATTTTGGATGTTAAGAAAACATTCTGGACAGAAGTCTTTATTCCGGGTTCACGTAATGACTTGAATGTAGAGCTTGAAAAAGCCTTGCGTTTAGCCGATTTCCTTGAAATAGGTGAATTGATGGCACGTGATGCTTTGAATCGCGAAGAGTCTTGTGGCGGTCATTTCCGTGAAGAATATCAAACACCTGAGGGCGAGGCTTTACGTCAAGATGATAAGTTCTCTTATGTTTCATGTTGGAAATATCAAGGCGAAGGTCAAGAACCTAAATTGCTCAAAGAAAAACTTGAATATGAATTTGTGGCTCGTCAAACACGTAACTATAAAGCGTAATAAACAATGGAAAAGACAATTAATATAAAAGTAAGAGTATGGCGCCAAGCTGGTCCTAAAGCAAAAGGCGCTTTTGAAACTTATGAATTGAATCATGTGTCAGTTGATAGTTCATTTTTGGAAATGCTTGACGTTTTGAATGAACAACTCATCCATGAACGTAAAGAACCAATCGTATTTGATCACGATTGTCGCGAAGGTATTTGTGGTATGTGTTCACTATACATTAATGGACATCCACATGGACCTGATAGCAGTGTGACTACTTGTCAATTACACATGCGTAAATTTAAAGATGGTGAAACTATTACCGTAGAACCTTGGCGTTCGCACGCATTTCCTGTTATTAAGGATTTAATGGTAGACAGACGTGCTTACGATAAAATTATGCAAGCTGGTGGTTACGTGTCTGTAAATACAGGTGGTGTACCAGATGCTAATGCTATACCAATCTCAAAATTAAAAGCTGATGAAGCAATGGATGCCGCTTCTTGTATTGGTTGTGGTGCTTGTGCTGCTGCTTGTAAAAATGGTTCTGCTATGTTGTTCGTCGCGGCCAAAGTAAGCCAACTGGCGCTATTGCCACAAGGTCAAGTAGAGGGTGCAGCACGTGCTAAAGCTATGTTGTCAAAAATGGATGAACTTGGTTTTGGTAACTGTACAAATACTGGTGCTTGTGCTGCTGAGTGTCCTAAAAATATTTCATTAAGCCATATTGCTCGCTTGAATCGTGAGTATATTTGCGCTAAGTTCAAAGACTAATTAAAATTATTATTTCATAAGAGCATTGTTCTGCTTAATACAAAACAATGCTCTTATTTTTTTATCACAACAATTTATGAAAAAACTTTTTCTAACAACCTTATTGGTGCTTATTGGTCTATCGGCATTTGCATTACGTGTGCAAGATAGTAAAACGAATGCTTGGGCTACTTATTACACCACAGCTGGTTATGATCGTTCTGTAACAAACGGTTGGGTATCAACTTGGCCTCAAACCGATAAAAATGGCGTCTATTTTATGCAGTTTAAAAACGATGGTGACTTCTTGACATCGCAACTTTTTGATGTACAAAATAATGCGCTTGCAGTAGTAATGGAAATTCAAATGCCTTCAGGTGGCGATAAAACAGCTACATTGTATGGTTTGAATTCTGATAGTGTAGTAGTGGAAACACTGAATGTCGATTTAAACGGTGCCAATTTTGCTTCTGGTGAAAACAAATATTTTAGTGAGGCTGCATTTGTTTTACTAAATAAAAATCGTGACATTCGTCGTGTACGTTTTGAGTATGGTAACGACCCATTTACCACACAATATTTACGTATGCAATGGTTCGAAATTCGTGATACGACCGCTTCTTTATCGCCTATTGATATTGTTACCAAAGATGGTGTAGAGATGAGTGTTTCTAATCAATTCTTGACGGTAAAAGGCGTTAATGCCGATGCTACAGTACAAATTTACACGGTACTTGGTGCGGTAGTTTTACGTCAACCTTTGGCTGATAATCGCTTGTTTGTAGGTCAATTGCCAAAAGGTATTTATGTGGTTCGTGTTGGTAAAGCTGTGAGCAAAATAATGTTCTAATCATAGCTTTTAAAGCTGATATAAAATGCCCCGAAATAATTTTTATTTCGGGGCATTTTTATTTTATGATAAGTTATTTAATAGGTTCGTTCACCAAAAATGGAACTACCTATACGTACCATATTGCTACCAGCAGCTACGGCTATTGTGTAATCGTTACTCATGCCCATGGATAAGGTTTTAAAATAGGGCGCATCAAAGGTTTGTTGTATCTCTTTAAATAGATTGGCAACCAATTCAAATTCTGTGCGATTAGCTTCTTCGGTAACTCCATTGGTACCCATGGTCATTAATCCACAAATATGTACAGCAGGGTAGGCTTCCCAAGATTTATGGCTAAAGAATGTCTTAATTTCTTCGATAGAAAATCCGTGTTTGGTATCTTCTTTTGCCACGTGTACCTCTAATAATAGGTGGCTGATGATGTGTTGACTTTCAGCATAACGATTGATGGCTTCCAATAGCTTGATGGAATCAACGCTATGAATCAACGTTGCCAATGGAACCACTTGTTTTACTTTGTTCGTTTGTAGCGAACCTATAAAATGCCACTCAATATCTTTGGGTAAAAGCGCTTGTTTTTCTACCACTTCTTGAGCACGACTTTCACCAAAAATGCGTTCGCCCAAATCGTAAGCGGTTTGAATAGCCTCGACGGGGTGAAACTTCGAAACACAGACTAATTGTACGTCACTAGGTAGTTGTTTACGAATGTGTGCTATGTTTTCCGCAATAGACATTTTGAAGAAATTAAACCTGTTCTGGAGTGGCAGTTAGTGGCTCGTATGGATAGACGTCGAGTATGTTGGTTTCAGTGACAGAGGCAATTTCGTAATCGCCTAAAGCACCTTTCATACGGTCAATTAGCGTGTCAACCGCATTTTTGAAACTAGACGCTTGAACCATTACATTCTGTGCAATTCGTTTCTCTACGCCTTTGTTTTCGTCTATAGATAAGTAGTTTATTTTACAACGATACCATTTGTCGCCATCTTCATTGTAGAACATTTCGGCAATTTTTGTCCGTTTAATATCTGCAATAAGCATTTCGCCTGTTACAAACGGATTCACTTCTTTAGCAATGCGTGCTTCTGCTTCGGTAAACGACAAGGCATCTACTAAGAAAGGTTCTGTTACTTTTTTAATTAATCCATCTTCGCCTTGACGGTCGAACGTTACTTTACAAGTGAACCAAGTATACATAAATATATTTTTAGATTATTCTTCTGTTGAAATTTTGTTTAATAAAAAAATATCCGATTCAGATGATGATTGGTAGTTGTTACGTTTCATAATAGCCATAAACTCTTTTAATGTTTTGGTGCTTTCTGCATCTGGATGCTCTGCAATGTAATTGATGACCGTTTGACGGACTTCAGGATTTAATTTTTTTGTTTCCCAATCAAAGGTAGCAGAGTTATCTGCTCCTGCCAATAAGAGCGCTAAATAAAATTTTTGACAAGCTACTATTTGAGGATACAACTCATCTTTAGGGAATTTATAGGCCATATCATCGCACATTTTAAGACGGTCGCCCAATTCTTGGTACGAGATGGTGATAGAGGCATCTTGTAATGAAGGATCTTCTACTTCTAGTTCGGCCAACTTTGCTAAATCGCGTTCGGCTTCTGATAAGTATTTCCAAAATAGTTCAGCTACATACATCGGCATAATTTCCGATTCTATGTAACCTTCGGCACTATAAATAATGATGCCATATTCGCGCAATGGTTCTACTGATTTATTTAATGAATCAATTTGTGCTTCAATGTGCTCAGAATCATCACTGCTTAATATGGTATTGTATTTTTCTTCTATTTGCTCTGCCTCTTTTTGGGCACACACACCAATGTAACTTGTAAATCGCTCCTGTAAATCGATGGCTTGCTCAGGCGTAAATTCATTCGCCTCAGTAATCATTAAATGAGCTTTTTTAATATTTTCTAAGGCAATAGGTTTAGTTAAATCTAGCGTTTTTACAATCGACTCATATTGACGCTTTGCATTATTGCATCCGGCTAACAGAAGGACTGAAAGAATAAGAGTAAAAATCTTTTTCATAGTTGTAAAATTTACACAGATAGATAGATTGAAATCGTTTTGCAAAAGTACTATAATTTTCTAATGTTTTCTCACCGTTTTCAAAAATTAGTGTATATTTGTGCGAGTTTTTTTACGCGATGTGACGACTTATTCTTGAATCTGTTAAAGCCTTATTTAATCAGTGTTTAGAGTTAATTGATGCGTGGTGTAAATAATTTCTAATTGTCTAATTATTAATGTAAAATAAATTAAAATGAAAAAAACAACATCCTTTTTAGTGTTTGCGGGCGTAGTTGCCTTATTGGCGAGCTGCTGTGGAAACAAATGTGAGAAACTTGATTTTTTACAAAAAGACCTTGTCGTGGTGTCGCTTCAAGGTGAGCACATCTGCTGTAGCAACCCTCAACCACCAACCATGTTTTTCGATACTATTGAGTCACGTTTGTCGGGTAGTACTGGCTGCAATCGTTATTTTGCTCAGTATCAAATGACGGATAGCACGGTGCAATTCAATATGCCTGGGTCTACACGTATGGCATGCGATTCTGCTGCAAATGCTTTAGAAGTGAAAATGCTTGAGGTTTTGAATTTGACAAATCGTTACGAAGTAACTAAAGATGAACTTATTTTGAAAAATGGTGATACCGTTTTGGCCGTTTTAAAAGAGATGAAACGTCCAGAAGATCGCTGTTGTGGTGGTGACGACAAAGGTGGTTGTAAAGGCAAAGAGGCAACCCCTTGTGTTGAAGACACTGCTCATCACTGTTGTGAACATGCCGAAGCTGTAGAAGCAGAAAAGGCTTGTTGCAAAGGTGAAACTGATAAAAAATGCACTCAACCTTGTGAAACACCTTGTGGTTCTCACGCAGAAAAGACCCATTAATTCGAAGCATGACTTTATTTTATGCTCCTGATATAGCTCAGACTCCTTTTCTAAATGAAGAGGAGTCTTTGCATTGTGCCAAAGTGTTACGACTCAAGGCTGGTGATGTGGCTCATGTGATTGATGGCGTAGGCGGCTTATATCAAGTCGAAATTGTCGCACCGCATGCCAAACATACTGAAGTTCGCATACTTTCTGTACAACATGATTTTGAAAAACGTCCATTTCGTATTCATTTAGCTGTGGCGCCTACCAAAAATAGCGATCGCTTCGAATGGTTTGTCGAAAAGGCTACAGAAATTGGCGTTGACACGATAACGCCTTTATTGTGTCGTTATTCTGAACGAAAATTGATAAAGCCAGAGCGTATTGAGAAAATTTTAATTTCGGCTTCCAAACAATCGCTCAAAGCCTTTGTTCCCAAGTTGAACCCGATGACTCCTTACACTGAATTTATGAATTCAGTGACTGAACCACATCGTTTCATAGCACACTGTTACGAAGCAGAAAAGACTCATTTACTGCATAGTTGTATTCCTCATTCGGATGTGGTTGTTTTGGTTGGTCCAGAGGGAGATTTTAGTTTGGATGAAGTGCGCTTGGCGCTTGATAATGAGTTTAAAGCAGTGACCTTGGGTAGCAGTCGTTTGCGTACCGAGACGGCTGGGGTGGTTGCTTGTCATTTAGTAACCGTGGTTAATTCCCTCTGATAAAGATTTGATAATGAGTTTAGTTCTTTGTTAATCGACGATTTTATTTTTTTTATAGAAACGTTTGCACAACTAAAAAAAAAAGTGTACTTTTGCAGTCCGATTCGTAAAGAGGTTCGAAAGTAGCGCTGTCATGTTGATTTTGGCATCTCACCTCCCGGTCTAATTAAATTAATTTTTACAGCAAATGTATGCAATTGTAGAAATCCTTGGACAACAATTCAAGGTTGAAGCGGGCAAAAAACTTTTTGTACACCGCATGAATGAAGCTGAACGTGGTTCGAAAGTTGAGTTCGAAAATGTATTGTTAATTGACAATGATGGTAAAGTAGCTGTAGGTGCTCCTACTGTGAAAGGTGCTAAAGTGGTAGCTGAGGTAGTTTCTCACGTTCGTGGTGAAAAAATCCTTGTTTTCCACAAAAAACGTCGTAAAGGTCACCGTAAATTAAACGGACACCGTCAAGACTTTACAGAACTTATGATTAACGAAATTGTAGCTTAACCCTTTAAAATTTAGAAGAAAATGGCACATAAGAAAGGAGCTGGTAGTTCAAGAAATGGTCGCGAGTCAGAAAGCAAACGACTCGGCGTAAAAATATTTGGTGGACAATTTGCTAAAGCTGGCAATATTTTAGTTCGTCAACGTGGTACAGTACACAATCCCGGTGAAAATGTAGGTCTTGGTAAAGATCATACTTTATTTGCATTAGTTGATGGTGTTGTGGTATTCCGCAAAAAACGCGATAATAAATCATTTGTTTCTGTTGAAAAGATTGAAGCATAAGGTATTTTTTATCTTCATATAAAAGAAAGCTGTTCAATTTGGACAGCTTTCTTTTTTTCTTCTCTTTCTGTTGAAAAAAAAGAAGCATTCGTGTGGAATGCTTCTTTAAATTTGTGAAGAAAAGATGTATTTATTCCTCGTCGTCTGATTCCACCATGTTGTGGAAAACATTTTGAACGTCTTCGTCTTCTTCCAATTTCTCAATTAATTTGTTCACCGCTGCACGTTGTTCTGCTGTAAGCGTTTTTTGGTCGTTTGGAATGCGTACAAATTCGCTGCTAGTAATTTCAAAACCGTTTTCTTCTAAATATTTTTGAATAACCGAGTTTTGTGCAAATTCACCGTATATAATCATTTCTCCTTCGTCTTCTATTAATTCATCTACACCAAAATCAATCAATTCAAGTTCTAAATCTTCGATAGAAACACCTGCTTTAGGAGCAACGTGGAATACGCATT
The DNA here is from genome assembly GCA_964570565.1 of uncultured Paludibacteraceae bacterium. Taxonomy (GTDB): domain Bacteria; phylum Bacteroidota; class Bacteroidia; order Bacteroidales; family Paludibacteraceae; genus W0P28-013. Next base: position 95,730 of record CAZMYT010000006.1, read on the forward strand.
TGTGATCGAATAAGAACTCTAAACTACCACTTGTACCTAATGAACCACCGCATTTGTTAAAATAACTACGTACATTGGCTACAGTACGTGTAGTGTTATCGGTAGCTGTTTCTACAAAGATGGCAATACCATGAGGACCGTAGCCTTCATAGTTCATCTCTTTGTAGTCGGTAAAATCTTTAGAAGAGGCTTTTTTTACAGCGCGTTCTACATTTTCTTTCGGCATATTTTCTTTTTTTGCCGTTGCAATCAAAGCTCTTAAACGAGGATTGTTTTCTGGATCTGGACCACTAGCTTTCACAGCAATGGTAATCTCCTTACCCAATTTGGTGAACACGCGAGCCATATTGCCCCAACGTTTAAATTTTCTTGCTTTCCGAAATTCAAATGCTCTTCCCATAGTAATTTGTAATTGAAAAATAGCGCTACCAGTGTAAGCGCTTTAGTATTAATAAAATTGTTTTGTACAGAATTTAAAATGCGGATGCAAAATTAAAGAAAAAGTTCGAAAAAATAGCGATGGAATACAATTTTTTTGGATTTGATACGTAAATACTACGTTGTTATTTTTATAAGGTATCTACTTCACGCTTTTTTGTATCTCTATATTATTGATTACCTTTGTACTTTCAATTTGCACATTATGAATCTAGTTATTGATAGAGGAAATTCATCTACTAAAATCGCCGTTTTTGAGCAGCGTCGTTTGGTCTATCAGGCTGTGCTCGATGTGTGTGAACCATCGGCATTAACTAGTGTGATAGCTACTTATTCTGTGCAACAGATTATTTATAGTTCGGTGGTTACAACAAAGCAATTTTTGTCTGATTTTTTGACAAATAACGCAGTCCGTTTTATTGATTTGACCAATTCTACGCCAGTTCCTATTAAAATAACCTATGAGACGCCACTCACCTTAGGGCGCGACCGTATTGCCGCTTTGGTGGGCGCTTGGTCTTTGCAACCTCATAAAGCAGCTTTAGTCATTGATATGGGAACGTGCATAACATACGATTTTCTAACTGCAGATGGCGTTTTTGCGGGTGGCAACATTGCTCCAGGTTTGGCCATGCGGTTGAAGGCGATGCACGCTTTTACGGGTAAATTACCAGAAATAGAGGTGGCTGAACCTACTGCTTATTTAGGTACGAGTACGCATCAAGCGATACTTGGCGGTGCTTATTGGGGCGTTTTACACGAAATAGAAGGGGTTATAGGTCAATTAAAGTTAAATTATGATGAATTTTCTGTTTTTTTGACCGGTGGAACGACAATTTACTTTGAAAAACAGATAAAAAATTGCATCTTTGCAGAACCAAATCTAGTTCTTATTGGTTTGAACGAAATACTCATTTACAATGATATACATTAAACGGTTGTTTCTATCTTCAAAAACTCTTGGCGTAAAACTTTTTGCGTTGGTATGGGTGTTGACTTTGACAGCATACACTAGTGCACAAAATAATACGAATTCGCCTTATACCCGATTTGGTTATGGACGTTTAGAAGATCCAGGTTTTTCTAGAAGTCAAAGTATGGGCGGCGTCGCCTATGGGTTACGTAGCCGTGTGAATATGAATCCTGCTAACCCAGCTTCCAACAGTAGTATTGATAGTACCAGTTTTTTATTTGAATTTGGTGTTTCAGGTTTGTATTCCAATTTCTCATCAGGTTCTAATAGTGTGAATACATTTACTAGTAATTTGGATTATTTGGCATTTCAATTACCTATCACAAAATGGATGGGTATGAGCGCTGGGTTGATTCCGTATTCATTCGTTGGTTATAATTATGGAACGGTCGATTCCATTTCTTCTACACTCACGCAGTCGCAAACATTCTATGGAACAGGTGGCATCTCGCAAGCTTATGTAGGCATTGGTGCTACTATTTGGAAACGTTTATCGTTGGGTGTGAATATGTATTATATGTTTGGTTCTATCAACAATGTGCGTACTATGACTGCTACATCGTCGAGTGTAACTACTTATGCCACAAACCAAACATCTAATTTGTATGTTCAGAATTTGAATTTTCGTTATGGATTGCAATATCAAGAAACATTTGGTCGGCACAGTTTTTGTATTGGATTAGTATACGATCGTTTATCGAAATTAAATGGTGAATTTACGCAAATAACTACCGGTGTTGTGAGTGATACGGTTAGTTCTGATTCGTTGAAATTCGATATCCCATCGTTATATGGTGGTGGTTTTACATATACTTACGACGATCGATTGACGGTTGGAGCAGATTATACCTTTCAGGAATTTTCGAAAGCGCGTTACTATGGTAAAACAGATACGTTGAGCAATCGTTATAAAATTTCGTTGGGTGGTGAATATATCCATAACCCTAATGGTAACAAATATATAGATCGTATGCGTTGGCGTTTAGGTGCAAATTATTCAAATTCGTATGCTAAATTCAACAACATTGGTACACAAACCATTGCCGTGAGCTGTGGATTAGGTTTCCCACTACGTACCACGAAAACGATGATTAATGTGAATTTTGAATATGGAAATATTGGTACAAGTCAGCATACGCTTTTGAGTGAGAATTATTTTAAAGTAGGAATTAATTTAACATTGAATGAGTTGTGGTTCTTTAAACAACGCATTCAGTAATCAAATCATAAATTTATATGAGTATGAATAGTAAAAATCTTTTAATCTTAGTATTTAGTGTTTTGACTACACTGAGTTGTGTAGCACAAAAAAGTAAAAAGTCAGCAGATGCAGAGACTGCTGTTGTTCCAGCTGCTACTGAAAATCAAACTGAACAACCTGCTGAAGTATCAGAAGTGTGTTTGAATAATATTAGTTTATTTGCTGAATCGGCAAAATATAAAAATTATGCAGATGCTTTAGCTCCTTGGCAAGCTGCTTATACTGAATGTCCTAGAGCTTCTCGTGCCATCTATACCTATGGATCGCGCATTTTAGCTTGGCAAATTGACAACGAAAAGGATGCGGCTGTAAAAGATCAATTAGTAACCAAATTGATGAAGTTGTATGATGACCAAATTAAATACTTTGGCAACGACACGAAACAGCCTAGAGCCTATTTATTAGGGATGAAAGCGTATTATGCGTTATTGTATCGTCCAACAGATTATGCGACACCTTATCCATGGTTGGAAGAATCGGTTAAGACGTTAGGTTTAAATTCACAACCAAGTTTCTTGCAACAGTTTGTTGTGGCATCGTCGGAATTATACAAAACAGATGCTAAACGTGCTGAAAAATTCATTCAAGATTATTTATTGGCAAATCAAATTTTGGAAACAAATGCGGCGAATGATCAGTTGAAAACAGCTGCTACTTTTGGTGAAGTGGACGCTTCGCTAGATGCTTTGTTTGTTCAATCTGGCGTGGCTGATTGTGCTCAATTAGATAAAATCTATGGTCCACAAGTTCAATCTCGTAAAACAGATTATGATTTTTTGACCAATACCGTTCGCTTCTTCAAACGTCTAGGTTGTACTAGCTCTGATGTGTTCTTTAAAGCAGCTCAATATGCTCACACTATTAAACCAAGCGCAGAGTCGGCTAATGGATGTGCTGAAATGGCTTACACGAAAGGTGACTTTGCAAAGGCCATAGAGTATTATAAAGAAGCTGTTTCTTTGGCAACAAGTGATGCAGAAGCTGCCGATTATTTGTATAAAGTAGCTGTTATTTATAATGCCAAATTTGATAATGCAAGTAAAGCACGCGAATTTGCCCGTTTGTCAATAGAACGTGACCCTAATAAAGGTGCTCCATATATTTTGATTGGTTTGCTTTATGCTAATACGCGTGGTATTTACGATAGTGCCGCACTTAATAAAACTGTTTATTGGGTAGCTGTAGATAAGTTCCGCAAAGCACAACAAGTGGAACCAACTGAAGAGATGATTAATAAAACAAATGACTTAATTCGTACCTACAGTCGTTATTTCCCAACTACCGAAGAGATATTTTTCGAACCAGATTTGGGCGCTGGAAAATCATTCTTTGTGGGTGGATGGATTGGTGAAGCAACTATCTGTCGTTAATAGAGTGCGCCCATTTTGAAAAGCATTATTAAAGATATTACCAAAGTTCGTATAACAATCGCTCTTGGAGCGATTGTTATGCTGTTTTTGTGCATCGCTTGTAGTGACAATAAACCCTCGATAACCCAAGCAATCACGAATAGAAGTGAAATGCCTGGTCTAAAGGTAGATGAAATCACTACTATTATTTCTGATTCGGGTATCACACGTTACCGTATTAGCGCCAAAGTGTGGTGTGTTTACGACAAGGCGGCTGAACCTTATTGGGATTTCCCAGAAGGATTGCATTTGGAACGATTTGACGAATACTATAAACCAGACGCTAAAATCGATTGTAAACGGGCGCGTTATTATCAAAATCGTCGTTTGTGGGAATTAAATGATAGTGTGCGTGCCACCAACTTGCAAGGCGATCAGTTTGCTACACAACAATTGTTTTGGAGTCAGAACGAGGAGCGTATTTATTCCGATTCGGCCATAGTAGTGACTCAACGTGATAAAAAAATTATGGGTGAAGGATTCGAATCCAATCAAAGTATGACACGCTATACCATTCGTAAAACTAAAGGTATTATACCTATTGAATCGGGGGAGGGACTATAATGATGATTTATTGGATTATAGCTATTTCGTTACTGTTCTCCGCTTTTTTTTCGGGTATGGAAATTGCCTTTCTGTCCTCTAATAAACTTCGTTTTGAACTTGACAAAAAACGTCAAAGTTTAACATCATCCATTATTTCTATTTTTTACGATAATTCTGAGCAATTTATAGCCACCATGCTCGTAGGTAATAATATTGCATTGGTTATTTACGGTATCGAAATGGCCGATTTATTATCGCCTATGTTGCGCTTATTCATTGGTAATGATTTTGCGGTCAATATTCTTCAAACTATTATAGCCACCATTATCGTATTATTTACTGGTGAATTTCTTCCTAAAACTATATTTCGCATTAATCCTAATGTGTGGTTAACTATTTTCTCACCATTATTGTGGTTGTGTTATGTACTTTTGTATCCGATTGCTCGTTTTTCTACGTTTTTATCGGTGAAGTTGCTTCAATTATTTAAAGTAAAAGTGGTTGATAAAGGTGAGAAGCAGGAACTTGGCAAAGTGGATTTAGATTATTGGGTAAACGATTCGTTTGAACATGCCGATAATCAGGAAGAGGTTGAGAATGAGGTTAAAATATTTCAAAATGCGTTAGATTTTTCCTCGGTTAAATTACGTGATTGTATTGTGCCTCGTACTGAAATTGTATCATTAAATTACACGTGTTCCTTGGAAGAATTGCGTAACACGTTTATCGAAACTGGGTTCTCTAAAATTCCTATCTACAAAGAAAATATCGATAATATTATAGGTTATTTTCATTCGTCCGATTTATTTAAACAGCCAGCCGATTGGCACGATTATCTACGACCAATAGCCATTGTACCAGAAACTATGGCTGCCAATAAATTGATGAATATGTTCATGCAAGAAAAGCGGAGCATGGCTTTAGTTGTTGATGAATTTGGTGGAACGGCAGGTATTGTTACGCTCGAAGATATTATGGAAGAGATTTTTGGTGAGATAGAGGACGAACATGACAATAAAGAGTATGTGGCTAAACAAGTCAGCGATAATGAATATGTGTTGTCTGGTCGTTTAGAAATTGATCAGGTCAATACCTTGTTTGATTTAAACTTGCCCGACTCTGATAATTATGTGACTGTAGCTGGATTTATTCTCCATCATTACGAGCAATTTCCCAAGTTAAATGATACAATTCGTATTTCGGATTGGACTTTTAAGATTTTGCAAGCACATAATAATCGTATTGATTTGGTGAAATTAACCGTTCAGTGATGTTAACTTTCTTATAGCTAGAAAATTAATCAAATTTAAAGAAGCGTTCACTTGTATTACTTTTTTTTGTATATTCGTAGCCTGATTTTTCGGACATATTAACAACAGTATTTATATTCTATTTAACAATTTAAAATGGCAACATTAGAAAGAATTAGAAGCCACGGAGTTTTGCTCATGGTGGTAGTGGGTTTAGCGCTTTTGGCCTTTATCGTAGGTGATTTTTTGAATTCAGGTTCTACTTATTTCAATGAATCTAAAGCCAATGTGGCAGAGATTAATGGCGACAATGTCAAAATGGTGGACTATATGGCTGCTATTGACCAATTGACCGAAGTTTACAAAGTTGAATTTGGTGAATCAAACATCAATGAAGAGATGACCGAACAAATTCGTCAATCAGTTTGGGAAAGCACTGTTCGCGAAAAACTGCTAGATGCTGAAACCAAATCAATTGGTATGGAAGTGAGCAAACAAGAGTTGTTCGATTTGATTTTGGGTAACAACATCCATCCACTTATTCGTGGCCGTCGTGTATTCTACAATCCACAAACAGGTGCTTTTGACCCTAAAATTTTATCACAATTTATCAGCATGTTGGACTCTGAAGAAAGTTCTAATATACCTGCTGATCAGCTTAATACTTACAAACAATATTGGAAATTTTGGGAAAAAACGGTTAAAAATAGCCGTTTGGAAGAAAAATATAACATGTTGTTGACCAAAGCTACTGTAGCCAATTCACTCGAAGCTAAAAATTCGTTTGAAGGTTCAAAAACGGCTGTAGATGTGGTATATGCTATGAAACCTTATTTTTCAGTAGCCGATTCGTTGGTTACAGTTTCTGACAAAGAGGTGGAAGCGCTTTACGAAAAGAAAAAAGAACAATTCAAACAAGAAGCAAACTGCGATTTGAAATATGTCGCTTTTGCAATTCAACCATCAAAAGAAGACTTTGCTGAAGTTGAAAAATGGATTAATGATTTGAAAGTGGAATTTGCCACTACTGAAGATGTGGCTGATGTCACAAACTCTAATAGTGATGTTGCTTACAAAGGTATCAATCTTTCTAAAGAAGATGTAGTAGAAGATTTGCGTGCATTTGCATTCTCTGGCAGAAAAGGTGATGTCGTCGGTCCATTGTTTACTGATAATACTTATAGAATGGCTCGTATTGTTGAATCAGGTATTGCATCACCAGACTCTGTCAAATTACGCCATATCTTTGTGGCTACCGAATCGCAAGCTGCTACACAATTGTTGGCTGACAGCTTAGAAAAAGCAATTCGTGGTGGCGCTGACTTTGCTGCGTTGGCTCGTCAACATTCACGTGTAGAACAAACTGCTGCTAAAGGTGGCGAAATTGGCTGGGTTCGTGAAACAGAAGTGGATAAAGATGTGGCAGAATCAGCTTTCAAAACAGGTGTGAATGGTTTGTTCCAAGTTAAAAATATGAATGGTATTCAACTATTCCAAGTTATGGAACGCGGCGCTGTGACTCCTAAAGTAAAATTAGCAGTTTTGGAACGCCGTGTGATTGCAAGTTCACGTACACAAGCTAAAATCTTCAACGAAGCTAAACAATTTGCTTCGGCCAACCAAACAGTGGAAGCAATGGAAGCTGCTGCTACTAAAGCAGGCTTACAAGTATTGCCAGCTATGAATTTGAACATCAACGCCAATAAAATTGCGAACATCAAAAATTCACGTCAAATTGTACGTTGGGCATTTAAAGCTGAAGAAGATGCTGTGTCTGATGTATTCGAATGTGATGATCAATTGGTAGTTGCAGGTGTAGAACGTTTACGTGAAAAAGGTTATCGCGATTTGGAAGATGTAAAAACCATGTTGATGGCAGAATGTCGCAACGACAAAAAGGCTGAACTTTTACAAAAAGAGATGACGGGTAAAACTATGACTCAGTTGCAAGCTGAAAGCGCTACAATTGATACCGTATCTAATGTGACGTTTAATACGCCTTACGCTGGTTCTATTGGCAACGAACCTGTATTGTTTGCCTTAGCTCCAATGGCTAAAGTAAACGAACTCTCGGCTCCTCAAAAAGGTAATATGGGCGTATTTGTATTCACCGTGGTAAACAAAACAGAGTCGCCTGCAGCCTTCGATGCTAAAGCCGAAAAAGTTTTATTGACCGAACGTGCTAAAAATACAGTGCCTTACTTCTCAATAGAAGCACTTAAAAAAGCCGCTAACATAGAAGATCAACGTTACTTATTTTTCTAAACAGAAACAAACATAATTCTACTAAGGGGCTTGTTCGAACTGCGGACAAGCCCCTTATTTTTTGCAAACACCGATTGCTGTTGATAGCAATCATTGTGAGACATATAGTTGTTATGTGCTCACCGTAAAAGTATAAAGATATGTTACAAGATGTACAACGAAAAGAAATCGATGAATTATATAAAACCTCTATTGTTCAACAAACCGCCTTTTGGTCGATTGTAAAACGTAAAGTTGGTTGGCAATCTATGGCACTCAATTTTAAATCGTATCACAGTCAATTATTTCATAACGTGTCTAATGATGGTCCAATAACCTCTGATTTATTAGTTATTATTCAGCAGATTAATCATACTGATAGTATTGCGTATGTGCCTTATGGCCCAGAATTAGAACCGGATCAGGAATTTCAGGGTTTGTTTTTGGAGGAATTGTCGGAATGTTTACGGTCGTTTCTACCCAAAAATTGTTTTATGATTCGTTACGACTTATGTTGGGAGGCATTTTGGGCTAACGATGCATCATTTGTAGATGAGCGCGGTCATGTTCTTGAAGAGCCATCTACTAAATCGCAAGAGATGCGTTTGAACTTTAATACGGTCAATTGGAATTTAAGTAAATCGCAAACTAATATTTTACCAACGAATACACTTTATCTCGATTTACAAGAATCGCTTGATGTCATTCTGGCACGGATGAAGCCTAAAACGCGTTATAATATCAATTTGTCGATTAAAAAGGGGGTGACTGTGCGTATCGCCGACTTGAGCGATTTACACATTTGGTATCAATTGTACCAAGAAACCGCTCATCGCAATGGTTTATTTGTGAATGATATTAAACATTTTGAAGCGATATTGACCGCTAAATCGGCGAGTACGACATCGCCAGCTGACGTGTACTATTTAATTGCAGAGGTTGATAACGCACCGTTAGCAGCTATGTTTTTAATTGTTTCTGGCAATCGTGGTTCGTATTTGTATGGCGCGTCGTCGAGCAATAATCGTAATTTTATGGCTACTTACGCTTTACAATGGGAGGCTATTAAAATCTCTAAAGCCAAAGGCTGTACCGAATACGATATGTTTGGTGTTTCACCCAACAAAGATAATTCCCATCCATTGTATGGCTTGTATAAATTTAAAATTGGGTTTGGTGGCGAGCTATTTCATAGTTTGGGCTGTTGGGATTATCCATTTGATAACCAGAAATACCAACTCTATAAATGTATGGAAGTTACAAATCAAGGATATCATATACAATAAATGTCCCAATTACATAGGTTTTAGTTGTATATCTATTCATTCTAAAAAAAGCTGGCAGATACCATTTCTTTGCCAGTTTTTTTTTATCTTTGTCTGTTGCAAAATAACATTATAAAATCTTCGTATTATGCGAAAACTCATTTTGTTTTGTTTCGGATTTGTCTGCTGGTCGATGGTACAAGCAGCTATGTTGACATCGCCTAATGGCAAGTTGACCTTGATGGTAAGCGTTGAAAATGGTGAGCCTGTATATGCGCTCAACTTTCAGGGTAAATCGGTGGTGAATTCCTCTAAATTGGGATTACATCTGGAACAAACCACGTCGTTGCAATCGGGTTTTACGGTAGTAAAAGAAACGTATTCAGAACAGGACGAAATTTGGCATCCCGTGTTAGGCGAAGTCGATTCTGTGCGCAATCACTATCGTGAGTTGGCCGTCGATTTGTTACAAACCGAAACTCAGCGTACTATGCGTTTGGTTTTTCGATTGTTTAATGATGGTTTAGGTTTTCGCTACGAGTTTGATAAACAGCCAAATTTGGGCTATTTCCGAATAGCTGACGAGTGTACCGAATTTGCGATGTCAGGCAACCATACCGCATTTTGGATTCCAGGGTCGTTTGATACAAACGAATATTTCTATACCACATCTCGTTTGTCGGATATTGATGCTAGCAAAGTGGACGGAAGTGCTATTGGCACTCATGGCATCGTAGCGAATAATAGCGTGCAAACACCTGTGATGATGAAAACTGATGAGGGTTTGTATCTCAATATTTTTGAAGCGGCACTTGTGGATTATGCTGCCATGTGTTTAACAATTGATAAGCAAACATTGGTTCTAAAATCACTCCTGGCACCGAGTGCTGTTGGTACGAAAGTGTTTATGCAAACTCCCTGTCGCACACCTTGGCGTACAATTTTGGTGAGTGATAAAGCCGCTGATATTTTGTCGTCAAAAACAATTCTGAATCTCAATGAACCTTGTAAATTGGCTACTACCGATTGGATTAAACCCATGAAATACGTTGGTATTTGGTGGGAGATGCACGTGCCCAATAAAAGTTCGTGGAATTATGCCGATGAACCTAATGTGAAGTTGAAAGGCATGGATTGGCAGGCTTTAAAACCGAATGGTCGCCACGGCGCCACCACCGAAAATACAAAACGCTATATTGATTTTGCTGCTCAACATGGTTTTGATGGTGTGTTGGTGGAAGGTTGGAATGTCGGTTGGGAAGATTGGGCAGGAAATTGGAAAGAAGAGGTGTTCGATTTTGTGACGCCTTATCCCGATTTTGATGTGAACGAAGTGACTGCTTACGCTGCGTCCAAAGGTGTAAAACTCATTATGCATCACGAAACATCGTCGGCTGTAACTAACTATGAACGTCGCCTAGATGATGCTTTTGATTTTATGAAAGCGCACGGTTATAACGCTGTAAAAACGGGTTATGTGGGTAAAATTATTCCACGTGGCGAACTGCACGATGGGCAATGGATGGTGAATCATTATAACAGAGTGATTGCCAAAGCTGCAGAGCGCCAAATTATGGTTAATGCTCACGAACAAGTGCGTCCTACAGGTTTGAGCCGGACTTATCCTAACTTATTGGCTTGTGAAGCCGCTCGCGGTAACGAATTTAATGCGTGGAGCGTAGGTAACCCACCAGAACATGAAACTATTTTACCATTCACACGTTTGCTGGGTGGTGGCATGGATTATACGCCAGGAATTTTTGAGCTCCAAATGAATCATTACCAAGCTGGCAATACGTGTCAAGTTCATACTACGTTGGCCAAACAGTTGGCGTTGTATGTGACCATGTATAGTCCGTTGCAAATGGCGGCCGATTTGCCTGAAAATTATGAAAAACATTTGGATGCGTTCCAGTTTATAAAAGATGTTGATGTGGATTGGAGCGATACCAGAATATTGGAAGCTGAACCAGGTGACTACATTACGATTGCGCGTTTTGGAAAACAGAAAAAAGTGTGGTTTGTAGGTTCTATTACCGATGAAAATAGTCGTGTTTCAGAAATTACATTTGACTTTCTGGAACCGAATACTAAATATGTAGCTACTATTTATGCCGATGCAGCTAATGCCGATTGGAAAGAAAATCCGCAAGCGTACACTATTCGTCGTGTCGTGGTGTCGTCTAAATCGAAATTAAAACAAGCATTATCAAAGGGTGGAGGTTATGCTATTTCGATTAAAAAGGTGACCGATAAAGCAGAATTGAAAGGTTTAAAAACATTATAACAACTCATTTTAATTTGATTCGTTATGTTACAAGGAAAGAAAATATTATTAGGAATTTCGGGTGGTATTGCTGCCTATAAATGTCCAGAATTGATTCGTCAATTGATGGCCGAAGGTGCCGAAGTGCGAGTAGTGACCACACAAAATGCGTTGTGGTTTGTAACTCCAGTAACATTACAAACATTGTCGCGTAATAAAGTCTATTCGGAGGTATTTGAACCTGTTTCACAATTCAATCCAGAACATATATCACATGCTGATTGGGCTGATGCGCTTTTGGTGGCACCAGCAACGGCTAATATTATTGGAAAATTTGCCAATGGTATTGCCGATGATGCGTTGTCGACTACGTTTTTAGCGTTCGATAAACCCGTATTTGTGGCACCAGCTATGAATGATAAGATGTATGAACATCCAGTGGTTCAGCGTAATATCCGCGAATTAAGAGCTATTGATGTGCAATTTATCGAACCCGCTTATGGTGAATTGGCCTGTGGCTCGGTAGGAAAAGGGCGCATGGAAGAACCTGAAAATATTGTGGCATTTTTGGAAGATGCATTGGTGTAATGTTACAAGGCAAAAAAATACTTATTACTGCTGGTCCTACTTACGAACGGATTGACCCTGTACGTTTTATTGGCAATTATTCAACTGGAAAGATGGGTTTTGCCTTGGCGCAAGTTTGTGCCGATGCTGGAGCCGAAGTTCTGTTGGTGGCTGGGCCTGTTCAACAATTTCTTGAGCATCCTCGCGTTAAACGTATAGATGTGGAATCGGCACAGCAAATGTACGACGTGGTAATGGAAAACTTCCCAACGTGTGACGGTGCTATTTTGTGTGCTGCCGTAGCTGATTTTACGCCTATTGTAGTGGCAAATCAAAAATTGAAACGTGAAAAAGATAATCTGGTGATTGAGTTGAAACCAACACAAGATATTGCTTCGGCAGTAGGAAAATTAAAAACAGAAAATCAATTTTTGGTGGGTTTTGCCCTCGAAACAAATGATGAAGAAGCCCATGCTCTAGATAAAATGCGTCGCAAGAACCTTGATTTTATTGTACTGAATTCGTTGAACGATGCACAAGCGTGTTTTGGCTACGACACCAATAAAATTACGATTTTAAAAGCTTCGGGCGATAAAAAAATATTCGAGTTGAAATCGAAACTAGATGTGGCAAAAGATATTATAAACGAGTTAGCTAACTATTAATCAATGAGAAAAATACTAATTGGCATAGGACTTTTGTTGGCTTTGAGTGTGAGTGCTCAAGAGTTGAAGTGCAATGTAACCATCAATAGTTCACAAATACAAGGAACCAATAAGCAAGTGTTTGAAACGCTGCAAACTGCCTTAAACGATTTCATGAATAATCATCGTTGGACAGATTTAACCTATGCCACAGGTGAACGTATCGAGTGCAATTTTATGTTTATCATGACCAAATATGAGGATAATTTGTTTACAACTACTTTGCAAGTGCAAGCGCGTCGTCCTGTATTTGGCACAGTTTATTCTACCACCATTTTTAATTTTAAAGATTTGAATGTCAATTTCAATTATGTGGAGTTTGAGCCGATTGAAATTAATAGCAATACGTTCGAAAATAATTTGACAGCGGTATTGGCGTACTATGCGTATATGATTATTGGTTTTGATTTAGATTCATTTCAAAAATTAGGCGGAACAGCTGCATTTCAAACTGCGGAGCAAATTGTTAATTTGTCGCAAAGCCGTTCTGATGGAGAAGGAACCGGCTGGAAAAAATCATTTACCGATAATAAAAACCGTTATGCGTTGATTAATAATGTGATGGATGAACGTTTTAAAAAGTTTCGCGACTATTTTTATGAATATCATCGTCAAGCATTGGATAATATGTCGACCAATGTCGATAATGCGCGCGCTCGTATTGTTACTGGCTTGCCCGTTTTGCGCGATTTGAATCGTCTCGATCCTGGAGCTATTCTTATTATGTCGTTTTTGGATGCTAAAAATGATGAACTGATTAATATATTTTCCTCCACTAAAGCATTGCCAAAAGAGCGTAACGACGTGTATGAGGTCCTAATGGATGTCAATCCAGCTTTGGGTTCTCGATATGAAGTGATTAAACCTTAAAGAATTGTAGTGTGTTAAAACATCTCGAAATAGCAAATTATGCTTTAATAGAGCAGTTGAGCATTGATTTTGGAACAGGCTTGTCAGTGGTTACTGGCGAAACAGGAGCTGGTAAATCCATTATGATGGGTGCTTTAGCTTTGGTTTTAGGTCAACGTGCTGATACAAAAGTGATTCAAGAAGGTAAATCGAAATGTGTGGTCGAGGCCGTTTTTGATGTGCGTGGCTACGGTTTGGAGTCACTTTTTGAGAGTTTAGAAGTCGATTATGATCACGAATGTATTGTCCGTCGTGAAGTGCTGGATAGTGGTAAATCGCGTGCCTTTATAAACGATACGCCAGTCAATTTGCAACAATTGCGCGAGGTAACGAGTCGTTTGATTGACATTCATTCACAACACGAGAGTTTGTTGTTGGGTGAAGCCTCGTTTCAATTAGATGTGCTCGATTCAGTAGCGAAGTCAGAAACCGAATTAGTTGCTTATCAGCAATTTTACAAAACATACAAACAGATTCAGCATACCTATAAAACGCTTTTGGAAACGGCCGAAAAATGGCGTTCGGAGCGTGAATATGCGCAATTTCAATATGACCAACTTGTGGCTATGCAGTTGGTTGAAGATGAACAATTGCAACTCGAACAGGAATTGGAAGCAATGAACCATTCGGAAGAGGTGAAAACTGCATTGGCTTTATCGTTGGCTCATTTAGAAGATGATGCCATCGGTGTTAATCTCCAATTAAAAGATATTACGATAGCGTTACGTAAGATTAAAGCTTATGTGCCCGCTATGGCTGACTACGAAGCGCGTGTTGAGAGTGCATGGATTGATTTGAAGGATATTGCGTCAGAATTGCAAGTATCGCTCAACGATACAGAATTTGATCCTCAACGGAAAGAGTTTATCGAAAATAGACTTAACGAACTGTATGTTTTGCAACAAAAGCATCACGTGCAAACCGTGGCGGAATTATTACAATTGCAAGCCGATTTTGGAGCTAAATTGGAACGTATTGATAGTTTTGATACAGAATTAACAACACTCCAAAAAGAGCTACAGAAAAACGAAACAGCATTACAACAAGCTGCCATAGCATTGACTCAAAAACGTTATGCTGTGAAGCTAGAGATGGAAGAAATTGTATCTCAAAAATTGGGTTATCTAGGAATTCCTAATGCTCAATTTGTGGTTGATATCGCTACTTCAAATCATTTTTTACCAACAGGATGTGACGTCGTTAATTTCTTGTTTTCTGCCAATAAAAATGGTACACCACAACCAATTGCACAAACCGCATCTGGTGGTGAGTTGTCGCGTGTGATGTTGGTTATTAAATCATTAATGGTAAGTCGTGCGAATTTGCCAACGATTATTTTTGATGAGATAGATACAGGTATTTCAGGTGAAATAGCTCATCGTATGGGTGAAATTATGCAACTGATAGCTCACACAATGCAGGTAATTACCATTACCCATTTACCTCAAATTGCCGCTAAAGGCGTGGCGCATTACAAAGTTTATAAATACGATACAGAGAATGCCACCATCACTAATATCGTGAAATTAACTTCCGAGGAACGTGTAGAGCAAATTGCTGAAATGTTGAGTGGCAAAAATCCGTCGGCAGTGGCTATGGATAATGCGCGCGAATTACTTAAAACGATGTAACAACGATATAAGTATAAAACTAAAAAAGGAGAGAATGATTATTCTCTCCTTTTTTGTATCTGTCCATTTGCTTATTCCGTAAAATCCGTAGTTTCAGGCTCTTTGGTGGTAGAACAACCAGTGTTTGAATCGAACCAACCTGGCACATCAAATCCTTGATTTGCATCGTAACCGAGTTTAGGATCTTTTAGAACTTTGTCCATATAATAAGCCCAAATAGGTAATGCCATGCTGGCACCTTGTCCTTCGGCCATGCCACTAAAGTGAACGCTGCGGTCTTCCCAACCAACCCAAACACCTGATACAAGTGTTGGTGTGAAGCCAATAAACCAACCATCAGAGTTATTTTGTGTGGTACCAGTTTTGCCACCAGCTGGCGCATGTACATTGTAACGATAACGAACGCGTACTCCTGTACCATTGTCCATTACGCCAGTAAGCATGTTCAACATTTTGTAAGATGTTTCTTCGTCAATAACTTCTGTAGTTTTTGGGGTGAATTCTGCCACGATATTGCCATTAGCATCTTCGATGCGAGTCACATAAATAGGATCTACGCGAATACCTTTATTGGGGAATGTGGTGTAAGCGTCCACCATTTCGGCTACGGTTACCTCACAAGGACCTAAACAGAGTGACACTACCGGCACTAATTCGCCTTTGATGCCAAATGAACGCATTAATTTCACCAATTGTTCGGGCGTAAATAAGCTCATTAAGTAAGCCGTAATCCAGTTGTTAGAGTTAGCCAATCCCCAGCGGAGAGTGACTTCTTCACCTCGACGTGCTTTGGAGCCATTACGAGGCGTAAAATCACGACCAAGTCCATCTTTCAATGTGATGGATTGGTTGATGGTTTTATCACATGGCCAAAGTCCTTCGTTCATAGCCAATGTGTATAAAAATGGTTTGATAGTAGAACCCACCTGACGACGTCCCATATTCACCATGTCGTACTGGAAATGGCTAAAATCTGGACCGCCAACGTAGGCTTTTACGTGTCCGCTGCTAGGATCCATCGACATAAACCCACAACGCGCAAAATGTTTGTTGTAGCGAATGGAGTCGAGTGGAGACATAATTGTATCCACAATTCCATTGTATGAAAATACCGACATTTCCACTGGTGTGTTGAATGCTTTTGTAATTTCGGCTTCGCTAGCTCCATTGCGTTTCATACCACGATAACGATCGGTTTGAGTCATCGCTTGGCGCATGAATTTATCTATATCTTCGTCGCTCATGTAACGAGCAAATGGTGCTTTTTTACGGTCTTTTTGTTCTTTGAAGAAGCTAGCTTGTAACTCTTTGAAATGCTTTTCTACTGCTTCTTCGGCATAACGTTGCATACGTGAATCGATGGTGGTGTAAATTTTCAAACCGTCCGTGTAGAGGTTGTATTTGGTGCCATCCGATTTTGGATTTTTTTCGATAAAACCGTACAAAGGATCTGTTTCCCAAGCTAATGAATCCATATAATATTGACCGTATGGTACTAAATGCCAACTGGCGTAATCGCTTCTGTCTGGTTTAGTGGCAGTCAACATACGACGAAGGTATTCACGGAAATACGGTGCTAATCCTAATTTGTGGTCTACTTTATGATAATCCAGTGTCAAAGGAATTTGTTTAATAGAATCCAACTCTTCATCGGTAATAAAATCGGCTTTTTCCATTTGTTTTAGTACTACATTGCGTCGTTGTGTACTTTTCTCGTTGCGTCTAACTGGATTGTAAAGCCATGGATTTTTACACATACCAACTAAAGTGGCCGCTTGTTCTATGCTGAGTTGATCAGGTGTGGTTCCAAAATAGACTTGTGAAGCTGTTTTAATACCCACGGCATTATTTAAGAAATCGAATTTGTTGAGGTACATGGTCATGATTTCTTCTTTCGTATATAACCGTTCCAACTGAACCGAAATCACCCATTCGATAGGTTTTTGAAGGGCGCGTTGAATCATATTTTGTGCGGGTGGTGAGTAAAGCTGTTTGGCTAACTGTTGTGTAATAGTACTACCACCTCCAGCGCCTTTGCGGTGAAAAATACCGCGTAGTACAACGGCGCGTGCTAAAGCCCAACCGTCAATACCAGAATGGCTGTAGAATCGTGCATCTTCAGTCGCCACAAGTGCGTGTACCAAATTGGGAGACAACTCTTTGTAGGTCACGTTCACGCGGTTTTCTTTAGCCACAAAAAATGTTCCGATGACTTCCATATCGGACGAATAGATTTCGGTGGCGTATTTATTTTTTGGATTTTCTAATTCGTCAATAGCTGGCATATACCCAATCCAGCCTTTGGAAATGAGAAAAAACAGGAAGGCACACAAGACGATGCCAGCTCCAAAAATAGACCAAAACCATACTAGAAAGCGGTGTTTTTGATCAGCAGTGATAGTTTCTTTTGCCATAACTTACATACATTTATTTCAATCTGCAAAGATAGTAAAAACTTTATAGTTTATGAGGAATAGAATTATAGATTTTTTGTGCATATTTTCTGATACTGTGCTTAATATTCAGGCAGTGATCATCTAGTTTTGCCGTATAGCATTTTGCTCTATTTGTATTATATAGGCTTTGTTTTATTTCCATTTTTTTAATTCGATAAATGATGAATAAGCTAGAAATTATTAAATCGCGTATTTTAAAAGAATATCCGACACATGAAGATTGGGTGGTGCTTCGCGCCATGTTATGTACTTTAAACGAACGAGAATGCGTTGAATTAGAAAACGAAGGCGGTAGTCTTTATTATACATTTATTGTCGGCAAAGTACTACCAAAGATTTTCAATGAACCATCGCCAATTAAGGTCAAACCGATTGTGCGTAATCGATCAATTGCCGCAGAGTTAAAAGATTTTGAAAACTATAAACGAGGTCAACGTACCTATTTAAGGAGAAATTTACAGATACGTTTACCTTATGTTTCTTATAGTGAGCAATGTAAAATTTTAAATGTGCTTCTTTATGGTGTAAAAACAGATCGTATGGTTGCGTATAAATTTTTAGAAAACAATTGGGATGAACTATTCATAAAAGATATACAACGAAATTTTGAACTGTTTTCAGACGTTGGTGCCGCTAAATTGATTTTAAAGCATTCTTCAGAAAATTATTTACGACCTCATATAGAAGTGTTACGCGAATTATGTGGCTATGTGAGCGTGTACTTACGTTTTTCTGATGAACCTATAGATATTCGGCGAGTTACGCCTGTTCAATATTTGTATTTATTGGCAAAATTTAAACGTACTATAGACACCTATCAAGCAGAGGCTATTTTGTATCACCACATTTTTAGTTACTTATTTACTGAACAAGCAGAAAAGATTCCTAAAAGTCCATGGTCTTTGCTATCTATTCCCGATGTGAGTTTAATTATTTGGTCATTTGGTCATTTACATTTATTTGAAAGCATTCTTCAGTTCGAGAAATTGAATGCACAAGTTATACACAGCTTCAATTCCTTTAATACAACACCTGAAACATTTAAAGTGAATATGTTGATGTTGTTAGAAAATTATCGTCATTATTATGATGCGTTTGTTGCAAGAGGAATAGCATGTGATATGTATGGAAAACAATCTATTATTCAACGTTTCACAAAAGAAAATGCTGACGTTCAAACGTTATTGAATGATCTGGATTTGGTATAAAATAAAAATGTATATTTGTGAAACTTAAAACTAAATTGGAAAATATGGATTTGGTATAAAAAAATGTATATTTGTGGAAACTTTAAACTAATAAATTATGGAAAAAATGTCTTCAACAAGATTAAATCAGTTTGATGATTTAATTCAAATGTGCACAGCAAGTAATATGTATTTAGGTTGGGGAAATCCTAATGCACAAGTCTTATTTGTAGGAAAAGAGGCAGCTCTTAATGAAAAACCAGATTGGTACGTAAAACAAATAAATGACCTGAAAGAATATGCTTATGGTAGGAAGGATATAAATTTCAAAAGATATAAGCAAGATGATTCCCATATTTTTATTTCTGCTCATACGTGGAGTAAATATCAAAAATTGCACGATTTTATATTCCCTAATATAAAAAGAGAGACAGATGTTATGAATTTTGAAGAGAACATTTTCGTAACAGAAATGAATGATAACCCTGCAAAACGAACTAATGAAGCTCAAAAACGGATTAATTTTAAAGCAGATGTAGAGAAACGTAAGTCTCTATTTTTCACACATTCTTACATAAAAAGTTTTTCTGTAATAGTATTGGCTTGTTCAGGCTATATTCGAAATTATGGTGAAGAAAAGGAAACACGTGAGATTGATAATATTTTTGCCGTAAAATACAAATACTCTTTTCAAACTAAAACAACAAAGAAGCCACAATCGTTTCATGTGCATTTATCAGATGACGGTAAAAGGTTAGTTATTCATACAAATCAATTGAGTGGAAGTGCTGCATCGAAAGAATTGTTAGAAAAATTGGGAGAAGTGATTAAAACTCATCTTGACTCTAAAATTATTTAATGTCCACTTTCATAATAGGTCATTACCTCTAAATAAATTTTATGGATAAATTTTCCAAATGTATTTGGTTGGCTACGGTTATTTTGAAATCAGGTAATCAAGGTGTGACGCTGCGTGAGATTAATCAGCAGTGGCAATATGCATTTGATGCTGATCCTATTCCACGTAAAACCTTTGATAATTACAAACATTACATAGAAGAACTTTTTGATATAAATATCGATTGTATTAAGAGTCGTAATGCGTATGTGGTGAATGATGCTGATAATTTATACAGCAACGAATTGAAAATGTGGTTACTGAATAGCTTTTCCTTATCCACACTGATTGCCAGTGATATCCACTTGCGTAAACGTATTCAGTTCGAAAAAGTTCCGAGTGGCATAGAATTTTTGGAACCTTTGGTTCGTGCTATCAAAGACAATAAGTGTATAGATTTATGCTATCAGACTTTTTATTGGGAGGAACCCTGTTGCCGAATCATTCAGCCGTATGCACTCAAATTATTTAAACAACGTTGGTATTTAGTAGGTTGTAATGATAGTCATCAAATTCGGCTTTTTTCATTGGATCGTATTAAGAGTGTGAGAAGTACCGATAACACATTCAAATTGCCTATTGATTTTACCTTGGAAAGTTATTATGCCAATCATTTTGGCATTGTGCATCACGATGGAATGGCCGAAACCTTGCGTTTAAAAGTGGAATCGGAACAAGCCAAATATCTGAAACGTTTGCCTTGGCACGAAAGCCAACGCGTAGTCGAAGACGGAGCTGGATTTTTAGTTTTTGAGTGGGAGTTGCACTTAACATTTGATTTGCGTCAACAAATTTTATCGTTGGGACGAAATGTGGAAGTACTTGAACCTCTATGGTTTCGAAATGAGGTGAAAGAGGAGATAGAACAAATGGCAAATTTATATAAAGTGTAGGTTCTTGATAAATAAATTAGTTAATTTTATTATTTTTATTCATGGAAACTCTATCTTTGCAGGGTAGAGTTTCTGTTTTTATAATTTACCAGTTTCGTAA
>CAZMYT010000007.1:0-89010 GCA_964570565.1 uncultured Paludibacteraceae bacterium
CCGCCGACCCTCTGCTTGTAAGGCAGATGCTCTGAACCAGCTGAGCTAAACGCCCGATAAGTCTTTTGTTCAAAAATAGTTCAGTGAAATTCCTTTCGGAAGTGGGCGTTGACGGATTCGAACCGCCGACCCTCTGCTTGTAAGGCAGATGCTCTGAACCAGCTGAGCTAAACGCCCGAACTATTACTTTCACAAAAGTGGTGCAAAGGTAATATAAAATTTAATATACGCAAAACCCTTTTTCGTTTTTTTTTCAAATAATTTCAGCTACTACGAAATTACTGCCGCCTACAAAGATAAAATCACGCTCGGAAGCGTTCTTTTTGGCAGCTTCTAACGCTTCATTTACAGAGGCGTAACTTGTTCCCACCAAACCAAACGTAGCCGCTTGGACTTGCAGTATTTTTTCGTCCAACGCCCGTGGAATTTGTGCTTTGGTGAAATAATAAACGGCATTTTTAGGCAGAAGTGCCAATACGTGATCTATTTTTTTGTCGCTTACCATGCCAAAAACAATGTGTAAACGCTCAAACGATTGTTGCGCGAGCTGTTCTACCACCAACCGAATACCGCCTTCGTTATGTCCCGTATCGCAAACAATGGTTGGTTTGGTGCCCAACACTTGCCAACGTCCTTGCAAACCTGTGCGCTCCACCACTTCCAAAAATCCTTGTTCAATATCTGCCTCGGTTATGTAAAATCCTTTTTGGCGTAATTGTGCCAACGCCACCAATACCGTACGGCAATTTTTAGCTTGGTAAATGCCTTTTAATGCACAAGTGGGTAACATTTTACCCACCAACTGTTTATCGGCAAAGAAAATGGGCGCATTTTGCTCACGAGCTACATTTCTGAAAATCGGTGCCGATTCGGGTTGCGTTTCACCAATGACCACTGGTGTGTTCGGTTTTATGATGCCTGCCTTTTCTGCCGCAATTTTTTCTAACGTATCGCCCAATAAATCGGTATGATCGAGGCTAATATTGGTAATAATAGCTAATTCGGGAGCAATGATATTGGTACAATCCAAGCGACCGCCCAACCCTACTTCTATTACCGCCACATCCACTTGTTGTTGCGCAAAATAGCGAAATGCCAAAGCGGTGGTGATTTCAAAAAAAGAGGGTTGCAACTCCTCCACTAACGCTTGATGCGCTTCTACAAAATCGACAACGGCTTGTTCTGAAATCACAGTGCCATTCACACGAATGCGTTCGCGAAAATCGCGTAAATGCGGCGATGTGTACAAACCCACCTTATAACCAGCGCATTGCAACACGGAAGCCAACAGATGCGAGGTAGAACCTTTTCCATTGGTGCCAGCCACATGAATGGTTTTATAGGCCCGATGTGGATGGTTGAAAACCGCATCGAGTGCCACAGTATTTTCCAATCCCGATTTGTAAGCCTTCGCACCGTGTTGCTGAAACATGGGCGCTTGGCGATACAAATAGTCGATGGCTTCTGAATAAATCATGCTATTTTTTATTAAAAATCGAACAAAAGTAATCAAAAATATCGTACATTTACACCTTGAAATTAGGCTTGTTTACGCACAAACCGAGTATCCTGTTGATAATTATAAGATTATCTTAAAATAGAGCGTTCTTATTTACCACCTCAAAATCACACGATCATGAAAAAGAATTTTGTTTTGGACACCAATGTTATCTTACACGACTACAAATGTCTTAGTAATTTTGAAGAAAACGATATTTATTTACCCATCATTGTACTGGAAGAACTCGATCATTTCAAAAAAGGAAACGAACAACTGAATTTTAATGCACGCCAATTTACGCGCGAGTTGGACGACTTGGTTGATGATAATTTATTTTCATCAGGTGCTAGTTTAGGCGACGAGAAGGGACACTTATTCATTTTAGCTAAAAATGTATTTCCGAAAGAACTACAAGAGGCTTTTATGGAAAAAACGCCTGATCATTTGATTTTAGGCGCCACACTACAATTGACCAAAGATCATCCCGAAACAAAAACGATATTGGTTACTAAAGATATTAACTTGCGCATGAAAGCCCGCGCATTGGGCATTTTAGCGGAAGATTATATCACGGACAAAGTGACCAACATGGATGTGTTCGATCGCGAAGAGTTGGTATTCGACGATGTCAATCCGGAATTAATTGACAAGCTATATGCGTCTAACGAAGGCGTTGATGTAGATGAATTTGCGTTTAAATCAGATATTGACCCTAACGACTGCTTTGTACTAAAAAGCAATAGAGCAAGCGCTTTAGCACGTTATATTCCTTCGGAAGAAAAAGTGCAACGCGTGGAAAAAACACGTGCTTTTGGTATCGAACCACGTAATGCGGAACAAGCATTTGCGATGGAAGTGTTACTCGACGACCGCGTACAATTGGTAGCATTGACTGGTCGCTCTGGAACAGGAAAAACATTGCTCGCGTTAGCGGCTGCCTTACATAAAAACGAAGATTACAAACAGATTTTATTAGCACGCCCTATTGTAGCGTTGGCCAATAAAGATTTGGGAGCTCTACCAGGCGATGCCCAAGAAAAAGTGGCGCCTTACATGCAACCGTTATTCGACAACTTGAATGTGATTAAAAATAACTTTTCGTATCAAGGAAAAGAGATAGCTGTACTCGACGAATTACAGAAAAACAATAAACTTGTCATCGAAGCCTTAGCTTTTATTCGCGGACGTAGTTTAAGTGAAACGTACTTTATCATTGATGAAGCACAAAACCTCACACCACACGAAATAAAAACCATTATTACACGTGCTGGCGAGGGAACCAAAATCGTATTTACGGGCGATATTCATCAAATTGATTCGCCTTATTTGGATATGCAATCGAATGGATTAGTCTATATGATTGACCGCATGAAAGGTCAAGATATTTTTGCACACGTCAACCTGATTAAAGGCGAACGCAGTGAATTGTCGGAATTAGCAAGTAATTTGTTGTAATAATGGCGTCGGAAATTCGTATTGACAAATGGCTGTGGGCGGTACGCCTATTTAAAACACGCAGTTTAGCGGCAGAAGCGTGCAAAAAAGGAAAAGTGTTCGTTCACAACACACCTGCTAAGCCATCGCGCAACATCAATATTGGCGATATTATTCAAATTCATCGTAATCCGATTGTCTATTCATTCAAAGTATTGAATATCAGTCAAAACAGAATGGGAGCTAAATTGGTGCCGCAATTTATGGCACACGTAACTACTCCCGATCAATTGGCACTCATCGAACTGCTCAAGCTCGAAAAAGATAACAACCGAGCCAAAGGTACTGGCAGACCAACCAAAAAAGAGCGTCGCAGTTTAGAAGAATTTGTAGACGACCAACCCTTTTTCATCGATGAGGAATGGGATTTCGACGATATTGGAATGTAGTTCAAAAACAATCAATCAATTAATTAATAACTTTGCAAACCAGTTTTGCTCTTAAAACAAAATTGAACATGGAACAACCAAAAAATCAGTTAAACATTGAATTATCTGCTGAGGTAGCTGAAGGTATCTATTCAAATTTAGCCATCATTTCGCACTCATCGTCAGAATTCATTGTGGATTTTATCCGTATTATGCCTGGGACTCCAAAAGCGCATGTAAAATCGCGTATTATTCTCACACCAGAGCATGCAAAACGTTTGCTATTGGCAATGGAAGACAATGTTGCAAAATACGAGTCTCAAAACGGAAAAATCAAAGTTGACAATGGTAATCAACCACCCATCCCAATGTTTGGAGGTGGCGAAGCGTAATAAATTCATTGCGTTGAATTTATTGAAAGGTTAATAAAAAACGAACTTTACATAACCAATTACCTTATCCTTTTTCCGTGTTACAAAACGTCAAGCAATACATGCAAGAGCAATTGATGCCCAGCACTGGTACCAAGTTATTGGTAGCTGTGAGCGGAGGTATCGACTCTGTTGTATTGCTTGACGTTCTTGTACACCTCGGCTACAAGTGTGTAGTCGCTCACTGTAATTTTCATCTCCGAGGAACCGAATCGGATGAAGATATGGCTTTTGTGACGGAATTAGCCGCACATTATCAAGTGCCATTACAGACTATAAATTTTGATACAACGCAAATAGCACAAGAACGCAAAATTTCGATTGAAATGGCGGCGCGTGAGCTACGATATGATTGGTTCAAAGAGCTACTCAAATCGGAACAATGTGGTGCAGTAGCCATTGCACATCATGCTAACGATGCCGTAGAAACTTTCTTTGTTAATTTAGTGAGAGGCACTGGCATTAGAGGTTTGCTTGGTATTCAAGCCACGAATGAGCACATCATTCGTCCGCTACTCCACTGCAAACGATCGCAAATTGAGACCTACGCCCGCGAACATGGATTAAATTTCAGAACGGATAGCACCAACAGCGACACCATTTATGTACGCAACAAAATCCGTCACCAAATTATTCCACCATTTCAAGAAATTAATCCGTCGTTTACTGAAACTATGCGCCGTAATATCGAACATCTGAATGATGTGTCGGAGATTTACACCTATTTTATCGACGATTTGCGCACCAAATTGTGCCAAGAAGAAAAAGGTATCACGCGTATTTCGATTAGTAAATTACAGGCATTACCAGCGTTTGGCACTATTCTGTTTGAATTATTGCAACCGTATCGTTTTAATTCTGCCACGGTAAATGACATCATGCAAAATCTTGATGGATTGTCAGGTAAAGAATTTTACTCGACCACACACCGTGTAGTGATTAACAGAGATACGCTAGAAATAGAGGCGATAACCGTCATTAAAAATGATATTTACACCATTGATAGTGATTGTCGTCTACTAACAAATCCCATAGAATTAACGTTTCAGCGTGTAGATGGGATTCCAGAAATCAAAAATGATAAACAGTGTGCTTATTTGGATGCCGACAAAGTAGTTTTTCCGTTGGTATTACGCCATTGGCAACAAGGCGATAGTTTTGTACCATTCGGCATGACACAAACAAAAAAAGTCAGTGATTTTTTTATCGACGAAAAAATAAGCCGCTTAATGAAAGACAAACTATGGATGTTGACCTCACAAAATGAACTAGTTTGGATTGTTGGTCAGCGCATTGACAACCGTTTCCGCATTAACGATAACACAAAATCAACACTGGTAATAAATTTTACGAAATAAAATAGAAGTCGTAAAATAATTATAAGTATCTTTGTCACCTTAAATTTAAAACCTTATTCCATGAGAAAACTCGTGTTCCTTATGATGTTTGCCATCACATTTGTTGGCTGTGGACATCAAAAAAATGGTGCAACAAGCACTAAAAAATCTGCTGTAGTGGAAAATTTACCAAGTCATATCAACTTTTCGAACTCTTTTCGTGCTTTTTGGAGCGATTTCTACAAAGACACGAAAGGTGCAAAAACACTCGAAAAATATACACCTTCCGAAAATTTCCAAACACATCCAGCCATTACAACTGTTGATGATGTATTCGTTGTATCAGGTTATTTGACGATAACAAACGAATTCGACCAATCGGCGTTTGAAGCGTTAGGCGGAAGTATCAATAAACTCGATGAAACTACAGTTACCTTTAAAATGCCACTCACGAAATTACCAGAAATGATTGAACTTAAAGGTATCGAATCGGTAGAAGCTGCCATCAAAGTATTCAAACGAAATTAAACCTTAATTTAATTCTTATAATCTCTTTAAAAAAAAACAAATGAAAAAAACTTATGCTTTAGTTGCATTCCTTTGCTTGTCATTAGTGATAATGGCACAAAGTCCAAAACTGTCAAACTATTCACGCAGTTTTATAGATGCAAAAAACACCGTACAAAACGATCAACAGCGTACTAATTTCCGTAAGCACTACGGATTAAAGCTCGTTGCCGAACAAGAATTTGTTTCTGCTTATATCCATTTCAATGATGAATCAGGCAAAGCCATTTTAGAAAATTATGGCGCTAGCATCGTGAGCGATTTTGGCGACATTGTAACCGCGAATATTCCTGTTGACCAACTAGAGGCTCTTAGCAACGAAAATGCTATTAAATTTATTGAAATAGGTACTCCTGTTCGCAAAAAATTAGCAGCAGCACGCACGGCGGCTAATGTGGATAAAGTACAAGCAGGTACCAACTTATCACATCCATTCCTTGGCACTAACGTCGTTGTAGGTGTTGTCGATGGCGGTTTCCAATACAATCACATTAACTTTTACGATTTAGACAACAGTTCTGAATTGCGTGTAAAACGAGTATGGAATCAGAATAACAAAACTAAATACGCTACACAAGCCACTATTGAAGCCGCTAAATACGACAATTCAAGCGACCAAGATGGTCATGCTACACACGTAACAGGTATTGCTGCTGGTTCGTACTCTGGCAACAGTTATTACGGTGTGGCTAAAGATGCTGATATTGTCATGGTAAGTATGGGAGATGCCAATACAGATATTTCGGACGGCGTAAAATATGTATATGATTACGCCACCGAAGTGGGAAAACCAGCCGTTGTAAACTTAAGTTTAGGAACTCACATTGGTCCTCACGATGGAACTTCTACATTTGATAGAACCTGTGATGCCATGCAAGGTGCTGGTCGTTTATTAGTTGGTGCAGCTAGCAACGAAGGTGACCAAAAACTCTATTTGGAAAAAACATTAGCAGCTAATGGAACTGCTACTGAAGCTATTACATTTGACACCTATTATGCATATGATGATGGTTATTATCAAGATATTGATATTTGGGGCGATGCTAACCAAACTTATACTGTAAAAGTAATTATTACTAATAGTGCTGGCACCACACTTTGGAGTAGTGATGTAATAAATGCAACTTCGACCACCACAAAAACATATACGTCGTTCAACTCTGCAGCAACGGGATTTATCGGTTTGTATGCAGCTAAAGATGCTATCAACAACAAAGGTAATGTATTACTTACAACCCATAATAGTTTGTGGACAACTGGTTTTCAATTAAGTGGAACTAACAAATTAAAAGTAATATTTACAGCTACCACAGCTGGAACAATCAGAAGTTGGGCCGATGGTTATGGTTCTACTTGGGCAAACGGTTCAACTAATTCAACAGTTGGTGAACTTGGTGGTACAGGTAAAAAAATTATTTCTGTGGGTGCATGGACAACTACAGCAAAAAGTGGTTATGGTTTAACCAAAAATGCCATTGCAGGTTTTTCAAGTAAAGGTCCCACAGCTGACGGTCGTATGAAACCAGATATTGCTGCTCCTGGCGCTGTACTCGCTTCATCTGTACCAAATACTTCGGCTGTCACTGGTAGTTCATACTTCGAACAGGCAGCAACAGCGACAGTTAATTCCGTTAAATATTATTGGGGCTATATGCAAGGCACCTCTATGGCATCGCCATTTGTTACAGGCGTATTAGCTACTTGGTTACAAGCTAACCCACAACTTACACCTGATAACGTACGCGAAGTATTGAGTCAAACTTCCATCGTTGATTCTTATACAGGAGCTTGCCCAAATAATACATGGGGTTATGGTAAGATTGATGCGTATGCTGGTTTAGTAAAAGTAATCGAAACCACACCAATCAAAAACTTAGAAACGATGCCAGATGCCATTATGGTTTACCCAAATCCAAACAATGGTTCATTCAAAGTCTTATTTACAGAAGCTGACGAAAATTTATTAGTATCAGTGTATACTATCAATGGTCAAAAAATATTAACTCAACAGTTTAATAATGTGGCCGTTCAAGAAAACCTTGATATTGATTTGGGTGAAGTCGCTACTGGAGCTTACATTGTAAAAGTTTCGGGAAAGAAAATAAATGAAACATTCCGTTTATTAGTTCGTTAAGCGAATTAATATCCTATTGAAATAAGGACGTAGAAATAAAATTCTACGTCCTTATTTTTTATAATAATGTGCAAACACAAATCATATTTCTAAAAAAAAATCTTACTCTTGACTATTTTTTCTACCTTTGTAGTTCGTATTTAATATTGAATTACAATGAAAAAACTCGTTGCACTTAGCATTTTATTAAGCCTCACCATATTAGGTATAGCTCAAGAATCAAAACTATCTCCATTTTCTCGTAGTTTTATTGACACACGTGGTCAACTCAAGACCGAGAAAAATATAGTACACAAAAATTTTGCACTTAAAACAATTGGTGAACAAGAATACGTGTCTGGCTATCTTTACCTCATGGGTAACGCCACAGATGTCTCATTTTTAGATTCATACGGTGTAATAATTGATAACCGATTTGACTCTATTTTAACTGTGAAAATTCCTGTGGAACAATTAGAGCCACTATCTCAATCAGAAAAAGTGAGTTATATTGAAATAGGTACACCAGTAGCTAAAAAAATGTCGTATGCGCGCACAGCTGCAAAAGTTGATAAAGTGCAAGCTGGTACAGACTTATCTCATCCATTTTTAGGGACAGGTGTTATTGTCGGTATTATTGATTATGGGTTTCAATATAACCACATCAATTTTTACGACGAAAACGACAACTACACCACGCTACGTGTAAAACAGGTTTGGGACCAACGGCATGGGAAAAAATACACCACTCAAACAAGTATAGAGAACGCCCAATACGATGATGTAAACGACGGCACTGGACACGCCACACATGTAACAGGTATTGCTACAGGCGCTTATTCGGGAAATTACAATTACGGAATTGCAAAGAATTCAGATATTGTGATGGTAAGTTATGGAACGACTAACACTGACATTACCGATGGTATCAAATATATTTACGACTATGCTACATCTGTAAACAAACCTGCTGTTATCAACATGAGCTTAGGAGTGCATCAAGGTCCACATGATGGCACCTCCACATTTGACATAACTTGTGATAATATGCAAGGCGCTGGTCGCCTCTTAGTTGGTTCTGCGGGCAATGAAGGTAATATGAAATTGTACCGCGAAGAACTATTGAGTACAAACCAAAGCTCTATAGATTATGTAACGTTTGAAAAAGGATACGACAAAGCCAGTTTCATAGATATTTGGGGAGATAACAATCAAAAGTTCACTGTTCAAATAGTGATAGCCAACACAGCGGGTGATGTTGTATTCACTAGCCAATCCTACAATGGTATTTCTTCAAGTACCTATTCTCTTACAAGTTTAAGTTATAGCGCGTATGCTACTGGTAACATCAATATTTATACAGGTAAAAGTCGTAATGCAACCAATACAAGAGGTAATGTTTTAGTTTACTTGAACAGCTTTTCGATGAAAAGTGGTTATAAATTAGGAATTAAATTTAATGCCACTACCACAGGTACCATTCGGGCTTGGGGTTCTGAGTACGAACTTTATTGGGTCAGCGGTGCAAAAACATCGACCATCGGTGAAATTGGGGGTACAGGCAAAAAAATTATCACCGTTGGTGCTTACACTACGTTTGCTCGTTACACAGGTTCCTACGTTAACAGAATTGCTAGTTTCTCTAGTAAAGGACCTACTGCTGATGGAAGAATGAAACCAGATATTACTGCACCAGGAGATGCAATCGTGTCATCAATACCTGATGTGGCTAATGTTATTAATAATGCAGATGGTAAAATTGCACAAAGCATTGAAAATAAAACCTATTATTGGGCTTACATGAGTGGTACTTCTATGGCCGCTCCGTTTGTCACAGGTGTATTGGCTACTTGGCTAGAAGCTAACCCACAATTAACACCAGAAAAAATACGCGAGGTATTCTCTACAACCGCGATAACCGATACCTATACGGGAGTTTGCCCAAATAACACCTGGGGATATGGGAAACTTGACGCTTATGAGGGATTGTTGAAAGTGATTGCCACGACACCAATTCAGAATTTGGAAAAGATGCCTGATGCCATTATGCTTTACCCAAATCCAAACAATGGTTCGTTTAAATTGCTCTTTACAGACGCTGATGAAAATCTTTTAGTTACCGTCTATACCGCTAACGGACAACAAGTAATGATAAGACAAATTGACCATGTCAATGCTCAAGAAGATTTTTCCGTTGATTTAGGTACAATCACTAGTGGTGCTTATCTTGTAAAAGTTTCGGGAAAGAAAATAAACGAAACATTGCGATTG
This sequence comes from uncultured Paludibacteraceae bacterium, assembly GCA_964570565.1. GTDB lineage: Bacteria > Bacteroidota > Bacteroidia > Bacteroidales > Paludibacteraceae > W0P28-013. The sequence continues at coordinate 10,083 of CAZMYT010000007.1, forward strand.
TTAGTGCGTTAAACCAATTATAAAACGTTTATAGTAAAAACTTCCAATTGAAATCAATTGGAAGTTTTTTTGTACATTTGCCGTGCATGAAAACAATAATACATCATCCTGAAATTGGTCCTATAGAGCTGTGTACTAGAAGCAGTTCACGAGGCATTAGTTTTCGTGTAACAGTTGACAAAGTACGCATCACGGTAAGTCCTTTTTTATCACAATCCGTTTTTCCACTTTCAGCCGAACGTGTTGCATGGATATTGAATGCACAAAAACAACTCACAAACCGAACTAACAAGCTGATTTTTACGCCAGAAACCGAATTCAAAACGCATGATTTTACTGTCAGATTCGTTGCCAACAACACCATAAAGACAACTTTTGCTGCTCAACGCAAAAATGACACGTTAACCATCTATTTTAAACCTGATACAGACTTTAAAACAAATCAAAGTCAGTTAGTAATTACGCGAATTCTGACCCATTTCTTGCGCATCGAAGCCACAGCATTTTTACCTAGCCGTTTAAAATTATTGGCTGAAACTCATGGTTTTCAATACACCAGCTTAAAAATAAATAGCGCACGTCGTCGTTGGGGAAGTTGTTCGGCAAAAAAACAGATTAATCTGAGCTTGTACCTCATGTTACTGCCAGAAGAATTGATAGATTTTGTTATCGTACATGAGCTCTGTCACACACGTGAAATGAATCACGGCGAACGTTTCAAAAAACTCATGCGCGCTATTTTTCCAAATTACGACGAACTTAATAAATCCTTAAAAAAGCATTCGACCTTATGATGGAATGGAATAAACTACTCTCGACCAAACGTTTTGGTATGGAACAATACCACAATGACAAACATGATGGACGTACAGAATTTCAGCGCGATTATGATCGACTCATATTTTCGTCGCCTTTCCGTCGATTACAAAATAAAACACAAGTATTTCCACTTCCTGGTAGCGTTTTTGTGCACAACAGATTGACACACAGCCTAGAAGTTTCGTGTGTTGGGCGTTCTATTGCAAACGAAGTAACACTTCAATTACGTGCAAAGCACGCTGATTTACCGAAAAATATCGACGAAATTGGTTCAATTGTAGCTGCCGCTTGCTTGGCGCACGATTTAGGAAATCCACCATTCGGACATTCAGGCGAAAATGCTATTGCGACCTATTTTTCAGAAGAAAAAGGAGCGCAGTTTCAATCACAGTTAAGTGCTGCACAATGGGCCGATTTCATTCATTTTGAAGGCAATGCAAATGCGTTCCGATTACTGACCAATCAATTTGAAGGACGACGCGAAGGTGGTTTTGTACTCACTTATAGCACACTAGCCGCCATTGTCAAATATCCTTACGAATCGCAATACGCAGACAGTTCAAAACCTAAATTTGGATTTTTTCAAACCGAAAAAAGTGCTTTTAAACGTGTAGCGTCAGAATTAGGCATGATACGTCATCCTGAATTTCCAAACCGCTACGCACGTCACCCATTAGTTTATTTGGTAGAAGCCGCCGACGATATTTGTTATGAAATAATGGATATAGAAGATGCGTTCAAACTACGCTTGCTTACCTTCGATGAAACCAAAGCATTACTCCTCGCATTTTTACCCAAAAATAGGCAAGAAAGAGCGCTCAATGACGTATTCACAATGGTAACCGACACCAATGAACAAATAGCCTATTTACGTTCGGCAGTGATTGGAACATTAATTACGGCATGTGCCACCACTTTTGTGGAACACGAAGAAGACATATTGGCTGGTAAGTTCCAGAAATCACTGATAAATAAACTACCCGAACCATTACAGAATGCTTACGCTACTTGTGCAAAAATAGCCGTGCCTAAAATTTACAAATCACAAGAAGTGCTTGATGTTGAACTCGCAGGTTATCGCATCATTTCAGAACTTTTAGAAACACTTATCGACGCCACATCAAACCCTACAAAAGCATATTCAAAACAGATTTTAAATCGCATTCCTTCGCAATACAATACACATTCGGAGGTTTTATATGAGCGTATTCAAGCTATTTTAGACTACATATCGGGCATGACCGACGTATATGCACTCGACCTTTATCGTAAAATAAATGGTATGAGTTTACCTACGCTGTAGCACTTTATCAAAAAACGCACTACGTCCAAAAAATCCTTACAAAATCAATCATTTTTTCTGTGTTGTTTTTTTATAACCTGTTAAAGGTCGTAAAAGGCTTTAACACAGTAGGTAGTCTTTTATATCAAAATGGACTTGATTAATTAAGAAAATAATTGTAAATTTGCAACCTCAAAAAAAATATCATTATTTAATTAATATAAAATCATTTATGGACAACAAGAAAAGAGTTTATACCTTTGGCAATGGACAAGCTGAAGGTAAAGCAGAAATGAAAAACCTCCTTGGTGGTAAAGGTGCCAACCTGGCTGAAATGAATTTGATCGGTGTACCTGTTCCTCCTGGTTTCACTATCACAACCGATGTATGTACTGAATACTTTGACCTTGGTAAAAACAAAGTAGTAGAACTTTTAAAACCTGAAGTTGAAAAAGCTATCGCAGGTGTTGAAGTGTTGATGAATTCTAAATTCGGTGACATTGAAAATCCTTTATTAGTTTCTGTTCGTTCTGGTGCTCGCGCTTCTATGCCTGGCATGATGGACACAATTCTAAACCTTGGTTTGAACGACAAAGTAGTAGAAGGTTTGACTAAAAAAACTGGCAATCCTCGTTTCGTTTGGGATTCATATCGTCGTTTTGTCCAAATGTATGGTGATGTTGTTTTAGGTATGAAACCTGTAAATAAAAATGACATCGATCCATTTGAAGAAATTATCGAACATGTAAAAGAAGAAAAAGGTGTTCACCTTGATACAGACCTTTCTGTTGAAGATTTGAAAGAATTAGTAGCTAAATTTAAAGCTGCTGTAAAAAAACAAACAGGTCACGATTTCCCAGAATCAGCTTACGAACAATTATGGGGTGCCATTTGTTCAGTATTCGATTCATGGATGAACGACCGCGCTATCCTTTATCGTAAAATGGAAGGAATTCCTGCTGAATGGGGAACTGCGGTTAACGTTCAAGCTATGGTATTTGGTAACATGGGCGACACATCAGCTACTGGTGTTTGCTTCAGCCGCGATGCAGCAACTGGCGAAGACCAATTTGTAGGTGAATATTTAATCAATGCACAAGGCGAAGACGTTGTAGCAGGTATCCGCACACCTCAACAAATTACAAAAATTGGTTCACAACGTTGGGCTCAATTAGCTGGTGTATCAGAAGCAGAACGCGTTGCTAAATATCCATCAATGGAAGAAGCTATGCCAAGTATTTATGCTGAATTAGATGCACTTCAAACTAAACTTGAAAACCACTATCGCGATATGCAAGATATGGAATTTACCGTACAAGAAGGTAAACTCTGGTTCTTACAAACACGTAATGGTAAACGTACAGGATTTGCTATGGTAAAAATTGCCATGGATATGTTACGCCAAGGTATGATTTCTGAAAAAGAAGCTGTATTACGCGTCGATCCTAACAAACTAGACGAATTACTCCACCCTGTTTTTGATAAAAAAGCGCTAAAAGACGCACGCGTTATTGCAAAAGGTTTAGCTGCATCTCCTGGTGCTGCATCAGGTAAAGTTGTATTCAATGCTGACGATGCTACTGTATGGCATGCTAAAGGCGAACGTGTAATCATGGTTCGTATCGAAACTTCACCTGAAGATTTAGCTGGTATGGCTGCTGCCGAAGGTATTTTAACCGCTCGTGGTGGTATGACATCACATGCTGCTGTAGTAGCTCGTGGCATGGGTAAATGTTGTGTATCAGGTGCCGGTGCTTTAGTAATTGACTACGCAAACAAAACATTATCTGTTGACGGTTTGACTTTAAAAGAAGGCGAATATCTTTCATTGAACGGTTCAACTGGCGAAATCTATTTAGGTCAAGTAGCTACAAAAGAAGCTGAATTAGATGCTGATTTCTCTGAATTAATGAAATTAGCTGACAAATATACACGTTTGGTAGTTCGCACAAATGCCGACACTCCACACGATGCACAAGTAGCTCGTAACTTTGGTGCCGTAGGTATTGGTCTTTGCCGTACAGAACACATGTTCTTTGAAGGCGAAAAAATACGTGCTATGCGTGAAATGATTTTGGCAGAAAATGCTGACGACCGTCGTAAAGCATTAGCTAAAATTTTACCTTACCAACAAGCTGACTTTAAAGGAATCTTCCAAGCTATGGCCGGCTGTCCTGTTACAGTGCGTTTGCTTGACCCACCTTTGCACGAATTCGTACCTCACGAAGAAAAAGAACAACGCGAGTTAGCTGAAATTATGGGTGTTAAATTCGAAACTGTACGTCAACGCGTAGAAGCTTTACATGAAGCTAATCCGATGTTAGGTCACCGTGGTTGTCGTTTAGGTAACACATACCCAGAAATCACTGAAATGCAAACACGCGCTATTTTAGGTGCTGCTTTGGAACTCAAAAAAGAAGGTGTAGAAACACATCCTGAAATCATGGTGCCATTGACTGGTATCTTATATGAATTCTCAAATCAAGAAGAAGTTATACGCAAAACAGCTGCAACACTATTCGAAGAAAAAGGTGATAGCATCGACTTCAAAGTTGGTACTATGATTGAAATCCCACGTGCAGCATTAACTGCAAACCGTATTGCATCAAAAGCAGAGTTCTTCTCATTTGGTACAAATGACTTAACTCAGATGACATTTGGTTACTCACGTGACGATATTGCTTCATTCTTGCCAGCTTACTTGGATATGAAGATTTTGAAAAATGATCCATTCCAAGTGCTTGATCAAAATGGTGTAGGTCAATTGGTACAAATGGCTACAGAAAAAGGTCGCTCAGTTCGTCCTGATTTGAAATGTGGTATTTGTGGTGAACACGGAGGTGAACCTTCATCAGTAGAATTCTGCCACCGCGTTGGTTTGAACTATGTTTCTTGCTCACCTTTCCGCGTGCCTATCGCACGTTTGGCTGCTGCACAAGCTGCTTTGAAAGACGCTAAGTAAGTAAATTTTACATAACAGATAAAGGCTACCTTATAACGAGGTAGCCTTTATCATATCACAAAAAACAGATGAAAAAACGTTTATGCCCAGCTTGTGGTACAACCGCTTTGTACGTTACTAATGAATTAGGTGAACGTAAAGCTGTATACGTAACCAGCGACAATGAGATTATTCCCACCAATGCCAATGATCATTTGGATGGTTTTGATTTAGAAACCATCTACTGTTTTGGCTGCTCATGGAGTGGAACCGTAAATCGATTGAAATAAACCATAAAGCTACACTGCCGAAAAAACTCAAAGGAGATGAAATGGCACTCATATTTTTTCATTACCTTTGTGAGCTGAAATAAATTACATATGCAATTTGAACTTCAACATACCGACACACAGACCAATGCACGCGCTGGTAAAATTACTACAGATCACGGAATTATAGAAACACCTATTTTTATGCCTGTAGGAACCGTAGCGGCTGTAAAAGCTGTGCACATGCGCGAAGTAAAAGAAGATATCCAAGCCCAAATTATTTTAGGCAACACATATCATCTCTACTTACGCCCAGGTTTAGAAATACTAGAACAAGCTGGCGGACTTCATAAATTCAATGGTTGGGATCGCCCAATATTGACCGACAGTGGTGGTTTTCAAGTATTTTCACTTTCTGGTACACGTAAACTAAAAGAAGAAGGCGTAACTTTCCGTTCTCATATCGATGGTTCGAAACACCTATTTACGCCTGAAAATGTAGTGGACACACAACGTACCATTGGAGCCGATATTATCATGGCATTTGATGAATGTACACCAGGAACTGCCGATTACAACTACGCTAAACAATCAATGGAACGAACACATCGTTGGCTAGAACGTGGCTTAAAACATTTCGACGAAACAGAAGGAAAATATGGCTATTCGCAAACCTTTTTTCCTATCGTACAAGGCTGTGTATATCCAGATTTGCGTGGCCAATCCGCCGAATTTGTAAAAGCTCAAAACCGCGAAGGATATGCCATTGGCGGATTAGCAGTAGGTGAACCTACCGAAAAAATGTATGAAATGATTGAAGTGGTAAATGAAATTTTACCAACTGACCGACCACGTTATCTGATGGGAGTTGGTACACCTGCCAATATTTTAGAAGGTATAGCACGCGGTGTGGATATGTTTGATTGTGTAATGCCTACACGAAACGGAAGGAATGGTATGCTATTCACACGCAACGGCATTATGAATATGAAAAATAAAAAATGGGCAAACGATTTCTCGCCCATTGATCCAGAAAGCGACTGTTTTGTTGATCAACAATACACAAAAGCCTATTTACGCCATCTATTCGTAGCCGATGAGTTATTAGCTATGCAAATAGCATCCGTCCACAATTTAGCATTCTACTTATGGCTGGTAAAAGAGGCACGTCGCCAAATCATAGCTGGAACATTTGCCACGTGGAAAGAAGTAATGGTTAAACGCGTCTCTACTCGATTGTAAATCAAAATTCTATGTTAAAACGTTTAGATTGGTACATTATCAAGAAATATATCGGTACGTATCTTTTATCCATAGTACTGATTATTAGCATTTCTGTCATATTCGATTTTACAGAAAAGATTGATAATTTCATGGAAAATAGTGCCCCTGTGAAGGCTATCATTTTCGATTACTACATGAACTTCATCCCTTTCTTTACCAATATGTTTACACCGTTATTTTCATTTATTTCGGTAATTTTCTTTACCTCGAAATTGGCTAATAACAGTGAAATCATAGCCATGTTAGCTGGCGGCATGAGTTTCAATAGATTATTACGTCCTTACTTTATATCCGCCACCCTCATTGGTATCTTCTCATTCTTATTGATGGGATTTGTAATTCCACCCGCCAACAAAGTGCGGTTAGATTTTGAAGACAAATACGTAGATAAATTCAAATCGGAAATAGCACGTAATATACAAATGGAGATAGAACCTGGTATTATTGTCTATTTCGAACGCTATGAAGAACGAACACAAGAGGGCTACCATTTTTCATTAGAAAAATTTGAAGGGAAAAAATTAGTATCACGTATGACAGCTAGCACGATTAAAATGGATTCCTTAAATCATTGGACTGTGAGAAATTACCTTATTCGCGATTTTAATGGTATGTATGAAACTATCAACAAAGGAGGGTCATTGGATACCATCATAAATATGGATCCTGAGGATTTTTTCATCACGGCACAGCAAGCAGCTCAAATGACTAATCCTCAATTAAGACGCTATATCAACAAACAGGAAAAACGTGGATTAGGTAACATACAAGCATTTAAAGACGAGTATTACAAGCGTTTCTCTATGCCTTTAGCTTCCCTTATTTTGACATTAATAGGTGTATCGCTTGCTTCGCGCAAAATTAGAGGCGGTATGGGGATCAATATTGGTATTGGACTGGCCTTAAGTGCTTTATTTATATTATTTTCCACACTATCGAGTACATTTGCCATAAATGGTAGTATGAACCCACTATTAGCCGTTTGGTTACCAAATATACTATTTTTAATCACTGGATTGTTTTTGTATACCAAAGCTCCAAAATAAGATACGCGACTCAGAATAAGTGTTATTACACGATTTAATAGCTCATTATAACCAACATCCATGCATTAATCAAATCATGGATTGGTTACAAAGCCCGAAACAACATTTGACCGTTTCGGGTTTATTGGCATCGTCCAAATCGGTCACATTGGGCACAGTTTTCGAAGCTTCACAACAATCATTCCTAATTATACTGAACGATGCCGAAACTGCCGGCTACTGTTATCACGATTTAACACAAATGCTCGACAAGGAGCAAGTTGTCTATTTCCCGTCGGCCTACAAAAACCACCACAAGCATGGTACCAAAGATGCAGCAAACGAAATTTTACGTGCCGACACGCTAAGTCGTTTGCAAAGCGGCAAACCGTGCCTTGTCATTACCTATCCCGAAGCATTAGCCGAAAAAGTGGTATCTGCCAACACGTTCAATGCTAGCAAAATAACCATAAAAACTGGTGAGCATATTCCAAGTGAAAAAGTCATAGAGCAATTGGAATCACTCGGATTTGAATACGTGGACTTTGTGTATGAACCAGGACAATTTTCGATTCGTGGTAGTATCTTAGATATTTTCTCATTTGCCAATGAGCTACCCTATCGTGTCGATTTTTTTGGTGACGAAGTAGAAAGCATTCGCACATTCGACATTGAAAAACAGCTATCGTTAAATGAGCAAACCCAAATAACCATCGTTCCCGACATTGAAGCGTTAGAAGGTGAAACTATATCTTTGGTGGAGTTTATGTCGAATAAGACGTTTATTTGCGCTGATAATCTACGTTTTATACGCGAACGCATCAATCAAATTTACGATGATGCGCTGGTAAAAGCCAACGAACAGACTAAAACAGCCACACTAACCAGCCGACTACTAACTGGCGACACATTACTAGACCAAATTGAAACTAATAGAACCATTGAATTTGGGAAAAGCATCTATAACCAAGTTGAGCAAGTCAGTTTTCAGATATCTGCTCAACCTATTTTCCATAAAAATTTCGATTTAGTTACAGAACAATTCACCAAATACCTAACAGAAGGTTACACGCTTTATATTTCAAGTGATAGTAAAAAACAAATTGATCGTATATCGAGCATTTTTGAAGAACGTGGAACCAACATTCCGTTCACGTCAATTTTAAAAACATTGCACGAAGGGTTTATTGATCACGATTTACGCCTTTGTCTCTTTACCGATCATCAAATTTTCGATCGTTTTCATAAATTTACCTTACGCAGCGACATGGCACGTGCTGGTAAGGTGGCTATGACGCTTAAAGAGTTGAACCAATTCAAAGTAGGTGATTATGTGGTGCATATCGATCATGGTGTTGGAAAATTCGGCGGCTTACTAACCACCAATATCAATGGCCGCACACAAGAAGTCATTAAATTAATCTTTAAAGATGATGATGTCATTTTTGTAAGTATTCATGCCCTTCATCGCATTTCAAAATACAAAAGCAAAGAAGGTGAAGAACCACGCATCAACAAATTAGGAACTGGTGCTTGGGAGCGTTTAAAAGAGCGCACAAAAAGTAAAGTCAAAGACATCGCACGCGACCTCATAAAACTCTACTCCCAACGCATGGCGCAAAAAGGATTTGAATATGGGCCTGATTGCTACCTACAACAAGAGCTCGAGGCTTCGTTTATCTACGAAGATACACCCGATCAAGTAAAATCGACGGCCGATATTAAACGCGACATGGAATCGGAACGTCCCATGGATCGTTTGGTTTGTGGCGATGTAGGCTTTGGTAAAACAGAAGTGGCCATTCGCGCAGCATTTAAAGCCGTAACCAATGGCAAACAGGTGGCTGTACTCGTACCAACTACTGTACTAGCACTGCAACATTACAAAACATTTAGCGAACGATTAAAACAGTTTCCTTGTACTGTAGAATACATTAGTCGAGCTAAATCGACCAAACAAGTGAAAGATATTTTACAACGTTTATCAAAAGGAGAAATTGATATTTTGGTTGGCACACATAAAATTGTAGGCAAAGATATTAAATTCAAAGATTTAGGCTTACTAATAATCGATGAAGAACAAAAATTTGGAGTGGCCATCAAAGAGCGGTTAAAACAACTCAAAGTTAATGTGGACACACTAACCTTGACAGCCACGCCTATTCCACGTACCTTGCAATTTTCATTGATGGGAGCACGCGATTTATCCATTATCAACACACCTCCACCAAATCGTTATCCAGTTTTCACCGAAGTAATTGACTTCGACGAAGCTATTATCAAAGAAGCAATTAATAAGGAGATGGAGCGTAACGGTCAAGTCTTCTTTATCAATAATCGGGTACAGAATATCTATTTATTAGCCGAAAAACTACGTAAACTAGTTCCTGAAGCACGTATTGCAGTGGCACATGGTCAAATGCCCCCTGCCCAGTTGGAAGAAACTATCATGGATTTTATAAACTATGATTACGATATACTTTTGGCAACTACGGTTGTTGAATCTGGTATTGATATGCCCAATGTGAATACCATCATTGTAAACAAAGCTAATTTATTTGGATTAAGCGATTTACATCAATTACGTGGACGCGTAGGACGTAGCAATAAAAAAGCCTACTGTTATCTTATAGCACCTCCGATGAAAGAATTAACCGACGATGCACGTCGTCGCTTACAAGCTATCGAAACCTTTGCCGATTTGGGAAGTGGTTTTAATATTGCTATGCAAGATTTGGATATTCGTGGTGCTGGAAACATGTTAGGTGCCGAACAAAGTGGATTTATAGCCGACTTAGGTTATGAAACTTATCAAAAGATTTTAAACGAAGCGATGACCGAACTTCGTGAGGAAGAATTTGCAGAACTGTTTGTTGACGAACCTCGAAAAAACACCTTCGTCAGTGAATGTCAAATTGAATCGGATTTAAATCTCATGTTCCCTTCAGATTATATTCTAAATGTATCGGAACGTATGACACTTTATCGCGAACTCGATAACCTAAATGACGAAAAATCACTTCAAGATTTTGAAACACGCTTAATTGACCGTTTTGGCCCAATTCCAAGTCCAGCTAAAGATTTAATGATTGTTTTACGTATCCGTTGGCGCGCTTTACAACTCGGTATAGAACGCATAGTTTTGAAAAATGGGCGTATGACATTATACCTAGTAGGCAAGGATACTTCGCCTTATTACCAATCGTCTGCTTTCACTGCATTGCTTACGTACATTGGTGCACATCCACACGCATGTAAATTAGGTGAAAAGGACGGCAAACGTTTTGCCACCTTCTCTTCAGTCAATTATGCATCAGAGGCTTATGCCATTTTTGAGGACATTACCCCGCAAAATTAGTCTGCTCAATTTAACATTTTTAAAATTTAACACTTTTTTTTAGTTTGTAAGGATAGAATATTTTATCTTTGCTCCTCTATTGTTTTGTATAATTGACAAAACCAACTCGTTATGAATCTATTTCAGAATTTTAGTTCACTAGTAAATTACTGTCAATAAGCTATAAAACCATTAAAACTACGTTCCATGAAAAAACTTTTCACACTTTTTGTAGTCCTTTTAGTCACCACATGGAGTCTTTGGGCTGGTAACTTTGCTGTGTGTGTAAATGGGTCAACTTACTACACAACTACGCAAGGTGATGAATTGGAAGGATATACCCAATATTATGTAAAAGGTGTATCACTCGCAACCAATGATTTAATAACCGTTTACGATAAAGATAATGCTGCCGGATGGGCGGTGACTGTACTCAACCAATACTCTGTAGCAGGCTGTTTTACCGCAAGCACATCAGGTATAACCTGTACCAAAGCTGGTTTGTACGATATTTACATCAAAATGAAATATCAGGCAGACGAAATTTATATTGGAGCGTCTTCCGAAACCACACCTACAAGTCCAGATAATACAAACCCCACGGACCCTACTGACCCAACAGATCCGACAGATCCGACTGACCCAACCGACCCTACAGATCCAGTAGATCCTGGAACAAGTGAGTACACACCTGGCAATTATAGTTCACCTGTACCAAGCCAATGTACCGATGTAATGATTCAAGCCTTCTATTGGGATTCTTATCTATCAACAGCCAAATATGGTACTACAAAATGGAATGCGCTCAATCAACAAGCGAGTGAATTAGCTGGTTATTTTGATTTAGTATGGCTTGCTCCATCCGCTAAATCAAGTGGTGGTACAGGCTATCATCCAAGTCAATGGTGTAATCAAACAAGTGCACATGGTTCACTATCCGAGCTACAATCGCTCATTAAAAATTTACATGCTGGAGGATCTAAAGTTATTGCTGATATTGTAGTTAACCATAAAGATAACAAAAGTACTTGGTGTGATTTTTGGGCTGAAGATTTCGGTACATTAGGAAAATATGAACTCAATGCCAGCCATATATGCAAAGACGACGAAGTAAATACAAGTTCATCAGGTACTTGCAAAGGCGCTGCTACTGGAGCTAACGACACAGGCGAAAAATACGGAGCTGCACGCGACCTAGATCACACCAACAAATACGTTCAAGATGCGGTAAAAGCCTATTTAAAATGGCTCAAATATGAGATGAAATACGATGGTTGGCGTTTCGACGTGGCCAAAGGATTTAGCGCTAATTATTTTGGCGACTACGCTGCTGACGCGCAAAGTTATTTCTCTGTTGGTGAATATTTAGATGGTAACTACGACCTACTCAATGGCTGGGTAAATGGTACTGGCAATAGATCAACAGCCTTCGACTTTTCATTAAAATTTAATGGATTAAATAACGGACTAGCTAAAGGCGATTTAACTAAATTGGTTTGGAATGGCCAGCCAGCTGGTATGATTCATAGCGATTTACGTAAATTTGCCGTCACACTAGTAGATAATCACGATACATTTGAACGTAGCAATGGTAACGATTTTGCAGGAATCGACAGCAAAGATTTAATTCTACAAGCTAACGCATTTCTATTAAGCTCACCAGGTGTGCCTTGCATTTTCTATCCACATTGGGCACGCTATAAATCAGACATCCAAAAAATGATTTTAGCCCGTAAAGCGGTAGGAATTCATAGTCAAAGTGCCGTTACGGTGAACGATACTGGTGCTGATAAATATGTGGCAACAGCCACTGGAACCAATGGAACTTTAATGGTGAAAATAGGTTCAGGAAGTGGAAGTAATACTACTCCATCGGGCTATACAAAAGCAGCAAGTGGAACCAATTGGGCGATGTACATCAAAACAACTACAGACCCAACTCCAAAACTCATTGTAGCACCAGCAGGTGGAAAATATACCGATAGTGTAACTGTATCAATGGAAGCATTAAATGGTGGAACTATTTATTACACAACCGACGGCACCACACCCAATACGTCATCGACCATTTATAGCGCTCCTATCAAATTTACAGCTACAACTACCTTAAAAGCATTTGTAAAAAATGGTAGCGTACAAACTACTGTTCAAACACAAGAATACACAATTAAAGAAGCACAAACTTGGCCTATTACCGTAAGCTTCTATAAACCATCGAATTGGACAAAAGTTAATTTATACGCATGGGCAACCGACGCTTCGCTAACCAAATACCTAGGAGCATGGCCTGGCACCACCTTAACCACAGAGGAAAATGGTTGGTATAAACACACATTCGATGCAACCATAAAAGAAGTCAATTTTATTTTTAATAATGGCACAAGTCAAACAAGCGACTTATATACGAACGAGGATGTATGTTATTCTTGGACAGGTGTTTCTGAAAAACTTGAAGAAGATTGTTCTGTAACACCAATACAACAAGTGTCAAATGATGCCTCGTTTACCATTTACCCAAATCCAACACAAAGCACTCTTTATCTAACAGCTCAAACCACAATTAATAACATTGAGATTTATTCGTGTATGGGAACACTTATCAGCCGAACCAACGCAAGTGATAGAAACGAAACTGTTGATGTGTCGCACTTCGTACCAGGCATGTATCTCATTCGAACAACGCTGTCTGACGGAAAAATATCGACCAGCAAGTTTATAAAAAATTAACTTCAAATATTTAAAAGCCACTTCTAAAAAAGTGGCTTTTTTAATATCTTTATCGCCATATATCGTATTGGAAAATAGCGCAAAAAGCACTTGTGTAATAAATAAAAAAAGCGTACCTTTGCACCCGATTTTACTCAACATAATGTCTAACCCATTTATTTCTGAAAAAACTTTATTACAAAGATGGAAGAATTAAACAAAAAAATGGCTGCTTCAGCAGCTGATTTCGATTGGGATTCATACGCAAAAGGCGATGTAATGACCAGCGAAGCAAAAGCAGAATTAACTGCAAAATATGACAACACTTTAAACCAAGTTAAGGACAAAGAAGTTGTCATGGGAACTATTATTTCGATGAACAAACGTGAAGTTGTTGTTAACATCGGTTTCAAATCAGATGGTATCATTCCAATGAGCGAATTTCGCTACAATCCTGATTTAAAAATTGGTGACAAAGTTGAAGTTTTCATCGAAAACCAAGAAGACAAAAAAGGTCAGTTGCTCCTTTCTCACAAAGCAGCACGCACATCTCGCTCTTGGGATCGTGTAAACGAAGCACTCGAATCAGAAGAAATCGTTAAAGGTTTTGTTAAATGTCGTACCAAAGGCGGTATGATTGTTGACATCTTCGGTATCGAAGCATTCTTACCAGGTTCACAAATCGACGTGAAACCTATCCGTGACTACGATGTATTCGTAAACAAAACAATGGAATTCAAAGTGGTTAAAATCAACCAAGAATTCAAAAACGTTGTTGTGTCACACAAAGCGCTTATTGAAGCTGAACTTGAATTGCAGAAAAAAGAAATCATCGGTAAACTTGAAAAAGGCCAAGTACTCGAAGGTATCGTTAAAAACATCACATCTTATGGTGTATTTATCGACTTGGGCGGCGTAGACGGTTTGATTCACATCACCGACTTAAGCTGGGGTCGCGTTAACCATCCAGAAGAAATTGTAACACTTGATCAAAAAATCAACGTGGTTATTCTTGACTTTGATGATGAGAAAAAACGTATCGCTCTTGGTTTAAAACAATTAACTCCACACCCTTGGGATGCTTTGGATGCTAACTTAAAAGTAGGCGACAAAGTAAAAGGTAAAGTAGTTGTTATGGCTGACTACGGTGCTTTCATCGAAGTTATTCCTGGCGTTGAAGGTTTAATCCACGTATCAGAAATGAGCTGGAGCCAACACCTTCGTAGCGCTCAAGACTTCTTGAAAGTAGGTAACGAAGTGGAAGCAGTTATTTTAACTTTGGATCGCGACGAACGTAAAATGTCACTTGGTATCAAACAATTGAAATCTGATCCTTGGGAAAATATTGACACTAAATATGCAGTTGGTTCAAAACACACTGCTAAAGTGCGTAACTTTACTAACTTTGGTGTATTTGTAGAAATTGAAGAAGGTATCGATGGTTTAATTCACATCAGCGACTTAAGCTGGACGAAAAAAATCAAACACCCATCTGAATTTACTCAAATCGGTTCAGAAATCGAAGTAGTAGTTCTCGAAATAGACAAAGATAACCGTCGTTTGAGCTTAGGCCACAAACAATTGGAAGAAAATCCTTGGGATGTATTCGAAACTATCTTTACTCCTGATAGCATCCACGAAGGCACAATCATCGAAATGCTTGATAAAGGTGCAGTAGTTGCTCTTCCTTATGGTGTTGAAGGTTTTGCTACCCCAAAACACTTGGTAAAAGAAGATGGTACAACTGCTAAAATGGATGAAAAATTGAACTTCAAAGTAATTGAATTCAATAAAGATTCTAAACGCATTATCTTATCACACAGCCGTATTCACGAAGATGCTGCGAAAACCGCTGCTCCTGCAGTAGAAAGCGCATCGGAAGCTGCTCCTAAAAAAGCTGCGAAAAAAGCTGCTGTAAAAGAAGAAACTCCAGCAATGGAAAAAACTACTTTAGGTGATATTCAGTCATTATCTGATTTAAAAGATCAAATGGTTGCTAAAGCAACTAAAAAATTGATTGAAAAAGAAGAAGCTAAAAACGCAGAAGAAAAACCTGCTAAAAAAGCAACTAAAAAAGTAGCCGCTAAAGATGAAGAAGAAAAACCTGCTAAAAAAACAGCTGCTAAAAAAGCAACTAAAAAAGACGCAGAATAATTTTTAGTCTATCCATAAAAAAGCCGTTTCTAATCTTATAGAAACGGCTTTTTTTATTCTTCTATCCCCAAGTAAAAACCTATATAAATAAAAAAAAGATGAAGTATTACTCCACCTTTTTATATCTTACAACACTATTTATTAATAGCGTTTGGGTTTATAAATATCAATTAATTTCCACCCCACAGACACTGTAAACGCATTGATTGGATCCATATTGATTTCCTGTTGGTCAAGTGTTTTATAATGATATAATTGCTGAATCAAATTATAGCGAACATCAACAGACAAAAACCAAATATCTAAACCTACACCAGCATCTAAACCAACTTGCGCTTTACGAGCTTCTAATACCAAATCTTGTACATTGTCGATAGAAGTATCAGAACCTGCATTAAAACGAAATTTAGGACCTGCCATCAAGCGCAAATTAAATAACTTCGTATTGATAACTTTAAATCCTAGTAATACAGGAACATCTATAGTACTTAAAATAACATCATCGGTAATAATTTGATTATTATAAGCATACTGAACCTTAGACACATTCAAATTATAATTAAACTCGGGCTGTACATAAAATCCACGACCAAAACGTGCAAATGCACCCAATTGTACACCCTGTGTTAAATCACTTTTCAAATTCCAATTTTGATCGCTGTACTGCCAATTTTTATCAAAACCTAAACAGGTATTATAACCACCTTTTACGCCTAGTGTAAATTGTGCTGATGCAAATACTGAAATGGTTGCAAGACCTATAATTAAAATGAGCTTTTTCATAATTGTTCTATTTTTTCTTTCCCTCTTGCAAGCACTGTGCCAAACATCACCTTACTCCCAATTCAAAATAACTTTACCACACAAACCGCTTTCCATCACATCAAATCCTTTTTGAAAATCATCAATATGGAAGCGATGTGTAATAACGGGTGTCAAATCGATACCAGAAATCAACATTTGCTCCATTTGATACCAAGTTTCCCACATTTCACGTCCGTATATCCCTTTAATAGTGAGCGCATTAAAAATGATTTCGCTCCAATTTACAGTTGTTGTGTCGGGTAAAATTCCCAACTGAGCAATTTTGGACCCCTTATACATACTATCAATCATTTCGCGGAAGGCAACGGGTGAACCCGACATTTCCAATCCGATATCAAATCCACGCATATGTAATTGCGCCATCGCTTGTTTCACCGTTTCACCTTTAGAAGGATTAATGGCCAATGTAGCGCCCATTTGTTTAGCAATATTTAATCGATAGTCGCTGATATCGGTTACCACAATATGACGTGCACCAGCAAAACGACAAATGGCTGTAGCCATAGTTCCAATAAGCCCTGCACCAGTAATTAATACATCTTCGCCAATGAGCGGAAAAGATAAAGCGGTGTGAGTAGCATTACCAAAAGGGTCCATAATAGAGGCCATTTCATCAGAAATGCGGGCATCTAACTTAACCACATTACTTTCTGGAATACATAAATATTCGGCAAATGCACCATCGCGATTAACGCCTACACCAATGGAATATTCACACACATGCAATTTACCACGACGACAGTTTCGACAATGTCCACAAGCAATATGACCTTCGCCTGTAACACGGTCGCCCACTTGAATATTACGTACACCCAAACCAACTTTAGCGACAACGCCAACATATTCATGTCCTATTACCATGGGAGTATGAATGGTTTTCTGCGACCACTCGTCCCATTTATAAATGTGCAAGTCGGTTCCACAAATGGCCGTTTTTTTGATTTTAATCAAAACATCGTTCACCCCTACCTCTGGAATCGGAACATCTTCCATCCAAATGCCCTTTTCAGCGTATTTTTTAACTAATGCTTTCATAGTGTTAGATTTTAATGACAATTAGATTATATAACTTCAAGCATTTTGCCTACTTTTATAAATGCCTCAATACATTTGTCGAGGTGTTCTTGTTCATGAGCCGCCGATATTTGTACACGAATACGTGCTTGACCTTTTGGTACAACTGGATAATAAAAACCAGTGACATAAATGCCTTCGTCTTGTAACTTCGCCGAAAACTCTTGCGATAATTTGGCATCGTACAACATCACCGCACAGATAGCTGATTGTGTAGGTTTTATATCAAAACCTGCTGCCAACATTTTCTCTCTAAAATAATCGGTATTACGATGTAATTTGTCTTGTAATTCGTTTGTTTTGTCCATCATGGCAAACATTTCGATGCCTGCCGCGACTACCATGGGTGGTAATGAATTAGAAAAAAGATAGGGACGAGAACGTTGACGCAACAAATCTATAATTTCTTTTTTTCCAGTTGTAAATCCACCAACTGCGCCACCAAAGGCTTTACCCAAAGTTCCTGTTAAAATTTCAACTTTACCACGTAATTGGTACAGTTCAGTAACTCCACGTCCTGTTTTACCAACCACACCAGCCGAATGGCTTTCATCAACCATAATCATTGCATTATAGCGGTTAGCTAATTCGTATATTTTGTCTAACGGACATACATTGCCATCCATTGAAAACACACCATCAGTCACAATCAATCGAAAACGACAGGATTGTGCAGCTTTGAGTTGCTCTTCTAGCTCCGCCATATCTGCATTTGCGTAACGAAAACGCTGTGCCTTACATAAACGCACACCATCGATAATGGAAGCGTGATTCAAAGCATCGGAAATAATAGCATCTTCTTCTGTCAACAATGGTTCAAATACGCCACCGTTAGCATCAAAACAAGCGGCATACAAAATAGCATCTTCAGTTCCAAAATAACGCGAAATAGCTTGTTCTAACTCTTTATGACAATCTTGGGTTCCACAAATAAAACGTACTGACGACATACCATAACCACGCTCATCCATAGCTTTTTTGGCCGCAGCAATAAGCGCAGGATGATTAGCTAAACCCAAATAATTGTTTGCACAAAAATTGAGCACATGCTTGCCGTTAACCACTATGTCTGCTCCTTGAGGAGAGGCAATCAACCGTTCATTTTTGAATAAGCCAGCCTCTTTAATAGCAGCCAATTCAGATGTTAAATGTGTTTGAAAATCTTGATACATAATGATATTAGTTATGAAAACGATACTATGTATTTACTAAAACCGAGCCACAATTTCGATGACTAATTTATCTTGTTCCGAAGGATCGGCTAAGTTCCAATTAGTATAAAAATATTTTTCGTAGTTAACACGTAACTCCGCCAAAATCGGTTTCGCAAGTGTTAATGACACGCCAGCCGTAATACGCTGTCTCTCAAAATCGTCTGCTTCATATTGGCCTAACGTATTTTTAAATCCTCTATTATTATCGGTCATCATATCATAACGCCCCATAAACGAGATTTTATTAAATACTTTTTCTAAAGGCAAATCATAACTTAACAAACCTGTAAATGCGTGTGCTGGTTTAAACACATTTCCGTTATAGGTTTTATACAAATATTCGACTTCGGCATGAAACCCAAAGAAGTTACTGAGCAATCCCACATCATACGCATTCATACGCACACTATCGGGTTCGAACGATTGAAAATTGAGCGAAATATTAATATACTTGGATGGATCAAACGTAGCACGTGTAGCAAAACACATGGTATTATGCCACTCTTTTTGTTGGTAAATACCAGCGCCATTATATACCCCAGCTACTACTGAAAATGGGAATTTTTCGGTCAATGTATATCCTGCAGTGAAACCAACATCGCGTAATCCGGAAATTTCTTTAGCAATAAACGAACGATTGGCAAAATACAACAAATGAGGACTACGTAAATTATCAGTACTGAAAGGAACTTTCATTTGTCCTAAAGTTAAAGCGAGTCCTTTGGTGGGGAATACACGAATATAAGCGTCTAGCATACGTGTAACACCAGCATCAGATAAATCAATTTCAGCTTTATAGGCTACCAAAGGATGCACATTGCCGGTAAAGCTAACACGAGCGTTACGCACTTGAAATCGACTAGCATCTAGCGTACTACAATATTCGTAACGGCTACGAAGCGTTCCGTGTATCTCTGGAGCATAATCTTTAGCTTCCATCTTTTTGGTATCGAGCACTTTACCCTCATCCACATCGGCCTTTCCTGTATTCTCTAAATCAAACAATGAAAAATTAGACAATGAATCGGTATGTGCTGTTTGGGCAAAAGTAACACTCGCACAACCGAATAACATCCATAAAAGTGTGTGTTTGTTAATCATAAATAGCGGTCCATTGAGTTAATAATTCGTGCATAGATGGATAAACCACATGTGCACCTGCGTCCAATAATACTTTATCTTCAAGAATTCCTGTATTTACGCCAATAGTAAAAATACCAGCACCTACACCAGCTTGAATACCAAGCGGTGCATTTTCAATAACGACAGCCTGCCAAGGCTCAATCTTAGCCTTTTGTAGAGCCATTAAATAAGGTTCTGGATTAGGTTTTCCATATTTCACATCAAAAGCTGTCACCATTTTTTCTTTTTCAAAAATAGTTCCAAAATGATGGTGTAATGTATTCAATAACGAACGTTGAGCAGAGCCTGTGACAATATAAATATCTAACCCTTGAGCTTGAATTTTATGTAACAATTCAAGAACATGTTTCACTGGCTTTACTGGTCCACAAGCTTCAAAATAACGTCCCTTTTCGGCATACATTGCTTTACACTCTTCGTCCGTAGCCACACGTCCGCGATGACGTAAAAAGAACTCATTGATAGTGCCTTCGCCTGTACGCCCTTCGTTCATATAGGCGTCGTATTCAGTAAAATCAAACCCATTATTTTGCATGGTACGTGTCCACGCTAACGCATGAAATGGCATCGAATCAAATAACACACCATCCATATCAAAAAAAACAGCCTTCAAATCGAAGGACGGATAAGACTGTTTTGCTAAAAATTCCTCTATCTCTTTCATATTATGTGCAAAGATACATCATTTACAGCATATAATAAACGCTTTTATTAAAAAAATATAAAGCAATTAATTTACTGATTAACAATTTATTAATAAAATATTTGAAAATTATTTTAAAAAAAATATGGTATTTTGTATTGCATAGTACTAAAATATACAATATCTTTGCAGCGTGATTTCAATCAAATTAAAAAAACTCATAGCTTAATTATAAACTTATGGCAATAAACACAGAAAACATTAAATCGCAAATGCGTAAAGGTTTTTTAGAATATTGTATTTTACTCATTATCGACAAAAAGCCAGCTTACGCATCGGATATTATTGTAGAACTTAAAAATGCAGAACTCATTGTGGTAGAAGGAACACTCTACCCTTTGCTCACCCGCTTAAAAAATAGCGGCTTATTGGATTATGTGTGGCAAGAATCAACACAAGGGCCACCACGTAAATACTACACGTTAACATCAGATGGTAAAGCATTTTTAGCAGAACTTGACCACGCGTGGGACGAAATAAAGAATGTTGTTGATATTGTAAAAAAATAATTTCAAAAAATCATATAATATGAAAAAGACATTAACAATTAATTTAAACGGAATCGTTTTCAATATTGATGAGGACGCTTACCAAGCCTTAAAAAGTTACTTAAACGAAATTGGAGCTCATTTTGTCTCAGAAGAAGAAAAAGAGATTCTAAAAGATATTGAGGCACGTATTGCCGAATTATTTGCCGAAAAACTCCAAGGCAACAAAGGTGTTATCGAAATAGCTGATGTAGAAAGCGTTATCAGCGTACTCGGACATCCAAATCAATTTGAAAGCGAAGCTACCGAATCAGAAGAAACAAACAAAACAGAAGAACCTAAAAAAGGTAAACACAAACGTTTCTATCGTGACCCAGAAAATCGCATACTTGGCGGTGTGGCTGGCGGTGTGGCAGCCTATCTCGATTGGGATACAACACTGGTGCGCATTCTATTTGTCATATTAGTCATTATTGGTTTTGGCTGGGCTATTCCTATTTACTTATTGGTATGGCTTATTGCGCCCGAGGCACGCACTACTGCGCAACGACTAGAAATGCAAGGCAAAGATGTAACCGTTGATGCAATCAAAGAACAATTCGACTCGGCTAAAGAATATGTTGAATCGGACAGATTTAAACAATCAGCATCACGTATTGGCATCCGTTTAGGCGAAATAGTACGTTGGTTATTTAAAGCATTATTCATATTTGTAAGCGTTATAATGAGTATTATTTGCATCGCTGTTTTGGCTGCCATTATATTTGCATTGATTGTGGTAATTGTAGCAGGTCAAGATGTGGTTGCTAGTATGTTGCCATTCACCTTGATGTCGCCATTTGGCGGTTGGGCTGCTCTTTCTAGTGTCGCTTTAATCGTAATTATTCCTATTTTGGCCATCATGATTAGTTCTTTCCGATTATTAAGAGGAAAACGACCAGAACAAAGATCACATTGGTTTGGTTGGACACTTTTTGTGGCTTGGATTATCAGTTTATTTGTTCTAATCGGTTTGTCTATCAAATATATAACAAACGATAATTTTGACACGACTGCCAATGTCAACACCATTACCGAAACACGTGCCATCACTCCATTTCACAGCATCGAAGTATCGAATAATATGAAAGTGATGATATCGCAGGGCGACTCTACGACGGTAATTGTAAAAGCTGGCGACACGCGTATTGGTTATATCCAAACAGAAGTGCGCGATAGTATTTTATATGTAGAATTAAAAGATGATGCCAATTCACTACACGTGCTAAATAGTGGTGGTACAGTATACGTTACAACTCCTAATTTACGATTGGTAAAAGCCAACCAAGCTAGTGTTATAAGATCAAATGCTCCGCTTAAATTCACCAATTTAGAATTGAATTTGAACGAAGCAAGTAAAGCGGATCTTGATGTAATAATTGCGAATCTGTTGACGATAAAAGCATCAGAAGCCTGCAAAGTTGAAATTGAAGGAACTGCAGATAAATTATCTACAAACATCAACAATGCTTCTAAAGCAGATTTAGACGAATTAGTAACCACAACCGCTAATGTTGAAGCTCGTAACGCTTCAAAAGTAGAAGTAGGAACCACACAAAGTTTATGGATGTCGGCTCACGATGCTAGTAAAATTACCTACAAAGGAACTCCGGTGATTTTACAATCGATTCAAGAAGGCATGTCGAAAATTAAACAAGATAATTAAGCACAAAACCTTTTTCATAGATTTCACATCATGTGCTTTATACGGTCCCTGCCTGTGAAGGTGGGGACTTTTATTTATAAAAAAGCGTAATGGAACAAACCACTACGCTTTATATTTTGATGGGTAAAAATTACCGCTTAAATTTCGACTGGATAAAAGTCCAACTCTTTTGAACTAACAAAGTCAACAGACCATATAAAAACATATAGACTACATTCACAGCCATCATACCTACAGCGGCGCCAACGAGCACATCGCTACTCCAATGTTTGTCGCGTGCATAACGCAAATAACCAACGCCACCAGCACACACCATACCAGCCGCACTAACCACACCGCCACCTTTGCTACCAATATATTCGTGATGCAAAGCCATAGAAGCCAAAAACGCTTGATTGGTATGTTGCGAAGGGAAAGAGGTGTTGCCATACTCTTTTTTAGGACGCGTTACTTTTGTAAACTGTTTGGTACGATGCACCACCGCATCACCAATAATATAGGCCGATGTAAATGTTAGAACCCGCACCACAAAAGGTGTGCGTGCCGACATTCCCACACGATCGAGCACAAAGATAAAAGGAATGGGCGCATAACGTCCGTAATCGTCAACCACTTCAGGCACTTTAGTATCTTGCAATGCTTGTATGCGTTCTTTTAAAGGTTGATTGGCATTGATAATCAAACCAAAAATTAAGAATAATAGAGGCAATACAAAATTAATGCTCAAAGCATAAATAAGTTTTCCCTTTGATATTTTTTTAGCCTGAACTTCCTTACGAAAGCCAGCTTCTGGAAATAACAAAAATAAAAAAAATCGTTTCATAAAAAACTTATTTAGCGTGACAAATTCGTATTTCTGGAACTACTTACAAATTAGATTCTTTCATGCGTTCCGCATTTTCGGCAATAATCAGATGATTGATACAATCTTCGATATCGCCATCCATATAGGCTGAAAGATTATAAACGGTATAGTTAATACGGTGATCGGTAATACGCCCTTGTGGATAATTATAGGTACGAATTTTGGCCGAACGGTCGCCAGTAGAAACCATGGTTTTGCGCTTAGACGCAATATCGTCCAAATATTTTTGATGTTCTCTATCATAAATAAATGTGCGTAAACGTGCCAAGGCACGCTCTTTATTTTTAGGTTGGTCACGCGTTTCGGTACATTCAATCAAAATTTCCTCAGGAACGCCCGTATTCGGATTTTTCCACATATAACGCAAACGAACGCCCGACTCCACTTTATTTACATTTTGTCCGCCAGCACCGCCCGAACGAAACGTATCCCATTTAATTTCGCCTTCGTTTATTTCCACATCAAACTCTTGTGCTTCTGGCAAAACCGCCACAGATGCTGCTGAGGTATGTACGCGACCTTGAGTTTCGGTAGCTGGCACACGTTGTACGCGGTGCACACCCGATTCATATTTTAAAATGCCGTAAACGCCTTCGCCCGTTACTGCAAATACAATTTCCTTGTAACCACCAGCAGTACCTTCATTAAAATTGGAAACGGCGACTTTCCAGCCTTTCGTTTCACAAAATTTGATATACATACGAAACAAATCGCCTGCAAAAATAGCGGCTTCGTCGCCTCCAGTACCACCACGAATTTCAACAATACAATTTTTAGCATCTTCGGGGTCAGCCGGAATCAAAAGCAATTTTATCTCCTCTTCCAATGGCTCAATTTTAGGTTCAATAGCGTCAATTTCTAGTTTGGCCATTTCACGCATTTCTGGATCATTTTCAGAATCCAAAATTTCTTTAGCTTCAGCTAAATTTTGCAATAAACGTTGATATTCATTCCGTTTGGTAATAATACGCTCCAATTCGCTATACTCTTTATTGAGTTTAACATAGCGTTTCATATCAGAAATAATGGATGGATCGGTAATGAGCGTAGAAACCTCTTCAAACCGAGCAGATAAACCCTCCAAACGGGAAATTAGCGTATTATTCATCGTTGTTTAAATATTTTTTGAGTGTGCAAAAGTAATGATTTTTTGGCAATTGTCGAAGAGCAAAACGCTATTGTTTTATCCCTTTCATGCTAAGCTGTATGCGCTTACGCTCTAAATCCACTTCAATTACTTTCACTTGCACATGCTGATGCAAGGCCATCACTTCCGTTGGGTCGCTCACAAAACGGTCAGCCATATTGGAAATGTGTACCAATCCATTTTCATGTACACCAACATCTACAAACGCACCAAATTTAGTTACATTGGTAATAATGCCTGGCAAAATTTGACCAACTTTTACATCGTTAATCGTTTTCACCGTGGGATCAAACGAGAATACTTGAATTTCAGTACGTGGATCACGTCCTGGCTTAGCCAATTCAAGTAA
Organism: uncultured Paludibacteraceae bacterium; assembly: GCA_964570565.1. Lineage (GTDB taxonomy): Bacteria > Bacteroidota > Bacteroidia > Bacteroidales > Paludibacteraceae > W0P28-013. Next base: position 35,413 of record CAZMYT010000007.1, read on the forward strand.
AACATCATTTAAAGTAGGCAACCCTACCGTATCGGTTACATAATTTTGAACCACAATCTGCTTGCGGAGATTTTCATCACGTAACAAATCGGCGACAGAGCATTTTAAATCGCGAGCCATGCGTTCCACAATCGGATAGCTTTCAGGGTGTACAGCACTATTATCCAAAGGATTATCCGAATTTTCAACACGCATAAAACCAGCACTTTGCTCAAATGATTTAGCGCCCATTTTAGCCACATTCAGCAACGCTTTACGTGATTTAAAAGGACCATTTTGGGCACGAAACGCCACAATATTTTCAGCCAATTGAGGACCGATACCAGACACGTAGGTCAACAAATATTTACTCGCTGTATTCACATTTACACCAACTTTATTCACGGCATTTTCAACGGTTTGGTCAAGTGCTTTTTTGAGTGCCGACTGGTCCACATCATATTGATATTGTCCTACGCCTATTGATTTTGGATCTAACTTAACCAATTCGGCCAACGGATCCATCAAACGACGACCGAGAGAAACAGCACCACGCACTGTCACATCATATTCAGGAAATTCTTCACGCGCAATTTTGGAGGCGGAATAAATACTCGCCCCATTTTCGCTAACTACAAACACCTGAACTTGTCGATCAAAATGAATAGATTGAATAAATTGCTCCGTTTCTCTACCAGCGGTACCATTGCCAATAGCAATCGCCTCAATGGCATATTGTTCCACTAAATGCGCTATTTTTTTCATCGCCAAGGCCGTTTCATTTTTCGGCGGATGCGGATAAATGGTTTCATTGTACAATAAATTACCTTGAGCATCCAAACAAACCACTTTACACCCTGTACGAAAACCCGGATCTAAACTCAGCACACGTTTTTGACCTAATGGTGATGACAAGAGTAATTGTTTTAAATTTTCCACAAATATAGCAATCGCCTCGCCATCGGCCTTGGCTTTACTTTCTGCAGCAAATTCTGTTTCTATAGCGGGTTTAAGTAAACGCTTGTAACTATCAGCAACTGCCAATTTAACCTGTTCAGAAGAAGCGTTATTGGCCGTCACAAAGAGTTTATTCAAACGTTCGACACACAGTTCTTCGGGTGCTGCAATCTCGACTTTAAGAAAGCCTTCAGCTTCGCCACGACGCATGGCTAACAAACGATGTGAAGAGATACGACGCAACGATTCTTCGGCATTAAAATAATCGCGAAATTTATCGCCTTCAGCCTCTTTACCTTTCACCAAACGACTATAAATAATTGCTTCGCGTGAAAAAATGGCTCTAATCGTATTACGAGCATAGCCATTTTCATTAATCCATTCAGCCATAATATCGCGTGCACCAGCCAAAGCATCTTTCACAGAAGTAACAGCATCACTCAAAAAACGCTCCGCTTGTAATTCAATATCGCCATATCGTTGGGTCATCAAAAGTTTGGCTAATGGCTCCAAGCCTTTTTCGCATGCCATTTGTCCGCGCGTACGACGTTTGGGTTTGTACGGTAAGTACAAATCCTCCAAAACGGTTGATTCCCAAGTTTGCTCTATCTGTTGTTTTAGTTCGGGCGTTAATTTTCCTTGTTCTTCAATGGTATTTAAAATAGTTTCTTTACGTTTAGCTAATTCGGTTAATTTTGAGTGCAAATCGGCTATTGCTCCAATCTGAACTTCATCTAAACCACTAGTTAGCTCTTTACGATAACGACTTATAAAAGGAATGGTCGACCCCTCACTCAAAAGTTTGACCGTATTTTGAACCTGACGTTCAGAAATTTGGAGTTGTTTGGCGATTAATGAAATAAAAATATCCATCTAAACTATTGTTTTTTGTATAATAAGTGCAAAGATACAAAGATTTTTGAGGCAAAAATAGTCCACACGCAATTCGTTAAAACCCATTAATAAAGAAAAAAGTTATAGTTCATAAAAATAAATCATCATTTTACGACATTTTTTCAAAAATATAGTGATAAAATCATTTTTTTAGTATCTTTGCAACATCAATTTTCATTTTTTCAGAGATAAAAACAAAAAATACCCCTCAAAAAGAGGGCTATTTTTAAAAATGAAGCAAAAATCAGCATCCTATTATAACTAGTATTAGATTTAGTCATTTAATCACTTCAACATTATGAGCAAATTACGTTTCAAAGCGCTTGAAGATGCTTGTTCTCACAAACCTGTAGCAGTAGCTACACCCACAGAACGCCCATCTGTATTTTTTGGAAAAATGGTTTTCACACGTGAAAAGATGAAAGAATATATCGCCGATACTATTCTAGACCAACTTTTTGACGTGATTGACAACGGAAAACCATTAAGTCGTGACATTGCCAATTCCGTGGCAATGGGTATGAAAAAATGGGCTTCGGAACTCGGAGCGACTCATTACACACACTGGTTTCAGCCTCTAACAGGTGGTACAGCCGAAAAACACGATGGTTTTATCGACAAAACACCAGAAGGAAAAGTGTTAGAAGAATTTTCGGGTAAATTACTCTACCAACAAGAACCTGATGCGTCTAGTTTCCCTAATGGTGGTATTCGCAACACCTTCGAGGCACGTGGCTATTCCGCTTGGGATCCATCATCACCTGCATTTATTGTTGGAGACACACTTTGTATTCCTACTATTTTCGTAGCTTATACGGGTGAAGCACTAGATTATAAAACACCACTTATAAAATCGGTATCGGCTCTCGACAAAGCGGCCGTTGATGTTTGTCGCTATTTCGACAAAAACGTGTCCAAAGTGACGTCGTTTCTAGGCTGGGAACAAGAATACTTTTTAGTAGATGAAGCCTTGTGGGCTGCTCGTCCTGACCTTATGTTAACAGGTCGTACATTAATGGGACATGATAGTGCCAAAAACCAACAGCTCGAAGACCATTATTTTGGTTCTATTCCAGAACGTGTATTACATTTTATGACTGACCTCGAAATTGAATCATTAAAACTTGGCATTCCTGTTAAAACACGTCATAATGAAGTGGCACCAAATCAATTTGAGCTAGCTCCAGTGTATGAAGAAGTAAACTTAGCCAACGACCACAATTTATTGCTAATGTCCGTAATGGAACGCGTGGCTCGTCATCACCACTTCCGTGTATTATTGCACGAGAAACCATTCTCTGGTGTTAATGGCTCTGGTAAGCACTGCAACTGGTCGATGGGTACCAATACAGGCGTCAATTTATTAGCACCAGGGAAAAATGCCGCTTCTAATTTACAATTTATCACCTTTTTGGTAAATGTGCTTATGGCCGTTCACAAACACAACGGACTACTTAAAGCATCTATCAGCTCAGCTACAAATGCACACCGTTTGGGCGCAAACGAAGCTCCACCTGCTATTATTTCAGTGTTCTTAGGTACCCAAATCACCGATGTATTAGATAAACTCGAAAAAGCATCAGCCGACAAAGGTATTGTCATCAATGCTAAAAAAGAGATGAAACTCGGTGTGGCCAACATTCCAGAAATATTACTCGATAATACCGACCGTAACCGTACATCGCCATTTGCTTTTACAGGCAATCGTTTTGAATTCAGAGCCGTTGGTTCATCAGCCAACTGCGGAGGTGCCATGTTAGCCATCAATGCCGCTGTAGCAGAACAACTTATTTGTTTCAAAAAAGATGTAGATACACTCATAGAAAAAGGAGAACCTAAAGAACGCGCTCTATTCGCAGTTATAAAACGCTACATTTCGGCTTGTAAAGCCATTCGATTTGACGGCAACGGCTACAGCGATGAATGGAAAAAAGAGGCTGAAAAACGTGGATTAGATTGCGAAACAAGCGTTCCACTTATTTTTGAGCACTATATCAGTCCAGACACTATAAAGATGTTCAAAACCACAAACGTGCTTTCAGAATCAGAATTACATTCACGTTGCGAAGTAAAATGGGAAACTTACACTAAAAAAATTCAAATTGAATCGCGCGTTTTGGGCGATTTAGTGATGAATCACATTGTACCCGTTTCTAGTCGTTATCAATCTATTTTACTAGACAATGTAGTGCGGATGAAAGAGGCATTCGATGCTAAAGAAGCAAAAGAATTAGCAGCTCAAGACACACTTATCATTCGTCGTATTGCAGGACACGTAACGGCCATTGTATCTAAGGTTGACGAGATGTTAGCTGCGCGAAAAATAGCCAATCGTCTGGTAGGCGAACGCGCTAAAGCCATCGCTTATCACGACACAATAGTACCTTTAATGGAAGAAATTCGCAAACACGTCGACGAATTGGAAATGATTGTGGATGATGAAATGTGGACATTACCTAAATATCGCGAATTATTATTCATTCGATAAGTTATATAGTAACTTATATTTTACAACAATTTCTCAGTAAACCAAACGGGCAATCGAATGATCGATTGCCCGTTTTATTAGTTCAAAGAAACTGACTCCTTATAAATCCAACGTAAAAACACGACTATCTGCGAAATTAAGTTCTGGCTTAGTTTTGAAAATACCGTACAAGGTAGAACCCGAACCCGACATGGCTGCGTAAACTGCGCCTGTGTCATATAAGTATTGTTTGATAACCGCCAATTCTGGATGAATTTCAAAAACACTGATTTCAAAATCGTTAAATAAATATTCACGCCATTTTTCAAGTGGCATCGCCATCACTTCCATAAGTGGCACGTTCCATCGTTGACATGCGACATGCGCATAAGCTTCAGCCGTAGACACATGCACGTCAGGTTTTACCAATACTAAATAATAGCCCTTCAACGACACCTCAAGCGACCTAAATTCATTGCCAATACCAGCTGCAAATATGGGTTTGTTACGAATAAAAAAAGGACAATCGGCCCCTAATTTAGACGCATAGTGTTCCAACTGCTCCACAGACAAATTCAAGAGAAAATGTTCATTTACCATTTTCAACATAAAAGCTGCATCAGCTGAACCGCCACCAAGACCGGCGCCCATGGGAATATTTTTGAGCAAAGCTATTTCAAGTTCTGGTAACTGAAAATCACGCTGCAATAAACGAAACGCACGCACCACCAAATTCTGTTCTATATCTCCAGACACAGGCAAACCTGCTATATTTAAAGACGTTTTAACAGCTGGCACAAATTCCAACGCATCACACAAATTGATGGGATAAAATACCGTTTCAAGATTGTGATAACCATCTGGGCGACGGCTTACCACATTAAGTCCTAAGTTGATTTTGGCATTCGGGAATGTAATCATAAATAAGCTAATTTATTGATGACAAAGATAATCATTTTTTGAGATAGCCACATTGTTGAAAACTTGTTGAAATCTCAACTTATAAGTCATAATACGAATAGGCAAAAGGATGGCTTTTTTGTAGTACTTTTGGGGTTCTAAATTCGAATTTCATGGAACCTGCAAAAAGTAAATCGACCAACAAAAAACAGACTAAAATAGTAGTGGATTACGGTAAAGTACCACCACAAGCTACCGAAATTGAAGAGTCTGTTTTAGGCGCCTTAATGATTGACAACACAGCTATCGATAAAGTGGTAGATATTTTATCAGCCGATTCTTTTTACAAAGAAACGCACCAAAAAATCTACAAATCGATTACTGAATTATATGGTAACCGTAGTCCTATTGATATGCACACGGTGACTGAACAATTACGTAAGAATGGGGATTTGGAAGAAGTTGGTGGTCCTTACGCCATTGCCATGCTCACTGCCAAAGTCGCATCAGCCGCTCACATTTTATTTCACGCGCAAATTATTGCACAAAAATTTATGGCTCGTGAACTCATTGGCATTTCTACCGATGTGCAAACAAAAGCATTCGAAGAGAGTACGGATGTGGACGATTTAATGCAGGAAGCCGAAGGCCGTATTTTCGAATTATCGCAAAAACGTCAGAAAAAAGGCGTGACTCAAATCGACCCTGTGATTGATGAAGCGTTAGCCCGACTCAATAAAGCAGCAGCACAAACCGACGGTCTTAGTGGCGTTTGTAGCGGATTTCATGCATTAGATAAAGTCACTTCTGGTTGGCAGAAATCGGATTTAGTGATTATTGCAGCTCGTCCTGCGATGGGTAAAACCGCTTTTGTGCTATCGATGGCAAAAAATATGGCGGTCGATTATAATATTCCTGTAGCTGTATTCTCGTTGGAAATGTCGAACGTTCAGTTGGTAAACCGTCTCATTGTGAATGTCTGCGAAATCCCAGGTGAAAAAATTAAAAGTGGACAATTAGAACCGCACGAATGGGCACAACTCGATGTGAAAATTAAAAAGCTAGAAGGTGCTCCCATTTATATTGACGACACACCCAGTTTATCTATTTTGGAATTTCAAACGAAAGCACGCCGTTTGAAAGAAGAAAATGATATCCAAATTATCATTATTGACTACTTACAATTAATGAACGCTTCGGGCATGAAATTCCAAAGTCGCGAGCAAGAGGTAAGTACTATTTCACGTTCATTGAAAGGACTAGCCAAAGAGTTAGATATTCCGATTATCGCCCTATCACAGTTAAATCGTAATGTGGAAAACCGTGGACAAGGTTCGGAAGGCAAAAAACCACAATTATCGGATTTACGTGAATCTGGTGCTATCGAACAGGATGCCGATATGGTTTGTTTCATTCACCGTCCCGACTATTATAAAATTTACGAAGACCCAAATACTCAAAAAGATTTGCGCGGTATTGCGCAAATTATCATTGCTAAACACCGTAACGGTGCTACTGCCGATATTGATTTGGTATTCAAGCACGAATATGCACGCTTTATGAACGAAGAAGACACGGTGGATCCGTTTGCCACTTTGGGTTCAAAATTGAACAATGCTCCACTGCCTTCGTACAGTAGCTATAATTTACCACCTCACAACAACGAGGACACTCCATTTTAATACACATTTAAAATCTGAATAACTTATGGAAAAATCTCCAAAGCTAGGTTTACCTGACAACGCTAACAGAGAACTCAAACCAGGCGAAACCTACCATCCTATTTTACCTGCCAACAAAAACATTCCCGAGATTAGTTTTTATTCTGTGTCATGGGGAATTCTCATGGCAGTACTTTTTTCGGCAGCGGCCGCTTATTTAGGTTTAAAAGTAGGACAAGTATTTGAGGCAGCCATTCCTATTGCCATCATCGCCGTGGGTTTATCAAGTGCTACTAAACGTAAAAATGCATTAGGCGAAAATGTTATTATTCAATCTATTGGTGCAAGTTCTGGTGTGATTGTAGCAGGCGCCATCTTTACACTACCTGCACTTTACATTTTGCAAGCCAAATATCCCGAAATCACGGTGAGCTTTATGCAAGTATTTTTAAGCTCTTTGCTTGGTGGAATTTTGGGTATTTTATTTTTAATTCCATTTCGTAAGTATTTTGTAAGCGATATGCACGGGAAATATCCTTTCCCCGAAGCTACAGCCACCACACAAGTACTTGTTTCAGGAGAAAAAGGTGGCAGCCAAGCCAAACCGCTGATGTGGGCAGCTGCCATTGGTGGTTTATACGACTTTGTTGTAGCCACGTTTGGCACTTGGAGCGAAACACTCACTTCGCGCATGATTCCGTGGGGCGAAGCCGTAGCACAAAAAGTAAAAATGACTTTTTCAATCAATACGAGCTCTGCCGTATTAGGACTCGGTTATATTATTGGTTTGAAATATAGCATCATCATTTGTGCTGGTTCCTTATTTGTTTGGTGGTTCATCATTCCACTTCTTGGCATGACCACCGTAGATTCTGTGATGTTAAGTCAAATGGATCCCGACTGGATTTTCTCACATTATGCACGCTTTATTGGCATTGGTGCTATTGCTATGGCAGGTGTTATTGGCATCGTAAAATCATGGAGTGTTATCAAAAGTGCAGTAGGTTTAGCAGGTAAAGAGTTAGGTGGCAAAAGTAAAGCCATAGCCAAAGCGATTCCACGTACCGAACGCGATTTATCGATGAAATTCATCTCTATCGCCATCATTGCAGCTCTACTCATCACGTTACTATTCTTTTATTTCGGTGTTATTGGTAATTTCTTCCAAGCACTGATTGCATTTTTAGTAGTTGCTATTATTGCCTTTTTATTTACCACCGTGGCTGCTAATGCTATTGCTATTGTTGGTTCCAATCCCGTATCGGGCATGACCTTAATGACCTTAATTATTGCTTCAGTGATTTTAGTAGGTGTAGGACTCAAAGGAACTAGCGGTATGGTAGCGGCCATGGTTATTGGCGGTGTAGTATGTACGGCTCTTTCGATGGCAGGCGGTTTTATTACCGACCTCAAAATTGGTTATTGGATTGGTAACACACCAGCCAAACAGGAAACTTGGAAATTCCTAGGAACACTCGTATCGGCTGCCACAGTGGGCGGAGTCATCATTATTTTAAATAAAACATACGGTTTCACAGGCGAAAATGCCTTAGTAGCACCACAGGCCAACGCCATGGCTGCCGTTATTGAACCATTAATGATGGGACAAGGCGCTCCTTGGTTATTGTATGGCGTGGGAGCCGTTTTGGCATTGTTGCTCAATGTACTTGGAGTGCCTGTATTAGCTTTTGCACTCGGTATGTTTATTCCGCTCCCATTAAATACGCCACTCGTTGTTGGTGGTTTAATCAATTGGTTTGTAACGTCACGCTCGAAAGATGCAGACTTAAATACCGCACGTAATGAAAAAGGAACACTCATTGCTTCTGGCTTCATTGCTGGTGGCGCCTTAATGGGCGTGGTGAGTGCCGCACTTAAATTTGCAGGTATTAATTGGTATCAAGATTTATGGGCTGAAACTTCTGGCGCCGCTTGGTTAGGACTTGGCATGTATATTTTAATTATTAGTTACTTCATTTGGAGCGTATTAAAAAGTAAAAAAGTAGCCTAATAAAAAACCTAGGCTATGACCCCAAAGAGCAAAAAGTCATCGATTTTTTGCTCTTTTTTGTTTGCATATCAAAAAAATGTTGTATTTTTGTGCTGTAAAACATTGTTTTAAAACTTAATTATGGTGACTTACTCGGAAAAACAATTGAAACCAATCGACGAATTTTGCCCTATGTGGGAAGTTCTCACGCAAGAAGAACGTTTTTATTTACGGGAAAATACCAAGTTACAACATTTTCGCAAAAACGAAGTAATTTACTGCGAAGGCGAAACTCCCAAATTCATGATGTGTTTGGTGACCGGCAAAGTAAAAATCTACAAAGATGGTGTTGGTGGACGCAGTCAGATTATACGACTTATCAAACCAGTCGATATTTTTGGTTTCCGCGCATTCTTTGCCAAAGAGCCTTATTTGACCAGCGCTTCTACTATCGAATCCTCATCGGCGTATTTGGTACCAATGCAAGTTGTGGAACAAATTATCCAATCGAACAACAAATTAGCGCTCTATTTTATTCAATCATTGGCCTCCGATTTAGGCGTAGATGATGCTCGCATTGTGAGTTTAACGCAAAAACATGTGAGAGGTCGTTTGGCAGAGTCGTTGATTATGCTACGCGACAATTACGGTGTAGAATCGGATGGAAGAACCATTAACAGTCATCTTTCGAGAGAAGATTTGGCCAATTACTCGAACATGACCACTTCCAATGCTATCCGCACTTTATCAAATTTTGTCAGCGAAGGCGTTATTGCTGTATCGGGACGAAATATTCAAATTTTGGACGAAGAACAACTCCGAAAAATAAGCAAAATAGGTTAATTCCTGCTTCATATATGATAAAAAGCTGTCTGTTTGACAGCTTTTTTTGTGTCAATTCTTTTGGCATAAAATATGATTATCCAAGTAAACAATCGTATATTTGCACTTTAACACAGCCTCATTATGCAAGAAAAAGAGATACTTTCCATTTATACATACATCCTCCAATTGCTCAAACAACGCCGTTTGGCAGACGCATTTGGCAAATTACAACCACTGCTCGAAGAGTTACAGGATTGGAATTACACCAATCGTAAAGAGGAGTTAGAAACCGTGTACCGCAATCTATTGCAATACGCTGTTTTGGGCGTGAACGATCCACAGCAACAACGCATTTTTAATCAGTTGCTCGAAGATTGTTACGACTTGGTGAGTTCTATCAAAGAAGCACTCTTAACCCGCGTCTCATCGCGTGTGGAATATGCCCAAAAACGCTATGCGCAAATGGCACCTAGTCAATTGAACGAATTAGTGAGTACACTGGAACTCGATGCCTCGCATCATGCTTTGGGTGAACTGCTCACTAGCGGTTTACAAGATGATGGACAAAAAGCCGCTCAGTTTGCGGTGGAACACGAACAGCATTTATTAGCTGTGTTCAATTATATTTGGCTTTCTGGCAAATGGACTCCCGACGAAAAACAATTAGTAACCAACTTATTACAATCGCCCGATATTGATACCACCGATCGCTCTGTCATTATTTCGGCTATCACCTTGTCGCTGCTACGTAATTTTTACCCGTCCAAATTAGCGTTGTTACTCACACAGGCACAACATCCTGAGTTAGATATTCGGCAACGTGTTTTAGTCTGTATAGCACTTGTTGTAACACGTTATGCCGAACGCATTCAACTGAATGAAACCTGCATGAATCAGCTCACCTTGTTGTGCGACAATAAAGATTTTAGACAAGAGTTGGAATCGGTAGTGATGCAATTGGTACGTACCAGCGAAACAGAATCGATTACCAAACGCATACGTGAGGAGATTATGCCCGACGTGATACGTCTCACACCGATGATGAAAGATAAAATGGATTCGGAATCGCTTAAGGCCGATGAGTTAAACGATAAAAATCCTGAATGGCAAGAACTACTCGAACAAAGTGGCGTAGCCGATAAATTACAAGAGTTTGGCGAGTTACAAATGGATGGAGCCGATGTGTATGTAAGCACCTTTGCTGCCTTAAAAAGTTTCCCATTTTTCCGAAATACCATGAATTGGCTGTTGCCATTCGACCCGAAACACAGCAGTATTCGTGCCTTGTTCGAAAACAAAAAAAGTCTGTTTGCTGCTATGATGCGCAGTCCATTTTTATGTAATTCCGACAAATATTCATTCTGTTTGAGCCTGCAACAAATGCCACTGGCTCAACAAAATATGATGACCAGCAACTTCAATGCCGAATCGGAACAAGTACAAGAACTAATGGACGAAGATGCGCTGACACAACCTGCCACACGCGCCAAAACCGTAGCTAATCAGTATATTCAAGATTTGTACCGCCTGTACACGCTGCATGCTCACAAAAACGAATTGACCAATCCGCTACAAGAAATTTTGAGTATTTACAAAACACCACTTTTTACACTACTCTTCCCGACGAGCGAAACGCGCCAACAATTGGCAGAATTTTATTTTTCCAAGGATTTGTATGTCGAAGCCTTAGAACAATTTGAACAGTTGCAAAACGACCTACAAACGGCTGAACGTTTTCAGAAAATAGGTTATTGTCATCAACAACTCAACCAACTACAGCCTGCCATTGAGGCATACGAGCAAGCCGACCTATTGCAACCACAAAACAAGTGGACCATGCGTCGATTGGCGTATTGCTTGAAACGCACAGGCAACTACGCCAAAGCACTTACGTATTATCAAAATTGTGCTCAATTGATGCCTGAAAATAAGCAACTACTGCTCCAAATTGGACATTGTCAAACCGAATTAAAACGCTACGACGATGCCATTGCCACCTATTTCAAAGCCGATTATTTAGCGCCCGACAACCTGCAAATTCGCCGTATCATCGCTTGGTGTTATCTGCTGGCTGGCAAAACAACTGAAGCCTGCAACTACTACGAAAAATTAGTAACCACATCTACCGAAAGTGTTGATTTTCTGAATGCTGGACATGCGTATTGGGTGGCTGGCAATGCGGAGAAAGCGCTATTTTTCTATCGTAAAAGTGCTGAACATGCACCCACTAAAAATCACTTTTTTACCGCCTTTTTCGACGATAAAAAACACCTTTTAGCACTGGGCATTTCGGAGCAAGATTTTTCACTGTGGTATGATGCACTGCATTATCAGCTATAAGTTGAAAAAAAGTTAACATTTGACTAAAATTCCCTTCCTAATTTTTAGTTTTTTCAATTGAAAAACTTATCTTTGTTGCAATTTACATTTATTGACCCTTAAATTTAATTGTCATGAAAAAATTGCTTCTCGTATTAGGAATGGTATGTACGTACCTCACACTTTCGGCACAAGTTATTGTGACTGAACCTGCTTTTATCACTAAAGGTTATAATGGCACTATTGTGGTCACCTTCGACCCCACGTTAGGTAATGGCGGTATGGCCACAGCAACCACGTGTTATGCACATACAGGAATCATCACTTCTGCAAGTGCCACCACCAGCGATTGGAAATTTGTGACCGACGAATGGCGCGGCGGTGCAGCCAAAAACAAGATGACCAAAGTGGGCAATAAATGGCAATTAACTATTAGCAATATTTACTCCTTTTATGGTTGCCCAACGACTACCGATATTCAGAAAATGGCATTCGTATTCAACGATGGCCCTGCTGGAACCAAAGAAGGAAAAGCAGCCGACGGTGGCGATATGTTTATTGACTTATATGCAGCTGGCCTAAATGCAAAATTTAATGCACCCGAAGGTAACCAACTCATTCAAGCTGGTGCCAGCGTCAATTTCAGTGCTACTGCTTCCATTTCCGCCGCTATGGAATTAAAAATAAACGGCACATCGAAAGCTACCGCTACAGGCACCACACTCACCTACTCACAAGCCTTTGCCTCTACAGGCGATTACGAATGTATTTTATCAGCCACAGCAAACAGCGTAACAGTGCGCGACACCGTGATTATTTGTGTCGCTAGCACACCAACCAATCAAACTCGTCCATCGGGCGCGTTGGAAGGCATCAACTACAACAGCAGCAACCCAAATCAAGTCACCTTGGTGATGTACGCTAAAGATAATGCCAATGTGATTGCTGATAATGTGTTTGTGCTAGGCGATTTCAACAATTGGAGTTTTAGCAATACCTACCAAATGAAGAAAGACGGCACAACGGGTTATTTCTGGTTGACCATCGACGGTTTAGAAGCTGGCAAAGAATACGCGTTCCAATATGGTGTAAAAATTGGCACCAAAGTGATTCAAATAAGCGATGCTTACACCGAAAAAGTACTCGATCCATGGAACGACAAATACATTGATGCAGACATTTACCCTAACTTGACCTATCCTGCCAAAGGCGACGGTCCTGTTTCAGTTTTACAAACCAGCAAACCAGCCTTTAATTGGAGCAACGAAACGCTTAGTTTCAACGGTCCTGACAAAAATAATTTGGTAATTTACGAATTGTGGATTCACGATTTCAGTCCCTTACGCACCATTAAAGCGGTAACAGCACGCCTCGATTATTTACAATCGTTAGGCGTAAACGCCATCGAGTTGATGCCAATTACCGAATTCGACGGTAACATCAGTTGGGGTTACAATCCAAACCATTTCTTTGCACCTGACAAATCGTACGGGACGGCTAACGATTATAAAACGTTTATCGACGAATGTCACAAACGCGGTATGGCGGTTATTTTGGATATGGTATTCAACCACGCCACAGGCGTCAATCCGTTTGCAAAATTGTATTATGGCACTACAGGCGTAGCCTCTAATAATCCTTGGTTCAACACCGTTGCGCCACACGATGCGAGCGTAAATCAAGATTTCAATCACAACTTTACAGGTACCAGCGACTATTTCAAACGTGTATTGCAATATTGGATTTCTGAATATAAAATTGACGGTTACCGCATGGACTTATCGAAAGGTTTATGTGGCGCAGATTGCAACAACCGCACCACCATTATCAATAACTATTACAACAGCGTAAAAGCCGTCAAAAGCAATGCGTACTTTATTTTGGAACATTGGTATGGTAGCGAAGAACCAGGTTTTGTAAGTAACGGCATGTTGTGCTGGGGCGGCGGTACAGGTATGAACGACAGTTACAGCCAAACCGCTATGGGCTGGCTCGACCAAAACGACGACATCAGCGCAGCCAACAAACAAGGTTGGGTGTATTACTGCGAAAGCCACGACGAAGAACGCAACTTCTACAAAGCCAAAGCGTATGGCAACGGCAACTTAAAAACCGACGAAACCGCGCGTTTGAATCGTGTTCCGCTTAACGTAGCGTTTAACACTATGATGAAAGGTCCTAAAATGATTTGGCAATTTGAAGAGTTAGGATTTGATTACAGCATTTTGAGCAACGCAACGGGCGGCGTAGGCGACCGCGTTGATCCAAAACCAGTGCCCGAAGCACTTGGTTGGTACAAAAACGCTTTACGCATGGGCAGTTTCGAAAAAGTGGCACAGTTACTCAAACTCCGCGACAAATACGAAACGATGTTCTTAAACGGAACGTGCAACGTAACAGCGGGTCATGGCGTATCGGGTCGTTATATTCAATGGAGCTACAACTCCGACAAATTAGTTGTGGCAGGTAACTTCAACGTAAGCGGTGGCACCACCTTTACAGGCAGCGTCAACGTGGCTCCATTTGCAGCAACAGGCACGTATTACGAGTATTTCACAGGCGAAACATTGGTAGTAAACAGCACCTCGCAAACCATTACACTGCAACCTGGCGAATTACGCATTTACACCAGCACACAAGAAACCTTGCCAATTGTGCCAACCACGTTTGAATACCAAGATTATGTAGGTTTAACACCAACCAACAGCGCTGCACGCCATTTTGTGTACCCAACCGTAACCGACCAAACCATTTACATCTCGGGTGACGAACAACCACAGTATGTGCAAGTGTACAGCCTACGGGGCGACTTGGTAAAACTAGCACGCCACACCGCCGAACTCAACGTATCCGATTTAAAAAGCGGCATGTACTTGATGGTGGTTACCTTTGGTAAAACACAAGAAGCGTTTAAATTTATTCGTAAATAAAAGGTTACAGGCAATACTAATAAACGTCACACCAACAATAAAATATTATGGACAGAATTACTGAAAGTTTAATTAACGAACTCTTAACAACTTTAGAAATTACCTCTGAAGGAGAATCTAAAGACTTTGAAAAGCTAACAAATTACACTGTTGTTTCAAATGAATATAACAAGACTTTCGACATTGAAGCAATAACTGTTGGTAATGGAAATGATACAGGAATTGACGGTATAGCAATAATAGTAAACGGACAACTAGTCGAAACCACTGAAGAAGTAGATGACTTGCTTGATAAAAACAATTTTCTCGAAATTGAATACATTTTTATTCAATCTAAAACATCTTCAAATTTTGAATGCTCAGAAATAAATTCTTTCATTTTTGGTGTTCAAGATTTTTTTTCTTTGAAACCTAAGCTTTTAAGAAATGATGATATTAATAAGTTTGCTGAAGTATCTAATTATGTTTTTCAAAAAGCACCTAAATTTAGAGCAAATCCATCCATAAAGTTATTTTTTGTAACTACTGGAAAATGGATAAATGACACTAATTTAAGAGCAGTAATAGACAACGGTATCAATTCGCTTGAACAAACCAACCTATTTGAGCATGTTTATTTCACGCCGTTTGGTGCGAGAGAACTTGCAACAGCTTATAGAAAAACCAAAGAATCAATATCAACAACAATTACATTTAATAATAGAATTACAATTCCAAAAATAAATGGTGTATCGCAAGCATATATTGGCTTACTTCCATTCAATGAGTTTTTAAAAATAGTTGCTGATGACGATGATATTTTATTGAATGTATTTGAAGATAATGTTAGAGATTTTCAAGGAGACAACAATGATGTCAATGGTGGTATAGCGTTAACATTAAATAATGAAGATTCTGAAATATTTAGTGTATTAAATAATGGTGTTACCATTGTTGCCAGTTCTATTTCACCTACGGGTGACCAATTTACAATTTCTGATTATCAAATTGTAAATGGCTGCCAAACTAGTAATGTTCTATACAATAATAGAAAAGGAATAAATATTAGTAAAGTTAGCGTTCCTGTAAAACTTATTGCAACGACTGATGAAGAAGTTAAAACTAGAATTACTCTTGCGACAAACAATCAAACTCCAATTAAAAAGGAGCAACTAGCTGCATTAACACAATTCCAACGAAGTTTGGAACAATACTATAATTCCTTCACTGGTGATTCCAAAATATATTACGAAAGACGTTCAAAACAATTTAATTCTGACAATAGTGTTTTAAAATCCAGAATCATTACTGTTCCATATCAAATAAAATCTTTTGCAGGTATGTTCCTTGACGAGCCACATAATGTTACTAGTTATTTTGGTTCAATTGTAAGAAGACTAAATGAAGGGAAAGCACCAATTTTTGATAAAGACCACGCATTTTCTCCCTATTATACGAGTGCATTTACTTACTTTAAACTTGAATCCTTTTTCAAAAAAGGACTTATCGATTCTTCATACAAGAAAGTACGTTTTCATATTCTGATGCTATTTAGATTATTAAATGGTAAAGATCCATTGCCTCCCTTTAACAGCAGTAAAAAAATGGATAAATATTGTCAAGATTTATTGGTAATTCTTAATGATGAAGTAAAGGCATTGAAAGCATTTAATAAATGTATAGAAGTTATTGATAATTCTGGCTTTGATAAATCAGACAAACAAAATCTAAAGCTGGTCTCAAAGACAAAAATATTAATAGACTATGCAAAAAAATAAAAGTGGTTTTTAAAACAAACCATTATATAAAAAAGACGATACACGCATGAGAATTATTGATTTAAACAGTTGGAAACGGAAAGAACATTTTAACTTTTTCTCCAAAATGGCGAGCCCTTTTTTGGGCATCGTAACGGAGGTGGACTGTACCGACTGTTACGCCTACGCCAAAGAACGTGGGCAATCATTTTTTGCCTCTTATTTGGCGCAAGTTTCCCAACTTGTGCCAATAATACAAATCAGCTTCTAACTGATAAATAGAATAAATTAATGAGTTGAATAGGTAGGTATGTAGTTGTCAGTTATGAAACTGTCCAAATAAAAGGCACAAGTTGGAAACTTGCGCCAATTTGGGGGTTTTAAAACAGACCATTACATAAAAAAGACAATACGCGCATGAGAATCATTGATGTAAACAGTTGGAAACGAAAAGAACATTTTATTTTTTTCTCTAAAATGGCTAGCCCTTATTTGGGCATTGTAACGGAGGTGGACTGTACCGACTGTTACGCCTACGCCAAAGAACGGGGACACTCATTTTTTGCGACGTATTTGCATAAATCCATGATTGCTGTCAATGCTGTTGAAGCATTAAAATACAGGCTAGTCGATGATGAAATCGTGGTGTTTAACACCATACACGCCGGATCAACCATCGGGAGAGAAGACGGCACATTTGGTTTTGCGTTTATCCATTTTTCGCCTGACTTTGAAATATTTAACGCGGAATTACAAACAGAAATAGAAGCGGTGCAACACTCCACCGGACTTCGCCTAAATAACGATGACCTCAAAAATGATTTAATTCGCCACTCTACTATTCCTTGGCATTCGTTTAGTGGCTTGTTGCATCCCACCAATTTTAATCCAAAAGAATCGGTACCCAAAATCACGTTTGGGAAATATACGATTCGAGAAGGTCGCAAACTATTACCCGTTTCCATTGAAGCGCACCACGGCTTAGTGGATGGATTACATATCGCGCAGTATCTAACTGAATTTCAAAATCAACTGAATCTAAAATAATACGAGCGCCCTTGAGACAGATTTACCTCTCGTTAATTAATAAAAAGAGAAAAAACGCCATGCAACTCGAAAACGTTCACCATATTGCCATTATTTGTTCCGATTACGCTACCTCGAAAGCGTTTTATACCGAGGTGTTGGGATTTACGGTAGTGCGTGAAGTATATCGAGCCGAACGACAATCGTACAAACTCGATTTGTCGCTCAATGGGCAATATGTGATTGAGTTATTTTCGTTTCCAAATCCACCAGTACGCGCCACACGTCCCGAAGCCACAGGTTTGCGGCATTTGGCATTTGGTGTCAAAAACCTAGAACAAGCCGTAGCGCACTTACAGGCAAACACCGTGACCACAGAACCAATTCGCGTAGACGAATTTACGGATAAACGTTTTACCTTTTTCACCGACCCCGACCAGTTGCCGATAGAACTGTACGAAGTTTCATAACACCTACTTAGTAACGCTTTTGCACCTGATTACACCTAAAAAAAACAGAACACTATGAATGACTCTAAATTTAATATTGCCGTATTAATTGACGGCGATAACGCACAAGCGAAACTGATTAAAGAAATCATCGAAGAAGTATCGAAATATGGAAAAGCCACCATTCGACGCATCTATGGCGATTGGACCACGCCGCATATGAACAGTTGGAAAGAAATCATCAACCAATATTCCATCAATCCCATTCAAAAATTTTCGTACACCACGGGTAAAAATTCCACCGACAGCTCACTTATTATCGACGCGATGGATATTTTACACAGCCAAAATGCCGATGGTTTTTGCATCGTCTCGAGCGATAGCGATTATACGGGACTAGCCAAACGCATACGCGAAGAAGGTCTATTTGTCATGGGCATTGGTCGCCGCACTACGCCTATTGCGTTTGTTAATTCGTGCGATATTTTCACCTTTACCGAAAACTTAAGCCTCGACAACGATCTCGCCGACGAGAAAATAGAGGTAAAAAAGAAAAATACCACGACCAAGCTCAAACAAACCACACCCAAACTGCTCGAAAAAATAGAAATAGAACTCAAACAACCGCACAAAATAGGGCTTCCTGAACTGAACATTGCCATTATCGACAAAGCATTTGAAATTTCGACCAACGAAGAGGACGAAGCGTATATTTCAAAAGTGGGCTCTTCGCTACGCAAAATTGACCCTAGTTTCGATTCAAGAACGTATGGATTCAAAACCTTAACACAGCTATTTGAGAGCATCGATAAATATGTGATTGTGAAAAACGAAGTGAACGGGCTCAACCATCCACTCGTAAAGCTAAAATAGGCGTCGGCAGCAACCAATTATTCTATCAATGGTCACCCATTTTTTGAGAGATTTTATGTAACTTTGCGTCCTCAATTTTTATGTTAGACTCTATTCAACATATCGCTACCGATAGTTTGGCACTCATCAACGCTGCAAACGTAGATTTGCCAACCATTCCACGTGTTACCAACTGGGGCACGTCGCCACTCATTGGTAGCACATTGTTGGTGTTGTTTCTTTTGTTTATTGTAGCATTCAACCAAGCCAAACAATTTTACCTCGAAACATTGCGCAGCTACTTCCGCGATCGCGAGCGACTCACCTACGAAGAGGCCGACAACACCTCTATTTCCATTCTGTTTATGCTCATCATTGCCGTATGTACGTTTAGCATTTTTATAGCCATCGCAGCTAATCATTCGCAAGCCATGGATTTTTCGCAACAAAGTTTAATACTTTTGGGCATTGTAGTGGCGTTGGTCAGTGGTTGGCTGGTGTTACAATGGTTAGCGTTTAAATATGTTGGCATGGTGGCTAATCAAAGCACCGTGATGCGTCGGTTTATTCGGAGTTTTATCACCACATTTGTAGTGTGTGGCTTACTACTCTTCCCTATTATCGTTGGCATGATTTATGCGCCACCAGCACAAGTTATATTCCTACTTTATATTGGCCTGTTTTTCATTGCATTAGCCTTCTTATTAGTACTTTTCAAGGCGTTTCAATTTTTTTTCAACGGATTTACATCTTTGTGTTATTTATTTTTGTATCTTTGCACCCTAGAAATTTTACCTATTTTGCTCCTTAAAAAAGCAGTGGTAATGTGGATTGCAAATGTCTAACAAAAAATCTTAACGCTTTGAAAATCAAGAAAGTGTTGGTTTCTCAACCAAAGCCTGAGAATGGAAAATCTCCCTATTTTGATATTGCTGAAAAATACAATGTAAAGATAGATTTCCGCCCTTTTATCAAAGTTGACCCAATTCTTGCTAAAGAATTCCGCCTACAAAGAGTAAATATTCCCGATTATACAGCGGTTGTTTTCACCTCGCGCCACGGGATAGACCATTTCTTCCGTTTAGTGCAAGAGATGCGCATCAATGTGAGTGAAGATTTAAAATACTTCTGTATCTCTGAAACAGTAGCCTTCTATCTTCAAAAATACATCCAATTCCGTAAACGCAAAGTGTTTTATGGTGCTACTGGCAAATTACCTGAACTATTCCAAGTGATTAGCAAACATCTAGAAGAAAACTTCTTGATGGTGATGTCGGACAACCATAACGAAGATATTATTGGTTACATCAATCAATATCAAGTAAAACACGGTATTGGTTTAATGTATCGCACGGTAAGCAACGACTTTGGTCCAGACGAAGAATTCAACTACGACATGGTCTTGTTTTTCAGTCCACAAGGTGTGGCGTCGTTACTCAAAAATTTCCCAAATTTTGAACAAAACGACATGCACATTGGCTGTTTTGGAGCTAGCACTGCCCAAGCCGTCCGTGATGCCAAGTTGCGCCTCGATTTAGAAGCACCAACCAAAGAATTTACTTCAATGGCGATGGCACTCGAACATCACATAAAAGAAAATCACAAGAGCGAAAAAAAATAAGTACGTGAACTTTTACCCCTATATAATCCCAAAAGTATAGAATTTTGTGTACTTTTGGGATTATTTTTATATATGGAACACCACAAAACCACTTTCCCCAAAGCAGAACATTTAACTGGCACCTTGGCCATCGAAACATTATTCGAACAAGGCGACGGTTTTATTGCTTTTCCATTGCGTGTAGTGTACCAATTGGTGCCGAAAACCGATACGCCACCCATTCAAGTGCTGGTAAGTGTTCCTAAAAAACGATTTAAACACGCCGTCGATCGCAATCGGTTCAAACGTTTAATACGCGAAAGCTACCGATTAAACAAACACCTTTTGTGCGACACCGTGGAACAAACAAACTTCACGCTGCACATCGCGTTTTGTGCAGTAAGCAATGAGCTACCAACATTCAGTGTGGTAGAAGCTAAAATGCAGCAAGCACTCACCAAATTGCAACAGCGTGTGTCAGAAACTATAACGACTAAGTTATGAAAAAAACAATCACATTTTTGCTTATTTTGCCTATTCGCTTTTATCAATTGGCTATTTCTCCGATGTTTCCTTCGAGTTGTAGATACACGCCCACTTGCTCGCAATACTCTATTGAAGCCATCCGAAAACATGGCCCATTCAAAGGATTGTGGTTGGGCACCAAACGTATTTTACGCTGTAACCCTTGGGGCGGCAGCGGTTACGATCCTGTGCCTTAACAACAATATTATACAATAAAAAAATCCGAGCGTAAACACTCGGTTTTTTTTATTTTTATGGTAATGAAGTGATTAGTGTAGCTGTGCTAATGCCTCTTTAATCCGTGTAAAAGCTTCCACCAATTTGTCGTCACTAGTAGCATACGACATACGAATACATTCGGGCGCACCAAAGGCAGCACCACCCACGCAAGCCACATGACCCACTTCCAATAAATACATCGCTAAGTCGCCTGAATTGGCAATAACTTGTCCAGCAGGCGTAGTTTTTCCAAAGAACGATTTACACTCTGGAAACACATAAAAAGCACCCATCGGGTTATTCACTTTCAAACCTGGAATGGCATGTACCAAATCGACCACTAACTGACGACGACGAGCAAACGCCTCACGCATAGTCGCCACACACGATTGATCGCCCATATAAGCAGCTTCAGCGGCTTTTTGTGCAATGGAACTTGGACCAGACGTATATTGACCTTGCAATTTAACACACGCTTTGGCCAGCCACGTAGGAGCCGCCAACCAACCCAAACGCCAGCCAGTCATGGCATACGCTTTGGACACACCGTTCACAATAGCCACACGATCTTTCAATTCAGGAAATTGAGCAATCGATTCATGGTGACCAATGTAGTTGATATGTTCGTAAATTTCATCAGCAATGACCAAAATATTAGGACATTTCGCCAAAATATCGACCAAAGCAGCCAATTCTTCGCGTGAGTAAACGCTTCCTGTTGGATTGGATGGTGAACATAAAATAATGGCTTTAGTACGTACTGTAATGGCGGCTTGCAGTTGCTGTGGCGTAATCTTAAAATCTTGATCAATGCCAGCAGGTATCACTACACTTGTAGCATCCGCCATTTTCACCATTTCCACATAACTTACCCAATACGGTGCTGGTACGATGACTTCGTCGTCGGGATTCAACACGCATAACAACGCATTACAAACCGCTTGTTTAGCACCATTGGAGCACACAATTTGGTCTGGTGTGTAAGTTAATCCGTTTTCACGTTGTAGTTTTTCACAAATGGCTTTGCGCAAACTCAAATAGCCGGGCACTGGTGAATAAAACGAAAAGTTAGCATCAATAGCTTCTTTAGCTGCCTGTTTGATATGATCAGGCGTGAAAAAATCGGGTTCCCCCACACTTAAGTTAATTACATCGATACCGTGCTCTTTCAACTCACAACTTTTTTGCGACATTGCAAGTGTTTCGGACTCCGCCATCGATTTCAAACGAAAAGAAACTTCCATAGTATAAATTAATTTTTCAACATTACATCTATTAGTCGGCACATTTGATCAAATTGGTCCTGATAGAACAAACGCGTCAAGAAGACAATTTTACCCGATTCATCTATAAGTACATTACGCGTAATGCCCGCATTACGTTGGGCAAACAGGGTAAAAATATCGGCATGCAAATCTAATCCAATCGGATACGTCACACCCAAACTCTCTTTAAACGTGGTTATTTTCTCCAACGGTTCTTCCCTATCGATAGCAATAAGGGCAAAATTAGGATTATATTTGTGTTTCTGCCAAATTTCTTGTTCAATCAATGGCATCTCCTTGCGACAAACGCCACACCATGAAGCGGTAAATTGTAACATCACCACTTTACCACGTAATGACGACAATTGCACGGAACGTCCATCGTCGAGTTTCACCACAAAATCGGGCGCCATATCGCCTACTGATACAATATAACCTTTTGATTCATCTTCTTGTGCCGACGCTGCAAACACACAGGCTAACATTAATACGGTTAATTTCAATCTCTTCATCATACATTAAATAGTTACCATTTCTACCGCTCCATCAACGACTTCAAAAATACGGGCTTCTCCGCCTAAACGCATTAAAATTTCGTCGAGATGTTCGCGATTTGTATCCGTTATAAAAATTTGTCCAAATTCATCACTCGATACCAGTTTCACAATACGTGTAACGCGCTCCACATCGAGTTTATCAAATATATCATCTAGCAATAAAATAGGCGTTTGTTCGCTTACCCGTTTTAAGTAGGTAAATTGTGCCAACTTTAAAGCCACTAAATACGTTTTATTTTGTCCTTGCGACCCCGTGCGTTTCATCGGATAATCGCCCAACAACATGGTTAAATCATCTTTATGAGAACCACGCGTGGTATAACCTAACAGATGATCGCGTTGACGGCATTCACGCAAAAGCACTCGTAAATCGCCTTGCTGCGAATGCGACGTATACAACAAGCCAACTTGCTCTTTCCCAGCCGAAATTTCGGCATAAAACTGCTGAAAAACGGGTACAAAACCAGCAATAAATTCAGCACGTTTTTGGTAAATATACGCTGCCTCAAGCGCCATTTGTTCCTCATAAATATCGAGCATCGTCTCATCCAACGCCGCCTCTTTTTTCATCATCGCATTCCGATTTTGAAGCGCAGCATTATAGCGAATTAAAGCCGACAAATACGGTTTATCGTATTGCGAAATAACCGTATCTAAAAATCGACGACGTTCGTCACTGCCATCGGTAATAATTTCCAAATCAGAAGGCGAAATAAGCACCACAGGAATCACACCAATATGGTCGGACAACCGTTCGTAATCTTTTTTATTCCGCTTAAATTGTTTTTTAGTGCGGTGTTTTACGGCACACGAAATCAATTCTTCTACTTCCTTGCGTTGATACACACCTTGCAACATAAAGAACTCAGAATCGTGCTTAATAATTTGTGTATCAATAGGATTTAAGTGACTTTTACAAAACGATAGATAATAAATAGCGTCCAATAAATTCGTTTTTCCCATACCATTTTGACCCAAAAAGCAATTAATTTTAGGTGAAAAATGTAAATCGCATTCAGCAATATTACGATAATTGAGTATGGAAATTTTATCTATATACACAGCAACTTCAAAAAATTAGATTAACGCTTTCAAGCGCACTATCATATCATCAGCTTGTTGCGATTTTTCGGACGTGTGACGTAACACTTCCACCACAAATGGATGCGTGTCGAACGCACCTCTTACCGCTGCAAAATCGTCGGATTTGTTTTGTTCGTCGCCATCTAAGCCAAAACCAACACTAGCCATAGTTCCAAATTCTTTCTTAGCATCATCATACAACTGTTGATCGAACGCAACCACAGCCTGTTTCCAAGTTTCAATAAACTGAATCAAATTAGCTACCGTGATATCTGTTAAGGATTTGCCCAAATAAAGTGCCAATTGATGATAAGTCCATGTCCAAGCAAACTCATCGTAATGAGCATGTAACTGTTCAAATCGTTTTTGGATAGCCTCTAACGAATACGCTTTTTGTTCCAAATCAGACATTAAAAGTTCCACTTCGCTAGTAGGAACGAGTAAACCTGCTAAATCGCACCACTCGCCCACACCAACCGATGTTGTTGGAGCCAATTGTTGTTTTATATTGTGAAGCGATGTCAATGAAATCGTAGCCAATTTGCGCATCAACATCGTTCCTAAATACTTCAAAATAGCCATTTGGTAAACCGATTGACCATGCAATAACGACGAACGGCGAATAACACAACCATTGTAAGTGTATTCAGAACAGGTTTCGTTAGCTGCTGTTTTTAGCGCTTCTAATTCTGCAACGCCTTGTATCATCTTTTGAACCGTATAAGGATTCAATAGATTAAAATTAATTTGATCTATTTTGTGATTAGCGGTACGCGCATCACGTTTGGGCCATTTCTGAGCATCACGTATAGTACCCACACTGCGTAGATTTGCGCCAGGAACAAGATAACTTTTACCTGCCTGTTCTATCAAATAAGAAAATGGCAATTTGGATGTATCGGAGTGCTGCGTATGACGTCCCATAATCAACGAAAAGGCGCCAACGTGGGCTGGCCACAACAAATAGGAATCGCTGGTAGCTTTAGAACCACGTTCTACCACACCTTGATGCAACGGTCCTAATTTGTACATGTGATTACTCTGATTGGAACCCGAACCTGCATTGAAAAACGAGAACATACCAGCAATTAGCAACGTCGATTTATGATGAGATACGGTGTAAGGTCCCGCAAAAATAGCGGTTGCCTCACCGTGCATGCCTTGGCAGTTCGCAAAAAATAACGAATCGAGCGCTGAATAATGTTTATCGAGCAGACAACCTTGTCCTACAAAACAACGAGAAATCAAGGTCGCATCAGAAATACGAGTGCCTGAAGCAATGATAAAATCGTCGCAAATAACATCCACACCTAAATGTGTTGGTGCCTCTTTAGAACTTTGAACAGTTCCGTTCGATAAGCGCGAAACGCCATCTAAAAGGGCAAAATCGCCAATACGGACATTTTTCAAAACGTCACAATTCACGATACGAGCATTTTTGCCAATCGTTCCGATGGATGATAATTGCTCTTGAGCATACGCATCAATCGCTTTGGTAAGTTGTTCAATAACGATTTTACGATGTCTATAAACGGTTAGCATATACGCTAACTGAGCCGACAAACCATCAAAAATGGGCACTTCGCGACCACCGCCCTCATTCATCACAGGCACACGAATGCCGTTACCGAATGTTGTTTGAGCATCAACGACTAACGTGCTTACGTGTTCGATATAAGCACCTTCGCCAATGTGATAATTGGCTATATAATTTTCAATATTACGAATATAAACGTCGCTGTCGATGGTCACATGATGCAAACGAGCATTAAAAATGCCAGCATGTACCGACAAGCCCCCAGCAAGAGTGAAGCTTTTTTCAAATCGTCCCAAACGAATGTCGCCAGAGAATTCAACCTGATGTACATAAGTTGGATCAAACCCATCTAACACGTGGATATGAGTCCAATCATCGGCAGAACAACGATTTTGTTTCAGTTGCTCTATTTCTAAAGACGTAAGTGGACGATAATTCATACTGATTGGGATAAAATACGACAAAAACGAACCAATTATTATGCCAACTGCTGTATCACTTCTTCGATGGAACACAACATTTGCGTGCCAGTTTCCATATTTTTGAGCATCACCTTGTTGACTTCCATTTCTGAATCGCCAACAATAGCAACATAAGGTATTTGATTACTATTAGCATATCCCATCTGCTTTTTCATTTTAGCAGGCTCGGGATACAATTCAGAAGCAATACCGGCACGACGCGCTTGGCGTAACAAAGGTAAACAATAATTCAATCCTTTTTCATCGAAAGCCACAAAAAGCAACGAAGTCACCGCTAAACTATCTTTAGGGAATAAATCCAATTGATTTAATACATCGTAAATACGGTCGGCACCAAACGAGAAACCAACGCCCGAAACGCCTGGCAAACCAAAAATGCCCGTTAAGTTATCGTAACGTCCGCCGCCCGAAATACTTCCCATTTCAACACCTACGGCTTTTACTTCCAAAATTGCGCCTGTATAATAATTCAAACCGCGCGCCAAGGTCAAATCTAATTCAATAGCACATTGAATACCGGCTTGTTGGATATAGCCAAACACCTCTTCCAATTCAGCAATGCCTTTCAATCCAACTTCTGAAGATGCCAAAACTGTTTTTAACGTGGTTAATTTCTCCGTATTAGAACCTTGCAAACCCAAAATAGGTTGAAGTTTATCAATCGCAGTTTGCGAAATACCTTTTTCAAGGAGTTCTTTATTCACATTATCCAACCCAATTTTATCGAGTTTATCGATAGCCACCGTAATATCAATAATACGTTCCAACTCACCTATTAATTGAGCAATACCTGCCAATATTTTGCGGTTATTCAATTTAACCACCACTGGAATTTTAAATAATTTGAATGCCTCATCAATCATTTCGATTAATTCCGCTTCGTAAAGCAGCGAGTCGCTACCAACCACGTCGGCATCACATTGGTAAAACTCACGATAACGTCCTTTTTGAGGACGATCGGCACGCCACACGGGTTGAATTTGAAACCGTTTGAACGGAAATGTCAACTCCTCACGATGTTGCACGACATAACGCGCAAAAGGCACCGTTAAATCGTAACGAAGCCCCTTTTCTGAAATTTTATGAGTCAGTTTTACGCTATTACGCGCCGCCAACTCCTCGTCGGTCAAGCTAGCTGCAAAATCGCCCGAATTGAGTACTTTGAATAGTAGTTTATCACCTTCTTCGCCATATTTTCCCATCAACGTGGATAAATTTTCCATCGAAGGTGTTTCAATTTGTTTAAAACCATAACGGTAAAAAACAGAACGAATGGTGTCAAAAATGTAATTACGTTTCGCCATTTCGATAGGCGAAAAATCACGTGTACCTTTTGGAATACTTGGTTTCACTATTAGTATATTTTGAATAAGTCCATAAAATAAACAAAGCTATCTCTATTGAAATAGTTGATTGTAGATAAAATCAGTAGCTCCCACATGACTTCTTACATAATTACCTGCCGAAGTAGCAGCTTCTGGATCTAAAAACAGCGCATTAACGCGATCTTCCATTTGGCGATAACTGGCTACAGAATACCCGCCACCACAAGCAACAAGCGCGCGAGCCTCACGGAATTTTTGGTAGTTAGGTCCAAATACAACGGGCACATTCCATACGGCAGCTTCCAACGTATTATGAATACCAGCACCAAATCCGCCGCCAATGTATGCTACTTTTCCATAGCGATACAAGGACGACAAAATACCAATCGTATCAACGACCAAACAATGTGCATTTGCAGCCTCTTCGGGCGTTGTTTTGGTATACAATACAAAATTACAACGCAATTTAGAGCAAATGTTAGCAATATGTTCCTCCGAAATTTCATGAGGGGCAATAATCAATTTGCGTTCTTTATTCGCATTCACATAACGAATCAGAAATTCTTCGTCTGGCTCCCACGAACTGCCTGCCACAAGCACTTCTGCGCCTTGCGCAAAGGCTTCTGCTATGGGTAATACTTTAGCCGCTTTAGCGATATCAGCTACACGATCGAAACGCGTATCGTCGCCCACAGTAACACGTTGTACACCAAAACGATTCAACAACTCTTTCGATTGTTCGTCCTGAACAAAAATCATGGTAAAGGAATCGAGCAAATGTAAGAAAAAACGACCATATTTCTTAAAAAAACGTTGTTTTGGGCGAAAAATGGCAGAAATAATATAGGTTGGGATTTGACGTTTTTTTAACTCGAGTAAATAGTTAGCCCAGAATTCATATTTAATAAAAATCGCCTTTTCTGGATTTACAATATCCAAAAAGCGTTTTACATCACGAGGCACGTCAAACGGCAAATAACAAACAATATCCACTTCGGCATAATTTTTACGAATTTCGTAACCCGATGGTGAAAAAAAGGTGAGTATAATTTTTTGTTCGGGATGTGCACGACGCAATCGTTCAATCATAGGACGTCCTTGTTCAAATTCGCCCAAGGAAGCAGCATGAAACCAAACATATCGTTTCGATTTATCAATATTTTGTTCTAATACACTAAAAACTTCCTTACCACCTTGATGACGTAAACGCATTTTACGTTTAAATAGCGACATAAAAGCCACAAAAAATCGCATCAAATGAATAGAAAAATTATATAAAATATGCATGATGATAAGATTAAATCGTGATTCCCAAAAAAAGTTTTTTATAAAAAGAAAGGCACTCCAAACGTATTTGAAATGCCTTTCTGATGTTTGGTCCAGATTATTTTCTGAGGCCCAATTCTTTAACGATAGCGCGGTAACGTTCGATGTCCACTTCTTTTAAGTAGTTAAGCAAACGACGACGTTTACCTACTAACATTGTCAAAGAGCGTTCTGTACTATAATCTTTTTTGTTTGACTTCAAGTGTTCAGTCAAATGGTTGATACGGAAAGAAAACAATGCGATTTGTGATTCGGGAGAACCAGTGTCAGTGTTAGACTTGCCGTATTTACCGAAGATTTCTGCTTTTTTTTCTGCGTCTAAATACATAAAAAACTACATTTATATAATTATCCCATTATTGGGACTGCAAAGGTACAATTTTATTTGTAAAAACCAAATAGTTAGGCGTTTTATTTTTCAACGGGTGTTTCTTCGGTTTTAGGTGCCTCTTGATGAGTTTCAAATGACTCGTCATTAATCACAAAACGAGTATAATACGAAATAAGCAATGTGGTAGCAGGCAAGGCAATAATCATGCCTATAATACCAAATAAAGCGCCCCAAACAGATAACGAAAGTAAAATAATGGCAGGATTAAGTCCCATGGCTTTCCCCATAATTTTAGGCACCAACAATAAATCTTGCGTAGATTGTACCACCACAAACACAATGAATACAGCTAACATAAACCACCAGAAACTTTGCCCTGTTTCCATGGATTGCAACAAAGCTAAAAATATGACAGGAATAAAACCAACTGTTTGCAAATAGGGAACCAAATTGAGTAATCCAATAAATAATCCCATGGTAATGGCTAGCGGCAAACCAATAATGCTAAATCCAATGGCAAAAAGCACACCCACAATGGCTGCCACCAAGGCTTGTCCACGAAAATAACGATTCATGCCTGCTTCTACGTCGTCGCGCAATTCGGTTACAAAATGACGGTATTTTTTAGGGATAACGAGCATAAAACCTTCCGCAATTTTTTCGTAATCAATCAGAATAAAAATCACGTAAAGCATAACCATAAATACCACAAAAATACCCACGATAAAACTCCAAGTGCTTGACAATAATCCAAAAAATTGTGGCATGATTTTTTCAATCACACTTTCGACATTTTGCCACGTAAACAGATTCTGGAAATCTATATTATACACCGTATTATTTATCCATTGGCGCACACTCTCGGAAATCAACGAAGAGCTATCGACCTGTTGCACATAATCTACCAATAAAACGCCCATGCGCGAAAATTCTTGAATGACCGATGGCAAAAATAACCAACCAGCACCAACCAGCACAACAATCACCGAGAATAAGGCTGCAAAAATAGACAAAACACGGTTTTTGAATTTCAATCGATATTGAAAGAATTTAACCAGCGGATAAAGCAAATAAGCTATTAGCCAACCAATTAAAAATGGCAATAAAGCAGCGCTTAATTTATTAATCAATAAAAAAAGAGCCACAGCAACAAGCACACCTATTACAAGGCGCACCACTCTATCGAATGTATAAGGGCGTTTAAATGCTTCCATATAACTAAAAATTTAGTGTAAAGGTAGAAAAAAATATGGAACACCAAGCATGTAGAAAAGAAAATAACCAAAAACAGAATTTCAACCAACTTCCCGTTGTGAAAAGTAGCTCGAATTATTTGTTATTAAACTGGTTCATGGTAGCTTGCAAGCCTGACAAACAAAAGCTTTTGATAATTTCACCCGCTTTTTCTAAGCGCGCAGGCATCAAGACTTGTTCTTCCGCTGGAAAACGGCTCAAAACGTGTTCTACCTGATGTCCTTTCGGAAAATCGTTGCCAATACCAAAACGCAAACGTGCATAATTTTGAGTACCAAGCACTTCTTGAATGTTTTTCAATCCATTATGACCGGCATCGCTACCGCTTCCTTTAAGGCGTAGAACACCAAATGGCAAGGCTAAATCGTCCACAACAACCAACACTTGTTCGAGTGGAATTTTTTCTTGCTGCATCCAATAACGCACGGCATTGCCACTCAAGTTCATAAAGGTAGATGGCTTGAGTAGTAGTAAACTGTGTCCTTTCAAACGACACGTGGCAATAGCACCATAACGTTGATTCTCAAAAAAAACATTGGACGCTTCGGCAAAAGCGTCCAATGTATCGAAACCAATATTGTGGCGGGTATGTTCATATTCTGAACCGATATTGCCCAATCCGACAATAAGATATTTCATAACAATTCGTTAGTTACAAATTATTTTACAGCAGTGGCCGCAGCACCACGAGCAGCACGCGTCAATTTAACTGCACATACTACAGCGTTAGGTGTGTTCAAAATTTCTAAGCCTTCGAAACTCAAAGCACGTACTTGAATAGTTTTACCTAATTCGAGTTTTTCTACATTGATAGTTACCGATTCTGGCATTTTAGAAGCAACAGCTTTCACGCGCAATTTACGCATTTCAAGACTCAATTTACCACCGGCACGCACACCTTCAGCCAAACCTTCCAATTTAATAGGCACTTCCATGATAATTGGTTTGGTTGGTGATACTTCTACGAAGTCGATGTGTATTACTTTATCTGATACTGGGTGAAATTGAAGATCTTTCATGATAGCATCAACTTTTTTACCTTCAATATCCAACGATACCAAGAAAATTTCTGGAGTATAAATCAATTTACGTACAGCAGAAGCAGTTACTTCGAAATGCACGTTGTCTTTGCCACCATAAAGTTCGCAAGGAATAGATTGTTTAACGCGAACAGCTTTTGTAGCTTTTTTACCTAGTTCTGTACGAACAGAACCTTTCAATTCAAATGTTTTCATTTTGTTTAATTAAAATTGTGTTACTCAAAATTTAAGCTTTTAATAATGGCTTAATTTCCCATCACACGGATGCCCGTGAAAAGCGGTGCAAAGGTATATCTTTTTTTTCAAAGTACAAACAGTGTAAATCACTAAAATAACGAGTTTTGATAGAAACAACTATTCCATTAAATGTTCGAACAAGAAAAAGAAGCCTAATAGGATAAAAAACGCCCCAACAGCCCAACGAAAATACTTGCCCACTTTTTGAATAGACGCATAAAAACGACTGATATTTTCGAAACTAAAGGCTAAAATCCATGAAATAATAATAACTGGCAACGCCACGGTAAGCGCAAAAACCAATAATAACAGCCAACCAGTATCGGAATGCGCTCCCAGAGGCACTAACATACCAAAGAAAATCACCGCATTGGTAGGACAAAATGCTAACGATAAAATAGCGCCTAACAAGAATGAGCCAAATGCACTTTGTTTCATGCGCTGTTCTAGTTTGTCAGACATGAGCGACCATTTGAACGACGGGAATAAATCGGCGACAAACATAAGCGTACCCATAATGATAAAAAATGGAATGAGCATCATTTCGCCATATTCCGCAAAAAAATCTTGCACGTGTAAAATTTCGCCTCCGCTATGCAAAAGCCACATCAAAATACCACCCAGCAAACCAAACGCCAACGTACGACCAAGTGTGTACCACAGTCCATTGCGAAACACGCGCTTGGAGTTATCAATATCTCGGCCTAAATAACCGATGCTAGCAATATTGGTCAATATAGCACACGGATCGAGTGCAAATACCAATCCTAATAAAAACGTAATCCACAGCGGCGATTCCGCCTGATTAATTAATGATGTCAAAAAATCCATACGCGTTATTTTTTAGCTGATTCAATCAATTCTTTTACCTGTTTAACATTCAAATATTTGCCAACCGACACCACCACTTCGTCGATCACTAACGACGGCATGTGCCACACACGATAACTCAAAATCTGTTTCACATCGTGAATTGCTTGCACCTCAATTGGTTCGCCCAGCTCCGCCACCGCTTGCAAAACAGCGTCGTATGTAGCAGCACAGCTCTTACAGTGTGATTCGAGTAATACTTTAACAATCATAACAGCAATTTATAAAATGGGAACAAAAATAGCAAAAAGAGTTGATAAAACCTAATGACTACCCACAAAAAAATGGAGATACCATTTAGTTCAAGTTCGGAATTGAAAATAACGTCCGCAGATAAATAAACTTGCGCCAAATGGGGGCATCTTTTTCAATAAATAAAGTATCTTTATTATTTTTCTCGTTATTTTGCGGTGTAATAAAATTACAACCATTTAAAATTAGTACAAATAATAAAGTAATTAAAATATTGTTTTTCATAATTGAGTATATCAAATAGTTAATTTTACGTTTTAGCAAGAGGTACTTCCTCGTCGGGACGAATATATTATCCAGCCACTAGTTAATAGAATTTGAATTTACTTCCCGTTGGTCAGTCCTTTGGTTGTAAACACGAAACAAAGATATAAAAAACAGACAGAACATCTACACACATGCACGTCTATTTTTAAATTGGCGGAGCCAATATGACAAATTGTTAGTAACTTTTGTACTTTAGATTTTCGCAATTAGCCATATTCTACTAATTTTACACAATAGGCGTTTTGCGTCTATTTTTTTACTATATCATTCACAACCAATTAGATATATTTAGTTGGTTACAGCTAGCGGCTCAAAAAAAATACAGAATATGAAATTTACACATGTACACGTCCACTCGCACTACTCTATTCTTGACGGTATGTCAAAAGTTCCCGATTTAGTGGATAAATGTATGCGTAACGGCATGCGTTCCATGGCACTTACCGACCACGGAAGTATGTTTGGTATCAAAGAATTTGTGGATTACTCCAACAAAGTCAACAAAAAAATACAAGAAAAAATTGGCGAATTAGAAGCGGAACTCAAAACGGCTGACGACGCCAAAAAAACGCAATTAGAAGCGGAAATTGCCAAACAAAAAGAGAGCTTTTTCAAACCAATTATTGGCGTAGAAGCGTATTGCGCACACAATAACCTGCTCGATAAAAATTCAAAAGACGACGGTAGCGGTTATCACCTTATTTTGTTAGCAAAAAATAAAACCGGTTACTATAATCTTTGCACGCTCGTATCCACCGCTTGGATTGATGGTTATTACTATCGTCCACGCATTGATAAAGCGTTGCTCGAAAAGCACCACGAAGGGCTCATTGTGTGTTCCGCTTGCCTTGGTGGCGAAATTCCACAACACATTATGCACGGCGACCTAAAAGCTGCCGAAGCCTCTATAAACTGGTTCAAAAACGTATTTGGCGATGATTATTATTTGGAAATGCAACGTCACCAAACCGATAAACCTGGTGGCGACCAAACCACGTTTCAGAAACAAAAAGAAGTAAACGAAGTGCTGATTGAATTGGCGCGCAAAACCAACACCAAACTCATTGCCACCAACGATGTTCACTTTGTAGAAGAGGAACACGGCGAAGCACACGATAGATTGATTTGTTTGAATACAGGCAAAGATTTGGACGATGTAAATCGTATGCACTATACGAAACAAGAATGGTTGAAATCGCCTGAAGAGATGGCCGCCATTTTTGCCGATATGCCTGAAGTATTGGAAAATACGCAAGAAATTGTGGAGAAAATCGAAACATTCAATTTGAACTCGGATCCGATTATGCCCAAGTTCGATATTCCAGTCGAATTTGGCACCGAAGAAACCTACCGAGAAAAATATACAAACGAAGACCTCTTTAAAGAATTCACGTGCGACGAAAAAGGTGAAGTAATTTTGAGCCAAGCCGAAGCTGAAAAGAAAATCAGCAAGCTTGGCGGCTACGATAAATTGTATCGCATTAAACTAGAAGCTGACTATTTAGCAAAATTGGCTTGGGAAGGTGCACACAAACGATACGGCGAAACATTAACCGAAGAACAAACAGAACGTATTTTGTTTGAACTCCATATTATGAAAACCATGGGTTTCCCTGGTTACTTCCTCATTGTGCACGATTATATACGTGCTGCACGCGAAGAACTAGGCGTTTCAGTTGGTCCAGGACGTGGTTCGGCGGCAGGTTCGGTAGTGGCTTATTGCTTACGCATTACCGATATCGATCCGCTCAAGTACGACTTACTGTTTGAGCGTTTCTTGAATCCCGATCGTATTTCGATGCCCGATATTGACGTCGATTTTGATGATGATGGACGTGGTGCCGTGATTGATTGGGTAACCAAAAAATATGGTAAAGAAAAAGTAGCGCACATCATTACATACGGTACCATGGCGACCAAATCGTCAATTAAAGATGTGGGTCGCGTACAAAAAGTGCCGCTTGCCAAAGTGAATGAATTAACCAGTTTTATTCCCGATAGATTTAGCGATCAATTAGCCGACAAGGTGACCAAAAAAGTACCGAAAGTTAATATCAAAAACTGCCTTAAATATGTTCCCGAATTAAAACAGGCAGTTGAAGGCGACGACACCAACATTTCGTCGATGCTTACCTATGCCGAAGAGTTAGAAGATACTGTACGTCAAGTAGGTATCCACGCTTGCGGTGTCATTATCGGCGCCGATAATTTAACCAACTTTGCGCCATTGGCGACGGTAAAAGATCGCGCTACAGACGAAGATGTATTGGTAACACAATACGACGGACACGTCGTAGAATCGGTAGGACTTATCAAAATGGACTTTTTAGGACTCAAAACCCTGTCCATTCTAAAAGAAGCACTCAGCAATATCAAAAAATCGCACGGAATCGACATTGACATAGACGCTATTCCTATTGACGACAAAAAGACATACCAACTTTATGCTGAAGGTAGAACCATTGGTACCTTTCAGTTTGAGTCGGCTGGTATGCAAAAATACTTACGCAAACTAAAACCGACTGTTTTCGAAGATTTAATTGCCATGAATGCGTTGTACCGCCCAGGTCCAATGGATTACATCCCACAATTTATTGCGCGAAAACAGGGGCGCGAAGCCATTACCTACGACATTCCTATCATGGAAACTTACTTGAAAGACACGTATGGTATTACGGTGTATCAAGAACAGGTCATGTTACTCTCGCGCTTATTGGGCGGATTCACACGTGGACAGTCCGATGCCTTGCGTAAAGCGATGGGTAAAAAAATCATTGCGGTATTGAATGATTTAAAACCTAAATTTATAGAAGGCGGTAAGAAAAATGGACACGATCCGCAAGTGTTGGATAAAATTTGGAAAGATTGGGAGAAATTTGCTTCGTATGCGTTCAATAAATCACACGCTACGTGTTATTCGTGGATTTCGTATCAAACTGCTTATCTAAAAGCGCATTATCCAGCCGAATTTATGGCTGCCAACTTAACGCGAAACCGCGATAACATTACCGATATCACCAAATTCATGGACGAATGTAAAGCCATGAGATTGAGCGTAAAAGGGCCTGATGTAAACGAATCAGATTTAAACTTCACGGTTAACAAAGCTGGCGACATTCGATTTGGATTAGGTGGCATCAAAGGCGTAGGTGAAGGAGCCGTAGAAGCGATAGTTCAAGAACGTGCGGCTAATGGTCCCTACACGAGCATTTAC
This sequence comes from uncultured Paludibacteraceae bacterium, assembly GCA_964570565.1. Taxonomy (GTDB): domain Bacteria; phylum Bacteroidota; class Bacteroidia; order Bacteroidales; family Paludibacteraceae; genus W0P28-013. Next base: position 71,782 of record CAZMYT010000007.1, read on the forward strand.
AACTTTGTAGAACGCGTCAACTTGAGTGCCTGCAATCGAAAAGCCCTCGAAAGTTTGGCGTTAGCTGGAGCATTTGATGCATTCGACGAAATTAAACGTGAACAATTTTTTGCCAATAACACAAAAAATGAGGCCACTATTGACACGCTCATTCGTTATGGCAACCGTTACCAACAAGATCAAGCACTGACACAAAATTCGCTATTTGGGGGCTTAGACACCGTAGAAATAAGCAAACCCGAAATCCCCAATGCGTCAGAATGGTCATCACTAGAACGCTTGAATAAGGAAAAAGATTTGATTGGTATTTACCTTTCATCGCATCCACTCGATCGTTATCGCATTGCTTTAGAATACGGATGTTCCACTCACATGGTAGATATGGCCGAACTCAAAACGGGCGGAAAACCTGCACCATTTACCGTAGGCGGCATGATTATCGGAGCACGTGAAGGAATTACCAAAAATAATCGTCCTTATGGCATTCTCACGGTAGAAGATTATTCAGGTCAATTTGAATTTCCTTTATTTGGTAAAGATTATGTCGAATTTGGTAAATTCTTAAAGAAAGATCTGTTTGTGCTCATCAAAGGAAAAGTGCAAGAACGTGGTGCCGATTGGAAAAAATATCCTAAAGATGACGCAACAACTACAACCACCAAAGAATGGGAATTAAAAATTACGTCTATCGAAATGTTGGAGGATTCGTACGAATCGTTGATTCAAAAGGTCACTATTGCTCTACCCTTGTCGCACGTTAACCAAATGAATAATACGGATTTATTATCATTAATTGAAGAAAATCCAGGGAAAACGGATTTATATTTACAAATACATGATGTAGAATCAAGTACCACAGTTTCACTCCGTTCCAAGAAATATAAAGTAGATGTTTCATCCGCATTTATCGATAGATTAAAAGAACTTGAATCGGAAGAAATACTCGAATTCAAAGTGAATGGCTAATTTGTTAATAACTTTTTTTGATAACTAATCAGATTTATCTTATTTTTGTTCTCACCATTATTCAGTATTAAATTTAAAAGTAACATATTATGGCTCATCTTATTCAAGATTCAAATTTCGACGAATTATTAGCAAATAATTCATTAGTTGTAGTAGATTTCAGCGCCACTTGGTGTGGACCTTGTCGCATGGTAACTCCTATCATTGAAGAGTTGGCAGGAACCTATGCAGGACGTGCTCTTATTGGCAAAGCTGATATTGAAGAAGCAGTAGAACTAACCGAAAAGTATGGCATCAGAAGCGTTCCTACTATTCTATTTTTCAAAAATGGTGAACTTTTGAGCGATAAGTTTGTGGGTGCTGTTTCAAAAAACACGTTAGTCGACAAAATTGAATCTTTATTGTAAAAAATAGTTTCATAACGAAGGCACGAAACAATAAAACAAGTTGTTTCGTGCCTTCTTTACGTAATTTTGAGTAAAAGAATTAATAAATCAATAGATTTTAGTACCTTTGCCACCTCATAAAACACTTTATATAAGCGATTTTTATAGATGAAACGAATACGTAATTTTTGTATTATTGCACATATCGACCACGGAAAAAGTACGTTGGCCGACCGATTATTAGAATATACCAATACCGTCTTTGGTAAGGAGATGCAAGCCCAAGTTCTCGATAATATGGATTTGGAGCGCGAACGTGGTATTACCATTAAAAGTCATGCCATTCAGATGAAATATCAATACGAAGGCGAAGAATACACACTGAACTTAATTGATACTCCTGGGCACGTCGACTTTTCGTATGAAGTATCGCGTTCTATTGCGGCTTGCGAGGGAGCGCTACTCATAGTGGATGCCACTCAAGGTATTCAAGCTCAAACCATTTCCAATTTATACATGGCCATTGAACATGACTTGGAAATAATTCCTATCATGAACAAAATGGATATGGATAATGCCATGCCCGACGAAGTGGAAGATCAAATTATTGAGCTAGTAGGTTGTAAACGCGACGAAATTATTCGTGCCAGTGGCAAAACAGGTTTAGGTATTGAAGACATTTTAAAAGCTATCATAGAACGTGTTGCTGCTCCTAAAGGCGATCCAGAGGCACCACTTCAATGCTTAATTTTCGACTCTGTATTTAATTCATTCCGTGGAATCATTGCCTATTTCAAAATCGAAAATGGCACCATAAACAAAGGAGATTTAGTCAAGTTTGTAAATACTGGAAAAGAATATTATGCCGAAGAAATAGGTGTATTAAAGTTGGACATGTGTCCTACAAAAACCTTAAGTGCAGGCAATGTTGGTTATATTATTTCTGGCATCAAAACATCAAGAGAAGTAAAAGTTGGTGATACCATCACCCACGTAAAACGTCCTTGTCAAAAGTCCATCGAAGGATTCCAAGAAGTAAAACCAATGGTTTTTGCGGGCGTTTATCCTATTGAAACAGAAGATTTTGAAGATTTACGATCGTCTATCGAAAAGCTGCAATTAAACGATGCTTCACTCACATTTGAGCCAGAATCTTCAGCAGCACTTGGTTTTGGATTTCGCTGTGGGTTCTTAGGTATGCTCCACATGGAAATCGTTCAAGAACGACTCGACCGCGAGTTCGACATGAATGTGATTACCACCATACCGAACGTTTCCTATAAAGTCTACACCAACAAAGGAGATTTAATTGAAGTGCATAATCCATCGGGATTACCTGATATTATGGCAATCGACCATATCGAAGAGCCCTATATTCGTGCTTCCATTATTACACGAACCGACTACATCGGACAGATAATGACCCTTTGTCTTGGGAAACGAGGCGAATTGGTAAAACAAAATTATATTTCGGGTAACCGTATGGAGTTATTGTACGATATTCCTTTAGGTGAAATTGTATTTGACTTTTACGACCGTCTCAAAAGTATTTCTAAAGGATATGCGTCCTTTGACTATCACATGAATGGATTTCGCCCTTCAAAATTGGTCAAATTGGATATTTTATTAAATGGCGAATCTGTGGATGCCCTTTCTTCACTAATTCATGTCGATAACGCTATTCCTCTTGGTCGTCGCATGTGCGAGAAATTAAAAGAGTTAATTCCACGACAACAATTTGACATTGCTGTACAAGCGGCCATTGGCGCTAAAATTATTTCACGCGAAACAATTAAAGCCGTTCGTAAAGACGTAACTGCCAAATGTTATGGAGGTGACGTATCGCGTAAACGCAAATTATTGGAGAAACAGAAGAAAGGTAAAAAACGTATGAAACAAATTGGCAATGTAGAAGTGCCACAAAAAGCATTCTTAGAGGTTTTAAAATTGGATTAAAAACCCCTTGTAATATACAGAATGAGATGTAGCAACCACTATATAACCAAAATAATTTATTGCATTTTTGTATTTTAAATCTATATCCTTAATTTTTTATCATTATGCTTTTATTAAATGTAACTGCGCCATCCCTACCGGATGTGCCATTATGGGCGTCAATCCCATTTGCAATCATGCTACTATCGATTGCAGTATTACCTCTGATTGTAGAATCGTGGTGGGAACGTAACCGTCACAAGTTAATTGTGGCATTAGCGTTAGCTATTCCAACCGCTATTTATTTAATTAATGAGGGGTTAATTCACAATTTGGAACATCAAATTATGTATGATTATGTTCCATTTATCATTCTTTTAGCGTCGTTATTTGTTATTACAGGTGGTATCCATCTCAGCGGCGACATTAAAGCAAAACCAATTATCAACACGCTATTCATTGGTATTGGTTATTTTTTAGCATCAATTATGGGAACAACAGGTGCAGCCATGTTACTTATTCGTCCTGTGATTAGCACCAACCAACAACGTTCTCACAAAGCACACACCATTTTATTTTTTATTGCAGCTGTGGCCAATTGTGGTGGACTTTTAACACCTCTTGGTGACCCTCCGCTCTTTTTGCTATTCTTACGTGGAGCTCCTTTCACTTGGTTCTTACATCTACTTCCAGAATGGGCTTTTGTTGGTGCCATATTACTTATCGTATATTATTTAGTAGATTCTTATTATTACAAAAAAGAAGATTGGGTCAATTTATCAGCTGATACACGTGAGGTTGAACCTATTCGTATTACAGGTAAAATTAATTTCCTATTCTTGTTAGGTGTTATCTTATCAGTTGCTTTTGTGAACGATGGGTTTATTCCTGCTATGAAAAGCAATCCTGAAATAGGTTATGAAGCACCAATGTGGCTTAAATTTTTACGTGAAATCATCCTCTTATTATTGATTAGCCTCTCTTTATATAGCACGCAGAAAAAAGTACGTGAACAAAATAAATTTAGCTGGAGACCAATTATAGAAGTAGCTGTTGTATTCTTAGGCATCTTTATTACAATGGTTCCTACTATGCTCTATTTGGCTAAAAACGCTGCTAGTTTTGGCTTTAGTGAACCTTGGCAATTCTATTATGCTGCAGGTTCGTTGAGTTCTTTCTTGGATAACGCACCAACAGCAGTAGCCTTCCATGGTGTTGCAGTAGGATTAGTAAACGGTGGACAAGTAATAGCCGAAATTGCAGGTATTCCTGAAATCCTATTAAAAGCGATAGCTATGGGTTCTGTATTTTTTGGAGCTATGACCTACATTGGTAACGGTCCAAACTTTATGGTAAAAGCAATTGCGGAAGAAAGCGGTATCAAAATGCCTAGTTTCTTTGGTTATATGTTTAAATTCTCATTAATCGTTTTATTACCAATTTACATTTTGGTACAATTATTATTTTTGTAAGATAATAGAACATGGCTAAACGTTCGGTAAAGAAAAAAGCAACTCGGTCAAAAAAAGGCACAGAGAAACCCATATTACCCTACATTCTAATAGGATTAGCAATTACGGTTACAATCATTGTAGCAATAGAAATTGATGCTTATTTACAAAAAGGTGCTTTACGTGACGTAGTAACCACTTGTAATTTTTGCGAAAGTTCTACCGTTCCGATGAAATCGAAGGACACTTTTAGGGATTATAACCCTCTTCATTTGGAACATGCTCAAGCAAATGGACTCGACAAACCTTTCGCCACAAACGCAGAGTTTGAGAATCAAGTAGATTCATTGGTTAAGGCAGGTCGTTTGGTAGAAGTGAGTGACAGCAAATATTATATTGTTAGAGATTTAACTCATTCTTACGCCTATTTGACACCTGAATCAGTTGTTTTGTTAGAAGATATTGGTATACGGTTTCAAGCTAAATTAAAAGAACATGATTTGCCAAAATACCGTTTTGAAATTTCTTCCTTATTACGGACAGAAGAGATGCAACGTATTTTAACCAAGGTCAACCGAAATGCTACCCCAAACGGTACAGCCCATTATTATGGTACTACGTTTGATATCGCATTTCATAAATACGAACGCAACGGAGACCGATTTGAAGATTCTGAGATTGAAGAAATAATGAAACAAACTTTACGCGAAATGCGGCAAGAATGTCGATTTTTAATTGTCAAAGAGTCACGCAATAAATGTTTCCACATGACTGTAGTAAAGTGTAAAAACAATTAGTCACTGTTTAGATAAGAAAAAAGGCGAATCAAATTGATTCGCCTTTTTTAGTTTAGCAGTAGAGTTATACCGTTTTTGTAATTAATGCTACAGCATAAGCCGCCAAGCCTTCTTCGCGCCCAACAAAGCCCATTTTCTCGTTCGTTGTGGCCTTAATGGAAATAATATCTACATCCACTCCCATCACTTCAGCTAAAACTTCCTGCATTTGTGGAATATAAGGATTTAGTTTCGGTTTCTCTGCACAAAGCGTACAATCAATATTGCCAATTTCATATCCCTTATCACGAAGCAATAATACAGTGCGCATCAGCAACAGTTTACTATCTATCATTTCAAATTCCTCACTCGTATCAGGGAAATGAAAACCTATATCCCGCATATTGGCAGCTCCAAGCAAAGCATCACAAATAGCATGTATCAAAACATCAGCATCGGAATGACCTAGTAAACCAAAGGACGATTCCAACTTTATACCACCCAGCCAAAGCTCTCGGTCAGCCACTTGTTTGTGAACATCATATCCAAATCCAACACGTATATTCATACTTTTAATCTTTAAATGACAAAAAAAGCGACCCCAAAGTCGCCTTTTAAGTGTTATATAAGTTCTTTTATCTGTCTACTAACGCTCTAATACCATCAACATCGAAAGCCAACGAGAAACGTAAGGTTTGATCTAACGGATTATTTTGAACCATAGAAACTACATAGCCAACATCCAATTTGAAGGCAGACATTTTAAAACCAGCACCTACGGTAAAATATTTACGGTTCCCTTTGATCTCACTTTCATTATGATAACCTGCACGTGCAAAGAATTGTTCATTATAAGCATACTCCATACCAAGAGCAAAATTGATTTCTTTCATCTCCTCTGTAAAGCCACCAGGAGCATCTGAAAATGACCATGCAAGACCCTTCATAACAGAAAGATTATTGTATTGATCATCACTCATACCCCAAGTATTCTCATCAGTAGGATCATAACCTGTTGTAAATTTAGAGAGGCGTGAAGGAACTAATAATCTGTCGAAATCTAAACTAACTGATACACGATTATAACGGTCGAAAGGTACTAAATAGGAAGCTCCTAAACGAAAAGTCGTTGGCAAAAAATTACTTGTTTCGCCTTTGTCATAAGAAACTTTAGTTCCTAAGTTTGATAAGTTGAAACCAATACCTAATTTTGATTCTCCTGTTTTGATATCGATAGGTAATGCATAATAGCCATTGATATCAGCAGAAAATGCAGAACCAGGATAATATTCTTCACTACGCGCACTCAAATCAGAAACGATGAAACGAAATGCCACACCCATTGAGAAATGTTCTGACAACATGCGTGAATAACCTGCATCAAAAGCCAATTCATAAGGTTTTACAGGAATTGGAACTGAATTTGCGTTTTCACGTAAAGAAATCTCACCAAGCGAGAAATAACGTAAAGAAGCGGATACGGTACCAGCTAAATCGCTAATTTTATAGTAACCAGCCAAATAAGCCAAGTCAATATCACTCACACCTAAACTACGCAACCAAGGTGTATAAGAAAAAGCAAAACCTGCGCTGCTGGCAGCTTGTGCATACTTAGAAGAATTCCAATGTTGAGAATTTACGTCAGGTGTTGTTGCCACTCCAACATCAGCCATACCACCAGCAACAGCATCAGGACCAATAGAAAGAGAAGGTACACCTGTTAACAAAGGATTAAATAAATCACTAACCTCTTCGGCAAAAGCGGTCAATGATGTACAAAACACCAAAATCGACACTACAATTTTTTTCATACAAATGTTATAAAATTACTATTAATTATTTTCAATATTTACAAAAGGAAACGTTTAAATATCGTTTCTTATTGTTCTTTTATCATTAATTTCAAGGTTTTTGTTACCTTTTCACTATTAGAAACGGCCACATCCATACGCACTAAATAAATACCTGGACGAACCGAGCCTGTAAAGTCCCAAGCTATTTCAGTACGATTATCATACGTAAATACAGTTTGCTCCCCACTAAATACGAGACGACCAGATAAATCATATACGGACGCGTTAACACTTAAAGGCTGCTCCGGACGATCGTGAACATATACAAAGTTAGCTACATTGATAGCAGGATTAGGATATACAAACATATCAGACAATTTGGGTTGTAATCCTTTCTCTACGATGAATTCTAATTCGGCTGTCGATGAATTATTTTGCAAATCCCAAACACGGAATAGAATGTGGTGTTTACCCTCTTCTAAATTATATAATTGATAATTAACGGTGCCACTTTGATAATTACCCATTTCAGTGTTGTAATAAAAATTGAGCGATTTTTCGAGTAACGGATTATTATCCAACTTTAAAATAATATCGTGCCCCACCCCATTACCAATGGCATTAATACCACATTGATCATAAACGTTAGCTACAAACAAAGGTGATTCGTTAACTTTATCACCCGATTTAAAATCTGGAGAATTTAAATATATCTGAACATCGGGGCCTTGGTTTTCCCAAATTACATGAGAATCTTCGCCACCAATAATCACATTTTCATAATACCCATTAGCCTCAAAATTTTGTGCCTCGTCGGCTGCATAATATACAATTCTACCCAAACCATAATTATAACGAATGTCTTTGGGCACAATAAAATCTGCCACAAAACGACCATTTTCCACTTTAGCCGAACCTACAAATAATGCATTCGTACGATCTGTAAAGACGTAAGGTTTTTTCAATGAATCGACAGTCACATCGTTGGATAGTGTTCCAATGGTTTCTTTCTTATCAAACACTGAAATATTAACATATCCATTGAAATCTTCTGTGGAAACGCCAGCGTTATCCTGGAGGTGACCAACTAATCGCACTTTACTTAAGGCTCTAATAGTATCTGTTGATTGGTCTAAATCAACAAGTTTTACACTATCAGTTACCACCTGATGCGTAGATGGATAAGCTAGTTGTAAGGCAGGGTCGCCCAATAAGGTAAAATTCATTTTATTGGCATCACCAGAACGTGCATTTTTGGCATTACGCATTATATCACCTAAACGTAATCGGTTACCCGAGGCATCACGAGCAAAAACATTTTTAACAAATTCGCGATTCAAATAATAATTGGGACCTGCATATACCGTACGGGTTGTTGTGTACAAAGCAATACCACCACCATGAGCATTTAGAAAAACTTTCTCACCACCGCTCTGACGTGGAGTGTCGAAACGACTAAAATCGCAAGTTGCCGTAACAAATAAAGGTAATTTTTCATTGTACATATTTTCGATACGCTCAGTGGTTAAAATACCTTCATTGGTCCAAGCATTATAACCACCATGTCCCATGAAATTAATCATTAACGTACCAAATTTGATGTAGTTATCAAATAATTCACGTACTAATGGGTAACTTTCACCCGATGCCGAAACTTCTTGTGTATAAGCATCCAAATAAAGTTTACGAACTAGCAATTCAGGATGCAAACGCATGGTTAATTCGGCCACGCTATCACAATCTTTTACATGTAAGTTATTATCGCCATCATCAGCTAAAAATACAACTTGATTCTTCCAACTGCCTTTAACCGCATTGTTCATATATGAGATAGCTTTATCTACAGCAATTTTAGCTTGATCTTGATTATAAACAGGGAATCGACCTACACCAATATCCATACGTTCAGATGGTAATCTAACGCCTTCATTGTCATCCAGAAATGCAAAATAGTCATCAGAAACATACGATTCGGTGCCATGCACTGAGTTTAGTGATTGATAAGTCAATAATTTATTGATATCAATATCGGTACTAATAATTTTGCGATTATCAAAATTACCATCGCCAAACAATAATAGGTAACGTGGTAAATTGCTTGAGTTTGCTCTATCGTAAAACATTTTGACAAAGCGACGATAAGCCGTGGCATCAGGTGTTCCTGATGAAAATTCATTAAAAATTAAATTGGCATCTACTACATGAGTAGATAAACCATCATGTTCGCTATGTGCTTGAGCTAACCGTTGTGCTTCAGACATAAACTCACTTGGAGCCAAAATCAACATATCCACTTGTGACAGACCATGTAAATTTTGATTAGCCACTTCCCCTATCACCGTAGGTGTAAGAAAACTACCGGCAGGATCTATAGCCACATATTCTTTAACAGTAGATGTATTAGCAGCAAACGTTAGCTGATCATCAGTGAGTGTCGCTGGCACACGTTTAATATTCAAAGGATCAGAAATGTTCCAAATTTGGGTCGAATTATTAGCACCTTGAACCACAAAACGACGTATTTTATCCACATTCAACGAATCGACATTGCGGAAAAATAGGGGAACATCATTGGTCAACTTCAACAACCGTTTAACATTCAACTCAAAGAAATTAAGCCACGCTTGTCCATTGGCATTACTATAAGTGAGCGATACATTTAATTGATTTGTTGGAATAGGATCAAAATAGAATGCTGGAGAAGTTATGGCTGTTTTAGCATGTTCATACACAGGTGCATTGGCCATAGACTGTACACTGAGAGAACCTATAGTAGTATTATTAACTTTTGTTACAAAAGTTGATAATAATTGTGAGTTGGCAGCAACACTTAATCGGAAAGTAGCAGTTGAATCCAATACATTCGGAAGTGAATACGAATAATTATAGGTTAGTTTTGTAGAATTAAATTCCTCACCATAAAATTCACGTCCAGAACTAACCAGATTCACCAAATCTTTTTCTTGTACTAAATAATCAGTAAACGACAAAATATCTTCAGTTGGTGTTCCTAATTCTTGAGGTTCAGCTTCAATTTTTTTCCCCGTGCCAGCATCTGAAGTCACAAAATAGTAACCATAATTAGAATACACATTTTGTGTATGTTGAAATAATTCTGAATAGGTATTGTATTCCCAAGATGTAGGACCTTGTCCGTAAAATAGAATATAATCACCAGCACCAAATTGCCCATCAGCTCCTGTGTAAGTATAGGTAGCAATTTCAGGTAAATCGTCGATATAAGGCGCACTAAAATTTTCATTCAACATAGCTCCGCCATAACCAAACACCCGTACGGCTGTTGGCGAAATTCCCATAGCCACCAATGCTTCATAAGTCAGTTTGTAAATACCTGTTTTATCAACGCTAATTTTCACAAAACGACCACTTTTTAAAACCGAATTAGAGGTATATCTATCCGCACTCAAATTAGTTTGAGTAGCTGCAAACAATGGCGATTCGAGTTGTTTTATATCAAACGATTGTAGTTTCTTTACCTTACCTTGATCCAAAATAAACGGGAAAATATCAAGTATATACGACACCTTTTTACGTTCTGTTACCAACCTAAAATTGTAACTCAACTGTGTTGGAATGAGGGATAATTGTGCTTCTGCGATACGTAATTCTTCGGGTGTACAATCAATAAAAATCGTATTTTCAATACTCACTTTGTTGTTGGTTGCAAGCGTTACCGCATACGATGGCAAGGTAGAACTCCTCTCGTAATTACCATCTTCGAGGCTCACAACAGATTTAAAAGCACTATCAGTGGCCCATGTTTCTACGGGCAACCAACGCAATTGGTGAGTTTGAGCACTGACAAACAATGTCACCAAAAGCAAACAAGATAAAAGTGCGATTTTTTTCATAAAGACATATGCGAAATAGCTGCAAAAATAATAAAAAAATCAATGCAAAAGCGTGCAAAAAGTAATAAAATAGTATTCTCTATGACTATTTAACGAAAAAATTGAGCATTTTATTGCCTTCGATAAAACCTTCCAAATAATCACCCATAACAACAGGCCCAACTCCAGCAGGAGTTCCCGTGTAAATAAGATCACCTATTTTGAGTGTAAAAAACTGACTAACATAGGCAATTATTTGATTCACAGAGAACAACATATCCCGAGTATTGCCGCGTTGCACTTCTACACCATTTTTAGAAAGACTAAATGAAATTCCTTCAGCATTTGCAAGTGTTGAAAGTGGAATAAAATCACTAATCACAGCTGAGTTATCAAACGCTTTGGCAATTTCCCAAGGTGCGCCCAATGCACGTTGACGCTGTTGTAAATCACGAGCCGTAAAATCGATACCTAAAGCCACTTCTTCGTAGTAACGTGATGCGAATTTTTCACTAATATTTTTTCCTAAACGATTGATACGAACAACTAACTCCACTTCATACTCCACTTGCTTTGAAAAATCGGGAATAAAAAATGGTTTATTTTCGCGCAACAAAGCAGAATCAGGTTTCATAAAAATAAGCGGTTCGCCTACCGACTCATGCTTCATTTCGGTATTATGATCAGGATAATTCCACCCAACACAAATAATTTTCATACTTTTTACTCTTTTTCTTCTTCTAATAAACCACGTAAGCGATTGAACATAACCGCCAAATGAGCATATAACGACGTATTTTGTACCACAATATCTTCAGGAACTCGAATTCGAAATGGCGTAAAATTCCAAATAGCCTTAATACCGCCCGCTATCATAATATCGGCCACCTCTTGAGCTTGATCAACAGGAACGGTCAAAATACCAATTTGAACGCCTGTTTGGGCCTGAATTTCCATAAAGCGATCGAGATGTTGAATGGGAATACGGTTAATTTGCGTACCAACCAACTCCACCTTTATATCAAAAGCAGCCACCACTTCAAGTCCATATTGTGTGAGACCATTATCGTGCAACAACGATGAGCCCAAACTACCTGCACCAAACAAAAAGGCTTTATGGCAATTGGTAAACCCTAAAAACTGCTCTAATGTCGTTATGAGTTCGTCAATTTCGTAACCAACACGCGTCTTACCCGACACCGTGACAAACGAAAAATCTTTAGCCACCTGAGAAGCATCAATACCAATCTTTTGAGCGATTTGAGTGGAAGAAAGATGCGTTTCTCCCTGCTGACGAGCCAACTTGGCATAAGCCAAATACCAAGGCAAACGACGCAAGGTAGGTTCTGGAACTTTTACAAATACGTTAGGCATAAGTTTTCAATGATTTACAAAATAATTATGTGCAAAAGTACAAAAAAATATGCGGAATTAGAGATTTTCGTTTATCTTTGCGAAGTAAACCTAAAGAAGTGAACGATGAACGATTGGAAAAGCCGATTAAATGTAGTATATTCAACAAACCCTAACTACAATTACGAACAAGAAAATAACGCAAGAGAAGAACAAACATTACCTCCCAGCCAGCAAAATTTACGCATTCATCTAGACCGTCGCAGTGGTAATAAATCAGTAACTATTGTGAAAGGATTTATTGGTACGGATGACGATTTAAAAGAGCTTGGTAAAACCTTGAAAACTAAATGTGGCGTAGGTGGGACTACAAAAGATGGCGAAGTTTTGATTCAAGGTGATTTTCGAGACAAAGTGATGGGATTATTACTAGAAATAGGTTACAAATGTAAACGCTCTGGAGGTTAATAAATTCTAACTATTATTGCCACATTCATCCGCACATAACACTAAAAGAGTTACAATACAATTGAGTTATTGAATTATTAAAAACCTTAAATCAAGTATCTTATGAAAAAAATTCATCTCTTTTCGGTTCTAGCAAGCCTATTATTAGGAACTACGAGTTGTGCTACCAGCAAAATTGACACTAAGACTGTTCCAAATGTGGATTTAACACGGTACATGGGTAAATGGTATGAAATTGGACGATTTGACGTTGCCTTTGAAAAAGGGCTAGTGGGCACAACAGCCAACTACACACTTAATTCAGATGGTACTGTCGAAGTAATAAATGCAGGCTATAAAGAGAGCTTAACAGGCGAAGCTACATCTGCCGAAGGTAAAGCACGTGTTCGTAAATCTGGCAAACCAGGTGAACTCGAAGTGGCGTTTTTCCTAAACTTCTATGCCGATTACAACATTCTAGAGTTAGATAGTGTTGATTACTCATACGCAGTGGTTGGCAGCTCTAGCGATAAATACCTCTGGATATTGAGCCGTACACCAAAAATGGACACCGATGTACTCAATGGGTTACTCCAGAAAATTGCAGCACGTGGCTATAATACAAGTAAAATTCTATGGGTAGATCAACCCAATGAATAAGGTTTTTAAATCATAAAAAAGGGCAAATCAGTTTTTGATTTGCCCTTTTTTATGATTTAACATTATCGAATAGTTACTTGTGTCGCTCCAAAACCATATTGTTGGAAAGAGGCATCTTGATAATAGCAAGTGCGGTATTTCAATTTCAACTGTTTTTCTAGTTCTTTGCGCAACACACCTTCACCTTTACCGTGAATAAAAACAATTTTTTGACCTTTATCTTTCAAATGCATCCGCATTACTTCATTAAATTTATCTAGTTGCAATTGTAATAAATCTCCATTGGTTAAACCCGCCAACGAATCGAGCAACTCATGTGCATGTAAATCCACTTCAATAATCTCAGATTTTTCTTTTTTGCGAACGGATATATTAGCTGGTTTCACTTCTTTTTGCGACATCGCTTTTTGTAATGCTTCAGGCGTAATTTGGGCCGCAAAATTCATCACATCACGCTCCACTAAAGTCATCAACAAAGCTGGTTTATCAAAAAAATCGGTATCACGAAAACTATGTAATTTGTAAAATTTGGTAGGGTTGATACTCAAAGATATATCAATGACTGGCTTCGCATTAAAACGTCGTTTTTTGTACGCTGTAGCCTGAAATCTCAACTCCTCAAAATCATTCAAAGCCAACTTATTGACCGTTTCCAATAGCAATTTAGTATGAGGCTCTATACTACTTTGTGTGCGAATGCCCATATCGAGCACACCGCTCAACAATTGAAAATTCAAATAATAATTACTATCGTTTATGAGATACAAATCCATATCGGTCGTTTGCAATTGTTTAATATCGCAAGGTACAAAGGCCAAATAAATGCTCAACAATTCACCTTCAGAAGTTTCGTCTCGTTCGTTAAATTGATAAGGCGGCAAAACAAATTCAGGTTCTTCGTCAGCGTCTTCAGGCGCAACTTGGGCAACATTAGGTTTGGATACAGCCGGCGTTTCCTTTGGGAAATTATAAGCATCGGTAGGTTCTACCACTACCACTTGGCGTGCTAACACAGGCGTTTCAAAACCATCAGGTTCTAGCACAAGAATAACATCTTTTGATTGAAATTTTGTAACCACACCACCACCTACTGCGTCCAAGTAACGCACTTTATCTCCTATCTTAATCATATTACGTTGTATTAATTTGGTAGGCAAAGGTACAAAAGAAATAGCAATAGCACCTGATAAAAAGAGCAAAGCAACCACATTTTAATTTGTAAAATGTAAATAAAGCTTGAAAATCACACATCTAAAACAAATTATCATACTCAATTGACATAGATATCAACAAAATCTTGTATTTTTGCAACCTCAAAAAACGAATTAGCTCATGACACCTAAACATATCCAAATTGCCGATTACGACTACCCTCTCACCGATGAGCGCATAGCCAAATATCCACTTGAAGAACGCGATCACTCCAAACTCTTGTTATGGAAAGATAAAACGGTGTCAGAAGCCCACTTTTACGATTTACCAGAATATTTAGCATCTGGTGATTTGTTGGTTTACAACAACACCAAGGTAATTCAAGCACGTCTACATTTTTCGAAAGAAACGGGTGCCATTATCGAAATCTTTTGTTTGGAACCGAACCAACCAGCCGATTACCAACAATCGTTTGAAACAACTGCAAGTTGCACTTGGAAATGCTTGGTGGGAAATCTTAAAAAATGGAAGGAAGGTTTGCTTAAACAAGCTTTGTGCATTGGCGATTCGTTATTTGAACTCACAGTAGAACGTCTATCGGCCGACGAAGGTATGACGCATTTAATTCGTTTCTCTTGGGATGATGATGCCATTACATTTGCTGATATTTTATCCCATTTTGGTGAATTACCAATTCCACCATACCTCAATCGAGCTTCCGAAGAACAAGACAAGACAACCTATCAAACGGTGTATTCAAAAATAGATGGAAGTGTGGCTGCGCCAACGGCTGGATTGCATTTCACCAAAGATGTATTGCGCTATTTAGCACTTAAAGGCGTTCGCGAAGATGAAGTAACCTTACATGTGGGAGCGGGAACATTTCAACCAGTAAAATCGGATGCGATTGGTGATCACACCATGCACAGAGAAACTATTTCGGTAGGAAAATATACCATTATGGATATTTTAAAAAATCCAAATCGTGTAGTAGCTGTTGGCACCACGTCGGTACGCACGCTGGAAAGTCTTTATTACTTGGGCTGCCGTATAGCCGCCAATCCAGAAGATCCAGAGTTAATGGTGACACAATGGGAACCATACGAAAACAATTACACATTAAGTACCAGCGAAGCGTTACAAACGATTGTCGATTATTTGAACCGTAAGCACTTACCTGCTTTAGACGCCGCCACGCAAATTATGATTGTGCCAGGGTTTGAATTCCGTATTGTACAAAAAATCATCACCAATTTTCACCAACCCAAAAGCACGTTATTGTTACTGATTGCGGCTTTTGTTGGCGCTGATAATTGGCACAAAATATACGATTACGCACTTAATAACGATTTTCGTTTTCTGAGCTATGGCGATAGTTCACTGCTAATCAAAGATTAGGGAGACACTATTCTGGTACAACAAACGTATTCGGCAAGCTATCTGCACTATCATTTGGAGCCATAATACTATCGTGCGACAAAAAATCCTCTGGAGGAGGTACATCACCTTCCAATGGACGTTCGCACGACGACAAAAGGACTGCCGCAGTCACGCTCGCCGCCATACCCACTATCGAAATCTGGTGCCCTAAGTTCTTTCGAACTAATAACTGATTTTCTAAATAGCGAACTTCATCTTCACATTTGGGACAAGTTCCTGCACATTCACCTTGGTGTTTGCATTCCGAAACTACCAATTCTATGCCATTTTCCAAGGCAATTTGTTGACGAATGTCTTTCAAAATTTTACAAGTTTCTTTACCGCGTGTCATACGTTGTTCGTTTTTGAAGTTATGTAGGTAAATTGTTCTATATTCGAAAATCCCCATTGGCGCAAAAATTCCACGCTTTTGTCCACATCAGCATCCGTATTAAAACCGGGAATATGTGGCACACGAATTCGTACCTGTTCGCACCAACCTTGTTCTGCCAACCAATGTAAATTATCAATCACTTGTTGATTCTGTTTGGTGGTATAGGATTCATAAATAGTCGGATTCAACTCTTTAATATCCACAATATACGAATCGATAATGGGTAACAATTGTTCCAAGTGGTGACGTGGCACATTCAAACAAGTTTCTATAGTGAGTTGCCATTGTGGTCCGCACAGCGCACGAAATTGAGCGATAAATTCACTCCGCAAGCACGGTTCTCCACCACCAAACGTCACACCACCACCAGTGGCCAAAAAATAGAGTTGGTCTATACAAACCGTTTCATACAATTCTTGTGGTGTATAGTGTCGACACACCGTATCTGGCGTAATACTCTGTGGATTAAGGCAGTATTTACAACGGAGAGTACAGCCATGAAAAGCAACCAAAGTTGTCACGCCTTTACCATCGGTAGCTAACCGATGACGGGCAATCCCGATAATTGGTACTTCTACTCCCATACACGTTTTACGAAACTGGTAAATTATAAAAACAGAAACTCTACCCTGCAAAGATAGAGTTT
>CAZMYT010000008.1:0-66039 GCA_964570565.1 uncultured Paludibacteraceae bacterium
TAAGCTCGCTTACGCCGATGGTACTGCCCACAAGGTGGGAGAGTAGGTAGCCGCCTTTTTCAGAGCCGAGTATACAACTGTATACTCGGCTCTTTTTTTTACAATAATGCCAATAATACATAAACAAAAGGCTCTATCATTTTCTGATAGAGCCTTTTGTTTTTATTGTTAAGTTGATTTATCGAAATTGTTTTGCAAACTCCCAGATGACAATGCCCGCTGTTACACTAACGTTTAAAGAATGCTTAGTACCAAATTGAGGTAATTCCAAACAACCATCACTTAAATCGATAACGGACTGCTGTACGCCTTTTACTTCATTGCCTAAGATCACAGCGTATTTATTCCCTTTTTCTGCTTTAAATGTGTCCATATTGATGCTGTCGTCCGCTTGCTCTATAGCTAGCATAGTATAACCAGCTTGCTTTAATTCATTCACAGCTTCTGTAGTTTCTTTATAGTATTCCCAATCCACAGAAAATTCAGCGCCAAGTGCCGATTTATGAATTTCGGCATTGGGAGGTGTTGCTGTTATTCCACACAATATTACTTTTTCTACACAATAGGCGTCTGAAGTACGAAAAACAGATCCAACATTGTGTAAACTGCGTACGTTATCCAGAATCACTACGAGTGGAATTTTAGGGGTTTCCTTAAATTCTTCGGGTGTAAGACGTATTATCTCTTCTGTGTTTAATTTACGAGCCATAATGGTGTGGATGATTGAAGATATTAACGAAAATAAGTACCCTCGCTGAGAATCGAACTCAGATTTAAAGTTTAGGAAACTTTCGTTCTATCCATTGAACTACGGGGGCGTTTGAATGCTACAAAAGTAGCTGATTTTTGGCGTTTTTCCAAATGGACTTAGGCAAATAGTTGTTGCAAAATATCCAACGACTTAACCGTTCCGAATTCGGGTAAATGCAACCGATAATAGGTTAAGATGTGTTCTAAAATGGTATTACGCTGGTTACGCGATAGACTAAAAACCTGCATGGTATCATAATCCATCCGCATAAGGTGAGCAAATGCCTCTGTTTCTTCTACATTCAGGGTGTGTGGATTGTTATTCTGCTCGGTGAATTGACTGTTGAGCATGTCAAAATAGACACCATCGTGAAACTGACTTAAATTAGGGAAAAAGCCTAAAAAATAGGTCATTTTAATCAGAAAAACGAGGTGAAAATTAGCAAATCCTTTGGTGGTTGTATCGAAAAATAGGATAGACTCTTTCACGAAGTCAAACAATGCGTTTTCTTTATCCGACTCTCGGAGCGTTTTATGGAGAATTTCACTTAAAAATAAAGCGATACTATTTTTGATGGGGTCGTATGGAACTGTATTTAATAAGCTAGTTGGTGAACTTTCGCGTATGTATTGAAATGTTTTGTTTATGCGATTATCTAGCACTATATCGATAAGTGACAATGGTTGCATTAGGACAGGCGATAATGCTAACTTTTGCTTAGAACCTTTCACTAAACAGTTTATTCGGCCTTGTTCGCGTGTGAATAAATGGACTATATAACTATGATCGCGGTAGTGAATAGTATGTAAAACGATGGCTTCTGTTTTTATCATTACGATACAATTTTATAATGACTGCCAGGTAATGAATGAATCAAACCTTTAAATTCAAGTTGGATTAATAAGCCTAATAGTTTTTGTAATGGAATTTTACTTTTTGCGGCTAATGCATTAATATATACCGATTCTTCCGCCCGAAGAACATTAATAATTTGTTCTTCATCGGAAGTCAGTGATGTAAAAAGTTTTTGTTGCACAGTACGCGTACTCAATTGCGTATCCCAATTCATGAATTTTTCTAAATCACTGGCCGTTTGAATTAAAACAGCTTGATTTTTATAGATTAAATTATTGCATCCTTGCGATTGCGTATCGTTTATGCGTCCAGGAATGGCAAATACATCCCGATTATACCCATTAGCTAGTTCTGCTGTAATTAACGAGCCTCCTTTGAGTCCTGATTCAATCACTAAAGTAGCATCGCACATACCAGCAACAATACGATTGCGCTCTACGAAATTTGGGGCATCGGGATTGGTTTGGCTCGGATATTCTGTGACGATGGAGCCACCCATTTCTATGATTTTCTTTGCCACAGATTGATGTGTAGAAGGATAGATACGATCCAAACCGTGTGCAACAACACTGTATGTGCGCAAATCATTGTCTATAGCTGCTTTGTGAGCCGCCACGTCTACGCCATAGGCGAGTCCACTCACAATGGTTAATTCTGGTTGTGTTTGAGCAAGCGACTGAATGATAGATTGGCACAATTCTTTGCCGTAAGGCGTTATTTTACGTGTACCAACAACGGCCAGATAGCGACCTGTGTTAAAATCGTCCGTTCCTTTTGAATAGATTAATACTGGAGCATCCTCACACTCTTTTAAACGATACGGATAAGATGATTCGGTAAAAAAATGGGTGTGTATTTTGTAACGTTCGATGAATTCAATTTCGGCATCAGCCCGTTGTAAAACTTTTTGCGTAGATATGGCATTCGCCAAAACTTCACCAATACCTGGTATTTTTTTTAGTAATTCAGGTTTTTCTGTAAATACGGCCTCTATACTACCTAAATAGCTAATTAGTTTACGCGCATTGACAGGACCAATTCCCTTGATTAATGTGACGCCTATTTGATATCTCAACTCTTGATGATTCATCGGCGCACGTTATAAATAGTGGAGGAAAGAACTAATCCAACCAATGTCCCTGCGCTATTGGCGAGCATATCAAAACCATCGGCAGCACGACTTACCGTCAGTACACCTTGCATGATTTCCATAAATCCACCATAAAAAATGGGTGCTAATAGTAATAGACCATAAGTACGAAACGTTTTGACAGCGTGCTTTTGGCTATAATCGTAAAAGAGTATACATGTCAATGTGAGGTACATCACTAGATGCACCAATTTATCGGCGTGCGTAAATGTTGGAAGTTTATTACCCGAGAACGAAGCCATCGATAATATCAAAATACATACACTACAGATAATAGTTTTCCAATAGGTTGTTACAAATTTCTGCATAACCAGCAAAATCAATTTTGTATGGCAAAGATACATTTTTTATCAAAGTTGTACAAATGTACAAAGGCTGCTTTATCGTTGAGATAAGCAGCCTTTTTTACTTAAATAATTGACCTGAGTCTTTAGAAATATTTAACCTCTTTATTGTAAATACTTGTCAATAAATTATTTGACAGGCGGCTTGCTCCAAAACGGAATAATTTGTTGTTCATCCATTCTTCGCCTAACACCGTATTCACAACTGTGTAGAATTTTACGGCATCTTCGGTAGTGGCAACACCACCTGCAGGTTTGAAACCAATTTTGACGCCTGTTTTTTCGTAGTATTCTTTGATAGCACCACACATAATGTAAGCTGCTTCTAAGGTAGCAGCAGGTTCCATTTTACCTGTGGAGGTTTTTATGAAATCGGCACCAGCAGCAATAGCAAGCAATGAAGCTTGTTTAATTTCTACCGCAGAACGTAACGCTCCACTTTCTAAAATGACTTTCAGATGTGCTTTACCGCAAGCGGCTTTCAACTCTTGTAGTTCTTCGTACACTTCGCTGTGGAATCCGCTGAAGAATTTACCAATAGAAATAACCACGTCAATTTCGTCAGCACCAGCTTGTACTGTTAAGGCTGTTTCAGCCACTTTTACTTCAATAAATGATTGTGAAGATGGAAAACAAGCTGCTACCGCCGCAATGTTTACACCATTTTCTTTTTCCAATACGGCTCTAGTTACTGGCACTAAAGATGGATAGACACAGACAGCTGCCACGTTTGGCATTTCAGGATAATGTTCCGAAAAATCATTCACTTTTTGCATCATGGTACCAATTTGATCTTCGGTATCGGTGCTATTGAGTGATGTGAGGTCAATTAAGTTGAAGCATTTTTTATAAACTTCTACGGTATTGTTTTTAGCAAAATTTTTTGCCAAAATTTCAGCTACAGCCTTTTTTACTTCTGCATCATTTAAGTCACAGTTGTACTGTGCATACAAGTCTTTCATTTTTTCCATGTCATCATCTTTTTGGGTTATAAATTAAGTATAGTTTATTCTTTATTTTTTGAGTCTATCCAAATAGTTACGGGGCCATCATTGAGTAATTCAACTTTCATATCAGCACCAAATGTTCCTGTTTGAACAGGTTTACCGAGTTTTTGTGTGGCTAGGTTACAACATGTTTCGTAAAGCGGTATGGCCACGTCTGGTTTGGCTGCACGTATGTACGATGGGCGATTGCCTTTCGCTGTCATGGCGTGGAGCGTAAATTGGCTCACAATCAATAATTCGCCCTCAATATCAATCAATGATTTGTTCATGACGCCGTTTTCGTCATCAAATATGCGCAGATTCACGATTTTACTCGTTAGCCATTCACAATCTTCGTTTGTGTCGCTATCTTCAATGCCAATTAATACCAATAATCCTTGCTGAATGGACGATTTTAGTTGGTCGTCGATGGTTACGGAGGCGTGTGAAACGCGTTGAATCAAAGCTCGCATAGATGGCTGGTTTATGTCAAGTGCAAAGATACTTATTTTTCGTTTATGTCGTTTATTGACTTAATCTTTTTACCGACAATCGTGGCTGCTAGGTGTACCAATTCAGCACAAGGGCGTTTTTTGTAATAGGCTTCTGTGCGTGCTTCGGCTACGGGCTCGTCTTTTTTATGATCTAAACCTAATAATTCGCGGCAAATAATAGAGCCGTTTTCTGCTTTGAATTCTTCGGCTAACTCTTGTACCATTTTGTAACTATCTCCTTTTTTTGATGGTTCATCGGCGGGAAGTTGTAATCCGGCTACTAAGAACATGCCTGTACATGCTCCGCATACTTCGCGTAATCGTCCCATGCCACCACCAAATGGAGCACTTATAATGCCTGCCATTTTAGGATCCATGCCATATAAATCCGAAAAAGCCATGTAAACCGATTGTGCGCAGTTGTAACCCGAACGAAAATAAGTTTCTGCTTGTGATGCGCGCTCTTCTACATTTATCTCCATGCTATTTTAGTCTTCTAAATAATAATCTACGGTTGTTACCACACGTACACGTTTGATATCAGGCGTGTTGCTGTCGCGATCGACGATGCTAAATTGTCCCTGATTAGCATTTTTGATTTTGCCTAATTTGCTGTCGCTGTCCGATGCAAATTTTTCAGCCGTGGCACGTGCATTTTTGGTCGCTTCTTCTATCATTTTAGGTTTTACGTCATTCAACTTTGTGAATTCGTAGTTAATCAGGTAACGATAATCGCCCGAAATGATGGCAATACCTTTTTTAAGTAATTCGCTTTGTTGGGTTATGAGTGCTTTGATTTTAGGAACGTCAGACGAGGTAATAGTGATTACGGAAGTTACATTGTAACGATATGGTGGGCGTTCGTTACCATAACGTTCTGCTTGTAAATCCACGATTTCTGGTGCCGAAATGTTAATGTCTTTTTCGTTGATACCTTTTGCTTTAAGAAATGCCACAATGGTATCGTTTTTAGCGTTGACATTGGTGTAGATTTTTAATAAATCATCGCCAATTTCTTTGAATACCAGCGGACAGGTTACTTTGTCGGCTGGAAATTCCATCTCTGACAATCCTTTTACACTCACGTAACGGTCTTTGTTCGAGAAATTGTCCACACTGGTTTTTAATAAAAATCCCAAAATGATAAAACCGACAGCAAGAATACTTGCTTCAATAATACGATGTTTCATACGGTTATGTTAAAAAGTTATTAATGCTAAATCTAATTGTTTTTTGACCAAATCAGCACGTGCTATTTTTACGGTGACGGCATCGCCCAATTGGTACTTTTTGTGTTTGTGACGGCCAATGATGCAATAATTTTTTTCATCAAAGGTGTAATAATCGTCACCCAAATTGCGGATTGGAATCATGCCTTCGCACTTATTTTCATTCAACTCTACGTAAATGCCCCATTCGGTAACACCCGAAATAACACCATCGTACACTTGTCCCAATCGTTCACTCATGTATTCTACTTGCTTGTACTTGATGGATGCACGTTCGGCATTGGCGGCCAATTGTTCCATGTCGGAACTGTGTTTACAAAGCAATTCCCACTCGTTCGCATCCACGCTGTGTCCGCCAGCCAAATAGCGCGTTAGTAGTCGATGTACCATCATGTCGGGATATCGTCTAATAGGTGATGTAAAATGCGTATAATAATCGAATGCAAGTCCGTAGTGGCCTGAATTATCGGTGCTGTATATGGCTTTTGCCATAGAACGAATAGCCAATGTTTCGATGAGGTTTTGTTCTTTTTTACCTTCTACTTCATCCAGCAAATGATTGATGGCCGAAGATACTTCGGTATTTTTACCCGTTGTTTTGAGTTTGTAACCAAATCGCTTAATGAAGGTTGAGAAATTAGCCAATTTATCGGGATTTGGTACATCGTGAATACGATAAACAAAAGTTTTCGCTTTGTCGCCACGTTTTTGTGGCTTACCAATGTGTGTTGCCACAGTTCTATTGGCCAACAACATGAATTCTTCTACCAGTTTGTTCGATTCTTTAGCTTCTTTGAAAAAGACACTGACTGGTTTTCCTTTTTCATCTATCTCAAAACGAACTTCTACACGTTCAAAAGCAATAGCACCTTTTGCAAAACGTCTTACGCGCAACATCTTGGCAAATTCGTTGAGCTTGAGCATTTCCTCTTTATAATCGCCTTCACCAGTTTCGATAATGGTTTGCGCTTCTTCGTAGGTAAAACGACGATTAGAATTAATCACCGTGCGTGCTATTTGGTAATCTTTTATTTCGGCAAATTCGTCTAAATGGAAAATTACCGAATAGGTCAACTTTTCTTCGTTAGGTCGTAACGAACAGATACCATTACTTAAATGTTCGGGTAACATCGGAATAGTTCTGTCTACCAAATAGATAGAAGTGGCACGATTGACAGCTTCTTTCTCAATTATACTGTTTTCGGTTACGTAATGCGTCACATCGGCAATGTGTACGCCCACTTCCCATAAACCAGAGTCGAGTTTGCGGATAGAAATGGCATCGTCAAAATCTTTGGCATCTCGTGGGTCAATGGTAAAAGTACACACATCGCGCATGTCGATACGTTTACGAATTTCTTCGGGCGTAATGCCTGCTTCGATTTTATTGGCAGCTTCTTCTACAGCTTCTGGATATTTGTAAGGTAATCCAAATTCTGCCAAAATAGCGTGCATTTCGGTGTTGTTGTCGCCAACATCGCCCAAAACATCGATAATTTCGCCGATAGGATTTTTGGCTTTGTCTTCCCACTCCACAATCCTTCCAATACATTTTTGACCATCTTTACCACCATTCAGTTTGTCGCGTGGAATAAAAATATCGTGTACTAATTGTTTGCGATCCACGTTGAGAAACGCAAAATTTGGTTTTACTTCGAGAATGCCTACAAATTCGGTTTTTGCACGTTCTAGAACTTCTACCACTTCGCCTTCTTCGTCGCGATTTTTACGACGTGGATAGAGTAATACTTTTACTTTGTCGCCATTCAAGGCACAGCCCATGCTGCGTTCGGCAATAAAAATTGGTTCGCCACCATCGTCTGGAATAAGATAGGTCTTTTTTGCCACACTTTGACGGTCGAGTGTGCCTGTTACATAATTTTGACGTAAGTTGAGACGAAATTTGCCATAACTTACTTGTTCTAATTGCCCTTGTTCTAAAAGCGTATTGAGTGCTTCAACCACTAGTTGTTTTTGGGCATCGGTACGCATACCTAAAGCGTGCGACAATTGTTTGTAGTTTAATAATTTATTAGGTACTTCTGCAAATAAATTAACGATTGCTGTTACAACCGCATTTTTGCGCATATTGGGTGATGTTTCTCTGTTTTTCTTTGCCATAATTCAAATGTTTACTTGTTACAAAGATAACGATTTTTATCTCACAATATCTAAACAAATATGTTTTTTGTGAGTTGATAAAAAATCGTTACTTTTGTTGGTTGAAGTATTACGCTGTACGGCTAATATTTCGTAAATTTAATCATTTCACCATTTAAACCTAATTAGCTGTGGTACTGAATTATATTTGGATTGGTTTTTTGCTGATTGCCGTAGTGGTAGCCTTGATTCAGACATTTGTGTTTGGCGATACGGCGGTGCTTACCGCTGTTATGGATTCCATGTTTGGGTCTGCCAAAACAGGTTTTGAAATTTCTATCGGCCTTACAGGTGTTTTGGCACTGTGGTTGGGGATTTTAAAAATTGGTGAAAATGGTGGTGCTATCAAATTTATGTCACGTTTAGTGGCGCCGTTTTTCTGTAAAATTTTCCCTGAAGTGCCTAAAGATCATCCAGCCATGGGAACTATTTTTATGAATATTTCGGCCAATATGTTGGGGCTTGATAATGCCGCTACGCCATTGGGGTTAAAAGCAATGAACGAATTGCAGGAGTTGAATCCGAAAAAAGATACCGCGTCCAATGCGATGATTATGTTTTTGGTGCTCAATACTTCGGGACTTACTATTATTCCAATTACGGTAATGACTTATCGTGCGCAGTTTGGAGCTGCCAATCCGAGTGATGTATTTCTACCCATTCTAATGGCGACATTTTTTTCATCGTTAGTTGGATTTTTGGCTGTAGCTTTTGCTCAAAAAATTAATATTTTCCAAAAAAATATCATTCTTACCTTGAGCGTCCTTACCGGATTTATTGTTGGTCTCATCGCTCTTTTTGCCACGATGGATCGTGAAAGTATTCAATTGTATTCTTCCATTGTTACAAATATTATTTTATTGGGCATTGTGTGCGCGTTTGTGATTATGGGCTTGGTAAAAAAGGTAAATGTGTACGATTCGTTTGTCGAAGGAGCCAAAGAAGGTTTTAAAGTGGCTGTGGGCATTATTCCTTATTTGATTGCTATTTTGGTGGCTATTGGTATGTTTCGCGCTTCGGGTGCTATGGATTGGTTGTTGTGGGGTATTGAAAAAACGGTAGCTTTTGTAGGTCTTAATACCGATTTTGTCGGAGCTTTACCAACCGCCTTGATGAAACCGTTGAGTGGAAGTGGTGCTCGTGGCATGATGTTAGATACCATGAATACCTACGGCGCCGATGCCTTTGTGAGTAAAGTGTCGTGTATTGTGCAAGGTTCTACCGATACCACATTTTATATTTTGGCACTTTATTTTGGTTCTGTGGGTATTACTAAAACCCGTAATGCACTGACGTGTGGTTTGATTGCCGATTTTGCTGGTATATCTGCTGCCATTTTGATTGGTTATTTATTTTTCCATTAATTGTTAGATATGATTTTTTACACAACTGAAAAAGTGAAAGCTCCTAAACTTGAAAAGCGTAAGACTAATGCTTGGATAAAAACGGTAGCTGCCAAATACGATAAAAAAATCGGTGAAATCGCGTATGTTTTTTGCGATGATGCCAAAATATTGGAGGTAAACAAAACCTACTTGCAGCACGATTATTTTACCGATATTATTACGTTTGATTATTGTGAGGGCGCAGTTTTGAATGGCGATATCTTTATCAGTCTGGATACGGTGCGTACCAATGCGCAGGAATTTGGTGTGACGTTTGAAAATGAATTACACCGCATTTTAATTCATGGCATTTTGCACTTGTGCGGTCAAGAAGATAAAACTCCAGAAGCACGATTGGAGATGACGCGCAAAGAGAATGAGGCATTACAAATGATAACTTTAGCATGAAGAAAATAAATTTAATTGCATTTGGAGGTGCGCGAGCTTGTTTTTTATACCTATTGGCAGGTTTGCTAGCAATGAGTTGCGCTAATCGTGGAGGCGGCCCTCAAGGCGGTCCAAAGGACATTGCTCCACCTATTCCTATCAAAAGTGTTCCTACCAATGGTGCAACTAACTATACAAATTCTACCATCGATATTTATTTCGATGAAATCGTCGTTTTGGAAAAATCCTATGAAAAGATTGTGGTTTCTCCTCCTCAATTAAAATCACCGATTGTAAAAGCTTATGGTCGTAAAGTTGCCGTTGAATTGGCTGATTCTTTGGAGCCAAATACAACTTATATTATCGATTTTTCGGATGCGATTGTTGATAATAATGAGAAAAATAGATTACTCGATTACTATTTTTCGTTTTCTACTGGTGCCGACATTGATTCGTTGATGATTGGTGGTACGTTGATTGATGCCCACACGTTGAATCCCGTGAGCGGAGTTTTGGTCGGTATTCATAGCAATTTGAATGATTCGGCTTTTCAAAAGTTGCCATTTGAACGCATTTCTAAGACCAATGATAAAGGTGAATTTTGGATTAAAGGTGTAAAGAAAGGTGCTTATAAAATTTTTGCTTTGGGCGATCTTAATAGTAACTACATGGCAGATCAACCTATCGAACCATTAGCATTTCTCGATTCGATTGTGGTACCAGATGTTACCTTTGCTGAACATCTTGATACTATTTGGAAAGATAGCACAACCATCGATACAATTGTGAAACGTCAACACCCCAATTTTACCGCAAGTAATCTTTTACTTCGTTATTTTGAGCCCGATTTTACCCGACAATATTTAGTAAAAGCGGAGCGTGTGGAACCGTATAAACTATCATTCTATTTTAATGCGCCATTGGGTACGTTGCCTGTTTTGCAACCGTTGAATTTTAAGCTTGATCATAACTATTTGTTGCAACAAAGTGCTCATCGAGATACCTTGACTTACTGGTTTACCGATACGTTAATTTCGCAAATCGACACGTTGTCGTATGCGCTCACTTATTTAAAAACGGATTCAACCAATCAATTGTCAGCACAAACGGACACCCTCAATACTGTTGCGCGTCGCAAGGTAGACGTTTCTGATAAATCTACAGGTCGGTCGTCGCGCTCAAAAGAAAATGATGCGAAAAAGAAAATAGAATTTTTGCCAATTAAGACCAACTCATCGACAAATTTCGATGTTTACAATTCGTTTATACTCACGTTTGATAAACCTACAAAATACGATGTTTCTAAACCTATTGTAGTAGAGTTAAAAGTCGATTCGTTGTGGCAAAAAATGGATGTCAAATTACATCCCGATGATTCGTTAGGTTTGCAATATTCACTTCAGTATAATTGGCAGCCAGAGAAAATGTATCGATTAAAAGTCGATTCTGCGGCTTTTTTGGCGTTGGATGGATTGCATACGAATACCTACGAATCCACGTTTAAAATACGATCGCTTGAAAGTTATGCTACTTTGTTCATCATGATGGACAAATTGTCTGGTGGTGAAATTTTGGAATTGCTTGATAAAAACGAGAAAGTCATTAGAACTGTAAAAGCTACGAAAGAAACCGTATTTCAATATTTGAATCCTGGTGATTATTATGTGCGACTTTTTGTCGATGAAAACGGAAATAATAAATGGGATACAGGAAATTATGCAGCCAAAAAACAGGCCGAATCTGTTTATTATTGTCCTTTCAAATTTACCTTACGTGCTTTTTGGGAAGTTGAAGAAAATTGGGATTACAAAGCATTGCCTTTGTTAAAACAAAAACCCGAAGAATTGATTAAATCCTCTACGAATAAAAAGAAAAACAAATAATTATGGCAAAAATTTTAATTGTCGACGACGAACGTAGTATCCGCAACACGTTGAAGGATATTTTAGAGTTCGAAAAATACCAAGTGGAGTTAGCTGAAGACGGATTAGTGGCACTTGAAATTACTAAAACGACTACATTTGACGCTATATTTTTGGATATTAAAATGCCTCAAATGGATGGCATTGAAGTGTTGCAGCAGATGCGTGAACATGGTATTGAAACTCCGATTGTGATGATTTCAGGACATGGCAATATAGAAACCGCGGTGGAATGTATCAAAAAAGGCGCATACGATTTTATCGAAAAACCAATTGATTTGAATCGCTTGTTGGTGGTTATTCGTAATGCGTTAGACAAAACTACGTTGGTGACCGAAACCAAAATTCTGAAGAAAAAAGTAGATAAAAAATACGCCATGATTGGCGAATCGTTGGCTATTCATAAACTACGCCAAATGATAGAAATGGTAGCTCCAACTGATGCGCGTGTACTGATTACGGGCGATAACGGAACGGGAAAAGAAGTGGTTGCCCGTCAAATTTATCAACAAAGCCATCGTGTGAATGCACCATTTGTAGAGGTTAACTGTGCAGCCATTCCTTCAGAGTTGATAGAAAGTGAATTGTTTGGTCATGAAAAAGGCGCTTTTACCTCCGCGATTAAAACACGCATTGGTAAGTTTGAGCAAGCCAATGAAGGTACAATTTTTCTCGATGAAATTGGGGATATGAGTCTTTCGGCACAAGCTAAAGTGTTACGTTGTTTACAAGAAAATGTGATATCGCCTGTTGGTAGCGACAAAATGGTAAAAATTAATGTGCGTGTGATTGCAGCTACCAACAAAGATTTGCGTAAAGAGATTGAAGCTGGTAATTTTAGAGAAGATTTATTCCATCGCCTTAATGTGATTCCAATGCATGTGGCATCGCTCGAAGAACGTTTGGACGACATCCCATTATTGGTTGATTATTTTGCGGAACTGATTTGCGAAGAACAAGGCATTGCGCTAAAATCATTCGATGCAGAGGCTCTTAAAGCACTTCAAAAACGAAGTTGGAAAGGTAACATTCGCGAATTACGTAATGTGGTAGAACGTCTTATCATTTTATCGCCATCGCCCATTTCGGCTCTGGCTGTTGAACAATTTGCTTAATTAGTTTTTTTTATGGAATTTCATATATCATCTACTGAACAGATAAACCAAGTAGCCCAACAATTTATTGCGGCTATGGGCGGTCATAAATTGTTTGCTTTTTATGGCGAAATGGGAGCTGGTAAAACTACGTTTATTAAAGCCTTGTGCGACGAACTTGGTGTGATTGATGTGGTAAATTCGCCCACTTTTGCTATTGCCAATGATTATGAAACTGCGCTTGGCGATCACATTTATCATTTCGATTTTTATCGTTTGAAAACACCTCAGGAAGCACTCGATTTTGGCGTGGAGGATTATTTTTACAGTGGTCATATCTGTTTTATGGAGTGGCCCGACCAAATTGGAACACTTTTGCCAACGGAAAGTGTGCGTGTTGCGATTACTGTTAATGCTGATGGCAGCCGAACCGTGGCTGCTGATTTTTAATATCAAAGAATTATGAAAAAAGTTTTTATTGTTTTAATTAGTATTTGTGTACCACTTGCAGTTTTTGCTTGGGGACAGAGTGGACATCGTATTGTGGGTGAATTAGCCCAAACTCAATTGAATAAAAAAGCCAATAAGAAAATAACCGCTCTGTTAAATTCGTCTACTGTAGCCATGGAATCTAATTGGGGTGATTTTATTAAAAGCGACGACACGTATGCCGAATATAGTGCTTGGCATTATACCAACATCGAAGGTGGTGTTACGCGTCAACAATTTGATTCGTTAGCGCTATTGCAAAATCGTGGTGCCTTAGTTTATCGTGTCGGGTATCTTATCGACGAGTTGAAAGCGAACCCTAATGATACGGTGAAATTAAAATTATTAATTCACTTGGTTGAAGATTTACATTGTCCGATGCACATGGGACGTCCCGAAAATCGTGGGGGAAATAGTATTAAAATTAGATGGTTTAATAAGGAAACGAATCTTCATGCCTTGTGGGATGATGCGCTAATAGAATCTCAAGGTTTGAGTTATACCGAATATGCCGATTATTTGCATCGCACACATGCTGCTAAACCTTTATTGTTTGACAAAAAAATGATTGTAGATTGGGCATGGGGCACTTATCAAATTACCGAACGCGTATATGCTGCCACCGATAAAACGGTAAAATCGTATAATTATATCTACGAATTCAAGAGCGTGCTTGATGAGAGTTTAGTCCGCGGAGCCAATCATTTGGCGTCCGTGCTCAATTATATTTACGGAGAATAAATCTTATTAAAGTTCCTATAAGAACATCTGCTCTAGAGGTTGTCATGTTTCCTTTTTTATGTATCAAAATGTTAAATTTATTGTTTTTCGATAAAAATATTTTGATATTCAAAAATTATTACCGTTCTTTGTGCCAGTTATTGATGTTAGTTTGATTTTAGAAACCCTAAAAATAAAAAGTATGAAACGATTAATTGTAACAACTATGTTGTTGTGTGTGGTATTTATTACGACACTGTTTGCGCAAGAGGCACAACCTCTTCCAATCGATTCGAATGTACGTGTGGGCGTGCTGAGTAATGGATTGACCTATTACATTCGTCACAACGAAAAACCAAAACAACGTGCCGAATTTCACATCGCTCAAGCTGTGGGAGCTATTTTGGAAGAAGATCATCAAAATGGTTTAGCTCACTTTTTGGAACACATGGCGTTCAATGGAACCCAACATTTTCCAGGTAAAGGCATCATCAATTATTTTGAATCTGTTGGTGTTAATTTTGGTGGAGATATCAATGCTTACACATCCTTAGATGAAACAGTTTATCGTTTATCAAACGTACCAACAGTTCGTCCAGGTATTGTGGATAGTGCATTGTTGGTTATGCGCGATTGGTCAGCCGGTTTATCACTTCAAGGTGATGAAATTGATAACGAACGTGGCGTTATTCGCGAAGAATGGCGTACAGGCGCAAGTGCTAATCGTCGTATGTGGAAAGAATCGAACAAACAAAAATACGTTGGTTCGCAATATGCTAAACGCGATGTGATTGGTGACACTGCTGTTATCAATAATTTTTCATATCAAGCGTTACGCGATTATTATAAAAAATGGTATGGTCCCGATTTGCAATCCATCGTAGTGGTGGGCGATATTAACGTGGATTCTATCGAAGCAAAAATTAAACAGTTGTGGGCTGACGTTCCAGCGCGTGCTAATCGTGGCGAACGTCCTATTTACCCAATTGCAAATAACGTAGAACCAATTGTGTCGATTGTAACCGACAAAGAAGCACAACAAACACGTATTGAGTTGGAATATAAACACGATGTGTTACCAGCTGAAGCTGAAGGAACCATGTACGCTTATACGCTCGATTTGTTCAATAATTTAATTTCTACTATCTTAAATTATCGTTTCTCCGAAATTACTCAAAATCCTGATGCCTCATTTGTAGGTGCTTATGGGTATTATGGTGAGATTGTAAAATCGAAAGATGGCTTTCAACTAATTGCTATTCCTAAAGAAGGCCAAGAGAAGAAAGCATTGAACGATTTGTTGACTGAAGCTGAAAAAGTAAAACGTTTTGGATTTACCAATGCTGAATTGGAACGTGCTAAAGCTGATTTGTTGAAACAATATGAAAAGATTTATAATGAGCGCAATAATCGTGAAAATATAGCATTCACAAGCGAATACATTCGCCATTATCTTGATAAAACGCCTATTCCAGGTATCGAATGGGAATATGACATGCTAAAACTTATACTTCCTCAAGTAAAGGTGGCTATGGTGAATGAACTAGCACAAAGTTATGTTACAGATGAAAATTTAATCATTAGTTTCATGGCTCCTAACAAGGAAACCGTGAAATTACCATCCAAAGAAGAAACATTGGCTGTTGTTGCTACTGTAAAAGCCACAGAATTAGTTGCTCCTAAAGAGGAAACAATGAATAAACCATTGGTGAGCAAAGCTCCAAAATGTGGTAAAATTAAATCAGTAACCACCAATGAAGCTCTTGGAACAACCGAATGGATTTTGAATAATGGTGTAAAAGTGGTGATTAAACCAACCACATTCAAACAAGATGAAATTTTGATGACAGCTACCAGTAAAGGTGGTTTATCAAAAGTTGAAAAATTAGCCGATTTACCATCAGCTATGATGGCTGCTGATATTGTAAATGCTAATGGTGTTGGCGATTTTACGGCTATTGAATTAGAGAAGTATTTGTCAGGTAAAAATGTATCAGTATCACCAGAGTTGAATCCATACAGCGAAGGTTTTTCAGGTAATGCTTCTGTCAAAGATTTTGAAACGATGTTGCAATTAACGTATTTGTATTTTAAAGCGCCACGCAAGGATGATAAATCGTTCCAAGCGTTGAAAAATATGTACACTACTTATTTGACCAACAAGGAAACAAATCCAAAAGCTATTTTTAGCGATAGTATTCAAATGACTACAGCCAATCATCATCCACGTACGGTGTTGTTTGATTTAGCAACATTGGATAAAGTAGATCAGGCGAAAGCGTTAGCTATCTATAAAGAACGTTTTGCTATTCCTGCCGATTTTACCTTTATGTTTACTGGTAATATTGATCCTAACGATGCGGCAACACAAAAAATGATTGCCACTTGGTTAGGTGGTTTGAAATCGAAGAAAAAAACTGAAAACTTTGTGGATCGTGGTGTACGTGCTCCTAAAGGTGAGGTGAAAAATTACTTCGATCGCACTATGCAAATTCATACGGCATCTAACCGTATTCAATATACAGGCGATATGGCTTACACACTGGCCAACGATTTAAATATGTCCGTTATTGGCGATATTTTAGATATTCGTTATTTGGAAAGTATTCGCGAAAAAGAAGGCGGTAGTTATGGCGTTGGTGTTGCAGGTATGTTACGCAACAAACCAGTTCCAACAGCCGTTCTGTTAATGCAATTTGATACAGATCCTGAAAAACAGGCCAAATTGATGGGTATTATTCATCAAGAAGTGAAAACGATTGTAGAAAATGGACCTCGTGCCGATGATTTGCAAAAGGTGAAAGAAAATATGTTGAAAGAATTTGACCAGAATCTGGAGCAAAATGATTGGTGGAACGAAACCGTATTATACAATTACTATGTCGATGGTATTGATTATCGCAATCAATATAAAGCCGCTGTAGAAGCTGTTACGGCCGAAACCATTAAAGCTACTTTGAAACAATTGGTAGAACAAGGCAATGTGATTGAAGTGGTGATGTTACCTGCTAAATGATCCAATAGGCTAGAACTGTAAAAGAGGCTGCTCAAATTTTATTTTGAGCAGCCTCTTTTTATGTTTACCGACTTCCCATAAAAATTAACAACATACCAATTAAAACCAAGAATAGATCGATTGCTTTGGCTTTTAAGTTGCGTTCTTTAAAGTAGAGTGCACCTAAGCTAAAAGAAACCACCACGCTACTACGCCGCACTAATGATACAATAGAAATCATCGCGGAATCGTCGCTTAAAGCAAAATAGTAGAAAAAATCGGCGGCTACCAAGAATACGGCAATCAATGGAATGGCGCTATTCCAATGGAATGGCGTTGTTTTTTTGCGCTTTGGAAACCAAAAAACCAGTAAAATGATAGCCATCATTGCCAATTGGTAATAATTGTACCATACTTGTACATTCATTCTGTCAATTTGAGTCATGATGAATTTATCGTACAAACCACTCACCGTGCCCATAATAATGGAAATAACCATTAAGAAAATCCATTTATTATGTGCAAAATGAATGCCTTCTTTCTTGCCCGATTGAGATAAAAGCAAAAATGATATAATTGCCACCAGAACGCCTAACCATTGATAGAGGTTTAATCGTTCGCCAAAGATAAGTAAAGCGCCTATAAGCGTTAAAATAGGCTGTGTCGCTTTAATAGGTGATGCAATGGTGATAGGTAGATGTTTGAGTGCAAAATAAGCACTTATCCACGACGATAATACAATCGCCGCTTTGAGTATCAAAAGAGCGTGCTGTGCACTCGAAATAGGCGGCATTTCAAAAATGGTGTTTGCTATCCAATCGGGTGCGACAAATGAGATAATTAACAGTGGTAAAAATATAACACAGCAAAAAACGACATTCAAAAAAAGTACTGGAATGACCGCGTTCTTATTGAGTGAAATCTTTTTAAAGACATCGTAAACACCAAGTAGTGCAGCTGATATAAAGGCAAATAAAACCCACATGACTGATTGTAATAATAAATAAATTAGGAGGACTGCAAAGGTACTCAAAAAACAAAAGCCTTCCGATAGAAAATTCGGAAGGCTTTTAAATTGTGTATTGTTCAAAAATTATTTAGCAATACGTTCGAGCCATTTCACCATACCTAACATAACCAACATGGAAACGACGCAGACGCTTACAAATACGGTCCAAGTGATAGAAATGGATATATTTTCGTACATCATAGCTCCCAAGAAAAGTGAGAAATTGCCAATAGCAGTGGCTGTTAACCAACCACCTTGCATGAGTCCCTGCATGTGCGGAGGCGCTACTTTTGATACAAATGATAACCCTAGTGGTGAGATAAATAATTCAGCTACCGTGAGTATAAAGTAAGTAGCAAAAAGTAACCAAGGCGTTACTCTGGCAGCGTCAGGTAACCCACCTTGAGCCGTTACATCTTTTAGTAAAGGTAAACCAATTGAACCTATAGCCATAAGTACAAATGCGGAAGCTGCTATACCCATACCAATAGCAATTTTCTTTGGTGTTGAAGGCTCTTTACCCTTTTTAGCAAGGCGTCCAAAAATCGCAATGATTAGCGGTGTAAGGAATACTACCAAGAAAGGATTGATAGACTGGAAAATTTCAGCAGAACTAAAAATTCCTCCTAGTTGCGTGTAATCTTTGGCGAACATGGTAAGCGTTAATCCATTTTGGTGGAATGAGAACCAAAAGAAAATAACGATTCCAAATACAGCTAAAAGTGCGTAAATACGTTGTTTTATCTCTTTGGCATTTTTCTTGATTTCTTCAGCCGAAATATTGGTTGCAGTTACATGTTTTGCTTTAGGGACTGGTAAGTGACGTTTTGTAGCAAGGAAAATAACTAACGAAATAGCCATAGCTACTACAGCTGTTAAAAACGCATAGTGAAAGCCCGTATTGAAGGCATCCAAGTAACCTACTGCAAATGTTGAGAAGTCTGTTGGAGCTACACCATGAGATACGGAAGTGGCCAATTCAGTAAAACGTCCATTGAGAACATCTTCACTCATTTTACCATCCAAATATTGGTGGCAAAGCCCTGGCAGGTCAGCATTATAAGCATAACCTTGCATTTTTACAAATGTATTGCGCACCCATGTGGCTAGGAACGGTGCAAACATTGCTCCAATGTTGATGAACATATAAAAAATTTGGAATCCAGAGTCACGTTTGTCGCGATATTCATCATTATCGTACATTTGACCCACAAGTGCCTGTAAATTACCCTTGAATAAACCATTACCAAATGCGATAACTAATAATGCCGCTAATGCAATGTATTTAGTAGTAATCAATGCAGGCATTGATAGCAAAATATAACCTAGCGACATGACAAGTAAACCTGCTATAATGGTTCCCTTATAATTACGAAGTCGATCGGCAATAATACCGCCAACAAGTGCCAAAATGTAGATGGCACCATAAAAAATAGAATACAATGAACCGGCTTCTGTCCCTGAAATATTAAATTTTGACATCAAAAAGAGTGTCAAAATAGCCATCATGGTGTAAAAACC
This sequence comes from uncultured Paludibacteraceae bacterium, assembly GCA_964570565.1. Lineage (GTDB taxonomy): Bacteria > Bacteroidota > Bacteroidia > Bacteroidales > Paludibacteraceae > W0P28-013. The sequence continues at coordinate 19,492 of CAZMYT010000008.1, forward strand.
AAAACGCTCTCCCATGTTGGCAAGTGCTGCAGGGATAAGACCTTTAGGATGATTTTTAAGCATAAAATAAGTTTTTTGAAAGTTTATGGATAGTGATTATTAAATATTCAATGTGTTTTGTTTTGCCGCTAAATAGTTAATCAACGGATTAGCATACATTTCGAGCAATTTATGACGTAAAAAGTCATAATCGTTGTTTGGCAAGTCTATTTTATTGAGTTGTTGCTCTAAATAGGACTCTACTTCGCTACGTTCTTCTGGTGAAACTTCTCGAGTAAAACGTGTTGTGTTCAGCAATTCATCATAAGCCACCTTGTTGATAGGATAAATGGTGTAATTACTATGAATGCGTTGGTCAATTAATTTTACAACAGCTTCTATTTGTGCTTTACGGTTGTCTATAGAAGTCGCTATTTCCTCCAATTCTGCATTGATAGATGGTGTAAATGTGAAGTGCACATGACCTTTATCGCCCATGATACCAGTTTTCATGTTTAGCAAGTCATCTTGTGGTGATTTCTTGAAGTTGGCATTGTCACGTTTTTGCTGAAACTCTTTCGCTTTGAGGTAGTCACAAGGGTCATATTCGTACGAAATGGTTGCAGGGCAAATATTTAACTCTTTTAGGTTTTCGATAAAAGATTTGGTACCACTCAGGGCAAACATTTTAAGAATACTTTCTTGTGTGCGGTCGTTCGAATCTTTAGCGCGACCTTCGCGTTGAGCAATCCATACACCAGTCTGTTTTTTTGTTATTGCGTGGCGAATGTAACCCGATAATTGCAGAAATGCTTTCGGCATTTCGCGTACAGGTAAAGCGCGTTGTACAATAAAACTCTTGTTGATGCGCACCAATGTTTGAATCCAAGGTGCTGCTAGTAAATTGTCGCCAATGCCAATTTCCACAGAATCTAAACCTGCGCGAAATAAAACGAGATCCATTAAGGCTGAATCCATCACAATATCACGATGATTCGACACAAATAGTGCTGGTTGTTGTATTGTGTCGATACCTGATGCCGTAATTCCTTTTGAATGTTTGGCTTCGATATCGTTAAGTAGCGGTACAATAAATGTTTTCTGGAAAGCAGTCGCGTTTGGTAGGCTCAACAATTGTGTGCAAACTTGTTCTACGGGGATTTGTGGCATAAATTGTTGTATCAATGCCAAAAATGTTGGTTCTTTTATAAGCCGTGAAAAGGCATCATGTAACTCGTCAGGGTTGTATGGGCGGATATTGTCGAACGTTTGTTCCATAGTTAGTGCATTGTTAAAATGATTTACCACGCTGAGAGCGCAAAGATACGGAAAAATAATTTGTTTTCAAAGTATCAGCTAGTTATCAGGTTTGGAATAAAAAAGCGGAAACACTTGTAAGTGCTTCCGCTTTTATTTGCCAAATAATTGACTTGTTTCAGAGCATATAATTAATATCTTCTGCTAAAACCGTTGTCTCTTCTTTGTCCGTAACCACCACCATTGCTAGGGCGTTCTTCGCGAGGTTTAGCTTCGTTTACTACGATTGGACGACCTGAAATTTCAGCGCCATTCAATTCTTCGATAGCTTTTTGTGCTGCGGCATCATCTGCCATTTCTACGAAACCAAAACCTTTACTGCGACCAGTAAATTTGTCAGAGATTACACGTGCTGAAGCTACTTCTCCGTAACCTTCAAAAATCTCTCTCAATCCTTCGTCTTTCACTGAAAATGGAAGACTGCCAATAAAAATGTTCATTGATAATAATGTATTAAAATGTCCGACAAAGGTAAACTAAATAATTGATATAAAATCTTTTTTTGTAAAAATAAATTAAAAAATATTAGGGTAAGGCTCAAAGAGTAAGTAACTTTCGGTATTTATACTACTATTTCAACTTATATTTAATCTTTAATTCTGTTTGTTTTTCGGTGCTTAAAGAGTTGAAATATTCTTTCCAACCTGGACAGAAGTTGATGTGCCACCGCCAAAATCGTCCAATCAATGATTTTGAATTTTGGTCATACTTGCTTCGCATGGGGCATTGTTCGCAATGAAACGTTTTTGTTCCCATAATTGTGTGAAAATTTATTTTGCAAATTTATATTTTATCTATACTTACTTTCACTATAAAATCTTCAAAATCGAGCTCTGTTGCATCGGTTAGGTTATTCACCAGTTGTAGTGAAACGGCTAACACTTGTGATGCAATATAGGTATTGAACGTATCCACAGCGGCGTTGATTTCTTCGTGTTGTTCTATTTTTATCGCTATTTTGTCGGTGATTTCATAACCGCTCGATTTGCGCAAATTTTGAATACGATTTACCAATTCGCGGGCAATACCTTCTTGGCGTAATTCCTCGGTTACGGTAATGTCGAGCGCAATGGTGAGCGTACCTTCGTTAGCCACCAACCAGCCTGGCATATCTTCGGTAGCAATTTCTACATCGGTCAATTCAATGGTGACTTCGCCACTTGGTAAAGGTAGTGTTATGTCGCCTTTTGTTTCTACGGTTTGAATTTGTTCTTGCGTAAATTCATCAAGTGTGGCGGCAATTTCTTTCATTTGCTTGCCATATTTTTTACCTAATGTTTTGAAATTTGGTTTGATGCGCTTGATTAATTTTACCGTAGAGGTTTCGGCCGAAACAACTTCTAATTCTTTCAGATTGACTTCCGCTTTTATCAATTCAGCCATATACAACAGCTCCTCTAACGTTTTTTTGTCGGATGCTGGGATAATGGCTTTTTGAAGTGGCTGACGCACTTTTTTATTTGCTTTTTTACGTAGCGCCAAAATCATAGACGTGGCTTGTTGTGCCAATTGCATACACGCTTCCAAATGTGTATCCATCACCGATGCGTCGTAGGTTGGGAATTGCGCAATATGAACTGATTCCGATTTATCTTTACCAGTTGCAGCATTCAAATCTAAGAATAGTTGATCGGCAAAGAAAGGCGCAATTGGTGCCATCAATTTTGATACGGTTTCTAGGCAGGTATAAAGTGTTTGGTAAGCCGACAGCTTATCAGCATCCATAGTGCCACCCCAGAAACGTTTGCGGTTGAGGCGTACATACCAGTTACTCAAATTTTCGCCCACAAAATCGCTAATAGCACGACCAGCACGAGTTGGCTCATAATTTTCATAATGTTCCGTTACCTCTTTTATCAAGGTATTGAGTAACGACAGAATCCAACGGTCAATTTCTGGACGTTCTGCCAATGGAATATCGGCTTCGGTATAATCAAACTGATCGACGTTGGCATAGAGCGCAAAGAACGAGTAGGTGTTATAAAGCGTGCCGAAGAATTTACGACGAACTTCTTCGATGCCTTCAACATCAAATTTCAAATTGTCCCAAGGCGATGCGTTTGTCATCATGTACCAACGCAGTGGATCGGAACCGTATTTTTCAATCGTTGAAAATGGATCAACGGCATTACCCAAGCGTTTCGACATCTTATTGCCATTTTTATCTAAAACCAACCCGTTAGAAATGACGTTTTTGAACGCCACTTGATTTTCGAGCATGGTGTGGATGGCGTGCAAAGTAAAAAACCAACCACGTGTTTGATCTACACCTTCCGAAATGAAATCGGCAGTGCGAATGGCCTCTTTATTTTCAAATGGATAGTGCGATTGTGCATAAGGCATGGCACCGGAATCGAACCAAACATCAATCAAATCAAGTTCGCGTTTCATCGGTTTCCCATTTGCGGAAACTAACACAATATCATCCGCGTATGGACGGTGTAAATCGATATTTTTAGGGTCGTAATTTTCTTTGGAGTAGTTGCCCACCTCAAAGTTTTTATACGGATTTTCGGTCATGAATCCAGCGGCAATTGATTTTTCGATTTCTGCTATCAACTCTTCGATTGAGCCAATGCAAATTTCTTCTGAACTATCTTCGGTGCGCCAAATTGGGAGTGGTGTTCCCCAATAACGGCTTCGGCTGAGGTTCCAATCGTTCAAATTTTCGAGCCATTTTCCAAAACGTCCTGTACCAGTTGATTCTGGTTTCCAGTTAATGGTTTGGTTGAGTTCCATCATCTCTTCGCGACAAGCGGTTGTTTTGATAAACCAACTATCTAGCGGATAATATAATACAGGTTTGTCGGTACGCCAACAGTGTGGATAATTGTGCGTATGTTTTTCGATTTTAAATGCCAATCCTTGTTGTTTTAGCATCATGCAAATGGCAACATCCAATGTCTCGTCTTGTTCGGTGAGTGTTGGGTCGTAGGCATTTTTCACAAATCGTCCAGCAAATTCTTGGTATTTTTCAGTATCAACCGATGATTTCACAAAGGCTTCATCTAAATCTTCCAACAAGAAGAATTTCCCGGTCATGTCCACCATCGGGCGGGTTTCGCCTTTTTTAGTTAACATGATTAATCCTGGCACGCCGGCTTTTTTTGCCACAAAAGCATCATCGGCACCAAATGTAGGCGCAATATGCACAATACCTGTACCATCTTCGGTGGTCACAAAATCGCCAGCAATTACGCGGAATGCGCCGTTGCCAGGATTCACCCACGGAATGAGTTGTTCGTATTCTAAACCGACTAAATCGTTGCCAGAACATTCGCCCATGATTTCGAAGGTGACAATTTTCTTCTCGCCAAAATAGCTAGCCACCAAATCTTTGGCTAAAATATAAGTGCAAGGTGTTCCTGTGTAAGGATTGTCTGCTTTTACGATGTTGTAAGTAATTTTTGGTCCTACGCACAAGGCGGTGTTCGAAGGCAACGTCCAAGGCGTGGTGGTCCATGCTAGGAAGTAAGCGTTGTCGCCAAACTTAGCATCTTTTATTTTAAATTGTGCGGTACATGTGGTGTCTTTTACATCGCGGTAGCAACCAGGCTGGTTCAGTTCGTGTGTAGAAAGACCTGTGCCTGCGGCTGGCGAGTAAGGTTGAATAGTGTAACCTTTGTATAATAAGTTTTTGTTGTATAACTGTTTGAGTAAATACCACAACGTTTCGATGTATTTATTGTCGTACGTAATGTAGGGATTTTCCATGTCCACCCAATAACCCATTTGAGTGGTTAAGTCTTCCCATTCTTTGGTATATTTCATCACATCGGCACGACACGCATTATTGTACTCGTCGACCGTGATTTTTTTACCAATATCTTCTTTGGTAATACCTAATGCTTTTTCTACGCCTAATTCCACAGGAAGTCCGTGCGTGTCCCAACCCGCTTTACGTTTTACCTGAAAGCCTTGCATGGTTTTGTAGCGACAGAACGTATCTTTAATAGTACGAGCCATCACGTGGTGAATGCCGGGCATGCCGTTGGCACTTGGAGGACCTTCAAAAAACACGAATGCAGGAGCACCTTCGCGTGTAGAAATACTTTTGTGAAACAGATCTTTTTCGTTCCATTGTTTCAACATGGTTTTGTTGATGTCCGACAAATCGAAATGGGCGTATTCTCTGAATTTTTTCATTTTAAAAAGCACTTAAAGTGTTATTGTACTTAATTTTTCTGCGTGTGCAATTATAAGCTCGCAAAATTACGAAAAAAAGGTGTAACGCACAAATAATCGTTCTTTAGCTTAAAAACGAAAAAAATCCCCGCTGTGAGACGAGGATTTTTTTGTTATTGTAGTGTAGTCTAACTTATTTCTTTTTCAATAAATCACGAATTTCGGTGAGTAACAACTCTTCTTTACTTGGTGCAGGAGGAGCTGCTGGCGTTACCGGTACTTCTGCTTTCTTTTTGTTTAGTGTGTTTATACCTTTAACGAAAAGAAAAATAGCAAACGCAACAATCAAAAAATCGAATGTTACTTGTAAGAAATTGCCATAATTAAGTGTGACGGCTGCTTGCTCTACGCCATCCACTACTTCTTTGGCTTTCATTTCCCATTTTAAATCGGTAAAATTGACTCCGCCGATTAACAATCCAATAGGAGGCATAATGACGTCTGCTACCAAGGAAGCCACAATTTTACCAAATGCGCCACCGATAACAACACCGACCGCTAAATCAATCACATTGCCACGCATGGCAAATTCTTTAAACTCTTTAATTACACTCATGGAATTCGTTTTTTTTAGGTTGATAATAAATGATTTATAGTATTTTTAGGAGACTAATTACAGAAATAGTCTTCGGCAAATATAACTATTTTTTATATAGTTACACTTATTTACCTATTTTTAATGATGTCATGCTTAATGAGCCACCAATGATTTTGTCATTGAAAAAGTGAACTGGTTCGTTTTCTTCTTGTAATCCCAACAGGTATAACAAAGGCAAATAATGCTCTGGTGTTGGTATTGATAACTTAAAATGGTTCTCTTCTGTTGGGTGATTCATGAGTTGTTGGTGGTTTTGTACACGAATTTCCTCTTTTATCTGTTCGTTGCTTTCTTCTGCCCAATCGTAGGCATACGCATCCCGATTCAATTTATCCCACGCTAAACGTTGTAGATTATGAACCAAATTACCACTTCCAACAATTAAAATACCTTCGTGGCGTAAAGGCGCCAAGGTTTTGATAGTGTTATAGTGTTGTTGCGCTGATTTCTTGTAATCAAGACTTATTTGCACTATCGGCACGTCAGCTTCAGGATATAAGTGTTTCACCACACTCCACGTGCCATGGTCTAAGCCCCATGTAAAATCGAGTTGAATTTGGTTTTTACTCAATGCCCGAATTTTTTCGGCTAATGTTGTATTTCCTGAAGCTGGATATTGAACATCGAATAATGCCTTAGGGAATCCTCCAAAATCGTGAATAGTCGGTGGATGTTCCATAGCCGTTACAAATGTTCCATCCGTTTCCCAATGGGCCGATATACATACAATGGCTTTGGGTTTTGGAATTGTTTTGGCAATTTCTCGAAAACCTACGATAAATTCATTCTCACTAATGGCATTCATCGGATTACCATGCCCTAGAAAGAGTAGTGGCATTTTATGAGTGGCTGGCATGTAACTTCCTCCCAATATAGTAATCGAGTGAATATTTTCCTGCTCCTGTAATAGAGAGGATAAGATAAACTACGCCGTATAAAGCCGCTAATTCTTTTACCGCAAACGGATCGGCAGCATGTACTACTGTCACTGCTACAAACATGGTAAAGAGTAGCGGAATGGCAGCTAAACGAGTGCCAAAACCTAAAATGATAAGAATTGAACAGACAAATTCGGCAAAAACAGCCATGACTAACGATAAAGTCATACCGATGCCAATAGGATCGGCAAATTGTACAGGACCTTCGGCTAAGAGCATCATCAATTTACCCACGCCGTGAGTTAACATAAATGAGCCGATAGCTAAACGGATGATTAATAATGCAACTGATAATTGAGTTTGGTTTGAACCCGAATTGAAAATGGTTTTAATAATTGTTTTCATTGTTGTAATTGTTTTTGTTAATGCATAGGAACTTCTATAATTAATAATTCGGCATCGGCCGAGTTGGCTTGTATGCTCATGGAGTCGGTATTCCAAATGCCGCTACCATCTCGTTCGTTGAGAGCAGTGCCATTGACTGAAATATTGCCTTTGATAACAAATACATACACGCCGTTTCCTTGTTTTTTCCAGGTGTAGGTTGTTTCAAAGTTCTGGTCAAATTTACCAATGTGAAACCACGCGTCCTGATGTATCCAAACGCCTTCATCATCGCTATTGGGCGATAGAATTTGTTGTAATTTGTTGTGCCGTTGGTTTACATCCAAGGTTATTTGATCGTAGCGTGGAGTCATGTTGCGTTTATTGGGGAATACCCAAATTTGCAACAATTGAACTGGTTTTGTTTTATTGTGGTTGTATTCGCTGTGTGTAATGCCCGTTCCTGCACTCATTACTTGTACATCGCCATGTTTAATAACGGTGCCATTACCCATACTATCTTTGTGTTCTAAATCACCTTCGAGTGGAATGGTTATAATTTCCATATTGTCGTGCGGATGTGTCCCAAAACCCATGCCTCCAGCGATATAATCATCGTTGAGCACGCGTAATGCACCAAAGTGAATACGCTCTGGGTTGTAGTAATCGGCGAAACTAAATGTGTGATTGGTTCGTAGCCAGCCGTGGTCTGCGTGTCCACGAGTTGCGGCTTTATGAATAAGTTGATTTGCCATAATTGTACTGTTTATAATTGATGATACAAAGGTACAATGGCTTGAAGGTCAAATGGTAATACTTTTCAGAAGAAGCGTTGTAATATTAGGAAATAAGTTGACGCATTTCTTGACGGAATTCGGTCGGTGTTTGTCCTGTTTTCTTTTTGAAAACATTCGAAAAATAGGCTTTTTCGTTGAATCCGAGTTCAAAACCGATTTCGGATATCGACTTATTGGTGCTGGTTAGTAGGTTTTTGGCCTCGGTCAGTTTGCGTGTTTCTATCAACTCTGTGACGCTCTGATCCATAATGCGTTGACAAATCAAATTGAGATTTCTGGCCGACATAAACAGTTTTTCGGCATAAAATTCAACGCCCACAGGTCGGCGAAAATTAGCTTCTACTATTTTTAAGAAGTTGATAAATGTTTCGTTCTGATTGATGGCTGTGATTTGGTCGCTGGGACTATGTTTTTTGCGTTCCGACTCAATCATAATGATGAGTGCACTTAACAAATGCCTTACTACTGATAAATCGGGTGAAGGAACAGCCATTTCGTGATTCATGAGTTCACAAACGTGAGATAATCTGTTGAAGCAAGTATCTTTTTGCAACAAGTGATTGGCATTGTTGTGGTAACTAGCATAGAGTTGAAAAACCGTTTCGGCAATGAATTCGCTTTTAAACCGTAACACCCACACATCAAATTGCCCATTCACCAATTGTGTATTGATGCTGTGCACTTTGCCTTTGGCAATAAAGCTGATTAAAGGTGCTTCTATAATGGTGGTTTTGAAATCGACAAAATGTTCCAGTTGCCCTTGAATTCCTATAATCAGGGTTTCATAATCGTGTTGATGAGGTTCGTGCGGTGACGCATGAATGCGCAGCGCATCGTCCACATTGAGATGCGAAATACGAAACAATTGATTCAAATAGTCGCCTTCCATATTTATCACAATTTGGTTTTGGCTGATTCAATCATGGCATCAAATTCCTGTTTGAACGCCGTGTTTATAATTCCTCTTTGGCGGTCAAAATTGCTATCGAAATTGGGTAAAGAAAACGATGCGATGATATTACCGCCATGTATTGGGAATCTGTTTTTGGCAGCTTCTAACACACTGATGGCTCCTCGTGGGCCAGGCGAAGCTGCTAGTAATAGGATGTTTTTGTGTTCAAATAGTTTCATCTTCAAGCGTGATGTCCAATCAAATAAATTTTTGAAAGCCACCGTATAACTTCCGTTATGTTCTGCCATTGAGATGATGAGTAAATCGGCTTCGTCTATTTTTTCCAAAAATGCTTTTACTGGCGCAGGCGAACCAAGTTCTGCTTCTATATCCACTGTGAAGAGCGGTAATTGGTACTGATTCAAATCTAATATTTCTATGGTGGCATCATTAAATTGACTCGCCGCAAATTCGGCAAACTGTTTGTTGATAGACTGTTTGCTGTACGAAGCGCCAAAGGCCATAATTTTCATCATAAATTTGGTATTTTTAGGTTAATAATCAGTGAATAGATGTAGCTATTTTAAAAAGCGTTTTAATGGTTTGAGTCCTTTAAACGGTACGTATTTGGCTTTTAGGTCGAACCAATTAAATGAATGCACTACTGCTCGGCGATTACTAAAAGCGATAAAACTTTCGTGATGATGATATTGTCCCATGCCGCTATTACCAACGCCACCAAATGGTAGTTTTGGATTGGCTATATGCATCAGTACATCGTTTACACAAGCTCCACCAGAGGTGGTTTGAGCTAATACGGCTTTGGCTTTTTTGTGGTCGCCAAAATAGTAAAAGGCCAACGGTTTTTCGTGCGTATTCACGTAATTGATAACAATGTTTATATCGTTAAACGTCAGCACAGGCAAAATGGGGCCAAAAATTTCCTCCTGCATAATGGCAAAATCGGGTTGCACATTATCAATCACCGTTGGTGCTATGTAACGTTCAGCGCGATTATTTTCGCCGCCAAACACAATGTCGCCTTGCTGTAGAAGTGGTAAGAGGCGTTCCATCGCTTTATCGTTCACAATGCGTGGAAAAAATGGACTTGTTTCTGGATTTTCGCCAAAGAAATCGCGAATGGCTTGTTTCATTTCGGCAAACAATTCAGCTTTTACGCTTTCATGCACAAATAGGTAATCGGGAGCAATGCACGTTTGCCCTGCATTGATGGTTTTTCCCCACATAATACGGCGTGCAGCAATTTTTATATTGGCTTCTTTGTCGACGATACATGGGCTTTTTCCGCCTAATTCCAGTACGCAAGGCGTGAGGTTTTTAGCGGCAGCTTCCATTACCAATTTTCCTAACGAAGGACTGCCTGTGAAAAAGATGATATCGTAACGTTCTGCCAATAATAAAGCATTCACGTGGCGGTCGCCTTGAACGACTGAAATATAATTTTGTGGGAATGTTTCCGAAATCATCTGTTCCATCACAGCCGCCGTGTGTGGCGTGTAGGGCGATGGTTTGAGTATCGCACAACAGCCCGAAGAGATAGCACCTACGAGCGGACAAATAAGTAGATTGAATGGATAATTCCACGGCGCCATAATCAGTGCCACTCCCAATGGTTCGGTGATGATATAACTTTCTGACGGTAATATCGCCAAGGTGGAACCTACACGTTGCGGTTTAGCCCAGCGGTCGATGTGGCGCAAGTGATGTTTAATTTCTTGTAATACAATGCTAATTTCGGTCAAAAAAGCCTCTTCTTCCGATTTGTGTAAGTCGGCTTGCAGTGCTTCGTAAAGTGGTTTTTCGTATTTTAGAATAGCCGTGCGCAATCGTAACAATTGTTCTTTACGAAAAGCAACGGATTTTGTGTTTTGGGTCGCAAAGAAATCGCGATGTCCTTGCACACAAGCGTGGATATAATCTGGTGTCATACGTTGTTTAATTTAAGTTGGTCAGCATTTGTTCAATAACTGCGAGCGATGTTTTGGGAGCTTCTTTCCAAAAATCAAAATATTGTGTTTCGTGATCGGTAATGCCTGGCGTGTCGCTAATGATGCGCAAGCTCAAAAACGGCACTTGGTACATGTAGCAAACGTGTGCAATGGCGCAACTTTCCATATCGACGGCTAACCCTTCTGGAAAATAGTTTTTGATTGTTTGTAATGTTTCGTAATTTGAAATAAACTGATCGCCGCTACACGTGAGTCCAATGTGCACTTTTTGTGGCACCGCTAATTGGGTTGCCGCTTTGAGTAATTTTGGGTCGGCTTTGAAATAGAGTGGTAAGCCTTGAATTTGTCCGTGTGGATTATTAGTGAAGCAGTCCACATCGTGATACACGGTGCGCTCACCAACCACTACATCCATTACGCCGACTTTTTTATCTAAGCTACCTGCTACGCCTGAGTTGATAATACAATCAGGTTGATACTTGTGAATCAGCTCTACGGCTCCAACCGCCGCACACACTTTCCCAATTCCGCTTTGTAAAAGAATGATGCGATGTGCCCCAATGGTTCCTTCGGTAAACGTATGGTTAGCTGTTTTTGTAACTGTTTTATTTGCTAAGAGATGACTCACTAATTCCTGTTCAGAACTCATGGCCACGATAATTCCAATTGTCATGCGTTGTTTATTAAATAGATGATTTGATGCAAAGTTACTATTTTTATTAGCATTTTCTATTTTGTGTGGCGAAAATTTAGACGTTTGTGTATCAAAAAAGAAACCTGTATCTTTAGCCAATTAAATTTCAATAAACTACCATGGGAAAAGAATACACACTGAAGTATTGGCGAAAAGGCATTAATGATAGGTATGATGGCTGGCGTGTTAAAAAAGTAGACCCTGTTTTTGCGGTGATTCCTTATTTTCTGCGCACACGTATGGATGCACAAAACTTTTTTGAAGAGTGTTTGCCTATCGATCATATCGAAGAATTTATAAAAGAGCACAAAGAAGATATTCCCGATTTGTCGATTATGCACGTGATTATGGCGGCTTTAACGCGTTTGATTTCGCAACGTCCTCGCCTAAATCGTTTTGTGATGTGGAATAAAATTTATGCGCGTAATCACATAAATATCTCTATTGCCGTGAAACGTTCGTTGACAGCCGACGGTGAAGAAACCTTGATAAAACCTTATTTTATGCCGGAAGCCACCTTGCAGGATGTGGTGCGCATTACGCGCGACGAGTTGAATGCCAACCAAAAACAAGGTCAGCAAAATGGCTCTGATGCGGTGTCAAAAATAATGGGATTTTTGCCGCCGTGGCTTATGCGTACCGTAGTTTTTATCTTGTTACATTTAGATAAAGTAGGTTGGATGCCAAAATTTATCAATAAAGTGAGTCCGTGGCATTGTAGTATTTTCTTGACCAATATCGGTTCTATTGGTGTTGAATCTATCTATCATCACTTGTACGAATTTGGTACATGTAGTATGTTTACGGCTATGGGACGCAAATCGCGCAAAAATATTATTGACAAAGAAGGTAATATAGAAGAACAAAAAAGTATTCAGCTTAAATTCGTGCTCGACGAACGTATTTGCGATGGTTATTACTACGCCGCTTCTATGCGCATGTTGAATCAAATTCTCTTAAATCCATCAGTGCTACTTGTTCCGCCAGCACAAGTGATAGTGGACGATGGAGTTGGTAAAAAACGCATTGATTTATAATCGATTGGCTTACGAATAAGTTAAGACTGCTTTTTTTACAAGAAAGCAGTCTTATTTTTTGTACCTTTGTGACTTAATTTTTTTGTTATGGAAGAGATTACATTTAAACACACCATTCCTGTTCAGTTGCGTTTTAATGATGCTGATTCACTGGGACATATAAACAATTCTGTTTATTTTTCGTTTTATGATTTAGGTAAAACCGAATATTTTAAAGCGGTTCGTGGCGGTGTTATTGCACCAAAAGATATCGACATTGTGGTGGCTCATGCCGAAGTTGATTTTGTGGCTCCCGTGTTTTTAACCGACGAAATTACGGTTCAGACAGCGGTGCGCGAAATTAGAAACAAAAGTTTTGAATTGGTGCAACGCATCGTGTGTGCCAACACGCAGGCGGTAAAATGTGTTTGTAAAACGATTATGGTAGGGTTTGACTTTAAAAACAACGAATCCAAACTAATTTCCGACGACTGGTGTCAGTCCATTTCTGCCTTTGAAGGTCGCGCGTTTTAAGCCACCAATTTATTTACACTGTTTCAGCATTTCAGGATGTTTGCTGATGTACGTTTTCATGGCTGAGTAGCCATATTTGTAAATTTCGAGGTATTCTTCAAAATCAAATTCGTTGTATCTGTTTATGGCGTACGATTCTATTAGGTAATCGCACATTTTGCGGCCTTCCAACGAGTTTTGATGTTGTGTGGCGCGTAAGGCTTGGAATAAGACATCGGCGGTTTTGTTCGCTTTTTGGTAGGTTACAGGTAATACATCTACGCCGATAACCACATCGCATTTGCTGCGTATGGCTTGCGCTGGTAAGTTATTGAGTGTACCACCATCAATATACGTTGTCCCGTTGATAATTTCTGCTTCAAACACCCCAGGAATGGCGGCCGATGCAATTACATATTCTTTCAATTGATTGCCTTTGGAGGCAATTTCCCACGTGGCGTCATCCAAATTAGTCACACATGCATAAAAATCCTTTGGTAAACTATCGAACGAGTTGTGTGGCAGCAGTCGGCTGAGTAAATTACGTGTGGCCACGTGACTGTAAATGCCCAATTTGGAATCCAGAGAAGGTATTACCTTGAGCAAAGTGGTTTTCTTATACAATTTTTCATCTTTTATAATTTGGAGCATCTCCATCGGCGTTAAGCCGTCGGCATACAGTACGCCTACAATAGCGCCCATACTCGAACCTGCAATCACGTTTGGGTGAATTCCATTTTCTTCTAACGCTTGAATAGCACCAATATGCGCAAAGCCGAGAGCGCCACCGCCACTGAGTACGAGGCCTACTTTTTTAGTTTTGGCATCTGCCGAAAACACGATAAAAAAGCAAATAAGTGCAATTGATACTATTTTTTTCATAAGTGCTTAACGTTTAAATTTGAGTAATTTTCCGCCCCAAGGTGCTATGTACGTTTCTACAGGTTGGTCAGGACTTACACAGATAGTTTCCGTTTCGTTGGTCAATAAATCGACCGCTTCGCATTGGCGGTTTGGTTCTATGTGTAAGTAATCGAACGCATGTTGTGGTAGGTTAATGGCCAACGCGCGTGCTTGTTCCGAGAAATTCGTTACAACCAATACCGCTTCATCTTCGTAGGCTCGTAAAAACACGTATTGTCGATGTGGATCCAGACCACCGCCTTCCATGTTGGCATACATTAAATCGAAAAACAGACCTTTGCTTAACGCTTTTTCGTGCAAACAGGCATTGAGTAACGTGCTGTAAAACTGTTGTAATTCCTGCTCTTCGCTAGTTAAAAGCGCATGTCCCATTTTGCCTTGGTGGTACCAACGTCCTAACGTATCGACGTGCCAATAATCAAAAATGGTGGTGCGTCCATCACGTCCACTAAAACCTTCGGCATCCATGCCCCGTTCGCCCAATTCCTGTCCAGCGTAAATCATCACTGGGTTGGTATTGATACAAGACGCAACAATCATGCCAGCTTTGCCTTTTTGTGCATCTCCAGCAAAAAAATCGGAAGCCAAACGTTGTTCGTCGTGATTTTCCAAGAAGTTGAGCATGTGTGGCTGTATATCGGCTACCGATTGCCAGCTTTGTGAAATGTGAGCGGCAGAATCGGTGCCGCACATCACGGCACGTAGTTGGTCGTAAAGCCCCACCTTGTCGTAGAGGTAATCGAAACCGCCGTCGAAAATGTAACTTCTATAAAGTGCCGGATTATACACTTCGGCTATGAAGATGATGTTTGGAAACGCTTGTTTGACTTGTGGAATTACCCAATGCCAAAATTCTACGGGCACCATTTCCGCCATATCGCAGCGGAAACCATCAACCTGTTTGCCTGCCCAAAAGAGCAGAATATCGCGCATTTTGAACCATGTATCGGGTGTTGGGTCGAAGTGCTTATGATGGCCGCCTGTGTAATCTACGCCATAATTCAGTTTCACGGTTTCGTACCAATCGGTTATGCTCGGATTGGGCGAAAAACAGTCGTTACCAGTGGCTTTGGCTGGATATTCTACGTAGTTGTGTACCTCAAATTGGGGTTCCAACGACGTATTAGGACAGTAGTAAAAGTTATTTTGCGCATAAAAATGCCAATCGGTTCGGTCGTTGGCACCAAAATCGTTCACGTTGGCTGGTTTGGCATCGGAGTGGTAGTGACGTGCCACGTGGTTGGGCACAAAATCGATGAGCAGTTGCAAATCGGCTTTATGCGTGCGTGCTACCAACGCTTCAAATTCTTGCATGCGCTGTTCCACATTCACTGCCAAATCGGGATCTACATCGTAGTAATCTTTGATAGCGTAAGGCGAACCCGCCTTGCCTTTGACCATGGAACTCGGGTCCGTTTCGATGCCAGCGTGTGTGTAGTTGGTTTGTGTGGCGTGCTCTAGAATGCCTGTGTACCACACGTGTGTGATGCCCAGTTGTTTGATAGCTTTCAACACTTTGGGCGTAAACGCATTGAATTTACCACACCCATTTTCGGTGATAGAGCCGTGCGGAATATTGGTAATGGTGGCGTTGCCAAATAAACGCGTAAAAATTTGATAGATAATGAGTTTTTCCATAAATCAAGGTATAGGGTGGCAAAGATACAAAAATCTTTGATGCTGCCACGCCGTACACTAAAAAAACTCCTTTGACGCCGGTGATTACCGTAGTCAAAGGAGTTGATAAGAGTTTTAAATAAACCATCTGAAATTGCTTATAATCAGGAGGACTCTATTTGTTAGTTAGAAATGTCCTTTTATTGTAGGCACAAGTTATGAAACTTGCGCCAAATGAGGGACTGGAGTTTACCAATAGGCTCATCAAATCGAAAAAAGGAGAAAATTGCAAAAAAAACTCTCTGTTCGCTCAAAGATGCAAAGAGAACAATGTAGAACACCGTTTGACTAAACCAGGCACACCGAAAACCAACGGAATGGTGGAAAGAGCAAACGGAGTTATTAAAAGCAATACAATACTCAAAAATGAATATACAAACATCGAAAATATGAATCAGGAAATAATTAAATTCCTCATATTCTATAACATATACAGGCGGCATGGCTCTTTAAGAAAAGAGCTGAACGTCAAAACACCTTTGGATGCTGTTGAAAAATGGTACGAATTAAAACCTGAAATATTTAAAGAAAAACCTTGTAGTTTTAAAAATAAAATCTTATGTTTGCAACTAAATAATTCAAACTTGAATCAACAACCTTGTGAAACTTGACACCTAAGTATTCATTTTCAAGAAATAAGTAATGATAAAAAATAAACTGCCCGTAAGATACACGGGACAGCATTTTACTATAGATAAAGTGCTGATAGATGATGCAATTAAAATTGCGAAAATAAATGAATCCGACACTGTTATAGATATTGGTGCCGGAAAAGGATTTTTGACTGTTCATTTAGTTCGTCAATGCACAAATCTAATTGCAATAGAGAATGATAAATCGCTATTGTCCATTCTAAAAAACAAGTTTTCTAACAACACGAATGTCAAAATTATTGATTGTGATTTTAGATGTTACACCATACCAAAAAGAAATTTTAAAGTTGTGTCTAATATCCCTTTCAGAATAACTTCTGAAATTTTAAAATCCTTGATGTTTGATAGTGTTGAGCATTTTATGGGTGGTTCATTGATAATGCAACTTGAACCTGCCGAAAAGTTATTTTCAGAAAAAGTATTCAACCCATATATTGTATTTTATCATACTTTTTTTGATTTAAAACTTATGTATGAAATATCTCAAGAAAGTTTTTTGCCACCACCAAAAGTCAAGTCAGCACTTTTAAGGATTGAAAGAAGAAAAATGCATATAGGTTATGAATTGAAAGGAAAATATCTGAAATTTATCACTTGCTTGTTACATAAACCCGATTTGCCAGTCAGAACAGTCTTGAAGACACTATTCAGAAAAAATCAAGTCAGAGGAATTAGTGAAAAGTACGGAATAAATCTTAATTGTCAAATTGTAAGTCTGTCTGCAAATCAGTGGAAATGTTGTTTTATGGAAATGTTGGATAAAGTTCCAGAAAAGTATCATCCCACATAATTGTTTGTTGACCCGGGGCGGTTGCATGCTTGTGCATAACGGTTTGGGCTATGGGCAGTGGCGGTTTGCGTGAGCCTTTCCTGTCAAACCGAGAAAACGCTCGGGCGGGCTACCGACTTTGCAAATTGCACTTCAACCCGCCATTGCCTATGAGCCAGTGTTAGCGGTAGTTTTTTATTTATTCAAATAGTAATTCCACGTTATTTTTGCAATGTCTGAAATAATCTTTTCATTAATTTCCGAAGTTTCTTTGGACTCTGCAACAAATACGCTTATAAAAATTAATTGTCCATTCGGTAAAGTAATTACCCCAACATCATTAGTGGCTGCTGCAATTCCATTATTTATTCCGGAAGTCCCTGTTTTATGAGCAACAATTGTATTCTTTGGTAATTGTCCTTTTAATCGGTTACTTCCTGTTGTTGTTTCTCTCATAATTTTCCAAATAAAATCATAACTTTTTTTAGAAAGTAATTGGTTCTTATTATTATAAGTATCTATTAACAGTTTGTTCATCGCTGTTGGGGTTGCCCAATTTTGATATTGGGTATTCCAATCCTTGTGCATTTGTTCTTCGTTTGCTTTGATTGAAATATCAGTGAAATGATTAGCATTCAAGAATTTTTGAACAGAATCAGTTCCTCCGATTAATTTTAGCAAAATATCACAACCAATATTGTCGCTCTCTGATACTGTATAATTTAGTATTTGTTCAATCGTCAAAGTTGTTCCATTAGGGAATTCCTCTTTAATCGGACTCCACGTTTTAGGCAAAAGGTCTTGAGGGGTAATCTCTATTTTTTGTTCAAAAGAAAGATTCCCTTTATCTATCTCAGACAAAACGGCTAAAGCAATCGGAAATTTCATAACGCTTTGCATCGGGAAATGGAAGTCGTTATTAATCTTAAAAGTATCCTTCTCATTGCTGTTGAATATTGCTACTCCTATTCTGGCATTTTTTGCCTTTAAAACATTCTCAATTTTCAAAGTTAAGTTGTCAGTTTGAGCATTTGAATACACAACTGTAAAAAATAAACTTAACAATACTAATAATATCCTTTTTACGATTTTCATATGTCTGTACTCCTATCTGGTTAAATTACCGCTAACGGTTTATTTACGTAACTCCCAATTCAAAACATTCGTAAATGAACCTATTGCTAAAGTTTAATTCTTTGTAAATGAATCATTTATTAATATTTATAAAGAGCATTTACGAATAGCGTTTTTTGTATACTGTTGGGTGCAACAAATCTAAAGTTTTATTTTGTAATTAACAAGTTTTTTAAAAAAAACTTTTCGCATTTTTTTGCGTGTGTTTCTAAACAAAAAAATCCCCACCAGTGATGGCGGGGATTTTTGAATGATGAGATTGGTTGTGATTAGCCTTTGATAGCAGCAATGCCAGGTAATACCAAACCTTCGATAGCTTCCAATAAAGCGCCACCGCCGGTTGATACATAACTTACTTTGTCGGCTACACCAAATTTGTTAACGCAAGCTACAGAGTCGCCACCACCAACAAGTGAGAAAGCTCCGTTTTTAGTTGCTTCTACAATAGCGTCAGCTACTGCGCGTGAACCGCTGGTGAAGTTGTCAAATTCAAATACACCAGTAGGACCATTCCAAAGAATAGTTTTTGAGTTTTTGATCACATCAGCAAAGATAGCTTCCGTTTTTGGACCAATGTCCATACCTTCCCAGCCATCAGGAATTTCGTCAACATTCACAAATTTAGTGTTTGCATCGTTTGAGAACGCGTCAGCAATTTTAGCATCAACGGCTAATACCATTTTAACGCCGTTAGCTTTCGCTTTTTCTAATAAACCAAGGGCTAAGTCCAATTTATCGTCTTCGCAAATAGAATTACCAATTTTGCCACCCAATGCTTTAGTGAATGTATAAGTCATACCACCAGCGATAATCAAGTTATCTACTTTGGTCAATAAGTTTTCGATGATTTCGATTTTGGAAGATACTTTAGAACCACCCATGATAGCGGTAAATGGACGAGCTGTGTCGGTCATAATTTTTTCAATGGCCAAAACTTCTTGGTTCATCAAATAACCAAACATTTTGTGATCTGCATCAAAATAGTCAGCAATTAAAGCGGTAGAAGCGTGTGCGCGGTGCGCTGTACCGAATGCGTCGTTTACGTAGCAATCAGCGTAAGATGCCAATAATTTAGCAAATTCTTTTTGGCTAGCTTTGATTGCTTTTTTAGCAGCCGCTTTTTCTTCGTCGGTAGCATCTTCAGCTAAACCACGTGGTTTGCCTTCTTCTTCGGCATAGAAACGAAGATTTTCTAATAATAACGCTTCACCAGGCTTAAGAGCAGCACAAGCTTCAGCAGCTTTTGCGCAATCGTCCACAAATTTTACGTCTACGCCCAATTTTTCAGAAACGTGAGCCACAATGTGTTTCAATGAATATTTAGCATCTGGGTTTTTCTTAGGACGACCCATGTGCGAAGCGATGATAAGGCTACCACCATCAGCTAAAATCTTTTTCAACGTAGGCAATGCAGCACGAATACGTGTGTCGTCTGTGATGTTAAAATTTTCGTCCACAGGCACATTGAAGTCTACGCGGACAAATGCCTTTTTACCGGCAAAATTAAAATTGTCAATAGTTTGCATAACAGTATATTTTTTATTAGTTGTAACTACTAGAAAACGCCTACAAAATTAGTGATTTATTTTGAATAGGACAACAGATTGTGTTAGTGTATGAGATGGTTTATGGGCGCTAATGTGATTTCGGTAGCTCCCAATTGTTTGAGTTTGGTCACAATATCCCAAAAACGGGTGTCGTCCACAAGGGTTTGCACTAAACTCAATTCGTTATTGATAGGCATCACCATAGGTGGCAATTGACTTGGTAAAACGGTTAAAATGTCCTCTAAATGTTTGGTAGGAACACGCATGGTCAGTGTTTGTTTATTGGCTGATTCTGCCGTGGCATCCATGCGGAATACTAATTCTTCTAGAATGGTTTTTTTATTGGTGGCCAATTGGCTGTGAACCACTAATAGAGTTTCAAAAGTAGCTAGCAATTCGAGTTCCTTTAATCCTTTTTGTTGAAAGTGTAACCCAGCAGGAATGGCGTCGCAGTAAAATTCGCTCATGTCGCCAGGAGGAATACTTTTTAAGGAGTCGGAAATACCTTGAACTTTTGCTTTGATATTTTTGGCCTTGAGTTCTTTGCTTACGAAATTGGGAAACGGCGTTAAAATAGTTTTTCCATTGAGTGTTTCTAGGCTTTTGTATTTTGTATTTGGTGTGCCGCCAATCGCCATGTTGTGTGTAGCAATACCCAAATGGCGTAATACTTGTACGTCTGCATTTTTTTCTTCTTGATGGTGTTCGCTTACTAAACCAATGTCCATCATACCACTTTGTACTAGCGATAAAATATCCGTTTCGGTTACTGCTATGATTTCGAGTGGAAAGTTGGTGGCATACATGGCGCAGGCTTGCGTGGCGCAAGGCAGTTTTATGCCTATACGATTTAGAAATTGAAGACTTTCTCTGTTTAATAAGCCTTCGGCTGGAATGGCGAGACGAATCATGATGTTTACGATTAGAAATGTCGGTGGTTGGTTTGTCTGTTTTTAGCCCAACGTTGGACTAAAACAGTACAAATGTACTCAAAATTTTGACAATAAAAAAAGGCCTATTGTAACAATAGACCTTTTAAACTGAAAGTGTTGTGTGTTTCTGAATTATTCAGCAACTACAGCAGCGCTATCAACTACAACAGCAGCAGAATCAGCAACAACTGGAGCAACTTCTTCTACAGCAACTTCTTCTGTAGCTTCTTCAGTAGTTTCTTTTGCACCACAAGAAGCGAATGCAACAGCAACAACAGCAGCAAAGAACAAAACTAATTTTTTCATCTTTACGAAATTTTAATGTTGAACAAAAATTGTATATAAATATCGGTGCAAAATTAGAACTTATTTTTTGAATACAACTCATTTTTATCTTTTTTTTTGAAAAGATTTTTATTTTTTCAAAATTGTGCTCAAAAATAAATATAAAACATTGATAATTAGCATTTTAAAAAACCATTAATTTTTCTATTTTTTTTTACTTTCCCACTTTTTTTACCTGGTTTTTTATCGAAAAACATGTTTTTTAAGGAGTTTACGACCTCTCTTGGTGCTCTATTTTTCGTAAAAATGGCTCTTGTGTGAAAAAATAAAAAAATTAGTCTACAAATGATATAATTTTACTAGCTCCCAAAATCTAATTCTGAGCGTTTTTGACGGCTAAAACTGCGATAGTCGTCGAGTGGAATTTCGATGTTTGGTTCTTCCAAAGAAATGGCTTTTGGTAGAGCAAATTGTATATATTTTATGGTTAAACCGCGCGCCAACCATTGTTTTTCATAATAGGTCTTAATCGACAGAATTTCATCGTTGGGGTGTGTCTTGTATAAATCGTCTGTTTTAACACCTATTGGCAGTTGATTAAGCTCAACAAGGGCACTGGTGTAAGTGAACAAGAAATGGCTGTCCGTTTTTAAATTGATGATGCCGTCGGTGTCGAGTATTTGTTTGTACAAATTCAGAAATAGAGTAGACGTTAATCGTTTATTCACTTTTTTCATTTGTGGGTCGGCAAATGTAATCCATATTTCGTGTACCTCATTTGCTTCAAAAAAATGGTGAATAGCATTAATTCCTGTACGTATAAAGCCCACATTTGTTAATCCCAATTCTTGTGATAACTTAGCACCGGTCCACATGCGTGCACCTTTTATATCAACACCAATAAAATTTTTATCGGGAAATCGTCGCGCTAGTTCTACCGTGTATTCGCCTTTGCCACATCCAAGTTCCAGTACAATTGGATGATTGTTATGAAAGAAATCGTTATGCCATTTGCCTTTGAGTGGAAAAGAGGCTCCATTGGTTAATTCGTTGTACGAACATTGGAATACGTGACTAAACGCGTCCATGTCGGCAAATTTTTTCAGTTTATTTTTCCCCATACCAATTTACTAGAGCTACTTTTTAATTTGTTTTAATCACTTTTACACCGACGTCGCAAATGCCTTCGAGCATATCGTAACGCATACCTTGGGCAACGCGTATTTTGTAGGTGCCTGCCTCTTTGTATTTTACGTGGTCACGATAAATCCACACATTTTCGAAAATAGAACCGACGCCAGAACCTGTCCATCGACCAAAATTATCGGCCAAAAAGAATTGTACGGTGTCGCGTGTGCAACTTTTATCTGGTTTTATTTGGTCAACAAATAACCATAAATTTTGGTTTGGATAACCACCATCGTTTCGTATAATTAGTTGCATTTGATAAGTGGCATCTGTTTCTGTAATGGGCACTTCGAATACGCAAAGCGAATCTTTATGCCAGCCTTCAGCAGGCAATTCCTTGCATTCCATAAACACGGTATTGCTGCAAGCTGTTAATGCCGCAGTGATAACGAGTGCTAATATCACTTTTGTTTTCATGCTCAAATTATTTAGTGTCAGGTCTATTCTGATTATTGTTTCGATTCCGATTGTGCTTATTTCGGTTTCTGTTCGGGTTGTTTGGTCTCGATTTATCGAAACGAGTCAAACTATCTTGTCCTACTACGTTTTGGAAATCAACCACAGGAGCACTTTTTGCAACTGGCTCTTTTGCTAATAACGTGTCAACGCGTTCGCCTTTATTATTTAGGGCAATAATTTCTTTTACTCGATCTACCGATAATGTAACGAGGTTGGCAGCGAATGTCTTGGAACTTGAGTAGGTCATTTGACGTTTAAAAACGTCCGTTTTGAAGTGGAAGAAAGTGCCATCTTTGGTTTCCAACGGCGTATCTTGTCGTGGGAAATCTTTTTTAGCATCGATGTAAGTTTCTACTTCGTAGTTCACGCAGCATTTGATTTTAGCACATTGCCCAGCGAGTTTTAGAGGATTGGTTGATATATCTTGATGACGCGCTGCTGTGGTTGATACCGAGGCAAAATTGCTCATAAAAGTAGCGCAGCATAACTCGCGTCCACAAGGGCCAATACCGCCGATGCGGCCAGCTTCTTGACGTGCTCCGATTTGTTTCATTTCGATACGCACACGGAACGTTTCGGCTAGTACTTTGATGAGTTGACGGAAATCCACCCGACCATCAGCAATGTAATAGAAAATGGCTTTACTGCCGTCGCCTTGGTATTCCACATCACCAATTTTCATCTCCAATTGCAGATTTTCGGCAATCTTACGTGAGCGAATCATGGTGTCGTGCTCTTTGGCTTTAGCTTCTTCGAATTTTTCGATATCCGTAGGGCGCGCTGTGCGGTAAACGCGTTTTACTTCGTAATGATCCAAAGCAATATTGTTCTTTTTCATTTGCGCCAACACCAAATTTCCTGTCAGTGTGATGGTACCAATATCGTGACCAGGTGTTGCTTCTACTGCCACCACATCGCCTTTTTCGAGTGGTAACTTCATATTGTTAAGGAAAAATCCTTTGCGTGTGTTTTTGAACTGAACTTCTACTAAGTCGCTTTCCAACTGTGTTTCGGGTAGATCGGCTAACCAGTCGATTACAGGTAATTTGCGGCAGCTATTGCCACAAAATCCTTTTTTACCAGGATTGCTCCCACCGTCATTGAGTGTATATTCCATTGTTATTTTTTTATAAATAGTGTTATAAATAGGTTTTTTTGTTGCCTATTTATTTTTTTAATAATCGATATAGTTTGATGCTTAAGTCCAATAATATGATTTTGCCATTCCCATTTTGTTCAATTTGAGCTTCGGCTAGCGCCAATTCGTTCATCATATCCAAAATATTACGTTCGTTGATGAACTGCGAAAATTTTTGCGCGAATGCTTGTTCTTGTTGGCTCATGTAGTTCAACGTTGGCTGGTTGAGATGCAATACGAAGTTTTCGCGAATCATGCGTTGAGCATATTGTAAAAATCGTTTTTCTTCTTCTCTGCCTGCCGCCACGAGTTCATCCACCCAAGGACGAAGTTCTTTGATGTTTAATGTCCATGAAAAACGCATCATCTGAACAAAACGTTCAAAGTTGATTTTCATCTCGTCGGTTTGTTCTACTAACGCTTGCATGTGCGACCAGCTGCCTTGTGCCATACGGCTCAGTAGTTGCAATTCGTCAGTAGGGAGTGTGTATGTCTTTTGAGCATGTTGTACCAATTCCAATTCACTGATTGGTGGTATTGTGGTGCGTTGCAAACGCGATTGTATGGTTCCAATAATTTCGTCGGGTGTGTCAGAAACGAGCAGGAAAATGGTTTTTGGTGGCGGTTCTTCTATAATTTTTAGGACGCGATTGGCACAGCTTTCGTGCATCTTTTCGGGTTCCCAAATAATCATAATTTTGTAATCCGATTCGTAGGTTTTGAGATTCAGCTTACGAATGATTTCATCGCCTTCGTTGGTGTAAATTTGTCCTTGCTTGCCATCGCCTATTTGGTTGAGCCACGTAGTGATGGTTACATACGGATTTGTTAGGATAGCTTCGCGAAAATCGGCCAAGAAATTATCGCAAACGGTCATCTTTTTTGCTTCGTTTTTTACGATGGGAAACACAAAATGCAAGTCGGGATGCACCATTTTGTTAAACTTCACGCACGAAGGACAAACGCCACAGGAGTCCTGCTCACTTCTATTTTCACAATTGATGTATTGGGCATAAGCTAGCGCCAAAGGAAGTTTACCAACTCCTTCAGCTCCAGAAAACAGTTGCGCGTGAGGCAAGCGTTGCGCACGTACTGTTTGCCGCAACTGTTCTTTAATAAGCTCTTGTCCTATGATATCGGAAAATAACATGCTGTGTCGTTTACATTCAACCCACAAAGATACACAAAAACAGATAAGTTGCAAAGGCTAAATTTAAACTAAAAAATCTCACGTTGTAGCGTGAGATTTTAGTGGGAATTAGCGTTTTATAAGTGTCGTTCTGCGTGATACGATGATCGTACCAAAGGACCGCTTTCTATAACCCGAAAGCCTTTTTCTAAGCCAATTTGCTTGTATTCGTTGAATTTATCGGGATGAATGTATGCGCTCACTGATAGATGATTTCTACTTGGTTGCAAGTATTGTCCAAGTGTTAATACTGACACTGACGCATTTCGTAAATCGTCCATGGTCTGTAGAATCTCAGCTTCTGTTTCGCCTAAACCGAGCATGAAACCACTTTTTGCCGGAATGCCACTTTGTGCTATGTATGCCAATACAGTTAGGCTGAGGTCATATTTGGCTGCGCTACGAACTTGCGTTGTTAAGCGTTCTACTGTTTCTATGTTATGTGCTATGATGTTCGGTTGTTGCGCTATAATTTGGTTGATTAACTCTGTTTGTCCTTGAAAATCGGGAATTAACACTTCGATAGTGGTGTTGGGGTTTTCCTGTTTGATAGACGCAATGCACGCTGCCCAATGTGCAGCACCTTGGTCTGGTAAATCGTCGCGTGTAACGGCGGTGACTACGGCGTGTTTGAGTTTCATCAATTTGATGGATTCGGCCAATTGTTGTGGCTCGTTTGGGTTGGGCGGTAGAGGACGTCCTGTTTGTGTGTTACAAAATTTACACGAACGTGTGCAAATGTCACCTAAAATCATAAAAGTGGCAGTGCCTCTGCTCCAACATTCGGTCATGTTAGGACAACGACCACTGGTGCAGATGGTGTGTAAACAGTGTTCTTTTACAATCTGGTTGACGTTGGCAAATTGATCATTACTTCTAAAATCAATTTTTAGCCAATCGGGTTTTTTGACGTGATTTACCATATAACGAGTAAAAAAATAATGGATAGAGTAAAAAGTTATGGTTTTATGCTCTATCCATTATGTTGTTAAATCAATGTGTTATTGTTTTAATGTCCGCTGCAGCATTTTGGAGTTGCTTTGGCCTCTTTTTTGCAGCTTTTTGAGCAACCACCAGCTTCTGATTTGCATGATTTTGCACAGCCTTGTTTTACTACTTCCGATGCGTATTTGTTGTTTTTTACCAACGCATTTTGAAGTTTTTCAACGGATGTTTTTTCGTTGTCAAAGGTAATGGTTACTTGTCGTTTTTGCAAATCGAATTGTAAGTCTTTCACACCTTTCTCGTAAGCCAATGTTTTTTCAACTTTAGCTTGGCAGTTGCCACATTCCATACTGTTGATGAAAAGTACTACTTCTTGTTTTTCAGCATTTACCATAGTGGCAGCAGCTAGCACCAATACGATGCTCATAATTAATTTTTTCATTGTGATAATTTTTTAAAAAGTAAATATAAAAAGATTCTTAGTTTTCTGGTTTATCTAATGCCCAACGGAAGCCAATATACACCTTTGCTCCATGAATTGGTCCCCACGCCATAGAAGCATCAAAGTTGTTACCATACGGATTGCTAGGGTCAATAATCGGATTTTTTTGTGTAAAATTAGTGATATTTTCTCCACCAAAATAGACACTCCAAGTTTTGAAATATCTTGTAATTTGTGCCATTAACATAGGATAAGCATCGAACGTACTTGCCCATAATGGATTATTAGTATCAGGGTCGGGCATGCGACCGCCGCCATTGAATTGTGCGGTGACATCGAACTGCCATTTTTTGAGTGGCGTTTGGTACGATGTGGTTATCAATCCTTTGAAACGGTTGGTGAGTGGTTTTTCACGTAACGTGCCGTTGTAAGTGTTTTTAACATCGGTCATACGATAAGCGACAGTTGTTGTCCAACCTCGAAGTATTTCCATCGAGAGTTCCGTTTGGAAATTGTTGGCGTACGCTTTTCCTCCATTCAAATTGCTAAAAATTATTTGATGTGGATCGCTATCCATATCCGCTACTACAGCTTCGAAAAAGTTAGTATGGTAAAACTCGGCCGAGAACTGTAGCTCACGACTCCCCATGGGAATATAAAACGTAGTACTGATACCTGTATTTAAAGCCTTTTCTTGCTTGAATTCAGTGTCGGCAAACATTATTTTTCGACTACTTGGTAGGGTAAATGCATAATCGGCTAATACGTTTGGCGAACGGTACCCTAAACCAACTGATGCACGAATGTTCCACCATTTCCAAGGGGCATAACGCATGTTGACGCGTGGCGTTACAAAAAATCCGTAACGTGTGCTATAGTCACCGCGTATGCCAGCTAGTAATGATAAATGTTCGTGAAACGTGAACGAATATTCAGCAAAAACGCCAGGTGTTACTTCTGCTCTGTCGAATGGCATCTCGTTCGTGATATTCGACAATTGTAAACCTTCGTCATAGTTATCATAATTAACACTGGCACCTGTTACGAGTTTATGGTGATCATTAAAATTGGTTTGGAATATGGCGTTTGCATATAAATTGGTTTGCGCGCCATGGTAAAGGCGTTCGCCATACAGACCAGTTTGCTCGTGATACGACCCACTCACTATAATACCAATGCTAGTCCCTTTTTCAGGATCAAATACGTAGCCATTTTTCATAAATGCGTCGATACGTTTGGTGTCAATGGCAATGTTGTACGGATTAGTTAAAGCGAGTTTGCTCATTTGTCCACCACGACGTTCGTCGTATAAACCACGTACCAAAATTTGACCAGTGTAATTACCTGATTGGTAGTTCCAACGGTTTAGTAAGTTTATTTGATTGCTTTTGGGTAAATCCATAAAACCATCGTGGTTGGCATCCATTTCCATTCCATCATTTTTGTAGTGTGCCATAACGCCTGTCGAAAGTTTGTTGTTGATATTCCAACCGCCGGTGGCGTTCACTTCTGTTCTAAATTCGGAGTTCATGAAAAGGTTGAGTGCAATTGGATTCGCTTTTTGTGGTTTGAGATACTCAACATTTATTTGTCCCGTTGTAGCTTCGTAGCCATTAATTACCGATGATGTACCTTTTGACACTTGAATGCTTTCCATCCAAGGGCCAGGAATGTACTCTAATCCAAAATTAGAGGCTAAGCCACGTATGCCAGGTGTGTTTTCTGTCAGTAATTGTACGTAGGTACCCGACAAGCCCAATAAACGAATCTGTTTGGCGCCAGTGGCGGCATCGCTGTAGGCTACGTCAACCGAAGCATTGGTTTCAAAACTTTCGGATAGATTACAACATGCAGCCTTGCACAGTTCCGCTGCGGTAATCGTTTGTGTTTGTATAGGTGTAATACGCGAGGTTATAGTTCCCAAAGCTCGAGCAGTAACTTCTACTTCATCCAAATTTTGTTTGGTTTCCGTTAACGTTATTTGTAATGGTTTTTGTGGGTTATCAATATGTATGTATTGGGTGTTAAATCCCAAATAACGCACTACAAGGGTATCGGAATTGGTAACCGTATTTATTTGAAAGGAGCCATCCAAATTGGATGTGGAACCGACTGTGGTGTTTTGCCAAAAAATTTCGGCGCCAATAATAGGCTCGTTTTTAGTTTTGATAACACCTGTGATAGTGGCGGCTTGAGCAGATAGACTGAGCAAACCAACCAAAAGAGTAAGATAAGTTGTTTTCATTTTTTATTTAATTTAATATTAGACACGACAATATTGCCTAAAACACTCTGGTTTTTGGCTCTCTTTGCTAATATCAAACTAAATAGTGAGAACTGAAATACGGGTAAGAATATCGCGCCCACTATCGGGTGGGGCTTTAAGTGAAATGAACTCGACGGGTTTAGCGGCTTCTATCGATAAGTCGATCGGTTCTTGCATGAAAACAATCGCCACAAAAGAGAAATGTGTTAATACCAATTGCCCATGAACTGTTGGCTCTTCGACTTTAAGACGATGAAGTTCGCATCTTTTATCTTTTGAGGCTAAATTCAGCCCCTTGATTGTTTTCTGGTTGGAATGGTGATATTCACAACAGTGCTTGCCCGCGTGTTTGTCATGCTGATGGTGTGCGTGTACCTCCTCGCAGCTACTTGATGTAAACATCTGAATACCTTGCTTTTCACAGAGGGAACAGCAGAATTCAGTGACGTTGACGCCACAGCCCACCGTCAAAAAAAGGTAGGCTAATCCCAAACTGATAATATGTGACGTAACGCGTTTCATTGTTTATGGGTGCAAAAGTAGTAGAAACTATTCAAATTAATGCGATTTATTAATCATTTTTAGCAAATATAACGTATATTTGTACTCTCAATTATTCACTTTTAATCTCTTTGTTATGAAAACGATCAAGATTTCGTTGGTTCTTTTGGCAACTGTTTGTATGCTAGCATCTTGTGATTTTATGGATAAATCGGCTTTTAAGTTTACTTCGCTAGAAGATAGTTTGATTGTTGCATGTCCTCAAAGCCAAGATCCTTGTTTCGAGATGAAACTTAAAGTGGAGTTTCCTACGAAAGGTGCCGATACCACTGCTTTGAAGAATGTTCAAAGAACCTTAATTACCGATTTATTCACCGAAAAATATGTCAATGTTCCTGCTGAAAATTTACTCGGAACTTATATTGCCGCTTGTAACGAAGAGTATAATTTGGTGCAAACCGATATTAAAGGTAGTCCTGTTTTGTATCATTATCAAGAATTTTTAACGGCAGTGCCTTTGTATGAATCTGATAAATTGTTAAGTTACGAAGCAACTCGTTATTTATTTACCGGTGGAGCACACGGTTTGGAAACAACTATGTGTTGGGTGTTCGATGTAACTACGGGTGACCAGTTGACTGAAGATGATATTTTTGTAGAAAACTACAGTGATTCATTGGTGGCTCTTCTGACTCGATTATTGGAAGCGGATGCGGCAAAACGTAATTTGACCTTGAACGATTTCTGGTTACAACAACTTATTCCTAATGGTAACTTTGCTATCACAGAGGATGGTATTTTTTACCAATTTAATCCGTATGATATCGCTCCGTATGCTGTAGGTAGCACTCGTTTGTTGGTTTCTAAAGCCGCTGCATTGCCATTGTTGAAGAAGGGAACCGCGGTGTATGAGCTTTTCACCCAAAAGTAAGAGTTTTATGGAATTATTAAAACAGTATTTCCCTCAGCTCACTCAAACGCAACTAGAGCAGTTTGCTTCGTTGGATCATTTTTACCGCGATTGGAATGCCAAGATTAATGTCATCTCCCGTAAAGATATTGATAATTTGTACGAGCATCATGTGCTGCACTCTTTGGCTATTGCTAAAATACTAGCCTTTAAGCCAGGAACGTCTGTGGTAGATGTTGGTACTGGTGGCGGTTTTCCGGGTATTCCGTTGGCCATACTTTTCCCTGAAACACACTTTCATTTGGTCGATTCTATTGGTAAAAAAGTGCGTGTGGCGCATGAAATAGCCGATGCCATTGGTTTGAAAAATTGCACGTTTCAACATGCTCGCATGGAAGAAGTGAAAGATAAATATGATTTTGTGGTGAGTCGTGCCGTAATGCCTTTGGGTGATTTAGTGAAATTGGTGAAGAAAAACATTTCTAAAGAACAGAAAAATGCTTTGCCTAATGGACTTATTTGTTTAAAAGGAGGAGAGTTGCAGTCAGAAGTGTTTCCTTATAGACAGATGGCAACACTTTATGATGTAAGTGAATTTTTCACCGAAGATTTTTTTAGTACCAAAAAAGCGGTTTATCTGCCTTTGTAATTTCTTAATATTGGTCTTTCATGCATATAAAAACGTTTCAGTTTAATCCCTTTCAGGAAAATACGTATGTATTATCAGATGATACAGGTGAAGCTGTCATTATCGATTGTGGTTGCTTGTCGTCAGATGAAGATGAACGACTTACGCTATATTTGGCTACTGAAAAGTTACAAGTGAAACATGTGTTGAATACACATCTTCATCTCGATCATTCGTTTGGTAATTACATGGTGGCTCACACGTTGGGCGTATTGCCAGAAGCACATCAAGCGGATGAGTTCTTGATTGGACAACTAATTGCTCAATCTCAAGCCTTTGGTATACAAGGCGTCATTAGAGAACAACCGTTGGGTGGTTATTTGCAAGAGGGTGATGTTATTTCTTTTGGTCGAACGCAGTTGGAAGTGCTGCATGTACCAGGCCATTCGCCAGGAAGTATTTGCTTCTATTGTCGTGCCGAAAACGTCATTTTTGTAGGTGATGTTTTATTTGCAGGCAGCATTGGTCGCACAGATTTACCAAAGGGGAATTATGCCGAATTGATAGCGGGTATACAGCGTAAATTAATGGTCTTACCTGATGAAACAATTGTCTATTCGGGACATGGCCCAGCTACAACTATTGGTAACGAACGAGTGAATAATCCTTACTTATAGGTGTTGTTAAAAAAAGAAACGCGTTTTGTGTGTAACTCATAACTAATAGTTATCTTTGCCGCATATTTTTTAGGTAATAAACCTTTATATATTTTATTAAAATGGAACCTCAAGCAAACGAAGGGAAAAAATTGGCCATCGAAATTGATGGCGTTAGTTATTTACGTATTCCTGTGAAAACCCATGTGGTGATGCGTGAAGACGATTTATTCGAAGTACTCGATAAATACACCAAAGATTTACGTCAACCTGGCGATATTATCTTTGTGAGTGAAAAAGTTGTGGCTATCACACAAGGTCGCGCATTTCCTATTTCGGAAATCAAACCGGGTTGGTTTGCCAAATTTTTAGTGAAGTTTGTCTATAAATCGCCTTATGGCATTGGTCTAGGAAGTCCTTATACCATGCAATTGGCGGTGGAAGATGTCGGCGTTCCACGTTTATTGTTGGGCTGTGCTGCTGCATTGGTTACAAAACCATTCGGAATTCGTGGCGTATTTTACAAAGTGTGCGGACCTCGTGCTTATGCTATCGATGGGCCATGCGATTGCACAATTCCTCCTTATAATCGCTATGCGAAGATGGCGCCTAAAAATCCTGATAAAGTAGCTCGCAAATTGAAAGAAAAACTTGGCAATGAAGTAATTGTACTTGATGCCAATGATTTGAATGTAGATATTTTGGGTAAATCAAGCAAAGATTTGGACGTTAAATTCTTGAAGGCGTTGTTCAAAGATAATCCGCTTGGTCAAAATTCACAACAAACGCCAGTGGCCATTGTTCGTAAAGCATAATAACAGATTGATTACCAATTTGTTTTATTAATTAACATGATGAAAGCAAATTTTGCTTTCATCATTGTTTGTTCTCAACTAATTACGTTTTAAATTTTATTCGCTTATGTTGTTATCCATTATTTGGGATCAAGATCCTATCTTGTTTTCTTTAGGCTCATTATCAGTTCGTTGGTATGGTTTATTGTACGCTTTGGGCTTTTTTATCGGTATTTCTATTATCGGTAAAACCTTTAAACGCGATGGTGCACCTGAGAGCTGGCTCGATAAAGTATTTATTTACATTGTGTTGGCTGTTATCGTTGGGTCACGGTTAGGACATGTATTTTTCTACGATTGGGCTTATTATAAGGAGAATTTATGGGAAATACCTATGGTTTGGCATGGTGGCTTAGCTAGTCACGGTGGCGCTATAGCTATGGTATTGACTTGTTGGCTTCTGTCTAAATATATGACCAAACAAAGTATTTGGTGGTTGGGCGACCGTTTATTTATAGGTTCATCATTGGTGGCAGGTATGATTCGTATTGGTAACTTGATGAATTCTGAAATTTATGGAACGCCTACTGATTTGCCTTGGGGTTTTGTCTTTTTACGTGGTCGTGAACAGTTTTGTGGTTCGGTTACTGACTTTGTAGAATGCCCTGCGCCTACGATGTGTTGTCCTCAAGCTGAGTGGTTGCCCTGTCACCCGACTCAACTTTATGAAGCAGGCGCTTATTTTCTATTATTTGTTCTGTTGATGTGGCTTTATTGGAAGAAAGATGCTGGTAAATATAATGGTTTGTTGTCAGGTATCGGATTCACGGGCGTTTTCGTGGCTCGTCAATTAATTGAAATTTTGAAAAACGATCAATCAGATTTTGAAGCTGGCATGACCTTTAATATGGGACAATGGTTAAGTTTACCTTTTGTAATTTTAGGCATCTATTTAATTGTACGTGCTTTGCGCAAAGGTAAAGTGGAATATGTCTTACCACACGAGGAACCGAAAAAGAAATAAGCAACGTAATCAATAGTTTTTAGTATACATATTTAAGACTTGCTCACGTGATACAACTTTCAGAATTAGCTTTGGTTGGCAAAACAGGAAAAACGCATGGTATTAAAGGTGAACTAACTTTTGAGTTTAGTGAGGATTTTGACATCGATGCGTGCGATTATTTTGTCTTTGAAATGGATGCTATTTTTGTGCCATTTTTTATCAATGCCTATCGTTTTAAGAATGACACGACGGCACTTATTTTGCTTGATGGCATTACTGATGAACCTCGTGCGAGGGAGTTAAGTGGCAAATTGGTATATGTAAAGCGCGATGTGCTGGGGCAGCCAACAGAAGCTCCAACATTATCTTATTTTGTGGGGTTTAGTGTGCACGAACAGTCGCATGGCGTACTTGGCGTAATCGATGGCGTGGATGAAAGCACTGCTAATGCCTTGTTTATGATAGGCGAACGGCTTATTCCTGTCAGCGAATCCTATATTACGGACATCGACCATGATAAGCGTATTTTACACATGACATTGCCCGAAGGTTTATTGGATTTATAGATTCATAGTAGTTTGATTCATGTTGTAACTAAACTAACTAGATTATGAAAATAGTCACCAAATTAGTGTTATTGCTGTTGCTCTGCAGTGTGAGTTTGGAGTTAAGCGCTATTTGCCGTCGCGAATTACGCACTAAAAATTTGGATGCCTATGTGGGTACTTGGCAGTATATTCATGAAACGGAGACGCTAAAAATAACCCTTAAAAAGGTACCAGAAAATTCGACGTTCAGTTATGGCGAATGTTTGGTGGGTAACTATTACTACAAGAAAGGTAATACTGTGTTGGATTCGTTTACCGATGCCGATATTCCTACCGAGAGTAATGATGCTACGTGGAAAACCATTATTATTTTTGCCACTAATTTCATCGATAAAGCAGGGGTGTGTGAGAAAGAATTAGCGGTTATGTTTAGGGATAAGCGTAAAAAAAAGTCAACCACAGGTCGGATTGACCTATTATCACCTATTCAAATAAAGTGGGTTATCAATGAGGTGGAGGGAGATTATTCTGACGATGAGGCTATTCCTGAAGATGGATTTTCTATCCCTGTAGGGGTGGTGCTTACCAAAGTAGTACCCGCAAAACCTCCTGTAGGTGGTAAAGTAACGAAGTGAGGATTATACAATAAAAAAAGGAGAACTTGAGTTCTCCTTTTTTGTGCCAGCTTATCGTACATTTTTTTCCAAATCTAAAATTTTCTTGTATTCAATAGGTAATACTTTGATGAATTGTGCGGCTATTTTGTCCCAGTTTGCCAACATGCGTGCCGCTAGCGGACTTTCAGTCGCTTTGTAGTGTTGCATCACGAGTTTGTGAACTTCTTCGTTATCAGTTTTGTTGAGTAGCGCCAGTTCCACCATTTCCATATTACAGAAATAGTCAAAATCTTCGTTAGGATTCCATACGTAGGCAATACCACCACTCATGCCAGCGGCAAAGTTACGTCCTACACGGCCAAGCACTACGACGCGTCCGCCAGTCATATATTCACAGCAGTGATCGCATACACCTTCTACCACAGCTATAGCGCCGCTGTTACGTACGGCAAAACGTTCGCCCACACGGCCATTGATGTACACTTCACCTTCGGTGGCGCCGTAAAGTAAGGTATTACCTGCAATGGTGTTTTCTTCGGGAGCGTATGCTACGTTTTTAGGCGTGATTAAACTGATTTTTCCTCCTGAAAGTCCTTTGCCAACATAATCATTAGCATCTCCTTCTAGTCGTAACGTGATGCCACGCGCTAAAAATGCGCCAAAACTTTGACCAGCAGATCCTTGTAACGAAATAGTGATGGTGTCGTCAGGAAGTCCTGCATTGCCATATTTTTTAGCAATAACACCAGATAACATACAGCCTACTGATCGATCGGTATTTTTAATGGTGCCAGCCAATGTTACAGGTTCTTTCTTGTCGATGGCATTGGCGGCATTGGCTATGAATACAAAATCTTTGCTCGTACTTGGTAATGAATCTGGTTTGGAGCCGTCGCATAAACGAGGAGAACCATTATTGACTTGATAAAACAGACGATCGAGTTTTATGCCGGCGTAATTTTCTGTGGTTAACGTTTTTTGTCTTAAATAATCGGTGCGACCAATAATTTCGCTCATCGATTTATGCCCCAATTGAGCCAAATAATTACGTACTTCTTCGGCTAAAAAGCGTAGATAATTTTCAATATGTTCAGGTTTTCCTGTGAACTTACAGCGCAAAGCCTCGTCCTGTGTAGCAATGCCTACGGGACAGGTGTTGGCGTGACATTTGCGATCCATACAACAGCCCAAGGCAATGAGAAGAGATGTGCCAAAGGCAAATTCTTCAGCACCCAAAAGCGCAGCCACTATTAAGTCGTACCCCGTTTTGAGCTGACCGTCGGCTTGTAAATGTACTTTTCGGCGTAAATTATTTAGCATCAACGTTTGTTGTACTTCAGCTAATCCTATTTCGAGTGGCATGCCTGCGTGGCGTGTAGAACTGATTGGACTAGCGCCCGTACCGCCATCGTAACCACTAATTACCAATCGATCGGCTTTTGCTTTTACAACACCTGCGGCTATCGTTCCAATGCCGTTTCCAGATACTAATTTTACACTGATAGATGCTTCGGGATTGACGTTGCGTAAATCAAAAATTAGTTGTGACAAATCTTCAATGGAGTAGATGTCGTGATGCGGTGGCGGTGAAATAAGTGTGATACCCGGAATAGAATGACGCGTTTTTGCGACGAGTTCGTCCACTTTATAGCCTGGCAACTGACCACCTTCGCCTGGTTTTGCACCTTGGGCTACTTTGATTTGTATTTCGTCAGCATTCACTAAATATTCAGCATTGACACCAAATCGACCCGATGCCACTTGTTTTATACTACTGCGACGACAGTTCTGATTACTTTCACATTGGTAGCGTTCTGGATCTTCGCCGCCTTCGCCGGTGTTGCTTTTTCCGCCTAGTCGGTTCATGGCGATAGCAATCGTTTCATGCGCTTCTTTGCTGATAGCACCAAACGACATAGCTCCTGCCACAAAACGTTTAAAAATGGCTTCTGCTGGTTCTACTTCATCAATCGAAATAGGCGTTCTTTGTGTTAATGTCGTTAAATTACGAATAAAAATAGGTGTTTCTGGCGCATCGGCGTGTTGTGTAAATTCCTGATATAATTCAGGGTTATTTTGCACAGCTGCTTTGCGTAGCAAACTAACAGTTTTGGGTGACCAAGCGTGTATTTCGCCACCTTTGTGATAAATTAAATTACCCCAATCTCCCAATTCGGAATCGCTGTTGACTTGGTTAGGTTCGTCAGGGAATCCTAATTTAAGAGCTGTAATGGTATTTTTGGCAAGTTCTTTAAGGGTAATACCTTCAATAGGAGAGGTGATTCCTTTAAAATAGGCGTCTAACAGTTCAGAGGATAAACCAATGCTTTCGAACATCTGAGCAGCACGATAACTACGCAATGTTGAAATACCTGATTTTGACATGATTTTTAGCAAACCTTTATCTAATGCTTTGATATAATGTTTTTCGGCGGTGTCGTAATCGAGTTGTACTTTTTTGTTTGTTACCAAATCGTCAATAACAGCAAAAGCCATATAAGGACACACGGCACTTGCTCCAAACCCGATGAGTAAAGCAAAATGCTCGACTTCACGTGGTTCTGCCGACTCAACAATTAAAGCCGTTTGCACACGTTTGTCACACTGGATGAGGTAATGATGTATCGCCGAAACCGCTAATAGTGATGGAATTGGTGCTTTTTTCGCATCTATTTTTCGATCGCTCAAAATGATGTAATTACAGCCATTATCTACTGCTTTTTCAGCTTCTTTACAAAGTGATTTTAACCGTTCTTCTAATCCTCTTTCGCCAAATTCTACATCAAAAGTAATATCTAACGAATTAGTTTTAAAACCTTTGTATTCTAGATGGTATAAAATATCTAAATCACGGTTTGTGAGTAACGGATTTGGTAAACGTACAACTTTACAGTCGCCTTCTGAAGGCATCAATAAATTACTGTTGACCGAACCAATGTAGCCCGTAAGTGACATCACAGCTTCTTCGCGCAGCGGGTCAATGGGCGGATTGGTTACTTGTGCAAACCGTTGTCGGAAATAGTTGAATAAACGTTGTGGTTTTTGCGAAAATACAGCCAATGGCGTGTCGTCGCCCATAGAGCCAATAGGTTCGTTAGAGTTTATGACCATTGGTAATATCACGCGATCAATATCTTCTTGGGTATAGCCAAACGCACGTAACTTGGGATAAAGTTCGTCAATAGCATTGGTTATTTTTCGACCAGAGGTGATGTTGCTCAAAGTTACACGACTTTTATTAAGCCATTCTGTGTAAGGATGTTCGTTCGCCAATTCGGCTTTTATTTCGGCATCGTTTCTAAATGTGCCTGCTTCCGTATCGATAATTAAAATCTTCCCGGGTTTAAATCGTCCTTTTTCACGCACGCGTTCAGCAGGTATTTCTAGGACACCCGTTTCAGAAGCCACAATCATCATATTGTCAGTGGTGATTAAATAACGTGCTGGTCGTAAGCCATTTCTGTCCAACATACCACCAATGTAGCGTCCGTCGCAAAATAAGAGTGCGGCAGGACCATCCCAAGGCTCTTTGAACATACTATGATATTCATAAAATCCACGTAGTTCTGGCGAAATTGGATTTTTGGAGTTAAAACTTTCTGGAAGTAACATGGCTAAAGCGCGTGGCAAGGACATACCAGCCATAACAAAAAATTCCAATGTGTTGTCCAATGAGGCACTGTCGCTCATGTTGGGTTGAATGATGGGCGATAGTTCGTGGATATTACCCGCTTTCTCGAGATTAAATACGTTTTCACAAGCACTTACCCAAGTTCGGTTGCCATCGATGGTATTTATTTCGCCATTATGACCAAGGAATCGGAATGGTTGTGCCATATACCAAGTAGGGAAGGTGTTGGTAGAAAACCGTGAATGTACTAATGCGAGTGCGCTGGTATAATAGGGATTGGTTAAATCGGTGAAGTAATCGCGTAATTGTGTCGATGTTAACATGCCTTTGTAGACAATACGTTTGCTAGACAAGCTGACGATGTAACACGTTCTTGGGCTATTATACAATTTTAGTACTTCTTGTTCAATGCGTTTTCTGATTCTGAATAAACGTAATTCGAGTGAATCGCCGCTATCGCCTGTGATAAAGAGTTGCTTGATAGCAGGTTCTACAGCTAGCGCAGCTTCGCCTAACACGTGGCTATTTACAGGGACGTCGCGTATTGGCATCAGGGTTAACCCTTCTTGGGTCACATGACGACGAATGAGCTCTAAGCAAGCAGTTTGTAAAGCTTTGTCTTTAGGCACAAATACCAATCCAGTTCCATATTTTCCACGTTCAGGAACAGGAATTCCTTGTAAGAGGATAAACTCATGTGAGATCTGAGTCATAATACCCGCACCATCGCCACTTTTTTTGTCGGCACCTTCAGCACCGCGATGTTGCATATTGGCTAATACATTTAATCCGTTTTCAATAATATCGTGCGATTTATCGCCTGATATATTTACCACAAATCCTACACCGCATGCGTCATGTTCATTTTTGGGGTTGTATAATCCTTGTGCTAGTGGATAGCCTTGTCTATTTTTGTCACTTGTAGCCATATGCATTCATTTTTACAAAATAAAGCGCAAAGATACTACTTTTAGCTTTAAAATCCTATATTTTTATAATGAATTGTAAGATAAAATAGACTTTTTGTTTTAAATCAAAGTAAAAGTTCTTTTCCGATGGATATATAAAAAGCCCACAAGTTGTACTTGTGGGCTTTTTATATGAATTATGATTATTACCAAATTTTTGCTCTACTATTTGGAGCTAGGTACATTTTATCACCCTCTTTTACGT
The DNA here is from genome assembly GCA_964570565.1 of uncultured Paludibacteraceae bacterium. Lineage (GTDB taxonomy): Bacteria > Bacteroidota > Bacteroidia > Bacteroidales > Paludibacteraceae > W0P28-013. The sequence goes on from CAZMYT010000008.1 coordinate 58,727, forward strand.
CAAATGTTGTGATAAATGCATCGATGTGTGGAAGTGTTGCATTTACACGTAATCTGCCTAAAGAGTGTGGATCTTCTTTCGTGCGACGGAGCATTTCGGCTTCGCGAATGTTGCCCGCCCAAACACCTGCGTAAGCAATAAAGAAACGTTGGTCAGCTGTAAAGCCATCCATATTTTCTTTGATGTCACCTTGTTTTTTGGCTTTTTGAAGTGCTACATACGAAATATTAAGTCCACCGTTGTCGGCAATGTTTTCACCTAATGTAAAGGTCCCATTAGCGAAAGTACCTGGTAAAACTTCAATTTTATCAAAATAGTTCACCAAAACGTTTGTACGTTCTTTAAAATTGGTGGCATCACTTTCTGCCCACCAGTTTTTAAGATTACCAGTCTTGTCGTAATTGCGTCCTTGATCGTCAAATCCGTGTGTCATTTCGTGACCAATCACTACGCCGATTGCGCCATAATTTACTGCATCGTCAGCATTCATATCGAAAAATGGCACTTGCAAGATACCTGCAGGGAAACAAATTTCGTTCGTAGTCGGGTTGTAGTAAGCATTGACTGTTTGTGGAGTCATCAACCATTCTCTTGGATCTACAGCTTTCCCAATTTTACTCATTTGATAAGCTGTTTCGAAACGGCTAGCGCGTTGTATGTTTGCAAAATAGCTATCTTTTTCAATTTGTAAATTGCTATAATCGCGCCATTTGTCAGGATAACCTACTTTTACAATGAAGGCGTCCAGTTTTTCATACGATTTTTGTTTTGTAGAATCGGTCATCCATGTGTTTTGTGCAATGCGTTCGCGCAAAGCAGCCTGAAGATTTGATACTAATTTAAGCATGCGTTCTTTGGCTTCTGCAGGGAAATATTTTTCTACATACATTTGTCCAACAGCTTCTCCCAATGACTCGTCTACGGTACCAACTACACGTTTCCAACGAGGACGTTGTTCTTCGCGTCCCGACAGTACACGTCCATAAAAATGGAAGTTAGCATCTACAAAGGCACTGCTCAAATAACTTGCTGCACCATTTACATAGTTGCATGCTAAATAAGCTTTAAGTACTTCGAGGTCGGTTTTTTCAAGAATTTTATTGAGTGATTTTGTATATTCTACTTGACCAATATTCACTGATTTGATGGCGCCAAGACCAATTGTATTCATGTATGATTTTAGGTCGATAATTGGTAACATTTTTTGCCATTCGTCTACGCTTACAATGTTACACGTTTTGTATGGGTCACGTGTGTCATTTTTATCCATAAAGGCTTTTGCCAATTCGGTTTCAAATGCCAAAATGCGTTTTGCCATCTCGTCGGTGTTAGCGATTTTAGCTTCTTTATCATAGCCTGACAATTGCATGAATTTGCTTAACAATGTGACATATTCTTTACGAATAGTTTCCATGTTTGCACTGTTGTCGAGGTAATAATCGCGGTCGCCAATGCCAAGTCCTGTTTGCCATACCCAAGCAATACATTCTTTGCTATTGTTTGGATTTGCTTCGCCAAATATGGAAAATAGTGGACTTCCACCTTCTTGTGCATAAAGTGCTAGTTTGTTTGTTAGCTCACTCTTTTGGTGCATGGCAGCAATGCTTTTCAATTTGGCTTTGAGTGGTTCAGCACCTTGTTTTTCAATGGTAACGCTGTCCATTCCAAGATTGTATAAATCACCAATTTTTTGTGGAATAGAACCTTTTTTGTGGTTGTCCTTGGCAATTTCTGTGATTAAACCTTTGAGTTGTTCTTGGTTGTCTTCTGCCAATTTGTCGAAACTTCCATAGCGTGCATATTCCGCTGTGAGTGGGTGGTTTTTCATCCAACCGCCGCAGGCGTATTGGTAGAAATCTTCTGTTGGCGACACAGTCGTGTCTAAATCGCTAAAACGAATCCCTGAGGTTCGTTCAGGTTTGTTGTTCCCACATGAAGTGGCAACGATAGCTGTGCTGATCATAGCTGCATAAATTACTTTTTTCATATCTATAAAATTAAACGTGTTGACGAAGCAAACAAAATTAAATCGGTTGCAAAGTAAGGTATTATTTTTTGAATATCAAAATATATTTATTGTTTTTCGATAAAAATTATGTTAAAAGATTTTGTGCAGAAACGAATTGAGGCGAACCATAGTCCGCCTCAATGTCTCAACTATTGGATAAATGGTGATTATAATACAATAGCTTTTTTACCATTTACGAGATATACGCCTTGTTGGAAGCCCTTGAGCGTAGTAATGCCAGATTCGATATCCACGGTGCGTAATAAGCGTCCGTCTATAGTGTGAATGTAGAGTGTGGTAGCTTGTGGACTACTAATAATTAACGCTCCGTCATTGCTATAAATTACGAGTTTGTTTGCAGTTGCGTAGTCAATGCCTTGTGGCACATCGGCACAATTGAGTGTGATTGTACTTGCACAAGTGATGCTGCCTTTGTTGGCACCAGAATACATACCGTTCAATGTAAAGGCTAAGTCCGCTGTTTGGTTGCCGCTGCCATCATTGAAAATAATTTGCCAAGTTCCATCTACAGCAGTAGCTTCTGCAGGAATACTGAATTTATAGACGTTATTTCCTAATGCCGTCATTTTCTTACCTGGCCATCCACCACATACTTGTGTTGTCGATCCAGTGGTTTTGTGCCAAATGTAGGCATTGATGCTACTACCAAAATCGCTTGATTTGGTGAAGAATACGGCACGCTCATTCGTGTTAACACATGGTGTGATAATTTCGCCTGTGCCACCGCCACCAGTTTCACCACTTCCTTCGCCCTCCAACAGTACTTCCGTTGGATCAGGGTAAGTGCCTTGCGGAACAGTTACGGATGAACTGCTGTAGATGTATTGACCATCAGTTCCAACTTTTCCTGGAGCAGTTGTTTTGGCAGTTGAAAGAACGTAAGCACGTAAATTACCTTTGCCAGAACAGCTAGCTGTCAAGGAATTATTCGTAACTGTCTTTGTGTCGCCAGTCACAGCGTCGGTGTATGTGCCATTGGGAATATTGCTAAAAGTAGCTCCTCCAGAGATACATACTAACACGTAACTGTCGGTGGTGGCATCGGTATAGCGACGTTTAAAAGCAAACGAACCAGAACAATTATCGGTGGAATATTGTCCTTTACGAAGAGCTGGTATGGCCATGCGAAGTCTGCTCAAACGTTGGATATGTAAAGCCAAAGGGTGTTTGAGTGTTACCGCCAAATTGCCACTAGCATTATTATATTGGGCAAAATCAGTGACGTTGAGCGAACCTGTAATGTAGTCGCCAAAATAAGCGCGTCCACTTTCACGTAATGGCATGTTTGGACCTTTATCGATAATACAACCTTTTTTGAATTCAATTTCTGAACCATAATACACGCAAGGAATTCCTCTAAAAGTATAGATTAATGATAAATTTTCGGCCCACGTGGATTGATCTTTGGCAAAACGTTGACTTTCGGGTGCACCATCAGGCGCGTAGTCGTGAGAATCTACGTAAGTTACATTGAAAGTGGCATCGTTATAACTCCAGTCGCCACTCAAGGCTACGTTGTAAGCGCTACCTGCATTTTCAAAATTCCAATGCATCGGGAAGTCAATGACATTCAATCCTGAATTTTTCGACCAATCGGGTGTGTGGTAATCGTTGCCATTCAATTTGGCATTGGTGCTCGATGGTTGTCCGCCTTCACTGCTATTGTCGTTGTAATTCGAAATGCACGATGCTTGATTTACTGTGCCCGTAAAACCTTCGGTACCATTCATGATAGAGATATTTTCCCAAACAGTAGAATCGCCAGACCAAGCGTAACTTTTTGAATCTTTCCACGTGTAGAATGGAGTGGAAATGGCAGGCGTGTTGCGATACCAATAGTTGCGGTCACGCGTGCAAATTTCGGAAAACATAAAGAAATTTGGTTTGCCAGCTGCTTGTGCTGCCGCATGGAAAGCATCGTTAAACACTTTATTGAATACTAAACGTGAAATATGTTTCCCAGTATCAATACGGAAACCATCTACACCCATGCGGATAAACGATGAATAAGCACGAACAATGTAGTTGTATACCGCTGGATTTTCTGTGTTTAAATCGACACAATCACCTGCAATTTGTGCCCATTGACTGGTGATGTCGTCCCAATTGAAATTACCGAAATGGTGCCAATAGTTTTTCGTGTCGTGATTTTTTCCATCCGTATTTTTCATCAAAGCCAAACGCGCTTGGTATTGTTCGCCTGAACTTAAACTGGCATAATTAGCCGGTAGTTTTGTTTGTGCATGAGGTGTTAAACAGTCGGTTGATGATAAATCACCAGTTTTTGTGAACATCGGACATAAGAATTCTTCGCCAAAATTTCCTGTATGATTAAACACCACGTCCAAAATAATTTTCATGCCTTTGGCGTGTACGGCGTCTATCAAATCTTGAAAATCGCAATCTTCCGATTCATAGCGCGGATCTACTTTGCTAAAATTGATAGCGTGATAGCCATGATAATCGTAGCCTGAGCAGTTTTCTACTACTGGCGTAATCCAAATAGCCGTAAAGCCTAATGCTTTGATATAGTCTAGTTTAGCAATTAAACCTTTAAAGTCGCCACGCCACGCAGGATCACCTTGATTGTATTGCGTGCCATCCCAACATTGTACGTTATTGGTCAAGTCGCCATCGTAGAAACGGGTGGTCATGAGAAAATAAATGGTTTCGTCGCGAAAATCGGTTCTTCCACCAACAAACGAAGCGGCGTTTATTGGTAGAATGGTGTACCATGCAATCACTGTAATTATGAGTCGCCAATGCGTGTGGAGTGTTTTCATAATAGTAATTAAATTAGGAGGTTATGCTTATTTTTAGAGAATGGTCACGAAGCAAAGATATGTATTTTTTTATTAGGATGTTACATCTTGTTTTATTCTTTTATTTTAGTGTGTTTTTTCGGCTAAAATGGTGGGTATCTCCGTCAAAAAATTGTAACTTTGCAGCGCTTAACCTAAAAAATCACTTATTACATCATCAAACGTGTAATATGATACGCTAATTGCATGTTGCTAATCGGCTTTACAGAGCTTGTTGGTGCATTTTATTATGTCGTATGTTTTTGAAAAAATAGCACATACTTTCAATTTTATAAATACTTATTTTATGGCAGAAAAGAAATTAAATCTGTTGGCCGATTTTCCCGCAGTGACCACCGCAGAGTGGATGGCGAAAATAGAGGCTGACCTCAAAGGAGCTGATTTTACGAAAAAGCTCGTTTGGAGAACCAATGAAGGGTTTAACGTAATGCCTTTCTATCGCACAGAAGACGTGGCAGCCTTAAAAACTACCGAATCAGCGCCTGGAGAATTTCCTTATGTGCGTGGCATTAAAACCGACAATAGTTGGTACGTGCGTCAAAATATTGATGCAAAAGACGCCAAAGTTGCCAACACTAAAGCGCTTGACGTTTTGAACAAAGGTGTTGACTCTTTAGGTTTCAAACTGAACAAAGCGGAATTAGGTAGCGCTTACATTGCTACATTGCTCGACGGCATTGCTGCAGACTGCGTGGAACTCAATTTCACGGTTTGTATTCGTCGTTCAGCCGAGTTGGTAGGTTTGTTGGCCGACTACTTTAAATCAAAAGGTTACGATGTTGCCAAATTGAATGGCTCTATCAACTGCGATCCAATGAATCGTATGTTGTTAAAAGGCAAAAAACTTGACAAAACTGTAGTTGCCCAATTCGCTAAAGCTATGGTGGATGGTCAAAAACAACTTCCTGCTTATCGCGTACTTGGGGTTAACTCTATCAGCTTAAATAATGCTGGTGCTTATTGTGCACAAGAGTTGGGCTATGCTTTAGCTTGGGGCGCACAATATCTCGAAATGCTTACCGATGCCGGTGTTTCAGCTGATGTAGCTGCTAATGCTATCAAATTTAATATGGGTGTTGGTGGTAACTATTTTATGGAAATTGCTAAAATCCGTGCCGCTCGTCTATTGTGGGCCATGGTGGTGAAAGCATTCAATCCTGCTACCGAAAGTGCATCAAAAATGCATATCCATGCTGAAACTTCTACTTTCAACAAAACCGTATACGATGCTCATGTAAACTTATTGCGTACGCAAACAGAAGCTATGAGCGCCACATTGGCTGGTGTCGAATCATTAACGGTTAATCCATTTGATGTAACGTTCAAAGATGGCGATGATTTTTCAGAACGTATTGCACGTAATCAACAATTGTTGTTGAGAGAAGAATCACATTTCGATAAAGTGACTGACCCAAGTGCAGGGTCTTATTATATCGAAAACTTGACCGCTAGTATTGCCGAACAAGCTTGGAAACGTTTCTTGGATATTCAATCTAAAGGCGGTTTCTTTGCAGCGGTAGAAGCAGGTCAAGTACAAGCGGATATGGAAGCTACATCTAATCAACGATTGAAAGATGTTTCGGTACGTAAAGAAGTATTGCTTGGAACAAATCAGTTCCCAAATTTCAATGAACAAGCTGCTCAAAAAATAACCGACGAGGCTTGCGTTTGCAAATGTGGCTGTTCTACCGATAGTGGATTGGCTAAATTGCCACAAGTGCGTGCTGCTCAAGAATTTGAAGCATTGCGCTTAGCTACTGAAAAAGCAGCAAAACGCCCTAAAGCCTTTATGTTGACCATTGGTAGCTTGGCTATGCGTTTGGCTCGTGCACAATTTTCGTGCAACTTCTTGGCGTGTGCAGGTTACGAAGTGGTTGATAATCTTGGTTTCGATACTGTAGAAGCAGGTGTGGCTGCTGCTCAAAAAGCTGGCGCCGATATTATTGTGTTGTGTTCAAGCGACGATGAATATGCGGAATATGCTCCTGCAGCATTTAAAGCTATCAACGGCAAACAAATTTTCATCGTAGCAGGTGCTCCTGCGTGTATGGAAGATTTGAAAGCACAAGGCATCGAAAACTTTATTAATGTACGTTCAAATGTATTGGAAACTCTTAAATCGTTTAACGCTCAACTCCTGAAATAATGAAACCAAACTTTAATGATATTGATATTAAAAACGTTGCGGCTAGCAAAGCTACCAGCAATGGTGAAAATTGGTTGACTCCGGAGCTCATTCCAGTAAAATCAGTTTATACGAAAGAAGACCTCGAAGGTCTTGAACATTTGAATTACGCATCAGGGTTACCTCCATTTTTGCGCGGTCCTTATAGCGGCATGTATCCAATGCGCCCTTGGACCATTCGTCAATATGCAGGTTTTTCTACAGCCGAAGAATCCAATGCGTTTTATCGTCGTAACTTAGCTGCTGGTCAAAAAGGTTTGTCCGTAGCGTTCGACTT
>CAZMYT010000009.1:0-61547 GCA_964570565.1 uncultured Paludibacteraceae bacterium
ACGTTTAATCCGGTAAGTTATGCTTTTTAAAAACGAGTATTTTCAGTAAAGTCATTTATTAAGGTGCGGTTGTTACAAATCATTGTAGCATCCTTTCTTGAAATTGGAACATCAGTTCTGTCTATTACGTCCAGCAATTAGGCTGTTTTGTCCTAAATTCCTGGCGATAAATTCCTCCAGATCTGCTGGTCGCACTCGAACACTGCGTCCGATCTTGACTGTTGGAATGATCCGTAGGCGCATGAGTTGATAAGCATACGCACGCGAGACATGCAGAATCTTGGCGATCTCCTCGCCGGTTAGCAAATTGGTAAATTGGGTGGTTCCTTCTTCCATTCATAATCCTTTCAGTATGGGTGATTGAGACCCGCCAGCCATGCCAATCCCTTAAGGGTCTGGCGTGGCTGGCGTATGTTTTTCATCTTTTCTTCGATAATTTCCTTGACCACCTCCTCTCTGCTCTGGAAAACAAAACGACCTGCCAAAAATTACTGGCAAGGTCGCTCCAACGATTCTGAAAATACACTGACGATAATAGCGACTTGTAATCTGTGTCGATTACTTAGTCCTATTGTACAGATGAAAATGAGGTGATCCTAGGGGGACATTGAAGATTCGTTTTCAATGGTGATGAGGCTTTGTAAATTTCAGGGTCATTTTTACAAAGACAATAGATAAATTAACCTTTCCATGGGTCTTCTATCACAATATAAGTGGATTTAACCGAACCGTCTGGCTGTAAAAAATCTAGACCGCGTCCAAGAATAATTCTGGCTTGTTCTCCATTTACGCGAGTAATTTCGATATATCGATCATGATCTGCGGTGTGTTTAAACCGAATCGAACCATTAAATTTACTAATCAATTCTTGTTCAGCTTTTTCCTGTTCTCTACTATCTGGTGCTTTCTTTGTATGAACAATCACTTCTTCCATACTGCTGTGCTGGTATACCATTGTTATGTAAGTTCCTAACCGGTTGACTATGTGTTCCCGGTCAAAAAGATACGGATCGTGAACCAACATCTTTTTACATGGTTTAGCAAAAAAACTAGCAAAGAGGATCTGCTCATTAATATTAGACCTTGCAGCTGCTCTAACATTAATTACTTTCACATGCTGAGGAGGGTTTAAGTCGACTTCATTCACGAGTCTTTTTTGCAAATTATTCCAATCAATAATAACCTTCGTCAACGCCTCATGGTTTGAGGATGATATTAACTGTTTAGTGCCAATCTGATCCTCCAATACAATAACATCGTGTTCACCCTCGCTGCGAATAATTCTTGCCTCTGAGTAATTGCTGTCAATGATGATTTGCCATTTTGGAAGTTGTGCGATTTTCCAGACTTTAAGACCTTTATTCACTAACACTTGCAAGTGAACTGCCAGGCTGTATCCTTCCGGGGTATATTCTGGAAGATCTTGAAGATATAAACTCACCTCACATCCCTTGTTGAGCAGGTCTCCGAAAGTATCTAGCCAAGTATAATTTTCTCCCATTGGGTGACGTATATCCAGTTTTGGAATAGCAATCGCAACCGATTGTTTTGCATATCGAATTTTCTCGAATAACCAGTAAGCTGGATCATAAGCGGGTATCCTAACTGATCCGGGCATACCAATATTAAGCGGTTTTTGGTTAGCAATTAGTAAATCCAGGAACTTGAGCGCAGATTCTCGCTTCAGATATTGGTAATAAAATTGGTTGTTATAGTCACGCAAACAATGTGTACAACTCGTATCTGGTACACAATCGTTGCAATTCAAAATCCGGCGTGCTTCCTCCAGGACTGCAACGAGGTTTTCTCGGATATTTTTAACATGACCTGCCCCACCAGGAACATTATCATAAAGAACGATGGTTTGTTCCCAAGAACCTCCTGTACTTTGCGGAAATAAAACTCCGTCAATATCTCGCCGTTCAATTTGAAGGCAGTGGCAAGCGCCATGAATGATGGCATATAACAAAGACAACCAGAATGATTGATCACTCGAGGAAGGAACCTGGAGATTATCATGGGATACAAAACGAATATGGAGTGTATTGGTGGTTTGAATATGACCAAGAGATAATTTTTCTTTGTGCCCGTTCTCTGAGAGCAGAGAAAATGCTTGGACTGGAAATTCAAAGCCTTTACCATACTTACCTTCGTTCACATATAACAATTTCCCTTTCTGGTTGTAAGCCAGGCAAATAAACTTACTTTGCTCCTCTTCCTCTAGATTTTGTTCAGGGATTAACGCAGAACGCATTTGGTTTGGTTCAATTTTTACATACTGTCTGGCCGGCTTCCCGCTCTTGGGGTCGGCGATAAAGCCATCTGGTTCAACAAATTTTCGAATTTTGGACTTTTGTCCCAATGGCTCATGGCAGACAGGACAAATACCCTCTATCTGCGGCAGTGATATACCAGCATCCTCACTGATATCCAGATGATGGCAGTGTTCACATATTCGATACTCCAGCATTCTTGGGGTATCTTTCCAAAAGATTGGTCGTAGACTTCGCCAGATTTTTTTATCAGCTACGATTTCCGATCCCGGTGCATATTCATTTATTGCCTGACGCAAGTCGCGCTCCAAACGTAGATGCTCACTCAACCTTGCTTCTTTGGGCAGTAATAGTTCAACTGTGTGAAGCGGGAACGAATAACTAGGCAAAACACCATTGCTGCTTAGATAATCGATTAAATATCCCGATTTTCTCCCCTTCGAGCCTCTCATCCGATCCAGCAAATTCCTATAGTATCTTTGTTGACTTTCAACCTCTTGACTTGCTTGTGGATTCAATGCTGTGTTACGAAGTTGATCTGCAAGATGCTGAATTTGCTCCCCATAATAATGTGTGATGGGTTGATAATGCTCATCATTTAGCCTTCGCAATTCGATCAAGAAGTGATTAATACCATTCTCAACTAGCGGCTTTAAGTTCTCTGGCAGCAATTGAGCATATTCTTGTAACTGACACTTGATTTCGTCACTCTCTGCTTCAATCCATTCCTGCAAAAAGTCATAATGAGGTTCTTCAATTAGGTTATTATCAAAAAAATCTCCGCAGAAGGTGAGTCTTTCAATGTCAATTACCTGTCGCTTTCTATATCGAAGGAATTGACTAAGTAAGATTGCATTTACATGCCGGTGTAAGATCAATTCATTTTCCAACATGATATTAGGAACCGTCACCCTGCCGCTAATGATTTCAATTGGGGCATCATAATATGCCTGATCGTGAGGCCGATCTGAAGCCCAAGTTAAAATAAATGCTGCTCCACTGGTGCGCCGTCCTGCACGCCCAGCCCTCTGACGGTAGTTCGCTACTGTTGGCGGGACATTGCTCATGGCTACTGCCTGCAAATCCCCAAGATCAATGCCCATCTCAAAGGTGGTTGAGCAGCTCAAGGCATTGATATACCCTGCTTTAAAGTAATCCTGGTAATCTTTCCCTTTCTCGGAGTCGAGTTGAGCCGTGTGCTCTTCAACTCGAATGGGAATAAGCGGCTGATGAAACAAGTTGTAATAGTAATTTTGGCTTTGAGCAGAAGTAATGTCCACCGGCTCAAATTCGCCACCACAGTGTGGATAAGGGCAGGGTATCAAAGTTCCACGATAGGATAACCGCTGGCATTTTTTACATCGACACCATTTTTGACGCGTATCGAAATACAAATGATTAGGATCAAGTTGATAACCTTCTGTCGAAGAACCAATAAACAATCCTTCGACTTCAATTAACCAATCCCAGATAGCTGTAAGGGTTTTTGCTACGTTTTCGTCGGAGGAATCTATCCGATTAATTTCAAGTACCCGTTGGATGTATTGCCGTCTGAGCTGCCGGGGAGTGTCTCCGATCCAACGTTCTTCCCCCGAGTGGGGTTTTCCCTGGCGAATGAAGTGCGGATTTCCCTTGTTAGTTCCAAACTCAGGATCATCAGGAAGAATACCAGTCGGTAGTTTTACTGCCTTTCGAAACCGAAGGTCATCCAAAAGGTGACCGACCAATGCCGAGGCCTGATCATTGGACAATCCGATTATTCTTCCTAAATCTGCAAAGTCCGGCTGAACGTCCTTTTGGAAATAGGACACCCCTACCAGTCCCATAGACTCCAAAGACTGCCTGCTCCTCCGACCCGTTGTAAACTCTCCAAGAATTATCCTTGCCATCCATACGGATGCTGATTTTCGCTGGTCGACTGAAAATGTCGTCGAGGTGGAACGCCAGTATTCGGATTCGGAATCATTTTGTATAATGCCTTTTTTCCAGGCAATTTCACCACTTATTCTGCTTAAAGCGAACAAGTTTGGTGCGGTGTTATCACCCCATTCATCAGCCTTCAGGCATTGTTCAATCGCTTGGGGGATAATGTGGCGATAATTTTGCTTATTGGAGACATCCTGTAAAAATGCGGCAAACCGAGCCGCTCCTTGCCGGCTGTCGTAAAAGGTTAGCAGCTTGCGACCTTCTCCGGGGAGTGATTTCTTTTTCAATTCTGAGGAAGTTGGCAGTTGGCGATAAAGTTCGTACGTTAAGTTTGCCAGAGGTCCAGTACCGCGGATTGTAATCGGGGTGACGATTTCTGTTTCACTTTTGGACTTGCTGTGGCATCTTGGGCATTCCTGTAGATCAGCTATTGGAACCAACTGCTCCACCTGTTGACCTTTTCTGGATTTAATGATCTTCTGCTCAATATCAAAAAGTGGAATTGAAGGTATACGATTCTGGCAATTACAATGTGCGATTAATTTTCCACAATTCAAACAAACTTGAACTTCTTTTTGATGAAACTTAGATTGGCTAGAAGGATTTTCTTGCTCCTCTTCGTTCTCATTATCAACATCTACATTGTTTGCCAGGACAATATTTTCTTCAACAGGTGACCAGGTAAAGTACCGTTTTTCATTCCCTTCTGCCAGCTGTTCTACTGCGGGCAAATATTCACTGCTATGGGTTCGGAAGTGGGTAGCGATATATACCTGACCGCATTCACGACAAAGGTAGATGGGATACACCTGGGCACCACAACTTTCACAAAAGTTAGTGGGGTTGCTATATATGCGCGACCACTTTGTGTTTATCTTTGGATCTTTTCCTGTGCAATTTGGGTTTAGGCAAGCCCAGGTTCCTTGTGGTGGGCGAGCAAAAAGATGATATTTCGCCGGCAACAGGGGTAGTTGATTGGGTGCAGGCCGAGCGACTGCACCAATCTCAATAAGCCGATAGAGAGCTTTTGTTTGATCCTGCTGGTCAAAGGTTGGAAAAATATAACGCGCGGCATCTTCGAAAAGTACGGGTTGATCCTGTTGAACCATCCATTTCCTTAGTTTTACGAGCTCAGCATGACTAGAGAGTACCCTGAATAGAAAACCGGGTAAATCGTCATGAAATTGATCCGCGAGTACAAGTGCACTAGAATCAATAATACCGATTTCAGACATCCACAAGGCTACTTTTTCAACATCGGGGCTTTCTCCTTCCAATTCTTCTTCGGTCAGTTTTACTTTTCGCATCTCTTCAAGCATTTTCTCGAAATCAGGGTGAAGATATGCTTCAGGAGCTACCGGTACAGTGGGTTGATTGAATTGTTCGAAATGATGCCTGTCCTCATCACCAAAAATCACATCGTCTTCTCTTAAATCTTCACAAAACAGTTTCTGAGCAAAACCAGCGGCTGCTACCGGATTATCATTTACCAGCGTAGCGCTGGTCGCGACACATAACATATCTCCGGGTTTTTTACCCAATCTTTGCTTGAGGCGCCTGATAAGCATCGCCACTTCAATCCCTTGAGCCCCGGTATAGGTATGCGCTTCATCTAGAACAAGGAACTTCCAAAGGCCGGTGTTGAACAGGATTGAATCTTCAGGACGAAGGAGCAAATACTCCAGCATGGCATAGTTGGTTATCAAAATTTGGGGCAAAACTTGCTTGTTGAGGTCATCAGTGCGAATTTCTTCCCGGCTAATGACTTCGTTCGGCAGCGAGCGCTCGTCCCTTATCGCTGTAGGAGGCAGTTCACTGGTGAAACGGCCAAAGGTGATTGGAGTGCCTTTCAACATCACCCGTAAGCGCTCCATCTGGTCATTCACTAGCGCGTTAAGGGGATACACCAATAAAGCACGCACACCAGGAGTATCATCTTCAAGCAAATCATTGACGATCGGAATTGAAAAACATTCAGTCTTACCACTACCTGTTCCTGAAGAAATAACAATACTTCTATTATCTTGACATAGCTTTTGGATGGCCTTTTTTTGATGCGAATAGAGAAGCGTATCAAGAGGGATCGGTTCAGGTCTGGGAAGAGAAAAACAGGGCATTGACAATATTTTTTTTGACAATATACCTTGATGGCATAAGTCCTGTAAACTTACATCGCGAACGTATGGATAAATTAATTCCAAGAACGGGCCTGTAAACAAAGCTCTCGGATATTCAAAGCTTTCACGGATTTTTCTTGCTAACTCTGGCTCATTGCCGTCTTTATTGGAATCAAACGTGGTCATCAAGTAATCAACCAGGGCTTGTTTGAGAGTTTGCGTAATTTTTACTGCGTTCATTACTTCACCGCTTTCCTATGATATCGAATGGGCATAAAATAGTTCTGCCCAGGCAATGGACCATTCGAGCATTTTTGGACAGCCCTGTGCAGTTTCATCCAAAATACTTATTAGATTGCGTTCTGAAATACCAAGATTTGCCAATAAATTGATGTAAGTCCTCAGCTGATTGGCTTTTAGCCGTAATATCATCGCCAGGGTTAATACACTTCCAGGTATGTTTACAGGGCTAGTCGCCTCATAAACGTATTTCATTAGTCGCTGCATTGCACTGAATGCAGGGATACTTGAACTCTCATCTTCAATGAACTGATCCATTCTGTCCAAATCATTCGAATACTCCAATAATTTATGAATTGCTGGGAGTTGCAGATGGTCAAAGAGTTCACTAACCCCAAGGCCATAATCAATATTCTTATATAAGTTAATCGGTTGTTCCAAATCACCATGAATAGACCTTATTTTTCCATCAATTAAGAGTTGTAGGTAATTACTAAAAACCACCTCTTTTGCCCAGTAAGCATGCTGGAGAGGTTTATCTTTATATTGTGTAAAACTTACCTCAACAATATTCTGACTGTCATAAACTGTATCAATAAATTGCTCATTTAGTTTTCGATCAATGCCGTGTTGGTGTAACCGAACCACACTTGGTGGAAGTTTTAGATAAGTTCCTTCCTTTGAGGCAACGATTGTTCCGCAGTCTTTACATTGGTATGCAGGCCATAAATCATCTTGATCTAATTCGCTGAAAAATTTCACATTCTGTTCTTGAGAAATCCCCATCCATAATTGGGAATATTCCAGATCCTTCCCAGGTCTCCAAGAGGCTGCAATTCGCATTTTCTCCTCTGCGAGCTTAAGTTCTATATACCCCCTACCTGCCCTTCCACCATAAGCAACTTTTTCTGGGAAAACGTGCAAGATTCTACGGTGGTTTTTTGTGGTAAACATGAGTGGGTACATTAGCACTGCCCATGATGGTAGCAGCCGTTTGAGCCCATCGTTCCAACGAGCATTTGTAAGCCATTCATCTGGTGTATGGATTAGTTGTAGTTGTTCAATCGCCGGCGTTATTACTAGATTGTCATAACTCCGGCTTAGCAATTCCTCTTTCCTTGCAGTCAGAACTCGGAAAAGATGCTCAGGGGACCTATAATCATCAAAAATCTGAAACTTTGTGTTGGTTTCTTCGATAGGTTCTGGTTCTTCGTCAACCTGGAATGAGGCAGAAGAGTGAATAAGGGTATCATAAAGGAGGACATCAATCCGATATTGACCTGGATTCAAAACCACCTGAAAAGTGAGATTGTCTTCGAGAACTTCAACGACATCCAAGATTTCAGGCTTCGATTGGTCCGTTATTTGACGAACTTGAATTGTATAGGTTCCGCGAAGTTTCCGGACTTGCGTCAATAAAATTTCTAACTCAGGTTTCACATAATTAACTTTGATAATTTCAACGTTCGGTTTTTTATAGTAATCAAAGAGTTTCCAGGTATAGTCACGAATGGCGATTGAAATGCTAGACTTCATTTGATTATCTTCAAATAGCATATCTCGTACTTCGGTTTCCAATAGGTTCGCTTGATACTCACCTTTGGCGTTCAATCGTGTGTATCGCCGCTTCCCCATCTCTCCAATAATCCAAGATAAGTCCTCTCTCGGTTGACCGCGTACCTGCAACACAACAGTTTTTGCTTGTTCTTCAAACACCTGATTCTTATCTCCACCACCCTCAATCCAGGCTGAAACCCGATCAATGTTCCATTTGAAATGAATCAGCGAATCCTGCCACAATAAATCAAATCGGCAATGTGGGTTCCTTATCAATTTCCATTCGATCTTGACTGTCTTTCCTGCAGTGATTATTTTGCTCTTCTCATCAGGAGTGGGTACAACCTGTTCTTCAGAAACTCCACTGATGGTCACCTGAAGTGGATTGAGGGGAGAGTAACAACCCTCCGGGCTTGGTCCAATGATTTCAACATCTTCAGGCAACCAGGCAAATTGAACCGGCTCTTCAAGTAGCGATCTCATATTGTGCAATAGGCTAATACTATAAACTCCTGATTGCTCGAGAAACGACGTTAAATCTACATCACAAAGATTTTCGTCTATCCTCATCTTGCCCTGGCTCATCAGGTCTGTTAATAAGATGGACTGTAAAAACTTGTTATTGCGGTGAATCAACAACCATGTTCGCCGAAGATAATGGGAATCGGGGTTAATTGAAAACAAGAAATCGATATTCGGTGAGAGGAAAATCGGGGAAATGTCTACTGACAGTCCTGGAACTTTTTCGATTCCTCGGAGAAATGGGTTGATCTGGTGTTGATCTTCAGTCATCTCAAATACTATGGATTTTTCACCGAGATGGATCGTAAGAGGGAGCTGAACAGTGTATACTCCCGCCTGGATAAAACCAGATTCCCGTAATTGGTAAGGCATGTTCAGAGAACTTTCCTGAACCTTTTTTCCAGTTCTGTCCGTAATTTGAATATCTTCACTAGAAACGATAATCCATGAGCCATCGGAATCGATTTGTTCTTTCTTGACGGCGACATTTCTTTGAGGATTCACGCGGAAAAACAGTACCGGTTTTTGTAGTAGCGGTACAGTACGTTCAAAAATAACTTGACGGAACTGGCTCTGTTTAGCTTCATCAAGATCAAAATTTTCAGAAAGAACCAGAATGCTGCCATCCAAAGGGCCTTCCGCTGGAATTCTTATTGGGTCAACCTCCCAGTCGCCCGACTTCATCTTCCAAGGATAAATCTTAAAAAGAACTTCATTTCCTTTTAGGTACTTCGCTTCTTTTTCAGCCCATGTTAAGCTGTCAGGTTTATCGCTCTGACTAGACCGAATATTGGAAAGGTTGAGAATAATGTCATCACCCTCAAGATCCCAGAACCATTCTAACCGTGGTGTGATTCTACGAAGTTTCACAATGTGAGATTGGTCGTCGATTAGCTTTTTGTAGATAACCTCCCAAAGCGATTTCTCGATGGATGAACTCATCACCGATTCAACCGCTTCTGTTTGCTCTACTTCGTGAAATAGCCTTATAGCATTCGACATACGAGCTATCAGACGAGCAGCCGTACTTATTGTTTCCTGGCCGCAAATGAAATTTTTTAACCTCCTGGGAACATAGTCCAGCGATTTCTCATATTGTAGAATCATTGGCAGTTTTTCTACTGGATATTGCAGAATGCTTTCAAAGTTATCTACCAGCCATTCAGCAAAATAACTTTGTAAGTAACTTGGAATGATGGCATGTTGATAAACGGGTCTGACGACATCACCCGGATTTTGAATATCAAATGAGAGGTGTAGACTATTTTGTAAGTACTCGCGGCTATAAGTAAACAACTTACGGCAGACATTTTGGAAATACTGAGATGGTTCACATCCCCATACTTGCTGCGCATACGGTTTCCAGAATTCTCTAGCCTCAGTATCAGAATACTGGGCGCAAAAAACCATGCTTACCAAAAAAATGGTAGGCATCGAATTCCGGGGACTAATTCTACCGTTTTGGCATGCATATTGATGCATATATTCGATTAACTTCCCATAGGCTTTTTCAGTAATGGGTAGTTCTCCAATATATTCATATAACCTCAGTGCTTCAAAGAAATGTTTTTCAAGTATGGTGATACTAAGGCTAAAAATATCATCCAGAGTTCCTGCTTTAAGATTCTTAATAAATGTATCAACATCTGGTTCATCCTCGTTTAAGCAATCAATCAATGTGAGTTGTTGGTTGAAGGGGTATCGAGAAGTTTTCCTTCCTGTTTTATCTCTAACTTTCTTTACATTATGGTATGCCGTAGAAGCTACATTAATAACACCGGGATCTTCCTCTTCAACTTCAACCTCCTCTTCACATCCATCGATATCACCTTCTTCAATTACTTCTTCCTCTTCCAAATAATCTTGAACATCTGTTGTCTCATCTTTATCAATTTCGATTATCTCCGGCTCATCTACATCTGATCTGGATTCTTCAGCATCGGTTGTTTTGACCATTTCTTGTTCAATTGATACCAGCTTCGGCATCTTCACATCAACAGATTCCATAACCACCGGCTCAGAATTTTGTGGTTCAGGTTCTTCTCCTTCCAGGATCACGCCAGTTACTTCCTCGACCATTAGTGATGATTGTTCCTTTTCATCATATATCTGCGGAGCGACAAGGGGCTTTTCAAGTCCCTCTGCAATGATAATCTCGCCTTCCCCCAACTCGGTCGGTTGCAGCACAACCTCCTCATCCGTAGCAATATCGAACATTTCCGGCTCGGCATTGAAGGTCATCGGCACTTCTACGTCCGTAACGGATCTTTCGATAGCTTGTGGGTCGCTGAGCTCAATATCAGTAGATAATTGCCCGGCGTCCTCTAATCCCTCTGCTGAGCCTACTTCCAGTTCGAGTGATACCGATGCAGGTTCTTGAATATCGGCAGATTCACAGTCAAACGATCCTGTTGGTAGCGGCACTCGCCCTTCGATTACACTATCCTTGGATACTCCCGGCTCGAGAGGTTGCGGTTCAGGTTTCTGAATCGTTCTACTTACGGTATTCACCGGTGGAACAGCAGGTGAAATACTTACGGTTGGGGTTCCAATTGTAATAACATCCCCAACACGAGTTTTGGTGGGTTCTTCTTGGTTACCATTCTCTATTCTGTGGTATTTTTTAGGGAATATTAACTTAACGACAGTCTTGATTAGCTTCGTAAAAAAATCAAATAAGTTCATACCTCCACCCTCACTCGTTTCTCCAAAATTTGTCCGTTATTCATGCTTTCATGATGTTCCGGATTACATTTTTCGAATGGCTACTCGAGCTTTTTACCTGATAATTTTACTATTACAGTTAACCTACTTTAATTATACTCAAATGGCAATTAATCAATTTCCTCTAACCTGCGCAAACGACATTCATTTATTGTCACTTCTCGAAAATGGTTGATACATATTAAATCAATGCAGTAGAATATATACTGCAATTAATACTTGACAAATGCAAAATATTCGCTATAATTTACAGTATGATATCTACTGCATCTAATAATTAAGAGGACTTATGAAGGCTTCTTTGGGTGACATCTCTGAAATTCAAGTTGGCTATCAATCACGGGAAGGCATCCGCGCACATCTGGATGGCAGCCACTTTTTACTTCAGGTGCGAGATTTCAACAACCTGCACCAGGTAGATTGGTCCAACCTTATCAGGTTTACCCCTATTGGCTCTACTACCAAATCGGAAATACAGCAAAGTGATGTTCTGTTCCTGGCCAAAGGACAGGATAATTTTGCCTGTCCAGTCACCCGCTCAGTCAATCATGTCCTTGCGGCAAACTCATTTTATATCTTACGACCAAATAAGGCAACGATTATGCCTGATTACCTGGCGTGGTGGATCAACCAAAAACCTGCACAGGAGTATATCCAATTGAACCGCAGTGGAAGTTCACTACCCTTTCTTTCTGTTTCCGCGTTATCACATCTTGAAATTCCCATTCCAGATTTTGAGATGCAAAGGAAAATTGGCGAGCTGGAGCTGCTACGAAAAAAGGAAGCGGACTTATTCAATTTATACCTGACTAAAAAATCAGCTTTGATCAAAACCGTCTGTCTGAATGCAATTATCGAATAGGAGAAGAAGAGACATGGCTAACTCACATGCAAGCAAGAATGAAATTGGGCAAATCGTCTGGGCGGCCTGCGACACCTTCCGCGGCGCTGTGGACCCATCGGAATATAAGAACTATATCCTGACTATGTTGTTTGTGAAATACTTGAGCGATTTGCGAAAGGATATCCTCGTGGACTATACTCAGCGTTACAACGGGGATATGGTCCGTGTGGAGCGTGCCATGAAGCGAGAACGCTTTGTGATGCCCGACGAAGGCACATTTGATTATCTTTATGAACGGCGTGACGCGGCAAATGTTGGTGAGATTATTAACATCGCCCTGGAAAAGATTGAGGATGCCAACAAATCCAAATTGGAAGGGGTCTTTCGCAACATCGATTTCAACAGTGAAGGCGCGTTGGGTCAAACCAAGGACCGTAATCGTCGCTTGAAGAATTTGCTGGAAGATTTCGCAGATCCCCGTTTGGACTTGCGCCCATCCATCATTGGAAATCGTGACATTATCGGGGATGTTTATGAGTATTTGATTGGACAATTTGCTGCGGGAGCCGGTAAGAAGGCTGGTGAATTCTACACGCCGCCAGAAGTATCCATTTTACTTGCGAAACTGGTGCAGCCTAAACCCGGCGATCGGATTTGCGACCCGGCTTGCGGATCGGGTTCTCTGTTGATTCGCGTTGCCAAGGAGACAGGCAGCCAGAATTATTTCCTTGGTGGGCAAGAATCCAACGGCTCAACCTGGGCTCTGTGTCGGATGAATATGTTCCTCCACGATATGGATGGCGCTCAAATCGAGTGGTGCGACACGATTTCCAACCCACGCCTGCTCGATCATGATGAGCTGATGCGTTTCAACGTTGTGGTTGCCAACCCGCCGTTCTCTTTAAAAAAATGGGGCGCTGAATTTGCCGCCAACGATCCTTACAACCGCTTCCACCGTGGGCTGCCGCCGGCCAGCAAAGGCGATTATGCCTTCATTAGCCACATGGTGGAGATCGCGCTGGAAGGCGAAGGCCGCGTGGGGGTCATCGTTCCGCATGGCGTGCTCTTCCGCGGCGCGGCGGAAGGCATCATACGTAAGCAATTCATCGACGAGAACATCCTGGAAGCCGTCATCGGGCTACCGGAGAAGCTTTTCTTTGGCACGCCGATCCCTGCCGCCATTCTCGTATTCAACAAAGCGCGCAAGTCCTGGGCGGAGGCGCAGACGGATCGCGATAAACACATCCTGTTCATTGACGCTTCGCGGGACTTTGAAAGCGGCACCAATCAGAACGTTCTGCGCGAGGAAGACATCAACCGCATCTTCCAGACCTACCTGGATTTTCAACCGATTGAGAAATACTCCGCACTGGCAACCCTGGCGGATATTCAAGCCGCAGATTACAACCTGAACATCCCTCGTTACGTGGATACGTTTGAAGAGGAAGAAGAAGTCGATATCCCCGCTGTGCAGAAGGAAATCGAACAAATCGAAGCAGAACTGGTTCAGGTGCAGGCGGAAATGAAGAAATATCTGGAAGAGTTGGGCTTGGGAGGTGCTCAATGACCGAGCATCTTCCCGAAAAGCCCACGAATATTCTGATCTACCAGGCGGAAGACGGTAAGACCCATATCAATGTCCGCATGGAAGGGGATACGGTATGGCTTACTCAATCTGCAATGGCTGAATTGTTTCAGACGTCATCACAGAACATCACGATGCACATTAAGAATATCTATGCCGAAGGTGAATTGAGCGAGGAGGCAACTTGTAAGGATTACTTACAAGTTCAATCAGAAGGTGGCAGGGAAGTACAACGCACTCTCAAGCATTACAACCTGGAAGTGATCATCGCAGTTGGCTACCGCGTAAAATCTCACCGCGGCACCCAGTTCAGACGCTGGGCGACCGAACGGCTGCGCGAGTACCTGGTCAAAGGCTTCGTTATGGACGATGAGCGCTTGAAAGAAGGGCGCGGACTGGGCGCGGACTATTTTGACGAGCTGCTCGAGCGCATTCGTGATATCCGCGCTTCGGAAAAGCAGTTTTATCGCAAAATCACCGAGATCTACAGCCTGGCCGTGGATTACGACCCCAACGCGGAGATCACCCATGAATTTTACGCCAGTGTGCAAAACAAGCTGCACTGGGCGATTACCGGGCATACCGCCGCGGAATTGATTGCGGAACGCGCCAGCGCTGACAAAGCAAATATGGGACTGACCAGTTGGAAGGGTAAGAAAGTGCGCCAGGCGGACGTGACCGTGGCCAAGAATTACCTGGCAGAAGATGAACTGCGCAGCCTGAACCGCATTGTGACCATGTACCTAGATTACGCTGAGGACCAGGCGGAACGCCACCAGCCCATGCACATGGGTGATTGGGCGCAAAAGCTGGATGCCTTTTTGCAGTTCAATGGGCGCGATGTGCTGCGCGACGCCGGCCGGGTGTCGTCAGAGGTGGCCAAGGCATTGGCGCTCTCGGAATATGAAAAGTACAACACTGCCCGCCTGGAACGGGAAACCAGCCAGCCGGATGAGGATTTTGAACAGGTGGTACGAAAGCTAAAGGGTAAAAACAAGGGCAACGAGGGGGAAAATTCGAATGTCGAATCGTAGACAGCATTCAAATGATCTCATTGAAACAGAAATTGGAAGAATCCCAGAAGATTGGGGTTTGTCCAAGCTGTCCAATATAGCGCAAGTAATTGTTAGCAACGTAGATAAAAAGTTCGAAGAGAATGAAGCCCCAGTATTACTTTGTAACTACATGGATGTTTATCAGAATGAATACATTACAAGTAATTTGGAATTCATGCGTGGTTCAGCGTCTGAAGCGGAAATCGACAAGTTCTCACTTCGGCGCGGTGATGTTCTTATAACTAAGGATTCTGAGACTGCTGAAGATATAGCCAGTGCGGCAGTTTTAGCCGATGAAATCCAAAATCTGATCTGCGGTTATCATCTGGCAATATTACGACCTGACAAAGAACGCATGGATAGTTATTTTCTTGCAAAAACATTGCAGCATCATCGAGTTCACAATCAATTCGTTACAAAAGCGAATGGTGTTACACGTTATGGTTTGACCTTATCGGTGATCAATAACGCAACAATTCCAGTTCCACCTTTAATTGAGCAAGCAGAAATCGCAAGAATCCTCTCCACCTGGGACCGCGCCATTGAACGGGTGCAGCGGCTGATTGAGGCAAAGCAGCGGCTAAAGAAAGGGTTGATGCAAGGGCTGCTGACGGGCAGGCTCCGTTTCTCGGAATTTGGTGAGCCGATTGAAGCAAAGGGAAATAACCCAGATGGGTGGGAAACCGTCGAATTTCATAAATGTGCTACCCGCTCAAAGAAAAAAATCGATCCAGTTACGAATGATTTAAATTTCCGGTGTGTTGAACTTGAGCATATTTCTCAGGAAACAGGAAAAATCATCGGAGAAACAGAAAGCAAACAACAAACGAGCTCGAAAAACTATTTTCGGCCTGGAAATGTGCTCTTTGGGAAACTTCGGCCATACCTTCATAAATTCGCATTTTGTGATTTTGAAGGAGTATGCTCTTCTGAAATCTGGGTGTTGCAGAGTAAAAGTATCTGTACTTCAAGGTATTTATTCTATTTGGTTCAAACGGATTCATTTTTATCAGCTTCGATTCAGACAACGGGCACCAAAATGCCGAGATCAGATTGGAATGTTGTAAAAAAGACAAAATTCGCTCTGCCCAATCTTGAAGAGCAAGAACGAATTACTGCATTATTGGATCAAGTTGGACTAAACATCGAGTTACTTGAAAGACATATCATGCAGCTTAAACAGCAGAAGAGAGGTCTAATGCAGAAGCTGCTCACAGGTGAAATTCGGGTGAAGGTGGATTAGGAGGAAACAATTATGAATTGTTTGTATTGTCTTATTCAGAGATTTCAGATTGTGATAAATCTGACCAAGGCGATTGAATGAAAGTTCTAGGTATGCGGGTTACACCCCAAATGGCACGATACGCTATTGTTGAATATGATGATGGTGTAGCTATTTTCATAAATCACGATTCTGAAAATAAATTGGAATTCCCTGCAGCTTTATCCACCATTGCTGCAAAATCCAGGTGGCTATTCTTGGAATTGGAGCGTATCTTTGCCCAATATCCTGATTTGGAACAGGTTATCGTTAAAGAAAATGAGTATGGAGGAGAGACAAAAAAACGAAGGGAATCTACATATTTACTTGGTGCAGTATTTCTTTTTGCAGCGCAGCAGAACATCAATAGCCAGCCTGTATTGTATACACAGTTAAAAACAAACGGCGGTCGAGTAAAGGAATTTGCTGAAACAAATATTGGACGTTCTTCTCAATATTGGGATACGCAAATGGCCGATGCTGTCGCTGCTACCTGGGTTGCAAAAGGGGGATAAATGGGAGTTTTCAATTTTAAACAAGGCGAAACAATTTACAAATATGAACTTCAAAATAAAATCGGTGGCGGTGAATTTGGAGAAGTCTGGTTAGCAATTGACCGAAGTATTGGAACACAAGTCGCGATCAAATTACTTGATGGAAAAAATGCATCTGTTGATGAAAGACTGATCGAGGCGCAAATCGGTAATCATCTCGATCATCAAAACTTAATTAAAGTACATTATGCAGATGTGGTCGACTATAACGGCATACCTCTAGTAATCATTTCAATGGATTATCAAAACCAGGGTTCAATTGTCGGTAAATTGAATTCAAGGAATTTTTTACCGCTCCCACAACTTCTTAGCAGTTCGATAGATATTCTGCGTGGTTTGGAATATCTACATGAACAGAATATGTTCCATAACGATATCAAGCCATCAAATATTCTTTTAGGTCCGCATAACGAAGCCATTCTCACTGATTATGGGATTACCTGTTATTCACCTGGTAAACAACCTGTCGAACCAAGAAGTTTTTATCGTTTACATGTCGCTCCTGAGACTTTGATTCAAAACCAGGTGAGTGTATTGAGTGATATTTACCAAACTGGTTTAACAATTTTTCGTTTACTAAACGGAATTGGTCTTGTTCGTAATAGGTTAACACAGGTTGGTAATTGGGATGCATATAATGATCTAGTTAAATGTGGGCAAATCGTTTTACCACAAGATTACCAACCTTTTGTTCCGAGGAATCTAAAAACAATCATTAACAAGACAATTGATCCAGATGCAACAAAAAGGTGTTCATCTGCTCTAGATCTCCGCCGTTCATTGGAAAAGCTGTCTTATTCAGGATTTTGGACTACTGATTCGACCGGGAAATATATTGGTGAAGATAGCAGGTATTTTTATACCTTTGAAGAAATCGCTAATGGGCATCAAAAATCAATCTTTTATGCATATAAAGAGTCGAAAGAAACAAGGCGATTAACACGTATAACGAAATTTTGTAGGAAAAATCTAACAGATAGAGACTTAAACTCAACCAAAATTGCATATATGCAATCTGTGGTGATCGGAAATTTGGGTTGATATGAGGAGAGGATGATTATAAATGGAAAACTTTGAACTCTCAGAACTCACCCGCTCCCAGCTTCCAGCGCTGCATCTGCTGCAAAACCTGGGCTACACCTACCTTTCCCCGCGCGAGGCACTGGCGCAGCGCGGCGGGCGGGCCGATGCCGTCTTGCTGGAAAGTGTATTGCTTGACTGGCTGGCCAGGAATAATGAAATCCAATACCACGGCCAACGCTACCCGTTTTCCGAAGCCAATATTCACACCGCCGTGCAGGTCCTCAAAGAAACCCTCTCTATCGGTTTGCTGCGCACCAACGAAAGCATTTTCGATCTGCTCAGCCTGGGCAAGAGCCTGCCGCAATCCGTGAACGGCAATCTAAAAAGTTTCAGCCTGCGCTATATCGATTGGGAACATCCTGAGCAGAACGTTTACCACGTGGCGGAGGAATTCGCCGTCGAACGCCGCGGCAGTCACGAAACCCGCCGGCCGGACCTGGCGCTGTTCGTCAATGGCATTCCCTTTGGCGTGATCGAATGTAAATCGCCCGACCTCAAAGATCCCATGACCCAGGCGATCTCACAACAGATACGCAATCAGAAAGAAGATGAAATCCCCGCTCTTTTCCAATATGCACAGCTTCTACTGGCGGTCTCAGGTAATGAAGCCAAATATGCCACGATCGGTACCCCGGCCAAGTTCTGGAGCGTTTGGAAAGAAGAAGGCGACACGTTCGAGAAAACCGTCAAAGCCGTCGTGGATCAGCCATTGAGTCGTGGTCAGATTCAGGCGCTGTACGACGCCTTCCCGGGCAAGCACCGCATGGATGCGGTCAACAGCCTGAACCTGCCGCGCGTTGTCACCGCGCAGGATCGAGCCATCTACTCGCTTTGCCAGCCGGAACGGCTGCTTGAACTGGCGTATGGCTTTACCCTCTTCGATGCCGGCGAAAAGAAAGTCGCCCGCTACCAGCAATACTTCTGCGTGAAGAAGATCATGCGCCGTATTTATGAGCGCGATTCCGAAGGCAGACGATCCGGCGGCGTGGTGTGGCATACGCAGGGCAGCGGCAAATCGCTCACCATGGTATTTCTGGCGAAAGCCATAGCCCTGCGGCCCGATATTCCGGATCATAAAATCGTGCTGGTTACCGACCGGGTCGATCTGGATGATCAGATCTACAAAACGTTCCACGCCTGCGGTAAAGAGGTGGAACAGGCCCGCACCGGCAAAGACCTGGCGGAAATGCTGCGCGAAAACAAGCAGCGCATCATCACCACCGTGATTGATAAATTCGATGCTGCGGTTGGTCGTCAAAACGCACGCAATGACAACCCGAACATTTTTGTCCTGGTGGATGAAGGTCACCGTACCCAATACGGCGCGATGCATGCGCGCATGCGCCAGGCGCTCCCCGAGGCCTGTTACATTGGTTTTACCGGCACGCCGGTGATGAAAAAAGATCACGATACCGTCCGGCAGTTTGGCGGCTTGATCGATACCTATACCATCACCCGCGCGGTGGAAGATAAAAACGTTGTGCCCTTACTGTATGAAGGCCGGCATGTCGATCAAAACGTAGATTCGAAAGCTATTGACACCTGGTTTGACCGCATCACTCAGGATCTGACCCAGCCGCAAATAGCAGATTTGAAAGGCAAATATTCCACCACGGACCAGCTCAATAAGGCCGCCCAAAAAGTCCAGCGCATCGCCTGGGATATCAGCGTTCATTATCGTGACAACTGGCAAAGCACAGGATTCAAGGGTCAGTTGGTTGCTACCGACAAAGCCACCGCCCTTTTATATAAGCAGTTCCTGGATGAATTTGACATGGTGACCTCAGAAGTGTTGATTTCACCCCCAGACGAGCGCGAAGGCGAGGAAGACCTGTATCAGGAAAATGTTCTGGCTGTCCAGCGATTCTGGAAAGGGATGATGGAAAAGTATGGCAGCGAGCGCGAATACAACAAGCAAATTATCAACGCTTTCAAGAACGGAGAAACGCCGGAAATTATCATCGTGGTGGATAAGCTGTTGACCGGATTTGACGCGCCCCGAGACACGGTACTTTATCTGACCCGCAAACTCAAGGATCATACCCTTCTACAGGCTATCGCCCGGGTAAATCGTCTGTACGAAGGTAAAGATTTCGGCTACATCCTGGACTATTACGGTGTCCTGGAGAATTTAAGCCATGCGCTCGACCTGTATAACTCGCTGCCGGAATTTGATAAGGAAGATCTGGTTGGCATCCTGACCGATATCAGCGAACCCGTTTCGCAGTTGGCGCAAGCCCATTCCGTGCTTTGGGATACCTTCAAAGAAATCAAGAACCGCCGCGACGCGGAAGCTTATGAAATCCTGCTGGCAGATAAAGCCTTGCGTGAGAAGTTTTATGAAAGACTTTCAAAATACGCTAAGACATTATCGATTGCCTTATCGAGTGTTAAATTCTTGGAAGAAACTCCGGCGGAGAAGGTCGAACAATACCGGAGCGATCTAAAATTCTTCTCCAAATTAAAAGCATCTGTTCAGCGGCGCTATGCGGAGGTGGTCGATTTTTCACAATACGAACCGCGCATCCAGAAGCTGCTGGACACTCATGTTGGTACCGGTGACGTAGAGCAAATCACTTCGCTCGTGAACATTTTTGATCAGGAGGCTTTCGCTGATGAGGTTGAAAAGCTGCATTCGGATGCTGCCAAAGCAGATACGATTGCCCACCGCACCCAGAAAACCATTTATGAGCGCATGGAGCAGGATCCGGTATTTTATAAACGTTTCTCTGAGATATTGAAAGATGCGATTAAAGCTTACCGGGATGAACGTCTCCGTGAAAAGGATTACCTGGCGCAGGTCACAGAAATTATGCAAGCAGTCCTCAATCGAACGGGAGATAATGTGCCCGTGCGGTTGAATGGGCATGAAGTTGCCAAAGCCTATTATGGGATTGTGAAAGAGACGATTCAACCAGGCGAGTCTGGAGAAGACCGCAGTGAAGCCTTCGCCAAAGCTGCCCTGGAAGTGGAAAACATTGTTGAACGAAACCGGATCGTCAATTGGGCAGATAATATTGATGTTCAAAACCGGATGCGGATCGAAATTGAGGATATGTTATTCGATTGGAAAGATAAGGAAGGGGTTGAGCTTACTTTTGATGAAATCGATCGAATTCTAGATCAGTCTATTGATGTTGCTCGCGTCAGATGTCCATGAGTCAGGGACGATTAATGGTGATTATCGAGAGTCCAAAAGTGATAACCCTATCCTATTCCAACCTTCAAATCCCTGTCAAAGTATGGTTTGAAGGGCGGAATCGTTTACGAATTACGGTTCAGCCAGATAAAAGCATTGTCGCGAAAGCGCCTCTGGATCACTCCATGGAGGAAGTGCGAGCAAAACTCGAAAAACGAGCCCCCTGGATGATTCAGCAATTGGAGTACTTCGATCAGTACCATCCAATCCTGCCTGAACGCCAATACATCAGTGGTGAAACATATTACTATTTGGGCCGGCAGTATCGGTTAAAGGTAACGGCAGGCAGTGAAAATGCTGTCAAACTGATTGGAAAATTCTTTATGTTAACTACAACCCAACCAGAGAATCTGGAAAGAAAACAACAAATCTTACAAGACTGGTACACCAGGCATGCCAGGGTATTCATCCAGAATCGAGCAATGCTGTTTGTTGATCGCCTCATCGAGCTTAGCGCAAAAACACCTGAGATTAAGTATCGCAGGATGAACAAACGCTGGGGAAGTTGCACGCCCTCCGGAGTGATCACATTCAATACGGAGCTGATCAAAGCGCCGACTCACTGTATTGATTACGTTGTCCTGCATGAATTATGTCATCTGGTGCATGAAGGTCACAATGCAAAGTTCTATCACTTGTTAGATGTATTGATGCCAGATTGGAAGAAGCGAAAAGACCGATTAGAAAAAGTGATTTTGACATAATTAGGTTTATGTCAATTTACAAGAAACCCGGATTCCACGTCGCCAAATCAGTCAAATTGGAGAATTTGGATAAAACCCCCACTTTAGGTGAAATAACAGGCGTTTTGAATCAATATTACATGAATTTACAACCACAATAACCACTTTTCTCCCACTTTCGATGTTTTTTTCGGTAAATCGCACTAAACAAGATTTCACTAAAAAAGTGAATCGGATATTTTTGGTAGAGATACCATGTTAAAATTTTTTAGGATAAGAAAACCTGCTGTGAGGATACTACCGTGATCAATAAAATCGAATTCTCTGCCAAAAATCTTACTTCCAATGCCGGGTTATTTTTACTGCTCGAACACACCAACAAGAACGGGATTTTTGACCTGATTGATCACGATCTTGTTTTTGAGAATGCCTCCACCAACAAAATTAAAATGAACCACATCAAGACCATGCTCTGTGGTAATTTCATTGGGATTGATAAGCTGGAACGATTGAAATTGCTGCAAAGCGATCCGTTGATCAATGAATTTGCCATCTCGATCAAAGAACCGGAAACAGTATCAAGATTTTTAGGGAATTTTAGTTACAAAACCACCCACATGCTGCGAGAAATCACTTTCAAGGTCTTCAAAAAGCTGTTGAGAAAGAAAAAACTAAAATCTATTACCATTGATATCGACAGCAGCGTGGTCAACGTGGAAGGCCACCAGGAAGGTGCTGTCAGAGGATACAATCCCAAAAAGCCTGGGAGCAACTGTTACAACATACAGTTCGCCTTCTGCGATGAGTTGAAGGCTTATATCACTGGATTTGTACGCAGCGGCAACACATATACTTCAAACGGAGCGGCTGAAATGATCAAAGAAATCATTGCTCATATTAAAACCGATGATTTAGAAATCCTATTTCGCATGGACAGCGGCTATTTCGACGAGGAAATTATTGAAGTGATCGAATCAGCTGGTTGCAAGTATTTGATAAAGGGAAAGGAGTATCCAACACTCGCCTCTCAAGTTACAGCACCAACCATTTCATTTACGAAAGGTGATAAAGGTCGGGAAACGACCCAGCTTGTTACCAAACTGGATACCTGGGACAAAAACCGAAGGTTTGTTGTCTCACGGGTATTGAAACCAGAAAAAGACAGGTTGCAATTATCCCTGCTGGAAGGTGATGAATACGAGTACTTCTACTTTGTGACCAATACCGAAATGCCTTCAGAAAAAGCAGTTATTGCATATGAAAAACGCGGCAACGCTGAAAATTACATCAAGGAAGCCAAGTATGATATGGCCGTTGGACATCTCCTGCTTCAATCTTTTTGGGCCAATGAAGCCATCTTTCAGTTGATGATGCTGGCCTACAATCTTTTTCTGCTGTTCAAAATGGACTTTGCAAATGGAACGGAATACCGGCAGCAAATCAAAACCTTTCGCTTGAAGTACATATTTCTGGCCGGGAAGATCATCAGAATGGCAAGAAGCGTTGTATTGAAACTCTCAAAAAAATACCCTTATCAAGAGATCTATGCAAAAAGCCTTCCCTGAAAAAACTCCCATTTTCTTATCTCAAACCGTTATTTCCATTTAAGTTGGACTTGAAATAACCATTTCAAATGCCTAAATTTATGAAATGGATCCCTAAAAATGCTGTACAATAAAGGAAACCATGCTCAACTTAAGCGCGTTCAACCACAACCATCACGCCTCCAGGGTGAAAATGGTGGCAAAATTTATTCGACGTGGAATCCGGGTATGACTAAAATAAGAAATATCGCGTACCTGCCATCCAAGGAGGAAACAATGAAATATATCAAAGCAGGGAAAGTTCTTTGCGTTCTTGTCACCTTTATGCTGTTGGGCACGGCTTGCACACCCAGGTTGAGCCCGCCAGAGCTGACCGCCACCGTCGCGGCCGCCTACACCCCCACCCCCATGCCGACGCCCACCCCGGCTGCCATCACCCCTGACCAGGACCTGGCAGCTTTGATCCAATCCGCGGCGGATGGAGATGTGCTGACCCTCGCGCCGGGCACTTTCAGCCTTGCCAAAGGGCTGTTGATCGACAAAAACCTGACCCTGATGGGCAGTGATTCCGGCCAAACCATCCTCACCGCCGCTGAACCTGCCGAGGGAGTAAAAGCCATGGTGGTGAACACCACGAACACCACCCTGACCCTGCAAAACCTGGGTATTAATTACTCCGGCAGTACTCCTTCCGCGGTACTGTTCATCCAGGCTGGCAATTTGGTGATGGATAACTGCACACTCAGCGGCGCCACTCTTTCTGAATCGGGGAATCAATTGGGTCTGCTAAGCGTCGAGAATGAAAGCACCGCCTTGGTGCGCCACAGCCGCTTTATTGGCAACCCGGAGAAAGCCGACCCTAAAAGCCCCGAGAAGGTTCCGGGAGGTATCTTTGTTTCAGGCAGCGCCCATTTAACGCTTGAAGACAGCCTGATCGACGGCTCGTATATCGGAGTTTATGCCTATGGTTCCTCTGTTGTGACCTTGACTCACAACGAGATCAATAACACCTACGCCGCGGCGGCTTATCTTGAAGAAGCCAGCGGGGAGGTCACCGCCAATACCCTGCAATGGAGCACGGGCGTTCAACTTGGGTTGTTCGGTAACGCCAAGGTGACCGCTAGTGAAAATATCTTCAACAACACAGATGGCACCAATGCCATCCAGGTGAACGGCACGGCTCAAGCAACCTTGCTCAATAACACGATCAATGGAGGGGCTGCCGGGATCGTGTTTGGAGACAACTCCACCGGCCAGGCCACCGGCAATCACATTACACTGGCCAGCGGCTCAGGCATTTTTGTCAACAAAGAGGCCGTGCCCACCCTGGATTCGAACATCATTGAATCTTGTGAAATTGGCATCCTCTATCAAGATAACGCGGCTGGGTCCGCGGTCAACAACACCATCTTTTTCGGCAACATCGGCCTCTCCATCAAATCACCCGCCAGCCCGTCGATTGTAGGTAATACCATCCAAGGCTATTTGGTTGCGTTGGCTTCAGACCCCGAAGATTGGATCACCAAGATTGACGCGCACGATAACAGCCTGACCGATGGGGAACCGGAGATCATCATCACCGAAAAAGAAGAGTAATCGACTCTCGTAAAAGGCTACTTTTCTAAAAGTAATGCACCCTTTCAATTGGGAATTACCAACTGAAAGGGTGCAGTGCGTTAACTGATGGAACCATTACATGATCACTTTACCGGGAAGACCACTTTCGTCAACAGTTCACTTTCAGCCACTTCCATGGGTGAATTTAAGTAAAACTCATAAACCACCCCGGTGGGGATGAGCCCATTTGCGGTCATCCAATCCGTCATGGATTTGTAGAAAGGTTCCATTTTCGAATAAGGCCCTTGAAAAATACCCGCGACCTGTTTCCCTGCCGGAATAGCGGTGGATGTGATCTCCCCCTTGCCCGGAACCGGTTTGCTCACCAGGACTCCCATCTCAACATCCAGGGCCTGCATATCCATATTGTAGTAAGCCGCGAATACCGGGCCTCCAGGTTGTTCGCCCAGCGCGCCCAGGTGTTGCATCACCGCCCCGAATGCCTTTCCCAACTCTTGTTGCAGGTTGGCCATGCTGGTGGTTTTGCGGATCGAAAGTACGGGTTGTTCCTTCTGTTCGACAAGTTCAATTGCGTTGGTCATGTGGAGCCTCCTAAGAAAGTTATATTAAAACCGATCTAGGAAAAGGGGTATGTCATGATTATGCCAACCGAGCCAGTAGAAGAATTCGATGAACTCATCGAAGACGAAACGATTATTACCGATGAAAATGGAGATGAGCCTGCTCATGATCGGCGGAGGATCTTTACGGATAAATTGGATCCACCGATCGATTCGCTCTTTTTAAAGAATAAACGTGGTGATCTCATTTTGGATCCCATCTTCCAACGTCGCCCTGTTTGGGACCTGGCTCGTTGCAGCCGGTTGATTGAATCGGTAATTCTAGAAGTGCCATTACCTGTTTTCTATCTGGCAGAAAGTAAAGATGGCACTGAGGAAGTAATTGATGGCCAGCAGCGATTACGGGCTTTTTTCAATTTTTTGGATAATGTTTATGCCTTAACAGGATTAAAGGCCTTACCGCATCTCAACGGGAAATATTTTCGAGATCTGGATAAACCCACACAAAAATTAATCCTGGGGTATTCAATTCGCACAGTCACTTTTAAAAAAGAGTCGGATGAGAATCTCCGATTTGAGATTTTCGAACGATTGAACACCGGCGCAATGCCTTTAAATGACCAGGAACTGCGGAATTGTATTTACCGAGGCAAATACAACGAATTGTTGATTGAACTCTCCTCTGATCCCGATTACATGGCTATCATGGGACTTAAAGCACCTGAGAAACGTATGAAGGATGTTGAATATGTATTACGCTTTGCTGCGTTTTATCATGCTACTTACCTGAAATACAAACCCTCGATGGCGCGTTTTCTAAATGAGGATATGAAAAAACATCAAACTATTTCGGATGAGGATGTCACGAAACTCCGTAAAGCATTCAAGAACAGTGTGACGCTCATTCGATCTTTGTTGGGAACCAATGCTTTTCATCGTTATTATCGCGGGGACGACGAGAACAACAATGGATATTGGGAACCCAAACAGTTTAATGCCTCCCTATTCGATATATTGATGTGGGGATTCACAAATTATGATAAGAATCTAGTTATGGCAAATCTTGATGCAATTAGAGAAGCATGGATAGCCATAATGACTGATGATCCAGATTTTATTGCATCCATCCAATTATCTACAAGTTCGTTGAAAAGTGTGACCTACCGTTTTGATGCATGGCGTAAAGTTTTAAGCGAAGTGCTTTCGTCCACATCAACTCAACCAAGGTGTTTCACTAGAGCGTTGAAGCAAAAATTATTCGATGGAAACCCTACCTGTCAAATATGTAATCAGCAAATTGCAGAGGTCGACGATGCAGCAGTAGATCATATAGAACAATATTGGCTGGGTGGGAAAACAATTCCCGAGAATGCTCGTCTTACGCACCGATATTGTAATTGGGCAAGGTCAAAGAAGGATATTGGTTAAATAGCCAAGCGATTATTCAATTCTATAAGATCTTACCGATGATATTTTATAATCGAGA
The DNA here is from genome assembly GCA_964570565.1 of uncultured Paludibacteraceae bacterium. Taxonomy (GTDB): domain Bacteria; phylum Bacteroidota; class Bacteroidia; order Bacteroidales; family Paludibacteraceae; genus W0P28-013. The sequence goes on from CAZMYT010000009.1 coordinate 26,792, forward strand.
ATGATCACCTTAAGCAATTACATATTCAAAGTTGGGCTTGATTTAAATGATAAATTTCCAGGAATAACTATTGCAAACAGGGCAGCCCTTCCATGGACTGCCCTCTCACCTGTTTACCTCACTGCCCTGAACTGACATCCCGTTCTGGCCGGCTTTCCCAACATCGTCCAGGATAATCGTTCGACCACACCCCACCAAATTCCAGGGACATCATACCATTTCGCATCGGCCACGTTTATCGGAATATCTGGGTCAGACGCGGTCATTTTGGCCAAGGTGCTATCAGGATTGATCGCCACTGCCGTGTACACCACACTGTAGATTGGACCCAGGGTTGCCAATGAAAGCATCATTCCCCATCCGCATCTCGAAGGTTCAACCGTTTTGGCAGCTTCGATTCGATCTTGCATGAATTCGATATAGGTCATCCCTTTAGGAGCATCTGAAACTGACATGGGTTGATTAGCCTTGAAACCAATAAAGATCAGGCCGGCACAGACAAGGATCACAGTTGCATTCCAAATCGATTTCCAAATAAAGTGAATAAATCCCGCAATCATCTTTAACCCTATTGCTTTCCAACATTGTAGTTGTCTTCAGGTTTAAAACCTTCACCGATCATCAAGGTTCCAAACCTAATTTCCTCTCGATACATACGATCTATTGAAACCTCGACTACATCCCCTTCACTGCGCCCCATATTGCTGGAGAGATCTTTCAATTGACGGACACATTCGATACTTAGTCGAAACGAGCGAACTGCTTTTGTGGATGAGTTTTTTATGGGCATGGTTTTTAGCTCCTTGGTTTAACATATTGTAATACATTTGTATTACTTTTTCAAGTATTAACCGCAAATCATTCCGGCAGGGACGACTGGTTTGTACAATTATGCATTTCAATTGCATTATTGTACAATGTTGTTATAATGGAGATATAAATTATCAGATCGACTGACCCATATTCAATCGGAGCGTTATTAATGATAGAAAGAACATTGGCATCCAAAGTGACTTCTCTGGCGCAGAAGTTCCAGGTGATCACGCTCACCGGTCCTCGTCAGTCTGGCAAGACTACCCTTGTCAGAGCCACTTTTCCTGACTTGCCCTATGTCTCCCTTGAGGAGCCTGATATCCGGCAGATTGCGCTGACCGACCCGCGTGGTTTCCTTTCCAATTACCCCAATGGCGTGATCCTGGATGAAATCCAAAATACCCCTGAATTGTTCTCGTATATCCAGCGGATTGTGGATGAAAACCGCCAGATTCAATTTATTCTTACCGGTTCCTCAAACTTCCTGTTAATGGAAAAAATCAGCCAAACCCTGGCTGGTCGCACCGCAGTCTTGCATTTACTACCATTCTCTTTACAAGAACTTGAACCATTGGCAGATTCTTACGAAAACCTGATTTTCAAAGGTCAATACCCACGGATTTACGACCGAGCCATTCCACCAACTGATTTTTATCCATCCTACATTCAGACCTACGTGGATCGGGATGTGCGCATGATTAAAAACATCGGGGATATTAATGCCTTCATCCAGTTCACGCAATTGTGCGCCGGCCGTATCGGGCAACCACTGAATTATGCCAGCCTGGCTAATGATGCCGGTATCAGCCCCAACACCGCCAAATCGTGGCTTTCGATATTGGAAAGTTCTTACATTCTATATCGTCTACAACCATACCACCGCAATTTCAACAAACGATTGATAAAATCACCCAAGCTCTATTTTTATGATACCGGGGTTGCCTGTTCACTTCTTGGTATACGCGAGCAAGAACAAGTCAATTTGCATTACATGAAAGGCTCCCTATTTGAAAATTTGATTCTCAATGAGTTCATCAAGCGTAGTTTCAACCGGGGTGAGAACCGTCAGCCATATTATTGGCAGGATAACCACGGCAAAGAAATAGATTGCTTATTGGTAAATGGTGAAAAGGTTACGGCGGTTGAGATTAAATCCGGAAAAACAATGTCCACCAGTTATTTTGAGAATCTTAAATACTGGCGATCCCTGGCAGCTTTACCTGAGAGTCAAGAATATGTGGTCTACGGTGGGGATCAATCCATGCAAACAAGTGCCGGCACTTTAATAAGCTGGAAGAATTTGGATCGCATTCCAGATTAATAACCTCATCGATCAGTACTATATAAATTGTGAAATGTATGCAGATTCAAATACTCAGGATGTCAGAAAGAGAGTTTTTCATGCCTGAATTTGTGCAAGTCGGTAAGAACGGACAAATTACCTTGCCTGCTTCCACGCTGCAAAAAGCAAAGATCAAAGAAGGTGATTTACTTGAAGCTGTAGTTGATACCGACGGGACCATTCTATTACTTCCAAAACTGGCGTTGGATCGAACTAAAGCTGAAAATTACCAACTGAAAGATATTGACTGGGCAGTAAAACAGAAAGACGGAACGTAAGTCGTATACAAAGGTAAGCTCTGTACTCCTTGTGCCGCAAGGTCCGAACTATAGGACTTGGTGCTGCCAAAAAGAGAGAAAATGCAAGGAAAAGAAGCTTTCTCCTATTTACGGAGGGTCAAGCGATCAATCGGTTACCATGAATAAGCTACCATGACCTTGAAATATCGGATCGCAACTCCGATTTTTCAAGGTAGATTTGAGAATTTGGGCATACGGCAGATCAAATCCCCAAAGATTTTTTTCCGCGATACGGGGTAATTGCACAGACTTCTGGATATTCCCAATGGACACAACCTGCTTGGACATCCCAAGGTCGGTGCTTCATGGGAAGGTTTTGTGTTAGAGCAAGCGCTTCAAATCCTGCATCCCAATGCGGAATATTTCTGGGGTACGCATGCCGGCGCTGAACTCGATCTGGTCTTTCAGTCCGGGGGAAACCGATAAGGCATTGAGATCAAGTTTAACGAAACCCCCACTTTGACACTTCCGATGCAGATTGCTTCTTCTGAATTATCCCTTAAACATCTCTGGATCGTTTATCCGGGAAATGAAACATACCCCGTAATGAAGAACATTACAGCTTTACCGCTAAAGAATCTCGAAACAATCCGGGAGAAAATCAAATAAACCTTGAACTGTTGTCGAGATGAGGCCGGAGAAGTGACTCTTTGAATTCCTACTTGCAGCTCTCACCCGCATATCGAGTCGCACAAATTGCTGGATAAGCGAAAACTACAGGTAGAGTAATATATGTGGATTTGAGCGCGTCGCCTTACAAATTTCGGAGAGCGATAATTGTTGCATAACAAAAAGTAATGACTATAAATTTCCAATGATCGTTGAATAAAGGTCAACAGAAATAACCTCTGAGTAGATCATTTATCAATTGATCTACTCAGAGGTTCATAAATTAAGCCCCTATTTTTTATCCATATCCTGCAACTGTTGGCTAATCGCAGCCAATTGTTTCTCCAACCAGGTCTTGCGTTGCTCCATCACTTCTTTTGTCTCAGGTTGAGGAGCAGTAGACTGCCCCATATCCCAGCCAAAATTACCACGGCCAAAGCCACGTCCTCTTCCCCGCGACTGACCTCCTCCGCAAGGACCCATTCCTCTGCCGTTAGGCCCCGTACCCATTGGTCCAGTACCATCAAATCTGGGCATATTATTCTCCTTTCACAAGTTATGAATTATCGTCTATTGATCCGGTTTGTATGCCGGCGACCAAATAGACGGCCAAATGTAAAATCCCACACCCGGCCGCCCCAGTGAAATGGACCGCTAAACATTGGGGTTGTAGTTGAAATCCGCCCCGTGTTAACACCGGTCGTTCCACAATTTCCCATACCTCGACCTGTTCGTGATCCTTGACTCAAAGGTCCAGTTCCATCTCTTGCAGGCATATCAATCTCCTTTCAGCCTATTTACACTTTCTTAAGCAATTGCAGGGTGATCTCATTCGTTCTTGCCAATTCCTGCTTCCAATATTGCAAGGCTTCTTCTCCTAGCGCCGTCAAATGATATGTCCGGCGAGGGGGGCCTTGCGTCTGATCAGTTTCCCAATCAGATTGAATCCACCCAAGGTCTTCCATTTCTCGTAAAGTTCGGTAAACGACGCTTGGGTGAAGTGTATTTAAGCCCATTTCTCCTAAATCATTAAGCAGCGAGTATCCATGACTTGGCTCTCCCTTTACCAGTACCAGTAAAGCAGGTTCCAATAAAGACACAGTCAAGGAGGAGTGTCGTTTCTCTTGACCCTCCCCATTTCCCATTGCCCATCCTCTTCCATGTCTTGGCATTTTTTATTACCTCCTTTGCTTTTTCTTAATACCAGTGTAGCTCTCTATTCTATTAATGTCAATAGGCAAATATAGAGTAGAATGAGCTGTTTCAATTATAGTAATTTTGGTATATTTACTTTGCATTAATCAATATTTGTACTATAATTTTAGTATCAAATTTCAACGAGGTGAATAATGCCAAGCAAGTTAGCTTCCGTAGATGCAGTACAAATTGATGGCTTTAAGATCGAAACGAAGTCACGGCAGCACATTGCGATTGTTGATCAACCGCAAGCAGGTGGAGGAACAGATGCAGGCCCTACCCCCTTGGAGTATCTTTTCATTTCTTTGGCTGGTTGTATCGTTACCATCGGCAACATTGTAGCAAAACAACGCCGATTACCCGTGCGACAAATTGAGTGTCATGTCGAAGGTGAATTGGACACCGATGTATTGATGGGTAAAAGCACCGATGTGCGAGCCGGGTTCACTGGAATTCGCGTTCACACAAAAATTGATGCAGATATGAGTCAGGAAGAGAAAGAAGCTTTTCTGAAGGATGTGGATGCACGCTGCCCAATATCTGACAATATTCATAACTTGACCCCCATTGAATTTACTGTGGAGTAATTATCATGGATTTGACTGCCGGAGATCATACCCCCGCGGAAGTATTGGTAGGACGAAGATTACGCGACTTGCGAACGAAACACGGGTTCTCGTTGAGGGCTTTAGCTGAACGAAGTGGTTTGAATATTAATACATTGAGCCTGGTTGAAAATGGCAAATCATCTCCATCGGTGAGCACGCTCCAGCAATTAGCTCTTGCAATGGATATACCCATTTCGGCATTCTTTGAATCAGAACCTATAGAAAAGCGTGTGGTTTTTACTTCAGCAGCAGGTCGACCTCAGGCAGCTTTTGGCAGCACCCAAATGCAGAACTTGGGCAAGGACTTTACAGGAAACGCCGTACAACCCTTCGTGGTGACAATCAAACCCGGGATGGGAAGCGGTGACAGGATGATTGTTCATACGGGTTACGAATTTGTCTATTGCCTGATAGGCGCCATCCGCTACCAGATTGAAGAGAATGAGTACATTCTACATGCAGGCGATAGCCTGGTTTTTGAAGCACATCTTCCTCACTGTTGGGAAAATACAGCAGAAGAAACCGCTGAGGTTTTGCTTACGCTTTTTCCGTCTGATGAACGTGAAGAACCTGGTGGACGACATTTTTCGCTTGAAATGATGAAAAAGGAGATTAATATGAAAATTGCAGCAATCACAAATGACGGCAAGACTATCAGTCAGCATTTTGGCCAGGCGCCATACTATTTAGTGTTGACAATAGAAGAAGGAAAAATTGTCAACCGCGAAATGCGTGACAAGATGGGACACAATCACTTCAAGGAACAAGCACATGCTGAAGAAGCTCATGGTGCAGGCCATGGAATGGATTCCGCTTCACACAATAAGCATGTCAGTATGGCACAGGCCATTGCTGATTGCAAAGCACTATTATGCGGAGGAATGGGGATGGGCGCTTACGAAAGTATGCGTCAATTAAACATACAACCTGTTGTAACCGATCTAAGCGACATTGATACAGCAGTTCAAGCGTTTATTGATGGAAAACTCATTGATCATACTGAAATGCTGCACTGAGTAAATTGGAAATGAGAGTAATAAAACAAAACCTAATCTTTACACTCCTACAGATGGTTGTTTTAGGTTTGGTTTTCTGGACTACTCCGGTGCAGGCTCAGACACCTGCACCGGAGAATCCGGTCTATGTCTATTTATTCTGGGGAGATGGATGCCCGCATTGCGCTGCAGCAAAACCTTTCTTGGAGAGTTTACCAACAAATTATCCAAATGTAATTTATCAAAGTTTTGAAATCTACAATGATCAAGATAATCTCCATTTTTTTGCTAATATGGCAGAAAAATATGAGATTGAGCAATTGGGCGTTCCAACAATATTTGTCGGACCCTATTTTGTGCAGGGCTACAGTGGAGAATTAGATCAACAATTAATTGATGTCATCATCTATTGTTCTCAAAACGGATGCATTGATGCTGCTGAAGGAGTTGACAGGACTGTCGCGTCTACGATTGATAGGTTAACAAATCAACCACCAACCCCAACGATAATCACCAAGACCGCGACACCAACACCGGCAATTGCAGAAGTAACTCTTGTACCAACCGCACAGTCAGAATCATTGCTTCAATCCCAATCGATTGACATTCCATTTTTTGGAAGGGTTGATTTGGCACCAAAATCAGCCGCTTTCAGCACTGTGCTGATTGCCTTTGTCGATGGTTTTAACCCTTGTTCTCTTTGGGTGCTTTCGATGTTGATTGCGTTAACCCTGCATACTGGATCTCGAAAAAAAGTATTTACAATCGGAATTATCTTTCTATCAGTAACTGCCATTATCTACGCATTATTTATTGCAGGACTTTTCGGCATCTTGAAAATAGCCAGTTACCTGGGATGGATCCAGGCATTGGTCGCAATCGTCGCTCTCTTTTTTGCACTGGTAAACATCAAAGATTATTTCTGGTACAAAGAGGGACTTACTTTTACCATCGCAGAAGATAAGAAATCTGGATTGTTTAAGAAAATGCGCTCCGTGGTTGATGCCAGTCAATCTTTTTGGGGGCTCGTTGGCGCAACAATAGTCTTGGCTGCGGGTGTATCTTTGGTGGAGTTTTCTTGTACTGCGGGGTTCCCAATGATCTGGGTTAATCTTCTTAATTCACAGAATATTTCTGGACTAATTTTTGCATTATTGCTCTCGCTGTATATGGTGATCTATCAATTGGATGAATTGGTAATTTTCTTTTCTGCAGTTGTTACTTTAAAAGTTAGTCGGCTGGAAGAAAAACAAGGTCGTCTGTTGAAACTGGTCGGCGGTATGTTAATGCTGACCCTTTCCATTGTGATGTTGGTCGATCCATCGTTAATGAATAACCTGACCAGCTCTTTGGCAATATTTGGGCTTTCTATCTTGGCAACACTTTTTGTTTTACTACTTCACAGGGTCGTGCTGCCAATGCTCGGAATCCGTATTGGAACTGAACTAAAAAAGAAAAAATCCGGAGGTTAATGTCAGTGAACTTGATAACTTCAAATGTTTGTTGCGCACTGATAAGGATGGCAATATGAGACTTGAATACGAAGAAATTATGGAAGCTGTAAATTTGCATAATCGTTTCTTGCTGGGTGAAACAGATGGAAAGAGGATGGATTTAGTAGATGCAGATCTTTATAGTGCAGGTTTGGTTGGGGCAAATCTGAAATTTGTAAGTCTTGAAGGTGCTAATCTAAAACGCTCATTACTCTGTAATGCGAATTTAGAAGAGGCCAATCTTAAGGGTGCGTTTTTTAAAGAGGCTATTTTACAAGGAGCCAATTTGAAAAATGCACAGTTACAAGGTGCAAGTTTCAAAGGCGCAAATCTGGACCAGTCTATTTTGACAGGTGCAAATCTCACTGGAGCCGATTTGGAAGATGCAACTTTATCAGGAGCCGTTTACGATAAGAAAACGGTTTGGCCTGATGAATTTAACCCGGAATTATCGGGTGCCGTGTTCGCTTCTTAGTATCAATTGGCAATTCTTGGAGGATTAATGATTGCAATATTTACCGCTCAGGATCAATATCTCGACAGTACTAAAGATGATCGTTTTGGGCGATGCCCGTGGTTTATTAAGGTGGATACAATTTCGAATCAATGGGAAGCATTTCCAAACCCGGGGGTTGGTCACTCAAGTGGGGCTGGGGTTTCTGCTGCTCAATTCGTCATTGATCAGAAAGCTGAAGCAGTTATCAGTGGAGATTTTGGCCCGCACGCAGTGGATGCATTTCATGCGGCTAATATTTCGATGTTTCTTTATTCAAAAGATATTTCTTCGATTCAGCAAGCTGTTGAGGGCTTTAAACAAGAGAAGTTCTCACGTTTAAGCTGAACGAATCCAGGAGTTCACAGTGCGAATCGCAGTAGCAAGTGGAAAAGGTGGCACTGGCAAAACCACCATTGCAACCAGCCTCACACTTAGTCTGGTTGTTTACGGAGAAGTTCACTACGTTGATTGTGATGTTGAAGCGCCAAATGGTCATATTTTTCTTAAGCCGCAAATCACTCATCAATCAAATGCCGTGATCCGCATCCCTGTGATCAACAAAGACGTCTGCTCGCTATGCGGCAGATGTGTAGAAGTGTGTCAATTTCATGCCCTGGCAAAAATTGGAAAAATGATCATGACTTTTCCACAACTCTGCCATGGGTGCGGTAGCTGTACCATCAATTGTCCGGAACATGCCATCACCGAATTAGCAAATCCTATAGGCGTGATCGAATCTGGTATTACTGCTCAAGGTTTGTTTTTTTCTCAAGGGCGCTTGAACATTAGCGAACCAATGGCAACCCCAATCATCAGACAGCTAAAAAGAACAATTTCTGTAAATGATTCCATAGTTGTTTTGGATGCACCGCCGGGTGCTTCTTGTTCTGTTGTTGAAACACTGCGGAGTGTTGATTTTGTCTTGCTTGTGGCAGAACCTACGCCTTTTGGAGTGCATGATCTCAAGCAGATGATAGGTATTGTGACCGAGATGGGAATTCCAGCCGGCGTAATCATCAATCGAGAAAAAACTTCTTTTTCTCCTTTGGAAGATCTGTGCTCTGATTTTCATGTACCGATCTTAATGCATATTCCTTTCGATCGACGGATTGCTGCAGGATTGGCTGAAGGGCAGACACTAATCGAGATTAATCCTGACTATTCACAAAGACTGCAAGATGTCTATCACCATATTTCTTCCATCATTGCTTCAAAATAAGGAACAATCATGCCTCAACTTGAAAAAGGTGGTAAATGGGTGTTTGGATGGGTTGTGGTAAACCAATATTTAACATTTCAGGTTCCGCCTGATGCTTATGATGAGTATGGCTTTATGACTAATCAAGAACTCGCGTTCACTAAAGGAAGTCGACGATCTGGAGGGTTTGGTGTCGGCAGGCTTGAGATATTAAATTCTAATGAATTTATGACGAAACGAATTATTACAAAGACAACCATGGGTAGAAATAGGCAAATTTCACTCCCTGTTGAACTGGGGATAAAACCTGAAACGCGATTATTGGCCGTTAGAGGAAGTAACTACGCATTAGGTTTCTTACTTCAAGGTCCGATTGTGGAATTAGCACTCATGCACCCTGAGATTGAGGTGTTCACAGTATGAAACAAATAGTCATCCTCAGTGGCAAAGGTGGAACGGGGAAGACAAGTGTCAGTGCGGCTTTCGCACATCTCAGTTCTTCACTTGAATGTTCAATTTCACCCGTTTTTGTTGATGCTGATGTAGACGCAGCCAACCTTAGTTTGGTTCTGACTCCCGAAATATCCCAGACGAGTGAATTCTGGGGAGGATCTTTGGCTGAAATTGATGCCGAGAATTGTCTGGGTTGTGGATCGTGTGTGACTGTATGCCGTTATGATGCAGTTGTTCCAGATGCACACCATAAAAATATTTTCGTCATCGATCCCATTGCTTGTGATGGTTGTGCTGCTTGTGTGTATGCTTGTCAGCAGAACGCGATCAGCATGATACCTCAACAAGAAGGGCATTGGTATAGATCAAATTCACCATATGGAACCTTGTTTCATGCCGAATTATTCCCCGGAAAAGAAAATTCTGGCAAACTGGTCACCTTGATCAAACAACAGGCTAAGTTGTGGGCAGAAGAGTATCAATCTCAGGTAGTGATTGTAGATGGTCCGCCGGGGATTGGCTGCCCTGTCATTTCTGCTTGTGCTGGTGCAGATTTGGGCTTTATAGTGACTGAACCGAGCCTTTCAGGATTACATGATCTGAAACGAGTATTGGAAACCCTGAATCATTTTCGGATTCCGACTGTCATTTGTATCAACAAGGCAGATTTGTATTTGGAAGGAACAAGACAAATAAAGGAATTCGCGGCTTCAGAAGGCATTGAAGTACTTGGAGAAATTCCTTTTGATGAACATATTGTTGATGCAATGCTGCAAGGTTCCCCCGTTACATCGCTTTTTTCAGAATCGCCAGCTTCGCAAGCCATTAACCAGATATGGAAAAATCTATACTCAAAATTCTTGGTTCAAAAGGAATCATCATGATGAATCCACAAGAAATCCAGGAAGTGATCCTACAAAAACTGACCAAGGTCATTGATCCAGAAACCAATGTGGATGTGATCAAGATGAAATTAATACAGGATCTCCAGGTGGATGATGCGTTGAAAGTGTCTTATGTATTTCGCCCTTCGTCTCCATTGTGCCCATTGGCAGTTCCTCTTGCGTTGGAAATTATCCAAACAGTGAGAGAAGTTCAAGAAATCAACGGACAAACCATCACGGTTATCGATTATGTACAAGCAGATGAGTTGAACAAAACGCTGAGGGAATTATTAGAAGGTTAAGAGCATAAACTGGAGTTTAGGCTGTGAAAATTGTTTGTGTAGTTGAAAATGACGTTAGTAAAGGATTCGACCTTCAAAGTGAACATGGTCTTTCTTTTTGGATTGAAACACCTCATGGTGTAGTTCTTTTTGATACCGGTCAAACAGACTCAGTGTTTTCTCATAATCTAAAAACACTTGGATTGTCGCTGCAGAAAGTAACTGCTTTGGCATTAAGTCATGCTCACTATGATCATACCGGTGGGTTTGAAACCGTGCTCACAACCCAAAAAGACATGCCAATCTATGCAAGCCCGGATATATTTCGACCTCGTTATGCTTTACGAAACGGGGAGTATCAAACTGCGGGGATAAAATTCGACCAATCAAGACTTGCATCCCTGGCAAAAATCAATTTGTGTGATCAACCCATTGAAATAATACCCGGTCTTTGGACAACCGGAGTAATTGTCGAACGCCCGGAACCAATAGGAAGCAGTCCGCATCTTTTTATTCGAACAGGAAAGGGATGGGAGGCAGATTCTTATCTGGATGATATGTCATTAGTGTATAAAACATCATCGGGCTTGATACTGATTTGCGGCTGCTGTCATGCAGGCTTAGTAAATACACTATTTCATGTGAAATGCCTTTTTACTGAACCGATTATTGCTGTTATTGGAGGCATTCACTTGATCCATGCAGATGACCAATATCTGGATCATGTGGTATCAGTCATTGCAGAGTCCTTTCCAAAACTGGATCTTTATCTGAACCATTGCACTGGCGAGAATGCATTTGCGAAATTATCAAAGGCTTTTGGAAAAAGGGTAAATAAATGTCCCGCGGGAACAGTTCTTGAATTTATATAAACGAATTTCTTCAATCGAATGCCAATCTGGAGAGGAAGAAAGATGACAACAAAAATTGGAATTATCATTTGTGATCGTTACCGAACTTGTGCAGGAGGTAAATGTTTGCGCGCATTAAAAAATCGAGAAGGCGCATTTAGTATCTATGCTGACACAGAGGTAGAACTTGTTGGGTACACCACCTGCGACGGCTGCCCAGGCGGAAATATCGAATATGTAGGGGAAGAAATGGTAAAGAATGGTGCACAGGTGATCCACCTGGCAACAGGTTTTTTGGTTGGTTATCCGCCATGTCCTTATATAGAGAGTTTTAAAAACTTTCTGGAAAAACGATATCAAGTGAGTGTAGTTTTTGGCACTCATCCTATCCCTCAGAAGTATTGGGACCTTCACACACAACTTGGAACATGGGAAGATCCTTGTTGGCAGCCTTTACTTGCAGCAACCATCTCTGATGAAAAAACCCGTGAAGCATACAATTAAAAGGATAGACCAAACAGAGAATCAGCAGCTTATTGATTAAAACGAGTTTTCAGAATGGCCTACTGGAGGATGAAGTATGAATGTAAAAAGAATTGATAGTATCACCGCAGAAACTGTACAAAGCGGCGTCGGCGTGACAAAAAAAGTATTAATCTCTCATGAGGAAGCACCCAATTTTGCCATGCGCTGTTTTGAAATTCAACCTGGCGGAAGTATGCCGAATCATACCAACCAGGTTGAACATGAACAGTTTGTACTAAGTGGAAGTGCAAAAATTGGGATTGGCGAGGAGATTGTTGAGGTCAAGAAGGACGACATTGTATTCATCCCTGCTGACGTTCCGCACTGGTACAGGAATAGTGGCGACGAGCCATTTATATTTTTATGTCTTGTGCCAAATAAACCCGACGTCACCACGATCCTGAAATGATTGTTTTTGGTCCTGTTCCATCTCGACGGCTTGGTTTCAGTCTTGGGGTTAACCACATTCCCCCGAAGCACTGCCCCTATGCCTGCGTTTATTGTCAGGTCGGCAGAACTACTTGCTTAGAAACAAAGCGTCAAGACTTTTACCCATTGGACCAAATGCTTGCAGAGGTTGAGAGAAAAATCCAGGAAAGCACTCATGCTGGTAGAACGATTGATTATCTAAGTCTGGTTCCGGACGGTGAACCTGCTCTAGACAGAAACCTCTATCAACTGATTAAAGGATTGAGTGCATTTGAAATTCCAGTGGCAGTCATCTCAAATGCATCGTTGATCGACCATGATGAAGTACAAGAAGCCTTATTTTTAGCAGACTGGGTATCTCTTAAGATTGATAGCACAAATGAATCAGATTGGCATCGAATTAATCGACCGCATCGTAGTCTCTCACTTTCTTCCATTTTGACCGGAACTCTGGCTTTTCAAAAGCGATTTCAAGGAGAGTTGGTTACCGAGACAATGTTAATCTCAGGCATAAATGATGATGAGAGATCAATCTCGCAGTTATCAACTTTTTTACAAGAATTGCAGCCATTCAAATCATATATGTCAATTCCTATTCGTCCGCCGGCAGAACCCTGGGTAAAAGCTCCGGATAGCGAGTCGATGCGAATTATTCTGGATGTAATTCAGCAAGAACTTCCGTTTGCTGATGTGTTGTTTGATCAAGAAAATGCAGATTTTGTATCGACAGGGAACATGGTTGATGACATTTTAGCTATTCTCGCTGTCCATCCAATTTACGAAAAAGCTCTTCGAGCCATGTTGAAAAGAGCAGGAGCTGATTGGAGCATTATTGAAGGTTTATTGAAGTATGGTTTGCTTTCCACAATTCAATATCGAGATCAATTATTCTTTCTATCCAATTCTCGCGGTACCAAATCATAGAGGTACAACATGTTTGATCATTTTCATCCAATCATCAATATCTTGTTACTTAGCTTTATGGCCAGCCTTGGAACCGGATTAGGTGGCTTGATCGCAATACTCCGCAAGCCAGGTAAACGATCATATGGATTACTCATGGGCATCACAGCCGGAGTGATGATCTGTCTTTCGTTCCTAGAGTTGGTTAACGAAGCCTGGGAAATGGCAGGTCCGTGGACTGCCACCATTGGTTTTGGTATTGGTGCAACCTTTATGTTTCTGTTGGATCATTTCGCTCCGCATATTCGTTTTGCTGAAAAGGAAATACCTGGAACCAGTGATGTTGATCCTTGCCCGAACACGGATTGTCATTCACGCGGCCGAAGACGATTTGGTAGGTTGGCTCATCGCAACCAAATTACCGACTATAAATTAGTTAATACTGGGCTATTGTTGGCTGTGGGGATCACACTTCACAACCTGCCAGAAGGTATCGCTGTCGGCGCTGGTTATCTTCAAAATCCAACTTTTGGCTTGTTTATCGCGGTCGCGATTCTGTTGCACAACATCCCTGAAGGAATCGCAACGGCACTTCCTTTATGTAAAGGGGGAGTGTGCCGCTGGGATGCCTTCAAAGTAGCTTTTTTATCTGGATTGGCTGAACCAGTTGGTGCTTTGTTGGCAAGTCTATTTTTGGTTACTTTTAAACAATTAGTACCTGGCGCATTGGCATTCGCAGGCGGGGTGATGGTATTCATCACTTTGGACGAGTTAATACCTACTGCCCGAGAATTTGGGCATGAACATTACGTCGCGATCGGCATCATCATTGGCTCCATGTTTGTTTTCATATTATCAGGAATTTTTGGGATTTAGATAAAGGAGGAATCATGGAATTATTGCAGCAAATCTTGGAATCACTTCCAGATGAACCAATCTCTGTGCGCAAGATAATCATTGGCGTTCATTGGACTTTGGTTTGCAGCAAGTATGGCGGACTGGGATCAACCCTAACCAATTGTGGGCCTCATGGTCACTCACATATCAGGGATGTGGGATCTTTACATCACAAAAGCGCGCAAGAGTTAGCGCAATGGGTTCTTTCAGATAATCTGTTAGAAGCCAGTATTGGAATTGCGGCACTCAATTCTCTCATAAGCGTTGATGAAGATAAGATGGTTCAAGTAAATGCAGCCGATGTTATCGGACGTGAAGGTAAAGATAAAAATGTTGTCGTTGTTGGACATTTTCCATTTGTCGAAAAAATGAAATCCATAACAAAAAAATGTTGGGTCATCGAAAAACGTCCATTTGGAGATGATTTCCCGGAAGAATCCGCAGAAGAGTTTATTCCACAGGCAGATGTGATTGCAATTACTGGAACAGCTTTCATCAACCATTCCATGACCGGTTTGCTATCCCTTTGCCACCCCACAGCACAAGTCATGGTATTGGGGCCATCCACACCGCTCTCACCCATATTATACGATTATGGCATATCATTTTTATCAGGATCGCGGGTAATAGATGAAGAAGCTGCTGCGTTGACCATCCAACAGGGAGCAGCCTTTCCACAAGTAAAAGGGGTTCGGTTAGTAACAATGTCAAAAGAGGTGTAGTTCAATGGAATTAAAAATGAGAGCAATTGGAATAATCCACACACCATTAACTGACAAGAAAAATACACCGATTCAATCATCTCGATCAGATGTTTTTGGAACCGTAGAAGTTTTTCCTCAATATCTGGAAGGTTTGGAAGGGATTGAAGCGTTTTCTCATATCTATCTGCTTTACGGATTCCACCAGTCAGATCAAGAAATATCTCTTAAAGTAAAGCCATTTCTTGATGATCAGTATCATGGGGTATTTGCTACTAGATACCCCAATCGCCCAAACCCAATAGGGTTTTCTGTGGTTCAACTTGTAGCCAGGCAAGCAAATCTGCTCGAGTTTAAAGGCGCAGATATGTTAGACGGAACTCCATTATTGGATATCAAACCCTACATTCCCGATTTTGACGTATTCTCTGTCGATAAAATCGGATGGTATCAACACCGCAAGAAGTTGTAATTCAGAACCCGATGATTTTTTCTGGTTAGTCTTTTCTGGATAGACAATTAGCCAAGGACAAGTTTAAAAAGGAATCTTTATGCAAAATTTTGTTATCGCTCTCCAAAATGATTTATTAGCAGTAATCGTGCTAGTTGCATTAATATTTACAGCTGTCATGTCAGTTTATTATATTTTTAAATCCAATCGTGAAATAACCTCCATCGGTTTTTACCGATTATTACTGCCCCTACTAGCACTGCTTGGGATTCCAGCCGCTTTGGATTTGATTCAGACCTTAGGATATATAAAATTTCTTGCAGGCTTTGTTTTTATGGTTTTTATATTGAATCTTCTACTCCCCTTAGTCGATTACTTGCGCAAAACCCCCGTTGAAAATCCAAGGAATTGGATTATTTGGTCAACACCAGTCTTGGTGGCTGCCGGACTTGTCGTAGCGGGCTATTTAACCTATGTGGAGGCAACTGCTCATTTGGTCGAGTGTGGTGTAGCAATCCCCGGTTGTGTATCTGTGCAGACAAGTTCTTATGCAAAGTTGTTTGGGTTTTTGCCGATTGCCCTGCTAGGCGTGGCTGGATACATTGTTATTTTGGCAACCTGGATTTTGCAGAAATTCGTTGCCCACAACAAAAAAGACCTTCTAAGCTTGGTTCTTTGGGGTGTATGTATGTTTGGCGTTTTATTTTCAACCTATTTGACTTATCTTGAGGCTTTTGTCATTCATGCTACCTGTTCATGGTGTATCTTATCTGCAGTATTGATGATTCTCCTATTATGGGTTTCAACACCCAAAGCTCAGAACTATTTCTATGAAAACGAACCGGAGAGTTAATAACAAAATTTTATAGGCTTGGCATAAACAACAAAATAATACCAAATATCTAGTTGTTGAAAGGTTTTTATGAACATCGAAAATGAAGTGGACAAAACTTTGAATAATGAAAACGATTCACAAGAACATATTACGCAGCACAGCAACATCAAACAGACTATTGGAGTATTGAGCGGTAAGGGAGGAGTCGGGAAATCATTCATTGCCAGCTACCTGGCCTGCAGCCTGGCAAGAGAAGGTTATAAGGTGGGAGTCTTGGACGCTGACTTCACAGGACCTAGTATTGCCATGTTATTTGGATTGCACGGTCCGGTGCAGACTGGGCAATATAGTTTTCTGCCACTGGTGAGTCGTTCTGGAGTGAAAGTGATCTCCATGAACCTCCTTTTCGCCAATGAGAACACCCCGGTTATATGGAAAGAGCAATTAGTCGCAAAAGTAATTGAGGAACTTTGGAAAGAAGTCGAATGGGGAGAGTTGGACTATTTGGTGCTAGATCTGCCGCCTGCGACATCGGAAGTGACCGTTTCAATTCTTCAATCCATCCTGTTTACAGGGTCAATCCTGGTTACCACCCCACAAATGCTTGTTACGAAGATTATGAACAAAGTGGTTACAACTCTCAAAAAAATAGGAACACCCATAATTGGTATCGTGGAAAACATGGCTTTTTTCATTGATCTTGATTCCAAAAAGAGACAGTATATTTTTGGGCAATGCAATGGACAATCCGTAGCTAATCTTGCAGGTGTGCCAATTTTGGCTCAAATCCCTCTTGATCCAATGATTTCAAAACTCTGTGATTCAGGAAATGTGGAAGACATAGTATTGGATGAAGAACCAGAAATGATGGAAACCTTTTATGAATCCATTGAGAATAATGAGAAAGCAGAACCACCCATCCAAACCGGAAATTCAGAAGAAGGACCGATCATTGTTGGGCAACAGAGTCATTCTCAAAGTTCGTTTTCTGATGTTGTGTTAGGGTTGATTCGAGCCAAAGAAAACATGGGTGTACTCGACGAACCAGACGCTCAGGGATATTTCCTCGGAAGCTGTGGTGATCGAATGCAAATAGACCTGCGTTTATCTGATGGGAAGATTCAAGAAGCTAAATTCCTGGCTGATGGTTGTGGCGCAACAATCGCATGCGGGAGCATGATTACCAAAATGGCTTGTTCAAAAACACTTGACGCAGCCAATCTCATTACACAAGAAGAATTATTATCCGCTTTGGATGGTTTACCGGAAGATCACATTCACTGCGCTGAACTGGCAGTCATGACTCTTCGTGAGGCGGTAATCGATGCTATTGAAGGGCATGGAAAACTTAAAAGAAAGGATCATGGATAAATTTTTTATTACCCAAACTATCCAAAAAGAATGATGTATTGAATAAACAAGAAGAATTAGACACCAGGATAGTTTCTTGTGCAACAATAATTAGTAATAGTAATCAAGCCCTTATGAATAATCAGCCAGTCATCTGCATTCCGTGAACAATTTTTAGAAACGCACCAGTGAGTATTGAAAAATCCAGGTTAGTCACTAACCATTACGTGAAGCGTAAACAAAATTTTTACAAATGGGATTAATGAAAGGAGGCTAAATTTCCGAAACCGAATATTCTGAAAATCGATAAAAGCCAAAAAACACATTGCATGGTTGTCAAGACCAATTTTATATTAATCCAAAAAGGAGAATTACGATGGATACAACAGTTGGAACCGCAACAAACTCAATACCTCGCATCGGCGAAAAAGCCCCTGAGTTCAAAGCAATTACAACTCAGGGTACGATCAATTTCCCAGGAGATTACAGTGGCAGTTGGGTGATTTTGTTCAGTCACCCGGCCGATTTCACTCCGGTATGCACCTCTGAGTTTATGACCTTTGCCTCAATGGAAGATAAGTTTGCCAAGGCAAACACCAAACTGGTGGGTCTTTCGGTGGACGGACTTTACAGCCACATCGCCTGGCTTCGCACCATCAAGGACAAAATCGAATATAAGGGAATGAAGAATGTTGAAGTTAAATTCCCCTTGATCGAAGATATCACCATGGAAGTGGCACACAAGTATGGCATGATTCAACCTGGGGAAAGCAATACCAAGGCAGTGCGTGCGGTTTTTGTGATCGATCCAAAGGGGATTATTCGCACGATCATCTATTATCCCCTGAGCCTGGGAAGAAACTTTGAAGAATTGTATCGGGTAGTCATCGCCCTCCAGACAGCAGATGCCTTTTCGATTGCGACACCCGCCGACTGGCAACCTGGTGATGAAGTAATCGTCCCCACTGCAGGCTCTTGTGGTGTTGCGAAAGACCGTATGGAAGGTAAAGAGGGTGAGATGCACTGCTACGACTGGTTCTTCTGCACAAAGAAGCTTGATAAAGAGACGATCATGGAGAAAATCATTCGAAAAGATTAATCCTCATAACTTATTCGTATACAAAACATACAAAACAAACCCTCATTTGAGATGAGGGTTTGTTTAGAAAATGCTGTTATGAAACCTTCTTATTTACCTTCAAAATTATAAAAATGTTTTTTACTTTGTTCAATGAACCCACATGCCGGAGTCATTACCAGGAGAAGTTGGGATTCACCATCATTGATGTTTTCCCAGTGGTGAACCAATTGTGCTGAAAATAAAAGGCTATCTCCAGGGGTCAAAATGTATTCGATCTCCCTGACGGAATATGAAATTTTCCCGGTAAGGCAGTAAACGAATTCATAACCACTATGTAATAGGGATCTCCCCCCACTCGTTGCGAATTTCTCCATTGTAACAATAAAGGGTTCCAGGGTACTGCTTGATAAACCCTTGCCAAGGTTATTGATGATGGATTTCTCATTGAGTGTTTGTGGACGTTGATCTTGTTTTGTGTATACAACTGGTGTGATCGGCTCGATGGGTTCGAAGAAGTCTTTGATTGGCACATTCATTGCTGTTGCAAGACGTTGCAATGTGGAAATGGATGGTGAGTTCTTGCCTTTCTCAATAAGACTGAGTGTATTGATGTTAAGTTCGCTAATTTCTGCGGCCTGTTTTAAAGTCCACCCTTTTAATCCACGTATTTCGCGAATTTTCATGCCTAACTGCTCATCCCCTGAATTTGAAACATTATTTGAGTGAGAATCATCTGTATCGATTTCGATTTTTTCGCTACTTGAACCAACTTTTTGAGCTGACATAACATCCTCCGTTAAAATACACACGATTTACTAATATAGTAAGGTTTTTACAGCAAAAAGTCAATACATTTTACTATTATATGTGTAATTTTACTAAAATATTGTTTTTTATTTGATAAACTACTCTTCCTTTATGATCTCGTTAATATTTCTCTTCTCATTTTTTAACCGTGCAAAAATATAGGTGCATTATTATGGAATCAGGTGCCTAAGTGTACGCCCTTGAACTGACACCCAAAACTGGCCGGCCTTCCCAGCATGGTCCAGGATAATCGCTCGACTACAGCCCACCAAATTTCTGGTACTTTGTGCCATCTGGCCCCTTCCACTCCCTTGGGAATATCCGGATCGGATGCGTTCATTTTAGTAAGGGTACTATCTGGATTGATTGCTACCGACGTGTAAACCACACTGTAAATCGGTCCAAGCGTTGCCAGCGAAAGCATCATTCCCCAGCCACACCTTGACGGTTCAACCGTCTTTGCAGCATCAATCCGGCCAGCAATAAAAACGAAATAGGTCATCCCTTCAGGAACACCTGCAACTGACATGGGTTGGTTGGCCTTGTAGCTTATAAATACCAACCCAAGGCAAATCATTAAAAATACTGCTTTTCCAAATATCTTCATTATGAACATGAAAAATCTAGCAATCATTCTCACTCTTCTTTTCGATTTTGTCGTGATGGGTATTTTTCACGCGCAAAATCCAGATCAAACGCATAAAGATGAATAGCCTCCAACACCCAGGTCAGCGCTTTTTCCGCATGGTCGGGTTCTCCGCTTGGAACATATCCCTCCTCTCCACGCAGCATTTCCCAATCAGAAATGGTGACTACGGGATAAATCTCTGAACGGCTGTCTCCAAAAGAAGGGACCTCAACCTTCACCTTGAGCGGACCGCCACGTCCAAAGTTGAAATACCTTAGAAAGACATCCCAGTAAAAGCGCGTCATGTTGTCCCTGAAGAATGGCAATGCCTGTCTTTGACTAAAGAGTACTTTCTTGTACCCCGCCTGGAGTTGATCAAATAATGCCTTGTTTTGATGCATGTGCAGAAAACGATACAGGAGCATTATGGAAGTCCCCGGATAAGCAGATTCACGTTCAACAGGACCACCCTTGTAATGCGATCCGTCGTAGATCACTTCCATCATTTGGAAAAACTGATAACGGTTTTCTTTCACCTTCCCTTCCAGCTTCCCGATTTCGGATTCCATGATGCCCATCACCATGTTCAGTTCGCTCATGTCCGCTGGCATCCGCCGGGCAAAATTCGGGACAGCAGTAACCGGGGGAATTGAGCTTTCCTTTGAGGAAGGTAGTTCTGGTTGGAACATGGCTGCCGGCTCCATGAGCTGAAAAGAGTCAACACTCTCCCATTCGGGACTCTGCATAAATGTTCCGATCTCCTTCCAGTATAGCTCAAATGGGATGGAACCATTTTTCTTCTTCAAAGCACAAAGTACCTGCTGCCAGACCGAGATTGTCTTACCGTCATTCGCCGCCAGGGCGAATAGGATCCGTACCTTTTGATCAATCTCGTTACCGGCTGGAGAATTGAAGAACAAACACAGGCGTTCCAGTTTATCTGAAATCCTGGGCACGTCATTGAGGCGTGCCTGCTGCTCCATCTCAAAGAGGAGCGTGTTATCAATCAATACGTCCGCACGAATATTGCGTAATCCGCTAAAGGGTAGAACTTTCTCCAACTCGGTTTTTCTGCCTTGTTGGTAGGCAGCGATGAATACCTGCATTTCCATCAAGGCATGGGCTGCCTCGACAGGGTCATCGAGTTTCGGTGCTTTACGTGGATTTTCATCCAACATCGCCGCCCCATCCTCGGTGAGTACAAAGGCTGCGTAAGGTCTGCCCCGCTGTCCCGGCATCGTTAAATTGATTGTCCTCAATGCGGGTGCCAATCCACCTGGTGGTTCGGTCAGGATCTTTAAGGCATCCCGAACTGGATGCTGTCCCAGACCGGTCAGGATTTCAACCTGCTCTCCCGTGGCAATTCCGCGGTGGGAAAAGCAATTTAGAATTTGGATTAAGCGCTCAGATTGGTCATGTGTGTCAATCCAGCGGTCGATAGGTTTCTGATTCTCTCTCATGGTAAAAAATTCACTCCGTAATTTAAAGACTTGATTAATATGGACTTTAACCGAATTGTTGACCCTAATTATTGACGCTGTCTAATCGGTCCTGCAAGTTTCGTAATACCTGCGTCTGTTTCTGGACCATCTTTTCCAGTCGTTCATTTTCTTTGGTCAAGGCAAAGTTCTTTTGTTCCATCTCATATCTCAAACGAATGTATTGTTTTATTTCAAGGTCACGGTCAGCTATCTGTTTCTCTACTTCTTTGACGTACGTTAGATCCGTATGATATTTCTTATTCACAATCTCAAGGATCATTTCAGGATACCTGTCGCGAAATTGCTGCTTCATATAGTAGATATCCCCGTAGGAAAAGATTAAGTAGTCAATGGCAGCACAGGCAGTGAGGATCAAATGATCCTCAAGCGAAATACCGATCTCGTCGAAAAATTTACCGAAATGAAATTCGAGTAAGGCTTTCAGTTTTTCAAGATCAGGAATCGTATTATTACTTTTTAGGAATTCATTCATTCTTTACTTCCTTTTTTGGAGTGGCTCGGAACCGAATGTGGAAAATCTACATTCGGTTCCTTGAGCCCTAGATTAACAGATCATTGAGCGCGTCTTCCGCACCGCCCTCTTCAGCTATGAAGAAGGAGTCATCAGACGGAAGTCCGCCCATTCGCAAGGCAGCTTTGACCGCACGTGCTTTGCACATATACCCTGCCCGATTGAAGAATTTGATCAGGTCGTCATCTTCGCCAGAACGCAAACGGAGGTGGATGTGCACAGATATAGCATTTACACCACCATTATGATCATTCTGTAGACTCATACTTTCCTCCGATTAGCCTGTTGCTTGGCCAGCTTATACAATCCCCGACTGATCGAGATCACTGGATCATCGGGAATGTGAACCCTGCCGCTGAATCGTTCAACCAATAGCTCACGCAGGAGAATGGCTCCCCCACCCACGATGATAAGCTGTGAGAAACGACGCCAGCGCGGTCCCCAGGTCTTTTCAATCTGACCGGTTACTTCACGCGCCCAGACAGGAATTGCCTGACGCACTTCCAGCTTCGATGCTCGCAATTTAGTGTCTAGTTCACCCAGGGTATGCAGGTTATCCCCATTGAGCAGTTCCAGCAGCCGGCGTACACCCAGGGTTCGGCCGGCAGTCATAGCCTGAACAACTGTCCGGTCGTTGACCGTTAGGAGTTCCAACGTATTAAAACCAATCGAGATGATCCCCATCTCCTGGTTGAAATGAGCCCGTCTTTGCGGGATAAACTGCCCTTCATCATCCAGCAGATAATCAAAGAGAGCGCCGGAGGGTTGACTGGTCACTTTCACTTCAGCGATCTGGATCGAGCAACGCTGCCCCTCAGCCTCCCATTCATGCTCCCCCACCAACCAGCGCTTGACGTTCTCGGCATTGGCAGCAGCCTGATCCCCGGATAAAACTTCCAGAGGAAGACCGACGATCAAATTGATGGGAGTATCGATCATCCCGAACTGGTTCATGTAGCGGCTGAGAATGCCGTACACAATGGCACGGGTTTCAGGAACACCGGTCATGCGTTCGTAGTCCAGATTTTCAATCGGACGTCCCCAGTCATGCGCGCCAGGACCAACGTAGAAATTCATGCCACCGACTCCCACCTTCATTGGTGGTTTTCGGTTGCGAAACCCAAGTAGCTGGCTAACCTGTTGGCCAGTATCGGCTGCGACGACAGCCTGAAGTTGAATCCCGCCGTGATCGCCATAGAGCTTATTCGCGCCGGCGCCAAGATCTTCGCCGAAAAAGATAGGCTCACTCATGGTTCACCTCCACTGACCGCTTTTCTAGATCGTTTTGGTGAGCTATACTGAGATACGCATCCATGACTTCGCACACCCGCCTGGCTAAGTTGCGCCGGGGTGTGGTTTGAATGAAACGTATGAAATTGTCATCCACCCCTGGATAAAGGGTGAAATGGATTGAGAGCACGAGCTTTTCTCTTGCTCGTTTTGATTGGATCGACATTTGCGACCTCCTTCATAAGGTTTGGCCGCACCTGTGCGAATTCGAGAAAAACGGGACTGCTGCGAAATTCTTGTGAGTTACCAAAAAAACGTGCAAAAAACGTGCAAAACGTGTAGATTTAGTGCCAAAAATGGACTTCCTGGACGATTTTTACCCCCATATATGCTATCTCATTTACTCCATTCCCCCACATATACGGCATGGATTCCCCAGGACGGTTCTTCGAATCAGTAGGTTGCGCGTTCGAGCCGCGCCGGGGGCGCCAGATGTACTAGGTAACACATCCAGCACCGCCACATATACCGATCGAAACCCGAAATTTTTTCGGGTTTTTGATTTAAGGTGCATTAAGGTGCAATTCATTTCAGTCCTTCTTTTGGACTTTTGTCTTGACTTGCGGAATTTCGACCAGGATCGGTGTTACCAGTTTATCCATCACGATTGCAGCTTCCCCCTGCATGTCGTGAAACACATGAGCGTAGATATCCAAAGTAACGCTTGGTTTGGAATGTCCCAGCATACTGGATACCACAATGACTGGAACCTTATTGTTCAACAGAAGCGACGCTGCAGTGTGCCTCAAATCGTGGAAACGCATTTTCGGTAAACCTGCTAGATCCAGAATGCGGTTGAAATCTATGCGCACGTTGCTAGCGTCTCCCGGTGTTCCCACAGAACTGCAGAAAACCAGATCCATATCATGCCAACGATCCCCTGCCCGTTCTCTTTGCATCGCCTGATAAGCTTTGTGGTGACGCAGTACATCCAGCGAACCCTCACCTAATTTGATGGTTCTTCTTCCAGCATTGGTTTTGGGTTCGGTAAAGCTGCATCCTTGTCCGGGGACATATTGCTTCTGGCGTTGTACGTGCAGCACACCCGCATTCCATTGAATATCCGACCATTTCAATCCAAAGAGCTCCCCCATGCGCATCCCGGTGGTGATCGCCAGATGAAAGAAAGCATAATGCGGACTGTTCTGGGCGGCGACAAGGAATTGACCAACTTGATATGAATCCAAAACAGTCATTTCATCATGGGAGTATCGCGGTAATGTGGCACCATGGGTCGGGTTGAAGATTACCAACCCGTAACGGACTGCTTTATCCAGTGAGGCGTGGAGGATGTTATGAACAACTTTGATTGTCCTTGGACCCAAACCTTTCTGCAGCAACCCTGAATAAAACTGCTCGATCTGGATCAAGCGCAAATCCTTGAGTTTTTTGTCACCCATTTCAGGCAGGATATGCTTATTAATGATGGCTGCATATTGATGTGCAGTTTTAGGTCTCAAAGAAAGCCGGCGATTTTCCAACCAGCCAGGGAGATAATCCTTCAAGGTGGTAGTACTCCCTTTGAAGTCATAACCCTTGTCCAGCTCAGATTGCATGGTTCTGATCCATTCCAACGCTTCTGCTTTGGTTTCAGTGTTCTTGCTGATGCGCTGTCCTTGATGATAGATCTGTGCACGCCATTTCTTATTGGGTCTCTGAAAGATCGACCCTTCATTTCTTCCTCGGTGATTTTTAGCCATTTTCTTGACTCCTTTTTACAAAATCAAGAAAAGGCGACCTTGTTTCTTTTTTCGGCTGCTCTATCCAGTTGTTAAGGTGCAAATGGTGCAATTGATAATCATTATATCGAAATCCGATCATGATGTTAATCCTGATGTTCACTAATCGACGCAGAGGAAGAATGGCACATTCCATTTGATCAATTGTCTGCCGGCTTATGCTTGTTGATAAATTCTTGCAAATCTCTCTCTAAAACGCGGACGGATTTACCAAATTTCACTACCTTAATATCCCCGTGTTGCATCATGCGATAGGCAAGTGCCCGGCTGATGTTGAGGACCTGGGCAACTTCATGCCCTTTAAGCAAACGGTTTTTTGATTCTGTTTCCATTTTCAATACTCCTTTTGATAATTTATGGATAAATAAACACAGACCAGCCAAACCATCCCTTAAGGGATTGGTTGGTCTGGTCTGTCGTTAATGTAAAGGTAAGACTTATAAGAACCTCGTTTCCCAATCTGAATCCTTGGATCCCGCAACAATTGCGCAAAGGCACGACCAACCGTTCTGGCTCCATCTGGCAGGTTTAGGGTTTGAATCAGATCTTGTTTCATGAATTCCTGGTTGGGATTGGCTTGAAGGTAATCAACCAAATCTTGAAAAATGCGTTCCTGCTGACCAACTTCCTTTTGAAATTGCATCCTTTCGGCGTCGGAGAATTTCAGAGTAATCTTTTTATCCTCTGAGACGAGTTGAAACCTCAAGGGCTTGGGTGGTTCCGCTTCACGCATTTTCTGGGGTTGGATCACGCGCATGGAGTTAGCTGCGGATGAATTTTCATAATTCACAATAATGGCAGTATCCACAGAGCCAAGAATGTCCGTGGATCCTCGTACCCGGTATGAAAAATCATTGCTGATTCCCTTGTTGAGATGATGAATTAGTATGAAGGTTGTACCTAATTGATTAGCGATCTCTCGCATCGAATTCATCAAAGGGGACATCTCAGCAACTGAATTCTCATCGGCGCCGGGAGCAAACTTCGCCATGACATCAAAAATGACCACAGAGACTCCCTGGCTTGAAATGCGTTGCTTGAGTGCCAGGACTTCATGTGGTTCTCGCAGACTGAGGGGAGAGAAATCAAAGGTCAGGTTGGCTGGGGGTTGAATCCCACGCGCATTGCAAAGCTTAAGGACGCGTGATCGCATCCCACGGAAACTCCCATCCAGAAAGTGATAGGTTACTTTTCCAAGCGGTACTGATTGATCATTCCAGGCGAAACCGGTTGAGGCAATCCCGATTGCCAGATCCAGTGCAAGAAAACTCTTACCGGCTGCCGGCATGCCTGCAATCAGATTAATCCCGCCTGCCATAATCCAATCCTTGAGAATCCAGGTCAGCTCCCCCACTTCTGACGAACAGAGTTGTTCCGCAGAGTAAACCAGACGCTCGGAATTCCCAGGAAGTGCAGAATAACCGGTGACCAGGTTTCCCACGTCCTCATTAAGATCTAAAAAGGATTTTTCGCTGTATGCATTTTGCACGACCTTCATGGAAAGCTCAGCTATACGTCTTTTGTTGGCCTTATCCTTGATAATCCGTGCATATGACTCAGCGTGGAGGGCTGTCGGTGTGTCCTGGATCATTTGAATGAGATAAGCATCTTCCCCAACTTCCTCAAGCCAACCTTTGGAATTCAACCCATCATACAAGGTAAGGTAATCGATGTGCATCCCCTCTTCGATCAAATTCCGCATTACTTCCCAAATATGACGATTGCGGAGAAGATAGAAATCTTCAGGCTTGATATACGATGAAAAATCATTGAAGATCTCCGGCGCAAGAAGAACAGAACCGAGGAAGGCACGTTCTGCTTCCGTATTGTTTGGTAATTCTGGATCTGACATCAGTGGACTCCTTTTGTATCTTGGAGTCGCTGAATTAAAAACGACCTGAAATGGATTTCCCATTTCGAGGTCGCTCCAACGATTTGATGTATGCCCTACGATTTCAGCGACGATTTATTTCTTATTCGATCACATAGACCCATTGTACGAATTAAATATCGCTTATCCTAGGGGGACAGATTTACTGAATTATTCTATTTGTTTCATTTCTGCTTTACTTGTTATCATAATAATCGTATAATGATAACAATTAATTCGTTATTATCATTTGTGGGAAGTAAAGATGAATCTTGAGGATTTCAAGAAAAGTATCAGCGGACAAATGGTGGCTATTCCCGAGGGGGGATTTGCATTTGTACCTAATCCACTTCCGCCAACAAACTTTACCTGGAATTCTGAATTGGTCGAGAACCTTTCTGCTGCTGACCGCGCCTTGGGTGAACTGGCAGGTATAGGCAGATCATTACCCAATCCTCTTTTACTGGTGCGTCCTTTCCTCAGACGTGAGGCCGTCCTTTCTTCCCGGATTGAAGGCACGCAGGCTTCACTCTCTGATGTACTTGCCTATGAAGCAGTCCAATTGCCACTTTTCGACGCCCCAGATGATGTGATAGAAGTACATAATTATGTACGTGCTTTGGAGTATGGCCTTGAGCGGATGAGCAGCCTACCCGTCAGCCTGCGCCTGATCCGCGAACTACATGGCATTCTTCTGGAAGGGGTACGTGGGGAACAGTTCCGAGCAGGTGAATTCAGACAAGGCCAGAATTTTATCGGTCCACCTGGGAGCCGCCTTGCCACTGCCACTTATGTTCCACCCCCACCCAAAGAAATGCTGAAGGCATTGCAGCAATTGGAGTTGTATATCAATGGACCATCCAATCTACCTCCGCTGATCCGTTTGGGTTTAATCCATTACCAATTTGAAGCCATCCATCCTTTTCCGGATGGGAATGGACGGCTGGGCAGATTATTGATTTCCATGTTGTTATGCGCCTGGAATATTCTTCCCCAGCCATTGCTCTACCTGAGCGCTTTCTTTGAAGCCAATCGACGGGACTATTACGCTCATCTGCGAGGTGTTACAGAAAAAGGGAATTGGAATGCCTGGCTGATCTTTTTCTTATCCGGTGTTTCCTCTCAAGCCCTCGATGCAGCAGCGCGGGTAAAACGCATCAACGATCTGAGAGAGAATTATCGCCAGCGCTTCCAGCAAGGCCGCTCTGCAGCTCGTTTACTCCAGGTAGTGGATCTACTTTTTGCCCGACCTCTCATTTCTGTACGTACGGTTGAGATGGAACTTGGATTGCCATACCCGACCGCGGAACGTTACATTGATGAGCTGGTGAAGCAAGGGATTCTGGTGGGAACTGGTAAAGCCCGCAATCGGGTTTTCAAAGCGGATGAGATATTGCAGGTCATTGAATCACCACTCAACAGTTGATGATTCTAACTCCCTGATCTAAAAAAGACGAATTTCATTACGGAGACTTCCATGAAAGAAACCAACAAGTTTGAAAAGCAATTCCTCGGTGCCCTGCGTGATATTTTCGTGGGTGCAAAAGTTGAGGGTGATTCGGGCTATGTGAACCTGATGCGCATTAAATCACGCTACTATGAGCAGGGAGTTTTCCCGCAATTACAGAAGGATATCACTGCCGCGCTGCAGCCCTTCCCGGATTTCCGCGAAGAATTGTTTGACAAACTGTACACCTTTTTCCAGCGCTACTTCAGCGAAAGCGGCTCGATCTACTTCCGCTATACCGCCCTGCACCAGAACGTGTATGAGAAGGTTTATACAGATGATCGCGATGTGATCCTGTTCTGGAAAACCCACATGCTGTATTACGTCAAGACGGACCGCATCTTTACCAGCCTGAACGTGGAAGTGGATGGGGTCAAGTTTTTCTTCGATGCTTCCAAAATGACGCTCAAAAAATCCAACGAGAAGCGCGAAGTCGTTTATGCTTTCCGCAAGGTTCAGCCCGAAGACGGCACGCTGGTCTTTGACGTGGCTTATTCTGAAAAAGGCAAGACCACCAGGGTGGATGACATCCTCAAGGAGATCAAGAAAGCCAATGTTAAACTGGATGACGAGACACTCAACAAAGCCTTCCGCGTATTTGAAAAGCAGAGCGAGGTGGATTTCTTTATCAACAAGGATGCCCGCGCCTTTTTACAGGAGCAGTTTGACCTATGGATGTATCAATATCTGTTTGCCGGGCAGAACGTGTGGAGCACCGAACGTCTGGCGCAGTTACAGGCGTTAAAAAGCATTACCTATAAGATTATTGATTTTATCAGCCAGTTTGAAGACGAGCTGGTCAAGATCTGGAACAAGCCCAAGTTTGTGCGCAACAGCCACTACGTGTTGACGCTGGATAAACTGGCCGGCAGCCCGGTGCTGGAGAAATTGTTTACGCACCCCAACCTGCCGCAGCAAGTTCAGGAATGGCGCGACCTGGGCATGATTGGCGAGGATTTCAAGCTGGAGATGCTTACCGAGAAAGACGCGGTCGGTGCGCCCCTGCATAAACAGTACCAATACCTGCCCATCGATACAAAGTACTTCTCTGATCTGGAGCTGGACATTCTGGCGCTGTTTGACGACCTGGATGCCGCCCTGGATGGCTGGTTGGTGCACAGCGAGAATTATCAGGCACTCCTTTCGTTAGTTAACAAATACCGTAAGCAAATAAAATGTATCTATATTGATCCACCGTACAATGCTGATGGTTCAGAAATCATTTATGTTAATGACTATAGAAGTTCTTCGTGGATAACCTTAATTGAGAATAGGATAAATTTCGTGCATGAGTACTTATCATCGGGTGAAAGTGCATTAGTTATCGCCATCGATGATTATGAAATGGCAAATGTTGTGGAATTACTCAAGGCAGACTTTCCTGAGTGTGATGTAAATGTTGTTGTTGTTAATCACCATCCTCAAGGTTCACCGAAAGCTAATCTTTCAAGAACTCACGAATATGCAATTCTAGTCACGCCTAAAACAACAGATTTTGTGAGAATCCCAAGAAAGATTGACAAACCAAATGAAAGACCTTTCATGAGGACAGGAACGGGGGAAAATAATTTCCGTTATGGCAGACCAAAAAGCTTCTATGCTTTATTGATTGAGCCAGAAACAGGGACAATTAAAGGAATTGAAGAACCTCCCGAGGGTAATGAGTACCCAAAAGAAGCAACAAATGAAGGGTATTTGCGGGTTTATCCAATTGACAGTAAAGGTCAGGAGCGCGTTTGGAGAAAGACATATAAATCAGCAGTTCGAGCTATAGCTAAAAGTATCGTGAAAGGCCGAATTGGAAGAAATGGCCCAGCAATATTTGAATCGGTAACAATTGAAAGAGTAAAAGCAACAAGCAATTGGTTTGACTCAAAATACAACGCAGGTACACACGGAACCGCGTTACTAACTAATTTGTTTGGAGATGCAAATACTTTTTCTTATCCAAAATCAATAAACTCAGTGTCAGATATCATAGATTCGATCATTTTTGACGATGATAAATCAGTTGTTCTCGACTTTTTTGCTGGTTCAGGTACTACTGCACATTCTGTTATGAACATGAACCGTGAAAACGAAGAAAGCAATCGAAAATATATTCTTGTTGAAATGGGCGAATATTTTAACACTGTTATTCTACCGCGCATCAAAAAGGTGGCTTTTTCTGATAAGTGGAAAGACGGCAAGCCCAATGGCGGCACCGGCATGAGCCATTTTGTCAAATATTACGATCTGGAGCAATACGAAGACGTGCTGCGCCGCGCCCATTACGCCGACGCCGACCTGTTCCACAACCCCTACGAAGACCCCTACCACAGCTACGTCTTCCTGCGCGACCTGAAGATGCTCGATTCCGTTGAGATTGACGAAGAGCAGAACACAGTCCATTTCCACCCTGAACGCCTCTACCCCGATATCGATTTGGCCGAAACCCTTTCCCAGCGGCGCGGCAAGTGGATCAAGCGCATCACTGCCGATTATGTTGAGTTTCAAGATGGCGAACGCATGAGCCTGACCGACCCCGATTGGCAGGTCATCAAACCCCTGGTCTGGTGGCAGTAGTATGACCGGCATTTACCTACAACGCATGGTGGAAAACCTCCCGCAGGGGTCACTGCCGCCCAACTGGGCTGGCTTCGACCTGGCAACCTTCTCGCGCGGCAAGGTACTGTGGGATTACCAGCAGCAAGCCCTGCAAAACGCGCTGCTTGCACTATGGAAATATTACCAGACCCCCGGGCAGCCTGAGAACGAGCGCAAGCAGGCGTATATGGCCTGGTACCGCGACTTCGGAATGGAAGAGGATCTTGATCTGCCGTTGGACCGCTCCTCAGCTGCCAAACGCAAACTGGCAGCCCTGCTGGAAGCCTATTACAGCCAGACGGATGACCGCATGCCTTACGAGCAGTTCATCAACCGCATGTGCTTCTGGATGGCGACCGGTTCCGGCAAGACGCTAGTAATCGTCAAAATGATTGAGCTGCTGCACCACTTGATGGAGCGCAGCGAAATCCCCGCTCACGACATCCTGGTGTTGGCCCATCGCGACGACCTATTGGAGCAATTGCGCACCCACGTGGACGAGTTCAATGCCGGCGGAGGGTTGTTCATCCGCCTGCATGAATTACGTGACTACGCCGAAGTCAAACACCAATCTCCCTCGCTGCTGCGCGGGCAGGAACTGAATGTTTACTACTACCGGTCAGATAACCTGAGCGATGAGAAAAAAGACAAGATTATTGACTTCCGCAGCTACGATAACAACGGAAACTGGTATATCCTGCTGGATGAAGCCCACAAAGGCGACAAGGAAGATTCGAAACGCCAGCATATTTATTCCATCCTCTCCCGCAATGGATTTCTGTTCAATTTTTCCGCCACCTTCACCGACCCGCGCGACATCATCACCACCGCGGCAAACTTCAACCTGAGCGAGTTTATTCGCAAAGGCTATGGCAAGCACATCGCCGTCCTAAAACAGGAAGTGCGCGCTTTCAAAAAGGGGGATGAATACACTGACGCGGAAAAGCAAAAGATCGTCCTTAAGGCTTTAATTATGCTCACCTATTCGCGCAGCATTGAATCCAGGGTGCGCCAGGTGCGGGTTGATCTTTATCATCGTCCGTTGATGATGACCCTGGTCAACTCGGTCAATACCGAAGACGCCGATCTGAAACTCTTCTTCCGCGAACTGGTGCGCATTGGCAAAGGAGAAATTGACGCCGAGACCTGGGAGAGCGCCAAACGAGAGCTGTTAAGCGAACTGCGCGACCGTCCAGAATTCTTGTTTGAAAGTGACACCACCATTCGGGTGGATGATCGCCTGCTTAACGGAATCACCCAGGCGGACTTGCTGCGCGAGGTGTTTAACGCCACCTCGGCTGGTGAGATCGAAATCCTGACGCGCCCCTCAGACCGGCAGGAAGTGGCCTTCAAACTCAAAACCAGCGACGACCCGTTTGCCTTAATCCGTATCGGAGATATATCCGATTGGTTAAAACAAGAACTCTCAGGTTATGAAGTGAATCAGCATTTCACAGATGAGGGTTACTTTGAGCGCCTGAACCAGCCCGATTCGGATATCAACATCTTGCTTGGGTCACGCAGCTTCTACGAAGGTTGGGATTCCAACCGTCCGAATGTCATCACCTACATCAATATCGGCACCGGCACGGAAGCCAAGAAGTTTATCCTGCAATCCGTCGGGCGCGGCGTACGAATTGAACCACTCAAAAACCGGCGTAAACGTCTGCGCGAACTGATCACCAGCAATGCGTTATCAGATGAAGACCATGAAGTGCTTGACAGGATTAAGAATGACGTCCAACCGCTGGAAAGCGTTTTCATCTTCGGCACTAATCGCGAAGCGCTCAACCTGGTGATTGGCGGATTGGATCAGGAAGAGAAACAGGCCGGCGAGGTGGAAATCTCACTTGAACTCAACACAGAAGCGACCCAAGGCAAACTGCTGCTGATCCCGACCTATGCTCAGAGTTCTGCGTTACTTTACAAAGAACGAGACCTGGCAAAATTCTCATTGACGGCTGAAAATCTGGTTTTGTTGACCAACTATATGAATTATGTGGATGACGACCGGGTATTTTATGCCTTGCACGAAGTCCCGCCAGTCCAGATTACCGCCCTGCGAGCCAGCCTGCAGAACCCTGGCGAAACCTATCGGACGGATAATCCGCGTCCATACCGCAACCTACCAGTTCTCATCCGCCAGTCATCCAATTATTTCAACCTGCGTAACAAGGAACTGACCGGGTTCAAGGAGTTGGAAAACGAGATCAACCATTTCCGACACATTAAAGTGTCCATTGAAAAAATCGGGGATCTGGAACGAAGAATTCAAAGGGTACTGCAAGCCGTCCAACTCATTCAGGAGGCGAGAGCCAAATACACAACCGGTCAGCTTTCATTTGACGATTATGAGGATGAAGTTGATGGCCTGCGCCAGCAACAATCCGACACTTATTTTGCCAATAATGCTCAACTAGAAATCAGGCGGATTGCCAACCATTACTACATCCCGGTCTTGTTGAGCGAAAACGAGCGCATCGATTACATCCGCAGCGTCATCCACGTAGAAAGTGAAGTGCGTTTCTTGCGCTCTCTTGAGGAATATCTGCGCAAGAAGGATCACCGATTTAAGAACTTCGATTGGTGGTTGTTCAGTCGCGTTGATGAAACCGTTGATGACATCAACATCCCCTATTACTACCCAATTGAGAACCGAATCGCCAATTTCAAGCCCGATTTCATCTTCTGGCTTAAAAAAGGAAATCGATACCACATCGTGTACATCGATCCTAAAGGTACTGGCCGTACGGAATACGAGCACAAGATCGATGGATATCGCGCTTTGTTTGAAGAGAATGGTGTGCCCAAGGTATTTCACCATCAAGGGATGGAAGTCACTGTCAGTGTATTCCTCTACACAGCTGACCGGCAATATCTGGCAGATGGATACAAGAAATATTGGTTTGATAATATTGACCAAGCGATCGAAACGATCGATAAGCCAAATGATCCTTCGGAAGCAGCTAGTATATCAACGGAAAATTAGTATGGTTTCAGATGAGAGATGTCGTAGAACAACCCAAAAGTTGCTTGCAACTGCTGAACCATCGGATGGATTCACAGAATTGTGGCGATTTCACCGTCTGGATTTAACGATGGAAAACCTGGTTTTAAAGCTCAAATATCGGCCGCTTTTCTCGGATCAGGAAATTGAAATTGCAAGAGAACGGCTTGCATCCTTTGGATTTTCGAGTAGAGAGAAATAAATTACCTTCCTAAATCACGGGGGAACATATGCCCAAACAAAAATATTACGTCGTTTGGAAAGGCCGCAAGAACGGAGTTTTCACCACCTGGCAGGAATGCTCCGCTCAAGTGACTGGGTTCAATGGTGCTGAATACAAATCCTTTGAGAACTATGAAGCAGCAAATGCCGCATTCCAATCAGCATATGATGAATACAAAGGAAAACGTGTGCCCACGATCAGCCCAATGATGCTTGAAATCATTGGTAAACCGGTAGAGGATAGTTACTGTGTAGATGCTTCCTGCATCGGCTATCCCGGACCTCTTGAGTATCAATGCGTCCACACAATCAGCGGAAAGCTAGTCTTCCATCAAGGTCCCTTTGAAAATGGGAGCAACAATATTGGAGAATTCCTGGCAATCGTCCACGCGCTGG
>CAZMYT010000010.1:0-36620 GCA_964570565.1 uncultured Paludibacteraceae bacterium
TAAGCTCGCTTACGCCGATGGTACTGCCCACAAGGTGGGAGAGTAGGTAGCCGCCGTTTTCAGAGCCGAGTATACAATTGTATACTCGGCTCTTTTTTTGTTTAAAAATGCTGGTTTTTGCTCATTTTTGCGTATATTTGCATTATAAATCCTTACATTGTTTAGTTATGCCAAGCGAAATTATTTTAATTAGTATTTCAGGAGAAGATAAACCAGGAGTAACAGCTTCAATTACAGAGATTTTAGGGCAGTATAATGCCACTATTTTGGATATTGGTCAGGCTGATATTCATCACACCTTATCTTTGGGCATTCTTTTTAAAATGGATTCAACAGAACATTCAGGTCATATTTTGAAAGATATTTTGTTTAAGTGTTCTGAGTTAGGTGTACAGGTACGTTTTACTCCCGTAACGGAAGAACGATATAACAATTGGGTGGTTCGTCAAGGGAAAAGTCGCTATGTAGTAACAGTTTTGGGGCGGATGATTACTGCTCGTCAAATAGGTTTGGTTACCAAAGCTGTATCAGAACAACAGTTGAATATTGATTCTATCAAACGTTTAACAGGACGTCCATCGTTAGACGAAAAGGATTTAGATCATCTACGCTCTTGTGTTGAATTTTCGGTACGTGGTGAGTTAGTCGATAAAAACCTATTTTCGACTAAATTCCTTGAAATTTCTGCTCAGGAAGGAATTGATATTTCCTTTCAAAAGGATGATATGTATCGCCGTAATAGACGCCTTATTTGTTTTGATATGGATTCGACGCTGATTAAAACAGAAGTAATTGATGAATTAGCAGATAGAGCTGGTGTAGGTGAGCAAGTACGTGCTATTACAGAATCAGCCATGCGTGGTGAAATTGATTTTAATGAAAGTTTTCGCCAACGAGTTGCCTTGTTGAAAGGCTTGGATGAATCTGTTATGCGTGAAATCGCTGAAAATTTACCCATTATGGATGGTGCAGATCGTCTTATGTCGGTTTTGAAAAAATGCGGATTTAAAATTGCTATTTTATCTGGTGGATTCACTTACTTTGGTCAATATTTACAAAAACGATTTGGCGTTGATTATGTGTATGCAAATCAACTGGAAATCGAAGAGGGTAAACTTACAGGACGCCATTTGGGAGATATCGTGGATGGCAAACGTAAAGCAGAATTGCTGAATTTGATTGCTCAGGTGGAAAAAATTGAATTAGAACAAGTTATTGCTGTTGGTGATGGGGCTAATGATTTACCAATGTTAAATTTGGCTGGTTTAGGTATTGCATTTCATGCAAAACCCAAAGTAAAAGAAAATGCTCGTCAGTCGATATCGACGATTGGGTTGGACGGAATTTTGTATTTTTTGGGATTCCGAGATGTTCATTTAGATTCCATTCTTTAATATAGAAAGAGATGCTTAGAAAATTCTAAACATCTCTTTTTTTATAAACGACCTTTTAAAAAGTCTTGGCGCATGGGTTCTGGAAATTTTTCGATGGCATAGCGTAGCATAGTGCGAGGCATCCGCTTGTATCTTTCGTTAGTCAGTAGAAAGTTATATTCCGCCTCAAAATCCCGTTTCCCTGCTTCTCGAAGCATCCACCCTACTGCTTTGTGAATTAGGTCGTGAGGGTGGCTTAAAAGCAAGTCAGCTATTGCAAACGTGTCTGAAAATTGATTCTTTTTAATAAAAGCGAACGTACTGATGATGGCAATACGTTGGAGCCACAAATGATTGCTTTGGGCGTATGTCACCAAAACCTCTCGTGGATGTGTAAGTAAATAATCGCCTACAATTTGAGGCGCCGATAAATCCACTAAATCCCAATTATTGATGTGTGTATAATTTGCAATGTAGAAATCAAAAATGGCCTTTTTATTATCTTCTGTCGAGGCTTTCTGGTATATTTGTACTAATAGTAATAACCCTGTAAGACGGCATTCGTGATAAGGGTCGCAGAGCAATAGTTCTATCTCTGCCAACTCAATTTTTTTTATCGTTTTTACCAATGCACGTTGTTTGGGCACTACTACGCCGATGAATTTATCGCCTTCTCCGTATTGTCCTTTACCAGTTTTAAAAAAGTAAGGCAAAAACTCTTTCTTTTGTGGATCAGAGAGCTTAAATAGCCTCTCTTTTATCTCTTGTGCGGTGGAATGTTGTGTTATCATCATTTTAGTTTTGAATGTTGTAAAGATAACCAAATAGTCAAATTTGTGCAATAAAAAAGCTCCGAAAAATTATTTCCGGAGCTTTTTCTATGTTTATGTAATTACTTATTTAGCAATAACACGAGCCATTTCACAAACTTTGTTTGAATAGCCCCATTCGTTGTCATACCAAGAAACTACTTTTGCAAAGTTAGCATCCAAAGAGATACCAGCTTTAGCATCGTAGATTGAAGTATTTGCACAACCACGGAAGTCAGTTGAAACAACTGCATCTTCAGTATAAGCTAATACGCCTTTCAATTCGCCTTCAGAAGCAGCTTTCATAGCAGCGTTGATTTCGTCCATAGTAGCTGGTTTTTCCAAAACTACAGTTAAATCTACTACTGAAACGTCAGAAGTTGGAACACGGAAAGCCATACCAGTCAATTTGCCGTTCAATACAGGAAGCACTTTGCCTACTGCTTTAGCAGCACCTGTTGATGAAGGGATGATGTTTTCCAAGATACCACGACCACCTCTCCAGTCTTTTGATGAAGGACCGTCAACTGTTTTTTGAGTTGCAGTTGCAGCGTGAACGGTGGTCATCAAGCCTTTAGCAATACCAAATTTATCGTTCAAAACTTTAGCGATAGGAGCTAAACAGTTAGTTGTACAAGAAGCGTTAGAAATGATATCTTGACCAGCGTAAGATTTGTGGTTAACACCATAAACGAACATTGGAGTAGCATCTTTAGAAGGAGCTGACATAATTACTTTTTTAGCACCTGCTTCGATGTGTTTGCGAGCTGAAGCGTCATCTAAGAAGAAACCTGTAGATTCAACAACAACATCAGCAGCAACTTCGTTCCATTTCAAGTTTGCAGGGTCGCGTTCAGCTGTCAAACGGATTTTGTTACCATTTACAACCAATGCACCATTTTCTACTTTTACTTCGCCATTGAAACGACCATGTACTGAATCGTATTTCAACATGTAAGCTAAGTAATCAGCATCCAAAAGGTCATTGATACCTACAACTTGGATATCGTTACCAAAGTTTTCCACTGCAGCGCGGAATACCATACGGCCAATACGGCCAAATCCATTAATACCTAATTTAATCATAATACTACTGTTTTTATTTAAATAAACTAATCTCTCATTTGGAGGCACAAAATTACGCTTTTTTTTATGTATCACCAAAAAAAACAATGAAAAAAATGGTACTCCGATAATAAAATAAGGAGCAACTTGGTAGTCGCTCCTTATTTATTGCTTGTATCTATTTGAATTATTCAACAATGGTTATCCAGCCAAATTTGTCAGCTTTTTCGCCATATTGAATTCCACGTAGATGATTGTATAATTCGGTGCATTTTGGACCTGGTTTACCGTCGTGTGAGAATACGTAGGCATGTCCAGTGTCAATATCGTCTATTTTGGTTATTGGACTGATTACAGCAGCTGTTCCACAAGCGCCTGCTTCATCAAATGTGTCCAATTCTTCTACAGCAATGGGGCGATGTTCCACAGTCATTCCCAAATCTTCGGCAAGAGTCATCAAACTACGATTTGTGATAGAAGGTAAAATAGAACCTGATTTAGGTGTGAGATATGTATTGCCTTTGATACCAAAAAAGTTAGCGGCACCGCATTCGTCAATGTATTTTTTTTCTTTTGGATCGAGGTAGAAAATAGCAGAATAACCCATTTCGTGTGCGTGTACGCCTGCTGCCATACCTGATGCATAATTACCACCAATTTTGTACATACCAGTGCCGAGTGGAGCTGCACGGTCGTATTTACGGCTTAACATAAATGGTGTTGCTTGAAATCCGCCTTTGAAATAAGGACCTACAGGTGTAACAAAAACGATAAATTCGTATTCATTTGCAGGTTTTACGCCCACTAAAGCGGTTGTTCCAATAATCAACGGACGAATGTATAGCGATGCGCCACTTTCGTATGGAGGAATGAATCG
This sequence comes from uncultured Paludibacteraceae bacterium, assembly GCA_964570565.1. GTDB lineage: Bacteria > Bacteroidota > Bacteroidia > Bacteroidales > Paludibacteraceae > W0P28-013. The sequence goes on from CAZMYT010000010.1 coordinate 4,125, forward strand.
TTCATTTAGTTTTACCACTTTGAGAATCGCTTCTTTGAATTTTTCGATTGGTAATTCAGGCATCATAATGCCTTTGCATGAATCTTGTAAGCGTTTTGCATTATCCTCCATACGGAAAATACGTACTTTCCCATCGACACCGCGAAAGGCTTTTAAGCCTTCAAATGCTTCTTGAGAATAGTGTAAACAGGAGGCTGCCATATGTAAGTTGAGATATGCGTCGTCGTGTGTACGAAGTTCGCCCCAAGCGCCATTGGCAAATGTGCAGCGAACGTTGTGATCGGTTGGTATGTAGCCAAATCCGATATTTTTCCAATCAATTGTTTCCATCTTTATTATTTTTTTAAAATCAAACGAGCTTCGTTACCCATATTAAAAAGCAAGTCGATAATGCTTAAGTCGGGCAAAAATCCAAATTTGTGGTTAAACACTTGGTAATAATTTTGGTGTTCAAAATGAACGTCCAAAGGTACTGCTTTTTTCTTAGGATGATAGGCTTCGCGTAGGTCAATTTCACCAGAATGATATTCTTCTTTGTAACTATCACTGAGTGTGACAGTTGATTCGAAGCCCAGTAAATCGAGTATGGTTGTTTGTATACGCAGGTTAAAGTCGAGCAAAGAGGTGAATCTGTGCTGAAAGAACGGCTCTAAATCATCTTTGTAATAATCAAAAAAAGGAGTAGAATTATAAGCTGCCTCTATCGCTCTCCAATGCATCAATTGCCAGTTGGAATGTTCTGAAATTTGCACATCCTTAATCGCCACTTTGTGCGCTTGGTGTTCCACTGGAATGGTTAAATTTTCTACACCATTGGCCGTAGCGATTTGGCAACGATTGGCGTAAGTTTGTTTTACGTAAAAAGCGTGCTGTTCTATGACGACAGGCGTATTGACGAGATATTTATAATAAGATACCGGTGCTAGATAAGCTGTTGGAAGTATAATGACCGACATTTCTTGTTACAATTTTATCAAATAGCTGATATTTTCGACAAATAGTTTGACTGAAATAGCTAATAGGATAATTCCGAAAAATTTACGTAGAATATAAATGCCACCCTCTCCAAATATTTTCTCAATCTTTTTGGTTGAACTCAATACAAGAAATACAAAAATAAGGTTCAAAACCAAGGCGATTACAATATTCTCGGTAGCATATTCAGCACGTAAAGAGAGTAGTGCTGTAAAAGAGCCTGGGCCTGCTACCAATGGAAAAGCTAGTGGCACAATAGCTGCACTGCCTTCTGGTCCTTTATTTTTAAAAAGTTCTACATCGAGTACCATTTCGAGTGCCATGATGAAGATAATAAGTGCACCAGCCACGGCGAATGAACGGATATCTACATTGAATAGTTGGAGCACTAAATCACCCGCAAACAGAAATAATAACATGATAGACAATGCAACCGCACTCGTTCTAAACGGATGAAGTTTTTCCCCTTTTTTCTGTAAATTCAGAATAATTGGAATAGAACCCAAAATGTCGATGATGGCGAATAGAACGATGAACGCACTCGCGATTTCCATTATACTGAAATTCATAATTCGTTATTTTTAAATTGATTAAGGGTTTCCTTGTTTATCAGTTGTCGTTTTTTATCACAGAACCATCCCCATTTATTGAAATATTTAATAAGGTTGATGATGTGAATCCAAAGTAATTTTGTGCTTTTATACGATCCTTGCGCGTGATTATGAATAACAGACACCTGAGGATAAAATACCGTACGATAATGTTCTCTGATACGACGTGTTAAGTCGATATCTTCAGGATACATGAAAAAACGTTCATCAAATAAACCTACTTTCTTCAGTGCTTCGGAACGTAACAACATGAAGCAGCCCGAAAGATAAGGCACATTCATTATTTTATCGTACCCAAATTGTTGTAATTCAAACCGTTCAATCCTTTTTTGCATCCATTTACGCGGTAAAAATCGTCTACCGAATAAATCTAATGGTGTAGGAATGAGTTTACAAAGGTATTGAATTTTTTCGTCAGGATAAAATATTTTTGGCATTAAGCTCCCAATATTTTGATGATTCTCCATAAAATCAAGTAGTTGACCTATGCTTTCAGATTGAAAGTAGATGTCGGAATTGACTACTAAATGATATGGAATATGTTGCGTAAGTGTCTGCTGAATCGCGATATTGTGAGCAGCACCGTAGCCTAAATTTTTCCCGTTGAATAGGTAGGTTGCTGGTAGGAGTTTAAAATCTGGATTTTTTGTCTCGGAATTGTCAATTAAGAAAATAGTGTTGACAAAATTACTACCACGTAAAATATCCACTAAAGCCGTAACTTCACGGATATCGGTATGATATAATACAATCGAGACATTTAGCATATTATTGTTTTAAAATAGCATCAGCCTTGTCTAAAGCCAAACGGATGACTTCGTCCATATCGTAATATTTGTAGTCGGCTAAACGGCCACCAAAAATAACATTCGGTTCTTGATTGGCCAAAAATTTATATTTTGCAGCCAATTGTTCGTTTTTATCGTTGTTTACTGGATAATAGGCCTCTTTAGTCTGATCCCAAGGTTGAGGGTACTCTTTTGTGATCACGGTTTTTGGTTGTGTTCCGTAATCAAAATGTTTGTGTTCAATGATACGAGTGAAAGGAGTTTCTGCATCTGTATAGTTGACCACAGCATTCCCTTGGAAATTATCGATATCGAGTAATTGTGTTTCAAATCGTAAGCTACGAAACTCTAGGTTGCCATATTGATAGTTAAAATAAGCATCTAACATACCCGTATAGAGAATGGTTTCGGCTTTTTCGGTTAATTCTTCGCGCTGTTGTAAAAAGTCGGTATTTAAAATAATATCGCTATTTTCTAATAATCTATTTATAAGTATGTTGTATCCACCTTCTGGAATACCCTGATATTTATCGTTGAAATAATTATTATCGTAAGTGAAACGTAGTGGTAATCGGCGAATAATAAAACTAGGTAATTCTGTAGCTTTACAGCCCCATTGTTTTTCAGTGTAGCCTTTAATCAGTTTCTCGTAGATGTCGTGTCCTACCAATTGTAGCGCTTGTTCCTCCAAATTTTGTGGGTTGATATTGGCATATTTCCCACGCTGTTCTGCTATTTTTTTGCGAGCTTCCTCTGGGGTTTTGATGCCCCACAGTTGGTGGAAGGTGTTCATATTGAACGGTAAATTATACAACTCTTCACCGTATTTGGCCAACGGACTATTTGTGTAACGGTTGAATGGTACGAATTGATTCACAAAATCCCAAACCTCTTTGTCGGATGTGTGAAAGATGTGTGCTCCATAATTGTGTACTTGAATACCTTGTATGTTTCGGCAGAAAACGTTTCCACCTACATGTGAACGTTTATCCACCACTAAACATGATTTTCCTGCAGCAGTAACTTTATGTGCAAATACGGCACCAAACAGTCCGCTTCCAACAATCAGAAAATCGTATTTCCCTTTTTTACGTTCCATGTTTTATTTTTTGTATTTAAAATAACCATTGATGGCCCAATGGGTAAGATAATAAAGGCTCTTTAGTAGTCCGAGTTTTTCACATTCATAATACACTTTAAACTGTGGAATAATGACCTTTTTTTTGTTTCTGGAAACAGATGTTCCTAATATCCGGTAAGAACCAATAATTTGTGGATTACCATAGGCTACGCCAGCCATTTTTAATATGTCCAACCAATAAATGTGGTCATCGCGTAAGCTTTTGAATGCCTCATTAAGATATACTTTCCCATATTTTGAGGTGTCGTATAACCCTGTTAAGCACGTTATTGAACAAGTTTTTAGTAAGTCTGTATAGGTCACTTTTTCGGGAACGTAAAATGGTGTCAAACATTCCTGATTTTTGTCATCAATGCGTTTATGAGAGCCATACACTAACAATGAACTCGTTTTTTGCATAAGGTTTAATTGTGACTCTAAGAAGAATGGTTCCCATAAATCATCAGCATCTAATAAGGCTATATAACGTCCAGAAGCTCTTCGTATACCGTTGTTTCGTGCAGCAGCTGAGCCTGCGTTTGGTTGTGAAACAAGTTGGATTCGGGCATCTTGTTCGGTGTATTTTTGCACAATAGCTTCGCTATTGTCTTTGGAACCATCATTGATGATAATCATCTCCCAATGTGGATAAGTTTGTGCTAGGACGCTTTCAATAGTTTGCGCCACAAAGCGTTCTCCATTGTATAGCGGAGTGATAATGGATACTAAGTCTTCCTGCATGTGTGTTTTTCGTTCAGATTAAGTCTACTTTATGAAATAAGTTCATCCATTCTCCGTATATGGATAAGGGAGAATAGCGCTCTGTTATTTTGATTGTTTCTTGCGCCAGTTTTTTTCGTAACTGGTCATCTTTTATTACTTTTAGAATGGCATTGCTTAGTGCGTCGCTGTTTTCGGGAGGAACTAAAAGCCCGCCTCCATTTGCTAAAATCGTTTCAGGTCCTTCAGGACATTGGAAGGATACAATTGGCAGTTGGCATGCGGCCGCTTCCAATAATACCATCGGGAATCCTTCAAACCGCGACGACATAATGTATAGTGCCGCATTGGCATATTCCGCTTCAATATTAGATGTGTACCCCTTAAAATGAACATTTTGTGTTAAATTCAATTGGCGACACTGTTCAGTTAGTTGTTCATAATCTTCTCCTTCTCCAAAAATATCTAACGTCCAATCAGGTGCTTCGCTAAAGACTTTTGGGAGTGCTTGTAATAATAAATCATACCCTTTTTGAGGATGCAAACGCCCTACAGAAATCATGCGTTTTGAATCAGCTCCTACTCCTATGGTTGGATTAACAGAAACCATATTAGGGATGACGCTTACGTTGGTGAGGACACGTTTGAATTTTTGTTCATCATTTTCTGTTAAAACTACCACTTGACGAAATTTTTTATACAACACATTACGCATTGAACGTACTATATTGTTATACATCTCAAATTTGAAATGCTCGCAGGCAATTGATTTTTTAGATAAGCCTGCCCACCAAAGTAAGAGTGATGCTAAAATCTTTTGTCCTATAATAACATCTTCTGCTATGAGCGTTTGACATCGTTTAACAAGGCGAAGTTGTTTCGCTATTAATAGTACTCTTTTTCTCAATCCTAATTCAATGCTATATTCCTTATCGCTAAGATATGTAACATTAACGTTTGAATTTAAAAAATATTTGATCGTTGGTTCATTTTTAAATACAGACACAATACAGACATCATGATTGTGTTTAGCAAACTCATTTGCCAAACAACAGGTTGTACGTTCTGTACCTCCTTTGGTCGTTATGTCTTGTATAAGAAATGCGATCTTCATAATCTTCGTCGTATAAAGTATACTAGCTTGTACCACCAAAAACGCCACATATTACCAAATTCTAAGGCTCTTAAAAATGGAGCTAATCGGCTGTACTCTTTCAACATACCCCCAATATGTAGTAATCGTTGTAGGTAATGGCTGTGTGAAACGGTATGTGTGCCCCATACGTTATGACTATGTTGTCTATACAGTATTGTTGCATCGGGAATATAATCTAAAATACCTACTCGTGCAATTTTGGCCGCAATCCACCAATCAAACATCGGTATTTCTGCAGGAAAAGGTAATACCTGTTTTTTTGCTTCTTGGTTCATTAAAATGGTACAGCCAGCTACGCAATTGGCAACACAAATATACTTGAATTGTGTTGCAATATCCATCCTGAGTTTGTTTTGTTCTAAAAATGATGGGTGTATGAGTTGTAACTCGGAATCCACAATTTGTAAATCGGAAAACACCACAATCGGTTTTGTTTTTTTTTCTAATTCATGCATTTTTTGTAATGACCATTCTATTTTTGTTGGCAACCAAACATCGTCTTGATCACAGAACATGATGTATTTATTCGTAGATTGCTCTAATAGAATTTCGAAAGAACGTGCACTCCCAACATTACCTTTCGTATCTTGGAGTATTTTAATCTTATTTGGCGATTGTTGTCGAAATGTTTCAATAATAGCCACGGTGTTATCAGTAGAGCCGTCATCACGAGTCCACAATATCCAATCATCAACTGTTTGAGCAAAAAGTGATTGGAGTTGTTGGGTTATGTATTTCTCACCATTATATGTTGATAGTAGAATGTCTATCATTGTTAATTCTGTGTTTGGTTTAAATATTCATATTTCCAAAACTTATCAGCTTTTTTCATTTGCTCTTGTTTGATTTGTTCTTCAGACTTGTGTTTTAAATCGAAGACGGTATGACCGATGTTAACTTTACTTATGGAATTTTCCAATTCTACATTATACCGTCTGTAGAAGTTTGCCGAAAACAACAAAATGGATACAACCAATATCTGTTTGGGTAATACACTCTTGTTCTTAGATGTTATAATAGCATTTATTATATATACTAATGCTAAAGGAAGGAAATAAGATCTTAATCGATTGAGAATGAAGTAGTATTGAAATAATATAACAATTATTAATAAACAAGAAAAAATAATCCAATGCCATTTTGCATCATCTTTTGAAAAATTACTATAATAAGCGGTGGAAAAAATAGCAATGGCATAAACAATAAATATGGTTTGAAAATTTTTCTCTAGTAATAAATGATGCTTTATTGAATCTATAACAGATTCTTGAAGTGGAAGTTGATCAATGATTGGCAAAATGAAATCCTTTAATGGAATAATAAGGAACAAAATGAGTAGCATAAATAATATAATATATGCTTGTTTGTCAATTTTGATAAATCTTAATTCATACACTATAAATGTGCCAATACACATGAATAAGCCTGATTTGTGCACGGCTGCCGCCATTATAAACATTAGAATGCTGGCAATATATTTTTTCTTGAATAAAAACAAAACCATCAACAGATAAAAGGAAACTGCCAAACATTCCCGAAATTGGTATAATACTAAATTTGCATCCAGTAGCATGAGTACAAATAGTGCCAATATACGATAGGATTTTAGCTGTTTGAAAAGTTTATAAATAGCTGCAAAGTAGATTGCTGTGATAACGACAGTCATTCCCCAGAATGAGAGACCTATACTTTTGAGTAAGCTACAAAAAATGGCAAATCCTATTTCAAAGTCGCCCTTGTAATGACCACCTAGAATATCTTTAAGGGGCTGTATGGTTTCGTAAAAAGGAACGTAAGAGAAAATATCGGGTCCAATATAATACTTAATACCCACCCAAAATGCCGTAAATGCAAAAGCAATATGGAATAGTTGGTCACAAAGAACTTTGTGTTTTGCGAAGGAGAGTTCTACTAATGAGAGTAAAAGTAGAACAATTAAGAGAATTGTTAAGTAATTCATTTTATCACTCGAAATATACAACCGTAGTTGTTTCGTTGATGGTGTGTCTTTAGGGTATTCTGATTCAATAAGAGTATGCGTTGCACTATACTCAAAATATGCGCAAATATACTATAAATATACGAAGTCGCCAAAAAAACGAAAGCCTGAAATTGCTTCCAGGCTTTTGTGTTTTTTGTGATGTAGAATGTTATTCTGCAACTGGAGCTTCAGGAGCTTCTATTTCAGGAGTAGCAACTTCTTCGGCTGCTGCAGCTACTTGAGCTTCAAGAGCTTCAGCTTTTTTCTTAGCTAACTCAGCAGCTTTAGCTTTGTGAGCTTCTTTTTCAGCTTCTAAACGTTTTTTAGCTTCTGCAGCTTTAGCAGTAGCAGCGTTAGCTTTTACGCCTTCGTTGTTTTTTGCTTTTTCAGCTTTCCAAGCTTCAAATTTCTTTTCAGCAGTAGCTTCGTCAAATGCACCTTTGCGAACACCACCAAGGAGGTGTTTTTTCAACAATACGCCTTCGTTTGAAAGGATTGTGTTTACAGTGTCAGTTGGTTGAGCACCTGTTTCTACCCAATACAATGCACGGTCGAATTTCAAATCAACTGTAGCAGGGTTTGTGTTTGGGTTGTACGAACCGATACGTTCGATAAATTTACCATCACGTGGTGCACGGCTGTCAGCAATTACGATGTGGTAATAGGCGTACCCTTTGCGACCGTGTCTTTGCAATCTAATTTTAGTTGCCATTTGTTTTGTTTTTTTGTTAAATTAATACCTAAACATGCTTTTACTCGAAAAGCGGTTGCAAAGGTACTATTATTTTTTTAGTCCTACAAGTAGCTTGTGGATTCTTTTTTACTGCTGTTTTATATTATTTTCTCATCTTACTTACAATATGAAAGCAATTTTTACGTTGAAATATAGTTCTGGCTCTTTTAGAGCGCAGTACCTGATTGGTTTTAGGACTAAAAAAATTTTTTAATACCAGCAAAAAGTATTACTTTTGCGACCTTGTATGTTTAATTCTTAATTTTGTCATGAAAAAAACAATCATTATTACTGGTGGTGCGGGTTTTATTGGCTCACACGTCGTACGTTTATTTGTTAATAAATATCCTGAATATCAAATTGTTAATTTGGATGCTCTGACTTATGCTGGCAATTTAGAGAATTTAACCGATGTGGCAAACTGCCCTAACTACACATTTGTGAAAGCTGATATTACCGACTATGAAGCCATTTCTGCCGTATTTTCTCAATATAAACCCGATGGTGTTATCCATTTGGCTGCGGAATCGCATGTTGACCGTTCTATAACAGATCCATTTGCTTTCATTCGTACCAATGTGATGGGAACTTGCAACTTATTGCATGTAGCTAAAGAATTGTGGAAAGGGCAAATGGAAGGAAAGCGTTTTTATCATATTTCGACTGATGAAGTGTATGGCGCTTTGGAAAAAGATGGCACTTTCTTTGTGGAAACAACAAAATATGATCCTCATTCTCCTTATTCAGCTAGTAAAGCTTCGTCCGATCATTTTGTGAGAGCTTATCACGATACGTATGGTATGCCAGTGGTAATATCAAACTGCTCGAATAACTATGGTTCACACCATTTTCCTGAAAAATTAATTCCCCTTGCCATTAATAATATTAAACATAATCGCCCTATTCCTATTTATGGTAAAGGTGAAAATATTCGCGACTGGTTATTTGTAGATGACCACGCACGTGCTATTGATGTGATTTTTCATACCGGTAAAGATGGTGATACTTATAACATTGGTGGTAATAATGAATGGACTAATATCGATTTGATTCGTTTATTGTGTTCTATTATGGATCGTAAATTAGGACGCGCAGAAGGAGAGTCTGCTAAACTGATTACTTACGTAACCGACCGTGCTGGGCATGATTTGCGTTATGCTATCGATTCTTCAAAATTACAACGTGAATTAGGTTGGAAACCATCTTTGCAATTTGAAGAGGGCCTTGAGAAAACCGTAGATTGGTATTTGGCAAATGAGGCATGGGTCGATCGCATTACAAGTGGCGCCTATCAACAATACTACGAAAAACAATATACAAATCGTTAAGTGAATATGATAAATAAAAAAACAGCTCTTTATTTATTGCTTGCTATCCCTTTTTTGTTGGGTTCGTGTGGCATGAATAAAAAAATCCCTTACTTTAAAGGTTTAGAATCAACTGATTCTATTGCTGGTGTGTCGCAGCATGAAGCGCAGATTTGTCCTGATGATATGTTGTCTATTACAGTTTCTGGGATTGATCCCGAAGCTGTGGCACCATTTAATTTACCAGTAGTAGCCTACATCTCGCCTAATTCCGACAAACTCTATCAAACGCCAACTTTTCAACCCTATTTGGTTGATCTTAATGGTTACATTAATTTCCCCGTATTAGGAAAAGTCAAAGTGGGTGGTTTGAAAAAATCGGAAGCCATTGCACATTTGAAAAGTATGTTAGACGTTTATCTAAAGGACCCGATTATAACCATGCAGTTTATGAATTATAAAGTAACGGTTCTTGGTGAAGTGGCGCGTCCGGGGTCTTACACTATCAGTAATGAACGTATTACTATGATGGAGGCTTTGGGCTTGGCTGGTGATATGACCGTTTTTGGTCGTCGCGATAACGTATTATTAATTCGTGAAAACTCTGGTGGATCGAAAGCCTTTGTGCGAATCAATTTAAATTCAACTGATTTGTTGTCGTCACCTTATTATTATTTGCAACAAAATGATGTGATATATATTGAGCCTAATAGAACACGTTTGAGTGCAGCTGCCTCTGTGAACGTTTCGTTGTATTTAGGTGCTGTTTCAACCTTAGCTTCAATGGTTACAGTTATTGTTGCATTAGTAAATAGTAAATAACTTATGGAATTGGAAAATAAAAGTGTAGATCAAAACGAGATTGATATAGTAGCTATTGTACGTTTGTTGAAACGGAAGTGGTATGTATTTCTCATAACCATGGTTGCTGCTTTTGCTGTAGCTGCTTTTTATTTTTTGACTAAAGCGCCACAGTATTCCACAACTGCTACAATCCTCATAAAAACCGACGATCCCATGAATCCACTTCAAGGGATGAATTTTGATGGCTTTATTGCTTCGGATATTCTAGGAACGACAAAGGCTGTGGACGATGAAATGGAGATATTGCGTTCAAAAAAACTTGTTAAACAGATGATTGACGAGTTGGGAATTCGTACAGCTGTGTTTAAGAAAAAAGGATTACGCTATATTGAAATGTATGGTGGTGAGCCTTTGACAGTTGTATATCCCCCTAATTTTGAAACAACTATTCGTGGGTCTTTAGAAATTATTGTTGATAAGGATACTGATGGTAAATATACCCTTAAATTCAAACGTAAATATATTGATAGAGAGTCTTATAAATGTTCTGTTACCTCGTTGGTTCAGCCTGTAAAAACTCCCTGGGGTGTTTTTACGTTTGTAGAACATCCTGAAAATATCAAGATTGATGACAAGAATGATGGCAGTTATACATTGAAATTTAAGTTGTCAAGTAGCAAATCTCAGATTGACTCGTATGTTGAGTCAATCATAGTAGCTTTAGCTTCCAAAAAATCAAATGCTGTCAATTTGTCTTATACATCAAGCTGTCCAGCTAAAAATGAGGCCATTCTCAATAAAATTATTGATTTGTATAATTTAGACGCTCTATCAGATAAAAATAGAACCTCTATGCAAATGGCTAATTTTATCACGGATCGCTTGGTGTTAATTTCGGCAGAATTGAAAGAAGCTGAAATTGATGTCGAAAATTATCGTCGTGAGCATAATATTGCTAATATAAGTACACAATCACAGTTGTTTCTTGAAACTTCTAGCGAGTATGAAAAACGTATTGCCGAAGGTGACATTCAATATAGTTTAGTGTCGTTTGTCGAAAACTATTTAAAAAAATCAACGGATTATGATTTAATACCAAATAATACAGGTATTGAGGACAAATCATTAGGGGACTTGATTGTTTCTTATAATGAATTGGTGCTTAAATACCTTCGTATGGGTCGCTCTACGAATGAAACAAATCCGATTGTAGAACAAACGCAACATCAAATAGCGTTGCTTCGTCAAAATATTCTTCAAACAATTCGTAATGTCAAAAAAAGTATTGAAATTACGAAAACTGATTTGAAAGAGAAGAATAAAAAATTTACCGACCAAATCAGTGATGTTCCTACTCTAGAGCGTGAATTTGTTGCGATTTCCCGTCAACAGCGTATCAAACAAGGTTTATATATGTCGTTGCTTCAGAAACGTGAAGAAACCCAATTGACGTTAGCTTCTACAACTGAATCAGCAAAAATTATTGATGCCGCTTATACGGCAGAAACAGCAGTAGCGCCTAAGCTTAAGCTTTTACTTTTGATCGCATTTGTATTGGGGGGTGCTTTAGGTGCTGCTTATTTGTATGTGTATGCCTCATTTAATAATAGAATTCAAGATAAACATGATTTGAAACATTTAACCAAATTGCCGATTATTGGTTATATCCCATTTGTTAAAGGAACTTCTTACGTGGTGGTTTCTACTCAAAATCATGGTGTTATTGATGAAATGTTTCGTTCGATTAGGGCGAATCTGAAGTTTGTATTGAAAAATCCAAACGAGAAGGTGATGTTGGTGACGTCAAGTATTGCTGGTGAAGGTAAATCTTTCTTCTCCATTAACTTGGCTTTGTCATTGGCCATGCTTAATAAGCGAGTGGCATTAGTTGGTTTGGATATTCGTAAGCCAATGTTGGCGAAATATTTAGGGGTGAAGAATGCTCCAGGGGTTACAAACTTCTTATCAGATAAATCGATGAAAGCGTCTAATATTGTTGTTACTTCGCCGCAAAACGCAAATTTGGATGTTTATGTCGGTGGTACCATTCCGCCTAATCCTGCCGAATTATTGAATGATAATCGTTTGGATGAATTATTTGAAGTGTTGCGTGCCGAATATGATTATGTTATCATCGACTCAGCTCCGATTGGTTTGGTGTCAGATACCTTTATTATTAATCATGTGGTCGATGCAGTTTTATATGTTACTCGTCAAGGTATTACGCCGCGTGAACATGTGCAGAATTTGGCAGGTTATGTATCAGAAGAAAAATTGAAGAACGTGTCTTTAGTTTTGAATGGAGTCCCTGAAACCGATTTGTATGGTTACGGTTATGGTAATTATGTAACTAAATCAAAATAAGTCTAATAGACTAACGACATAAAAAAAGAGCGAATTTTCGCTCTTTTTTTATGTCGTTAGTTTTGTCGTTTCTGCCGTCTCCAGTAATCTCCATTGCCTTTATTGCCAGTCCATTTCTTTTTCGCTTTTTCTTTTTCTGCTACTTTGGCTTTTGCTTGGTATTGTGCAATGGTGGCTAAGTCGGATACATAATTGTGATTTTCTATAACAGGAATCTGTTTTCCAATTAATTTTTGAATATCTTTCAGTTGTTGCATCTCGTCTGAGCTACAGAAAGAGATTGCTGTACCATTGTTTCCAGCTCGCCCTGTTCGGCCAATGCGATGGACGTAGGTTTCTGGCACTTCGGGTAAATCATTATTGAATACATGACTGAGTTCGTCAATATCAATACCGCGTGCCGCGATATCCGTTGCGACAAGTACTTTTATTTTGTGATCTTTGAAATTGTTTAGCGCTCGTTGACGTGCATTTTGTGATTTTTCGCCATGGATAGCATCTGCGGAGATTCCTGCTTGAACCAAAAAAACGTGCAATTTTGTCTGCTCCATGTTTAGTACGTGAAAAGACGAGGGCAGATGTGATATCTTTATTTTTTAATAATTCAATCAATAAAGGCTTTTTATCATTTTTCTCAACAAAATAGAGTGATTGATCAATCATATCTACGGTTGATGAGGGAGGTGTAATAGCTACTTTTTCTGGATTTTGTAAAATAGAATCTGCCAATTCCGCAATTTCAGGTGGCATAGTGGCCGAGAAGAACAGTGTTTGGCGTTGTTTTGGTAATAGAGGTAAGATACGTTTAATGTCATGAATAAAACCCATATCCAACATGCGATCGGCTTCATCCAATACAAAATAGTCTAACTGACGTAGATCAACCAGTTTTTGGCTTATTAAGTCGAGTAGTCGCCCAGGTGTAGCAACCAACACGTCGACACCTTGATTCAACGCATTGGTTTGTGGTTGTTGCGAAACTCCGCCAAAAATAACGGTGTGTCGCAAATGTGTTAGGTGACCGTACGACTCGAAGCTTTGATCAATTTGTATCGCTAATTCACGTGTTGGCGTCAATACCAATGCTTTTATGGGTCTACGACCGGGCGTGCGTGGTTTTGCTTGTAAATTCTGAATAATCGGAATGGAAAAAGCCGCTGTTTTGCCCGTTCCTGTTTGGGCGCAGCCTAATAAATCACGACCAGCCAATACTATTGGTATAGCTTTTTCTTGAATCGGAGTTGGTGTTACATAGCCTTCTTGACTTAAGGCTTCTAGAATTTGTGGAATGATGTGTAGTTGTTCAAATGTCATAAACTAAAGTGAGTATAAACTTGTGTTATACTCGTATTTTGTAATCCTTGCGGATGATTTTGTCTGATTCCTAAATTGGGTAATTGTTTTTAGAAGTGTGTTGACGTGGAGTAGGAAGCAGAATAATAAAACTCCATTGTCAAACAATAAACGTGCGCAAAGGTACGCAAAATAATCCAAAGTTAAATTTATGAGAAAAAAGAGGCTACTATCGTTTGTTATACGACTTTGATTGTTAATAATTTTATGGAAAAATGAAGTAAAATGTTTTGATAGTCAGCAATAAAGTTGTACCTTTGCAGTCCGAAATATTATCCAGTTATTGTAGATCTTTCATTTTCAGGTGATTAATTGGTTTTTGAGTGAATTAGCCCGCGAGACTCCAATCACATTTTGAAGTGAAATTTGTTAAATTCTCAAACATTAAACTATTGTGGATACATTAAGTTTTAAAACAGTTTCAGCCAATAAAGCAACTGTTACCAAAGAGTGGGTTTTGGTTGATGCTACTGATATGGTGCTAGGTCGTATGGGTTCTAAAGTTGCCAAATTATTAAGAGGCAAATACAAACCAAATTTTACACCTCACGTTGATTGTGGCGATAATGTGATTATTATCAACGCCGATAAAGTGCGTTTGACGGGTAATAAATGGACAGACAGAGAATATATGACATATTCTATGTATCCAGGTGGTCAACGTGCAACGACTCCAGCCGAAATGATGGCAAAGAGTCCTGAAAAATTGATTCAAAAAGTGGTAAAAGGTATGCTCCCTAAAAATATTTTAGGTGCAGCTATCATGAAAAATTTGCATGTATATGCAGGTTCAGAACACCCACACGAAGCACAACAACCAAAAGTAATTGATTTAAACCTTCTTAAATAATCGGATATGGAAGTAATAAATGCTATAGGTAGAAGAAAAGCGGCAATTGCTCGCGTATTCGTAACTCCTGGAACAGGTAAAATTGTCATCAATAAACGTGAGTTTGATAACTATTTCCCATCAACAATCCTTCAATATGTGGTTAAACAACCATTAGCAAAATTGGATGTTACTGAAAAATATGATATCAAAGTAAATCTTGATGGTGGTGGTTTCAAAGGTCAAGCAGAAGCTTTGCGTTTAGCAATTGCTCGTGCTTTGGTTAAAATTAACCCAGAAGATAAAACAGCTTTGAAGTCGGCTGGCTTTATGACTCGCGATGCTCGCGAAGTTGAACGTAAAAAACCAGGTCAACCAAAAGCTCGTAAACGTTTCCAATTCTCAAAACGTTAATATATGTGTTTGGCATCACCTTGTTCGCATTTATTCGAACAAGGCGATGTTCAACCTCATTTGTTTAGTATCTAAATCATTTAGACTTACCTTGGTGTAACTACTTGATGATTGCTTAACAAAAAGTTAAAAAGAAAGTAAACAATTTTTTAAAACAAAAAACATGTCAAGAACAAATTTCCAAGATCTATTGGATGCAGGTGCACATTTTGGTCACCTTAAACGTAAATGGAATCCAGCTATGGCTCCATACATTTTTATGGAACGTAATGGTATTCACATCATCGACCTTCATAAAACAGTTGCTAAAATTGACGAAGCAGCTGATGCAATGAAACAAATTGCTAAATCTGGCAAACGCGTATTGTTTGTTGCTACAAAAAAACAAGCAAAACAAGTAGTGGCAGAAAAAGCTTCTGAAGTTGGTATGCCATACATTACTGAACGTTGGGCTGGTGGTATGTTAACAAACTTCCCAACTATTCGTAAGGCTGTGAAAAAGATGGACTCTATCGATAAAATGGCTACGGATGGTACTTTTGATAACTTGTCAAAACGCGAAAAATTACAAATCACTCGTCAACGTGCTAAATTGGAAAAGAACTTAGGTTCTATTGCTGATTTGAACCGTTTGCCAGCTGCTTTATTTGTAGTGGATGTGATGAAAGAAAATATTGCAGTGGCTGAGGCAGTACGCTTAGGTATCCCTGTATTTGGTATTGTTGATACTAACTCAAATCCAAATAATATTGATTTCGTAATTCCAGCTAATGACGATGCAACAAAATCAATCGAAATCATTTTGAGTGCTATGGTTGATGCATTGAAAGAAGGTGCTTTGGAACGTAAAATGGATAAAGCTGAAAACGAAGAAGAAGTTCCTGAAGTAAAAGAAAAACGTACTCGCGCTTCTAAACGTGTTCAAAAAGATGCTGACGTAGAAGAAACACCTGCTGCAGCTACTGAAGAATAATCAGTTGTACAACAACATAAAAGAGCGTTGCAGACACCCATCATTCGTGTGTTTTGTAACGCTTTTTTCTCTTAAATTTAAATTAATAATCAATTAAATATTATAATTATGGCAGTAACAATGGCGGAAATTACTAAACTCCGCACAATGACAGGCGCTGGTATGATGGATTGTAAAAATGCGCTTACAGAAGCTAATAGCGATATGGATTTGGCAATTGAGTTGATTCGCAAACGCGGTCAAGCTATCGCTGCAAAACGTAGTGATCGCGAAGCATCAGAAGGTTGTGTTTTAGCTGGTGTTAAAAACGGCTTTGGTGCTATTGTAGCTTTAAAATGTGAAACAGATTTCGTTGCTAAAAATGCTGAATTTATCGCATTAACTCAACAAATTCTTGACAAAGCATTAGAAATGAAAGCGGCTACATTGGCTGACTTGAATGCTATTCAAATCGATGGTCGTTCTATTGCTGATTTAGTAACAGATCGTAGTGGTGTGACTGGTGAAAAAATGGAAATCGGTTTTTACGAAATCGTAGAAGGTGCTACTACTGTAGAATATATTCACCCAGGTAATAAATTAGCGACGCTTGTTGCTTTTGCTGAAGCTAATGTTGACCACCAAGTTGCTCGTGATATTGCAATGCAAGTAGCTGCAATGAATCCTATTTCATTGAATCGTGAATCAGTTCCATCTAAAGTTGTAGATGAAGAATTGAAAATCGGACGCGAAAAAGCTCGTGAAGAAGGCAAACCTGAAAACATGCTCGATAAAATTGCTGAAGGTCGTTTGAATAAATTCTATCAAGAATCAACTTTGGTAGAACAAGCCTTTATCAAAGATGGCAAAATGACAGTAGGTGCTTATGCAAAAGCTAATGGTGCAACTCCAACTGCTTTCAAACGTGTTACGTTGAACGAAGAATAAGCAGTCTAAAGTGCTACTATTAAAAAAGGTCACTCTCATTGAGAGTGACCTTTTTTTGTTGGTGATTCTTCTTTATTAAAATGCGATAGTCGCACCTATTAAGATATTAAAACCAATATTGTCGTAACCATACCATTGTTGGTAGCTAAATGCTTTTGATGAGCCAAGAATGTTGTTGGCTTGTACAAACAGGCTCCATTGTTTTTGGAATGTATAACTAGCTGATAAATTCAAATCGTAAATAGGTGCTAATGTACGCACATCGAGTGTACCATCTTTTTTAGGTAACTTGTTCAATCGTTCAGAAGCGTAATAAAAATTAGCATTTAAACTGAAGTTTTTGGTAATCATTGCTTCGATGCCAGCATCACCTTCCCATGTTGGTTTGTTCCAAGCTTGTACGCCTGGTGTGAGCACATTCCAACCATTATATTTACCTTTTACATGAAAGTTATAGCGCTCTTTCAAATTGTATGCTAAACGGGCTTCGATGTTGAGTAGGGTAGCACGTGCATCATCTACAGTGAAGGTATTACTATAAACACGTTCTGAATCCTGCTTGTCAGGCCATTCGTTAGGAGTCGATAAACAATCAAATTGTTGGTTATAGAAAAAATGTTGATTAGCAATTAGTTTGTAGCTGATAGAAGCATCAAAGACGAAACCTCTGAAAGGTCTGATGTTAAATCCTCCAAAGAAATCAAAAGGTGTATAGTCGTTGGCTTCCATGCGTTCATTCATATTGTAGTAGCGATTTTCTTTGAAGGTGGTTGCTAAACTTGTAAATTCGTAGCTGCCACCAATTCCACCATATACATCCAAGAGTTTCGCCACGGCATAACGCACTTCAATATCAGGTGATGCTGCTACAACATTGCCCTTATTGATCGAAAACCAGAGTTTAGCTCCAGCTCGTACTTTCAAATTATCCCATTGTCTTTCGTAACGAGGACGGAACGAAATGACAGCTTGAGGCTCCCAAATAGAATCAGAGGTATACTGAAGTGTTGGAGCATTGTATAAGTAAACTTGGCCTTCTAAATCGGCTTTGATATGGTTTTCGTTGAGGTTGTAATCGCCATTCAGATTAAGCCCTATTTGGTGTTCCCGAAGGCTATTTGTGGCGCCTAATAGATGATAATTGAGAACCCCGTCATAATTCCAGTTGTTCACTTCTTTTAATGAACGGAATCCGAGATTCGCATTTAATTGTGTGATGGATTGTTTTGTTGGAATCAAGTTCTTGCCAGCCACTTTTTCATTATTGAAATCGTAAAATACGTTGTTATCTGTAAAAACAGAATCCTTGCCATAATAATTGAATCCAGTGTTGGCAAGACCTAAAGAGGAATACAATTGTCCTGTCCGTAATTTTTTACTATAACGCAAATCTAAATCGGTATCGATTAATTTCTTACCATTATTGCTAATGCCATAATGATTAAGATTGATGTCGAAGTAATCGGTGTTAGTGTCAAAAACAGGATACCATAACTCACCTAACCAATTGAGTGGAAAACCTACGCCAAAACGGATAAAGCCTGATTTGTAGGCTGGACGTTTCATGCTTTTTAATTCCGATTCTTTAGCGGGATAAAAATTTGATTTTGTTTCCATTGCCTTGGTTTCGGTGCTGTAAGTTACCTCGGTTTTTGTAACTGTTGGCTCTGTCGAAGGTAATTCAATGTCAGTACGTTTGACCTTTATCACCTGTGGTATATATTCTTTTTCAATGCTTACGTTATGTGTAACGGTAGAGTCATTGTCCTGAGCTACAGCTGTGACGCAGATTGAAGTGGCGATGATCAGATAATGTAATCGTTTCATTGTATATGGTATTTTTTCAATTATCAATAAACTTGTTGTTTTTCTCTTTCTCTAATTTGACTCAAACGAACATCAATCATCTGTTTAATGTCATCGTTGCCAGTGTAATTTTCTTCCAAACTGATGAGGTATTGTTTGGCTTGGAAATCATCGTTTTGTTTGATGTAAACGTCGGCAAGGAGTACAAAGGCACGTGCTAACCAGTATTGGTGAGGTGTATTACGTTCAATGAAGTCCATAATTTCTGTTTCTGCTGAACCATATTGTGTTTGCTCATAGAGCTGTTGTGCCAATAGATATTTTGCTTCAGCACCCATCTCTTGACGTAAATCCTTGCTTAATTCTTTTAAATCATCTGTGGCCAAGGTGGCTTCATTACTTTCGATGTATGATTTGGCTCTACAATAACGTGCTTCTCTTACTAAAGATGCATCAGTAGAGGCTTCTTCTAATAGGTTGTTGGCAGCTAAAATGGTTTTATCATAGTTCTTTAAAGCATAACTACAGCGTAGAATACCAACGCGTGCGCTATTTTTATTTTCTTTATTACTAGCAGTTTCAAATAGTTGTTCAAAGTATTCCAAAGCTGGTTTGTATGCTTTTTGATCGTAGGTTATTTCAGCACTACGAATCAAAGCTTCTTCTTGATAAGGATTACCAGTAAGCTTGGTCAATCGTTCAAAGCTGGTTAAGGCTTTATCTAATTGCTCTGTTTTATAATAGCTTTCTGCTAAGTAATATTGTGCAGAAATACAATTGAGCGTTTGTTTGTCGCAGTACGTTACTAAATAATTTTTTAAACTAGCAGTAGCTTCTTTGTATTTTTCTTTTACAAATAGACGTTCTGCTGCCACAAAATTAAGTGAATCTTCTAGGCTCTTTTTTACCGTAGAAATCGTGCTACCAGCAATCGATTCACGATAATTGAGGTATTCTGTAATTTGATTATTTTCGACATAAATAGTTTGCATACTTTCAATAGCCACTTTCGCTTCTTCGCTACTTGGATAACTATTCACTACGGCTTTGTAAGCTGCAATAGCTTGTTCCATATCTCCTTTATTGGCAAACAACATACCAATTTCGAGTGCTGCTTTTCGTGCTAAATTAGTTTTAGGGTAGAGTGCAGTTATTTTTTGATAAGTGTCAATTGCTTTCTCATTTTGTTCTATCAAAACATACGTTCTACCTATTTCGTACAAAGCGTCATCTGAATAATCTGATTTAGGATAGGTGGAGAGTAGCATGTTCATAGCTGCTATTTTCTCTTCATATTTTTTCTGTATACCTAAAATAAAACCATTTTGGAAAGCTGCATAATCGCCAGAAAGAGATGAGCTGTTAGCTATTTGCATATAGTACTTACGTGCAGTATCAAAGTCGCGTGTGTAGTAATAACAGTCACCTGTACGATTTACAACATCTGTGAATAGTGGATTTTTATGATTTTTTTCAAGCCCAAGAAATTTGATATACCAATCGAGTGCTGACGTAAAAGACTCTTCTTCAAAATAACTATATGCAATGGTGTAATACGCTTTTAATGTTTCATCTTGTGTGCGTTTTTGTTTTTGGTCCACAAATTTTATTAAGTCCAATCGAGCTTTGTCGTATTCACCTAATTGATAGTATGTTTCACCTCGCCATAAAAATGCTTGTGCCGAGAATGATTGTTCTGTATATTCTGCGATGGCGAATGTGAAATAGTTTAAAGCTTGTTTGTAATCTTTTTTCAAAAATGCAGAAGCGCCAATTTGGAATAGGGCATTTTCTTTGGCGGCTTTTATTTTTGGATTCGATGTTTTAATCTTTTGTATCGAGGCGTAGGCGGTTTCATAGTTCTTCTCCATCATATAAATGGTCACTAAATGGCCATAAATATCGTCCAAGTGTTTTGATTTTGGATAGTCCGCTATAAAACGCTCAAATGCTGTGATGGCTTCACCAAAAGGAGCTGCTTCTTCATATACAGCTAGTACGTAGTTGTAGGCAGCCTCTTCTTTAGCCGTTTTATCAAAATTATCTTTTGCTGCGGTTTGGAACGCCATTTTAGCGTTGGTTTTGTCATTTAGTTTGACGTAACTTAAGCCAATGTGAAGATAGGCATTTTGCGATAACGCATCTTTTTCTGTGGTTACTTTTGACAAATAACTTACCGCATTTTTATAATCGGCGGTGTTAAAATACGATAAACCAAGCATATACATGTCTGAACGTTGTACTTTTTTCTCGTTACGTTCATACTTTCTTAAATAGTCAATAGCTTGTTTGTATGATTTTTCACGGTATGATGCTTCTCCAAGAATCCGATACGCTTCAGAATTATAACTGCTTCCTGGATATTTTTTAATTAACGCCTGTCCATATTCTACCGCTTTTTGGTTTTCACCTTGTTGATCATAAATTTGTAGTAAGTGATATGAAGATGCTTCTGCATATTTTGAATCTTTTTCTAACTCAACAAATCCTGGGAGCGCTTTTGCGTAATTGCCAAGACAAAATTCAGAATAAGAATAATAGTAGAGTGCATCTACTTCATAAATAGTCTTTTTCCCGTATAAGTTCGCAAAAATAACACGTGCAGGCTCATAATCTTTCAAAGCAATGTAAGAGACACCTTTGGTGAAAAGGTAAGCCATATTTTCATCGCCATCTAACTGATTGTTTTTTAATTGACCGTACCATTGAATAGTTTCTTTGTATTTTTTGTTTTCGTAGTACGAACGGCCAATCATGTAGGCTACACGCTCGCGCATAGGCGAATAAGGATATACTTTTAAATACTCTTGCAACAAGGTTAAAGCATTTTTTTGTTTTAATTCGTAAGCGTTACAAGCAATGTAGTAAGCTGCTTCTTGGCTCAAGCTATTATTCTTGTTGGTGTTTGCATCCAAAAATTTTTCGAAATATTGGGTGGAAGCTGCAAAATTGCGTTGTTCAAAAAGCGTTTTTCCTTGATAAAAGAGGTAATCTTCGTTGAGATTTATAGCAGTTTTTTGTGCAGATAGGCAACCATACGAAAGTAGAATTGCTAAAGTGAAAATCAGTTTCTTCATAATCAGAATATTTTGTACAAAAGTATAAAAAAATCACACGTGTTCCATCAAAAATTTATTAACAGCTTTTTTGACTGATGATAATCCTATGGCGTTGATATCTATGTTTTTAAATGAAATAAATTGAGCGGCCGATACATCGTCATCACATTTAAGATGTTCAATATTGGCTATTTCAACCAAGAAAAAAAGGTCTAGTGTGTGTACCGTAAAGTCAGAATATGGATAGGTGTTTGGTAATGAAAATAAGTAAGTTGCTTTCGTTACATCTAAGTTTAGCTCTTCTTTTATTTCACGACAAATAGCTTCTTCAGCTGTTTCATCATTGTCAACAAATCCGCCTGTTAAGTCCAACGTTCCTTTATACGGATTTTTGGCACGTGTACAGAGCAGTAATTCTTGTCCGTTGCTAGAGATAATAAATCCAGCCACTGCGGCAGAACTATTATGATAGTATTGAAATCCACATTGGCGACATACTTTGGCCTTTGTGTTGTGTTCAACAAAACGTTCTGAACCACATCGTGGACAGAAGTTGAACAGGCTTAAAGGATGAGTAGTTCCCATAATTATAAAGCAATAAATTTATAATCAATAGTTTCGCCACAAGTGGCAATCATATAAAATGGTGCTTTGGAGTCATCCAACATGGCATCGACTATAACGTAGAGTACATCTTTGTAGCGTAAAACCTCTCGGTTGTGGTCGTGACCTTGCAGAAATAAATTCACGTGATGTTTGCTCATCAACTCCGTTATTTCAAATGTTTCCTCTAACGTCATGTTACTGGTTGGAAATTGCGATTCTTCTTCTTTGAATAAGTTTGTATGTGTATAAACGATGCAATGTCGGTAATTAGTGCGTTTGCTCTCTAAAATAGTGCGTAACCACTTTAATTGTTTTCCGCCCAAGGTCCCGTTGCCCGTATCCAAACTGATAAATAAATCTTGATAGTTTGGGGTTTTTACTTCGAACCAATAAGAGGCTGTTCCCCAATAGGATTTATAATCTTCCCATTGATTAAAGTATAAATCGTGATTGCCAAGAGTGGCAAATAACGTATCATTTCGTTCTTGTGTCAGTGGGTTGAAAGTTAAGGCTGGCATCAAATTGTGAAAACCTCCTTTTTGATTCACTAAATCTCCTGTTAAAATGCCGAAGTATGCATTAGAATCGTTGCGTAAAGCTGTCACCAAAGTGGTAATGTTTTTTACTGAAATAGCGGTGTGAATATCGGTTCCAACGTAGAATTTGTAATTATCAATTGGAACATTAAGAGACGTGTAGCCGTGTTCGGCGTTCCATGTGAGTGATTGTTCAAAGCGCTGTTCGGTGGTATCACTTGTTGGAGCAATAAATCCGATAAAATCCATGTCGCAAGCTGTTAAAACTAGCGCAATCAAACAATATGTGATTTTTTTTACCATGTGTAAATGAATCCTAAGCGCGTATAAAGCGCATAAAAATTAGCCGAACCATGAAAATTTCCTACCGGTTTGCACGATAATTCTGCCAATAAATTAAAATGTTGAGCAGGGACAAAATTGCCTTTTAGTGTGAAAATTGGTTTGTACATGCGTTCAATCTGAAAATCGTCGTGGTTACTTACGCCCAAACCTATATTCCAATTGTGATCTTGTTTAAATAGTTGTCCTTCGAGGTTGTAAATTAGATTAAATGGTTCCATTACATTAGCGGCACTTTCATTATGGCTTTCCCACTGGATATTCCCATAGATACGACCGTATAAACCTAAGCTCGCTTTAATATAATCTCTGGTGTAACCCACAATGATTCCTGCGGCTAAATCATTCGTGTTATTTCGTAAAAATAGACGATATAAATAGCGGTTTTCGAGTGTTAAATCACCAACTGCTAAAGGGAAGTGTACAATAGCTCTTGTGTTGATGGCGTGCACATTGCTGGTGTTTGTATTGATTCCACCTTCCAATGAAAAGTAGGAGTTGATGGGTATGTTAGCTATAACAGCTAAGCCTCCGTAGTTTTCCCATGTGTAGTTGTAGCCATATTCGGCATAAGACCTAATCGAAATCGGGGCTTTAGTTTGCGCGAGTGCCGATAATGATAGGCTGAGTAATAATGCCAATAGAATTTGTTTCATGCGCTAGTTCATGGTTAATGAGCACAAATATAGGGTTTTATTTTCTATTGTGCAATAGAGTAGAGGAAGGTATTAAATACAAAAAAGCTCCGAATTTTCGGAGCTTTTTTTGATATTCTGTAACCTAAGCGAGCAATTATTTTGCGTTTTTGCTAGCTCTGTTTTGGTAACGGTTCATGAACTTATCTACGCGACCAGCAGTGTCAACCAACTTGCTTTTGCCAGTGTAGAATGGGTGAGAAGAGCTCGAAATCTCGAGTTTTACCAAAGGATAAGTTACCCCATCGATGTCGATGGTTTCTTTCGTAGCTACAGTAGAACGAGTGATGAATACATCTTCGTTCGACATATCTTTAAATGCTACGGGACGATAGCTTTCTGGGTGAATTCCTTGTTTCATTTTTATAAAATTTGTTTTTTAGTTGCGGAGAGAGAGGGATTCGAACCCCCGGTACCTCTCAGTACGGCGGTTTTCAAGACCGCTGCAATCGACCACTCTGCCATCTCTCCGAAAAGTGGTGCAAAGATACACTACTTTTTTTAATTACGCAATAGGTTATTTAAAGATTTTTGTAATTCTTTTTGCTATGGTTGATATAGAATGGTGGCCGATGAAGCCGACACATTTATGGTTTGAGTGTAGGTGCCTAACCCTGATTGATTTAGTTTGCCATGTTCGCATACAGCAGTCCAATTTCCTGCAGGCAATGTGTATGAAATATCCTGTCTATTACCATTGAAAATGACTAAAATCGTTTTCCAAGAGTCGCCATTGGCATAATCTTGTATCATATAGCTTACTAAATTCTTGTCCTGAGTTCTAAAAGTTAAATGCTTATTTACTTGTTCTGTGGTTGACATACGAAAAGCCGGATGTGCTTTACGTAGTGCTATTAATTGCTGGTAATAGTTAAATACGTCGTGATATTTAGCTTTGTTGTTCCAATTAATTTGGTTGACATCATCAGGTGATTTGTAAGTATTATGAACGCCTTTTTTATCTCGAAAAACTTCTTCGCCAGCGTAGATAAAAGGTACGCCTTGTGATGTAAATACAATAGTTTGTGCCAATTTGTTCATGGCAATAAGTTCTTGCTCGCTAGCGTCTGGTATGGTTGCTTTCAATTTGTCAACCAAACAAGGGTCGTCGTGACATGAGACGTAATTAATAACCTGTGCTGGAGTTTTGGCATAGGCCGTTTGACTGTGTACAATTTTTGTGAGGTCGATTTGTGGATGTGATACGGCACCAACAACACCGAACTTGATACTTTCTTCATAACCATTGCCCACTAAAAAGCCACCTTTATTACCATCCATCCAATTGCCACGAAGCGCGTCGCGTATGTCGTCGCTAAAAACGCCAATCGGATAAAATTGAGGTGCATTTTGTTTCACGGCTCGTAAGTTTTCGGGTAGCGGTGAGCCACCAGCCGCCCAGCCTTCGCCATGAATACTAATGGTTGGGTCTATTTCATTGACGGCTTGACGTATGGCATTCATCGTTTCAATATCGTGAATTCCCATTAAATCAAAACGGAACCCATCGATGTGATACTCATTAATCCAATGTTTAACCGATTCGATGATAAATTGACGCATCATTAACCGTTCCGATGCTGTTTCATTACCACATCCCGATGAATTTCCCCATGAGCCATCTTCGTTGAAACGATAAAAATAGCCTGGTGCCATTAAATTTAGATGTGAATCTTCGCCTACGTAAGTGTGGTTATATACTACATCCATGATGACTCTAATTCCATTGGCATGAAGTTGCTGAATCATTTCTTTCATTTCTTTGATGCGTGTTACCGGATTATAAGGATCTGTGGAGTAACCGCCTTCTGGAACATTGTAGTTTTTAGGATCGTATCCCCAATTATATTCGTTTTTATCGAGTTGGGTTTCATCAATCGATGCATAATCGTATGATGGTAGAATTTGTACGTGTGTAATGCCTAATTCTTTTAAATGATCAAGTCCTGTTTTGAAACCTTCAGGAGAACGAGTTCCACTTTCGCTAAGGCCTAAAAATTTTCCTGGATATGAACTTCCGGAATTTGGTGCAATGGTAAAATCACGCATGTGAACTTCGTAGATAACGGCGTCGGTAAATGATTTCATTTCTGGTCGTTTATCCGTTTCCCAACCTTGAGGGTTTGTTTCTTTCATATCAATTATAGCTCCGCGATTCCCGTTGACACCGACAGCTTTACACCATAAACTAGGAGTTTCACCAAGCCATTTCCCATTTTTTTGTATTTGAAAGGTGTAAAACTTGCCTTTTAGGTCTTGTTTTACACTGTAGGTCCACGTGCCTTTCTCTGAACGATTCATCCCGTAAACCGCTATTGGCTGTCCATTAAGTCCTTGTTCATAGATATTGAGTCGAACAGCTTGTGCAGCAGGTGACCAAACTCGAAATTTTGTGTGCGTGGCGTAATAGGTTGCTCCTAAATCGGTTCCTTCATACAGTGGATAATCATTGACTGTGGCATATTCTTTGGGTAGATGTCCACAACTCATTAGACACACTAGCACAATGACGGGTAGAAATAATTTAGTACGTTTCATATTATTAGCTATTAGTTATGATTAACTATTTCATAAAATCTATAGTTGCAAATATACAGATTTTATTAGATGTAACAAAAAAGCCTTACAAAAGAATGTAAGGCTTTTTTTAGTTTGTATGTTAGTTATTTAATACCGGTTCGTTTTAACAATGCATCAATAGTAGGTTCTTGGCCGCGGAAACGTTTGTATAAAACCATAGGATGCTCACTTCCTCCTCTCATAAGAATGTTTTCTTTGAAAGATTTTGCTGTTTTCGCATCATAAATTCCATTAGCCTTGAATACTGAAAATGCGTCAGCATCTAGTACTTCTGCCCATTTGTAGCTATAGTAACCTGCGGCATAACCGCCAGAGAAAATATGCGAGAAGGTGGTGCTTCTAGCTGTTTCTGGAATAGATGGAAGTAGGCTTACTGGTGCTGTGGCGGCTTTTTCGAATGCGATAACGTCGCCACTAAATGGCTCTGTAATGGTGTAGAATGCCATATCTTCATACCCAAATGCTAGTTGTCGTAAACAAGCATAAGCAACGTTAAAATTCGATGCGTCAATAATTTTTTGAATTAATTCGGCAGGAATTTTTTCGCCAGTTTGATAATGCACAGCAAAACCATCGAGGAATTCTTTCTCTGTGAGAAAGTTTTCCATAAATTGAGAAGGTAATTCTACAAAATCGCGGTATACGTTTGTGCCCGAAAGGCTAGCGTAAGTTCCATCGGCTAACATTCCATGAAGTGCGTGGCCAAATTCGTGTAAGAAGGTATTTACTTCATCAAATTCGAGCAATGCAGGCTTCGTTTCTGTTGGTCGTGTAAAATTCATTACAATGGTGATGTGCGGACGGCTATCTTTACCTTTAGCATCTTTGTACTGCGATTTGTATTCTGTCATCCAAGCGCCAGAACGTTTACCTTCGCGAGGATGAAAATCGGTGTACAAAACGGCAATAAATTTACCTTTGTCATCTGTTACATCAAAAGCTTCTACCTCAGGATGATATACTTGTATTTTTTCGTTTTTGGTAAAGTGTAAGCCATAGAGTTTGGTAGCTAATCCAAAAACACCTTTTTTTACGTTTTCAAGTTCAAAATAGGGTTTTAGAATTTCATCGTTGACATCAAAACGTTCTGTTTTTAATTTTTCGCTGTAATATCCAAAGTCCCAAGGTTGAATGGTGAAATAAGCGCCATGAGCACTAGCATAATCTTGTACATCTTTTAATTCTTTTTGTGCAGCAGGCTTATAGGCTTCCATTAAATCGTTGAGCAATTTGTACACATTGCTTGGTTGTTCAGCCATACGGTGACGTAATGCATAATCAGCGTACGTTTCATAGCCCAATAAGTTGGCTTTTTGCAATTGAAGATTGATGATACGTTGAATTAATTGGGTATTGTCATACTGGCTGTTAGGTAAGCATTGTGTATTATAAGCCATCCATAATTCACGACGAAGATCGCGATTGTCAGCATAAGTCATAATAGGGCCGTAGCATGTAGACCGTAGATTAAGCAACCAACCATCTTTGCCAGCTTCTTTGGCTTTTGATGCGGTCATTTCCATAAAGTCATTTGGCATTCCAGCTAATACATTTTTATCTGTAATTAGTAATGAGTAACCATTGGTTTCTTTTAATACATTTTGTCCAAATTGAACGGAAGCCAAGCTTAAATCTTTGCTGATTTGTTTAAAAATTTCTTTTTTATCGGCAGGTAAATTAGCTCCATTACTAGCAAAACCTTCGTAAGTGTCTTCTAATAATTTTGCATCTTCTACTGATAAGTTCAATTTCTCGCGTTGATCATATACCGCTTTGACCCGAGCAAATAGTTTTTCATTGAGGTTTATGGCAGTGCTGTGCTCTGTAAGTAGAGGAGACACTTTTTGTGCAATGTCTTGCATCTCATCGTTTGTTTCTGCACCATTGAGGGCAAAAAATACAGTGGCTACTTTGTTGAGTAAAGCGCCAGACCGCTCCATAGCTACAATCGTATTTTCGAAGGTAGGAAGCTGTTTGTTGTTCGCAATTTTATTGATTTCGGCTTGATGTTGCTTGATGCCTTCTTCAAAAGCCGGCATATAATACTCGTCTTTTAATTCATTGAACGGAAATGTTTCGTGTGGAGTTTTCGCCTGCTTGAAAAAGGGATTTTGCGCAGTCATCATAGTGCTTGCAAGTGTTAGCATAATTAAAAAATTCAATTTTTTCATAATGTTTCTATTAGTGTGATTTAATTAATTTGGTAGTAAAGGTGTCGTTGTTCTGCACTTTTATTTTACTGAGATATATGCCTTTACTTAATTCTGTAATATCGATTGTTTTGTTATTGGTGTTACTCATATATTTTATCAATTGCCCTTGTAATGAGTATATCCAAACTTCTGTGATTTGTTCATAATTGCCTTCTATGTAGAATATGCCGTTGGGCGAAGGGTTTGGATAAACCATGAGCGTTTGTTTCGTGTCTAGTATATCGGTTGGTGTATTTTCATGCGATTCATACGTGAGCGACATACTATGCCCGTAGGGTAAGCTAGCCGTATTATTGATGGCGATTGGTAAAAAATCATGCCTTAAACTGGAAATATCTTCGTCCCAGAATTGATGCTCCGTGATAAAAAGAGTTGGTAATAAATCATCATTCTGCAAAGTTCGGTGTGTGTAAGCTGGCCACCAAGCATTGTATAATGGAGTGTAGTAGGTTGTGATGGTTTCTAGATTTTGTTTTTCCGATTTGTGACGTTGGATATTTCCCCAAAATTCAGTATTCCATGATAGTAACAATTCTCCATTGGCAGCATTATTGGTATCATAAGTAAATAGACGTCTCGCCTCGTTTCTCCAAATGTTGCCTTGAAACGATTGTTGTGTTTCGTCGAGTGCTATGCCAGAGGTATTTTGATTGTAAATGGTACGTGTACGTGTGTGCCAAATGCTATCAAATTCTTCAAATGTGACCAAATGTTCATTGGCAGAATCGATCGTTATTTTTGCATAAGGCTGCCAAAGCAAACCTTGTGCAGTAGAACAAATAATCTCTTTGATAGCACCATTGTAGACGTAATCAGTTTTTAGTTTATTTTGCCAACTAGTTGTGTATGTTTGCGTTATTTCGCTCACTAACTTATTATTTGTGTCATAACTATACAGCGTCTGTTCTGTTTGAGCCCAATTATCGCCCGAATGACGCAACTCTTTTCGGTTTTTTAAGAGTCCGTTTTCATATAGCCATTCTGTTCTAGTTGATTTTTGCCACAATGTGTTGTTCCATACAAAGGTAGAACTTGCTACTTTTTGATCATTTTCGAATTGTTGTTCAGTATAGCTATAGTTCGTAAAACTAGAATTATTAACCGATATTTTAGTTGAAATTAAAACGGGTTGAAGCGCGCTATTGTAACTATAATAGGTTTGGAATGTGGTATCACCACGTACCAAATCAGTTGTGGACACAAGCCATGTGTTGGCGTACAAAGACATGGACGCCAACAGGAGCATAATGATAATATGTCCACTAAGTTTGAACATTATTTTCGTTGTTGCATTTCTTCTGACGATTTCATGCGAAATCTTTCAGGATTTGGGGTTACAAATGTTTCTCTATTGAAATCTTCACGATAACCAGGTCTAATTACTTTGTTAGGAATATGTTTATCATTTTGTTCAAATTGACCGTCTTTTTCAATTTTGGTAACTCCATCTAGGTATTTTACCATTAAAAATTGTCCTAACTTAGTCCATGCTTTGAGTGCTGTTTCTGCCTGAGCTAGTGAAAAATCGGTCAAGAATTCACGCATTTTTACAGTGTCACTCGTAATAGCAAATTGGTCTGCATTTTGAACGGCCGAATTAAAGAATGTTTCCCATTTTTCTTGCTCTTTTTTTACCTCTGGCATCATGTGTGAGTAACGATTATAAACCATATTCCCGACCCAGTTATTCACCCAAAATGCTGAAGTCCATGAAAAATCTAACAAGCTGCCGTTGAGTATGCTAAATGACTGTGGAACTTCGGTAATGCCACAATACATTGGTACATAAAGGTTTGTGGTGGCATCATCCACGCCAAACCATAGAATGCCACCAACAGGGTCGGGTAGCCAATGGCGCATTTGTGCTACAAAGGTAAAGCCTGTTTGTTGCGTTCCTACCGGACGTTCGTGAAAATATTCTATGCTATCTACGTGGTAGGTTAGTGGACTAGGACGAAATGGAGAGTTATAAGCGCCACAACCCATGCCTTGTGTCATATCTAGCGGTGTGCCTTCATAATGATTGCGCATGAAATTCTTCATATCTTGTGCCGATAGTTTCGTGCTTGGTTTTACCCATAACGGCATACGTTCTTTAGTTTCACCATTGATATAACTTAAAAAACGTTCAGTAGAAGTATCTACTACACGGAAGAAACTCCACACGCGGGCTTCACAAAATCGTAAACCCCCAAAATCCAACGGATTATAAGTGTCTGAAAAACTAAATTCAGCGTCTTTTCCTGAGAAATACTTTTGTTTCCTAGCAAATTCAATGACATCATGTGCATACACTACTTCAACTTCTGGATTGAAGAGTTTTTTCATGTTTTTACTACTGATACTTTTACTATTTTTCTTTTGTTCTAGTGGGAAAGTAGTAATACGAGCTTGGTTTGCATGGGTTGATACATAACCATCTGGAATACGTTGCGCCACCCAAACAGCTCCTTTATTACCAACGCCTTTACCTATCAATTCCAGAATCCAAACTTCATTTGGATCGGCAATAGAAAAAGATTCTCCTGAACTGTAGTAACCATATTTTTGAACTAATTCAGTCATTACTTTTATGGCCTCACGTGCTGATTTTGAACGTTGTAAAGCAATGTAGATAAGGCTTCCATAATCAATGATACCTGTAGTGTCTATCAATTCTTCTCTACCTCCATAGGTCGTTTCACCAATAGCCACTTGATGTTCGTTCATGTTACCTATAACGCTATATGTATGAGCTATTTGTTCTATGTCGCCGAGGTATTTTCCAGTGTCCCATTCATATACGCCAAGAATACTTCCTTGTGGATAATCGGCTGCTGGATAATGGTAAAGTGCTCCGAATAAAGCATACGAATCGGCTGAATACGTAATCATAGTAGAGCCATCAACGGATGCTCCTTTGGTAACCAAAAAATTGGTACAGGCAAAGATACTTGAACTATTTAGAGTGACTAATAATGCAATAAGCAAACTTTTTGATTTATTCATAATGTGTAATTTTTTAATGTTAAAATGGATAACCTACAGCGAAGTGAAATGCCACATCATTTTTCCACGACAGTTCGGTGCGCCAGCGGTCATTTGAAGTGGCACCACTTGGTTCATATAATTTTACTCCCATATCAAAGCGAATGACAAAAAAATCAAAATCGGCACGAATACCAATCCCGTAGCTACAAGCTATTTGTTTATAAAATTCGTTCAATTGGAAATAACCTCCTTCTTGTTCCTCGTAATCTTTAATAGTCCAAATATTACCAGCATCGATAAAGGCGGCACCTTCAAACATCCAAAAAAGTTTAAATCGGGCTTCTAAATTCAAATCTATGCGTATATCTCCCGATTGATTCATATAGTCGATAGCGCCCGTATTTACATAGCGCCCAGGTCCTAAGGTTCGTACAGACCAACCACGCACACTATTGGCGCCACCACTAAAGTAACGTTCTTCAAATGGTAAAATAGTGGCATTACCATAAGGATAAGCAATGCCAATACCGCTATGAAAAACCAAACGATTTCTTTTATTGAAATAGTGGTTATAAGTATAATCAAAATCGCCTTTCACATATTGAGAATAGGCAATATTGAAAATTTCATATTG
>CAZMYT010000011.1:0-34106 GCA_964570565.1 uncultured Paludibacteraceae bacterium
AACCCAGGACCCCAACATTAAAAGTGTTGTGCTCTACCTGCTGAGCTACTGAATCAAGAAAAAATATGTAATGAAAAAGAAGTGATCCAGCTGGGGCTCGAACCCAGGACCCCAACATTAAAAGTGTTGTGCTCTACCAGCTGAGCTACTGAATCTGCTTTTTCAAAAGCGGTTGCAAAGGTATTGTTTTTTCTGCTATTTGCCAAACGATATGCAACTATTTCTCGAAAAATAAACCAACTTAATATTTAAATAGCTAGTAATCAAAAAAATAATTTTTGGAAGTTAGCTAATAAGTTTATAGTTATTTCTTAATCTTTCACACAAAGCACGGCATATCCGAAATCTGGACCGGAGCCATTTCCTTCAATTTCTTCACTGTTGTAGGATAAATGAATCATTTCTCCACCTGCTCCTCCCATAGCAGGTGTGGAAGTCCACCAATAACCAATTTCCCCTTGACCTTCAAAAATGCCATTTTCGAAACTGCCCAAACAGCAACCTGTGGGTAATAATCCCAAACGACTACTATTAGTGGCTCCAGTGTTTGGCTCTCGCCAAACTTCTAACGCTTTCAAGGCGCCACCAGCTTTACTTAATCCACCATAATGTGTAGCTAGTGTTTCCCAATCTTGTTTGGTTGCCACATGCCAACCTTTGGGAGCTAGTTTGCCCGAATTTACAGCATACCAATTGTAGAGCATACCGTAGATCGATTTATTGGATGAATTGTTGTCATAATAGCAAAATACGGGTTTAATGTCAGCATTTTCCCATTTTACATCTTGTTCTATAGGTGTGCCGTCGTTTAGATGTGTGGTGTGCAAGTTCCCCACCATCCATGTTTGCGTGCCAATGACGATAGTTTGGTAGGTATTTCCATCGCCATCCACAGGAATAGAGTAATCTTCCTCCTCTTTTTTGCATGAATTTAATAGAAAAAGAGTGGCAAAAATTGTGAATAGTAACTTTTTAGACATGATAAAATGACGTTTGATGTTACAAAGGTAAACCATAAAATTGATACCTGCAAATTTGTATCTGTTTGTCAATAAAATTGTATCTTTGCAAAGTAAATTAATTGTAATATTATTTCTATGGCAGACGATAAAAAAATTATTTTCTCAATGGTGAACGTTAGTAAAACGTTTCCTCCTCATAAACAAGTTTTAAAGAATATTTACCTATCGTTTTTCTATGGCGCTAAAATAGGTATTATCGGTTTAAATGGCTCTGGAAAATCGACTTTGATGAAAATTATCGCTGGAATCGAAAAATCATTTCAGGGAGAAGTGGTTTTTTCGCCAGGTTATAGCGTGGGCTACTTAGAACAAGAACCAAAATTTGACGAAGATAAAACCGTTAAAGAAGTGGTTCAGGAAGGTGTTGCCGAAATTATGAGTTTGCTTCAGGAGTTTGAAGCTATTAATCTTGCTTTTGGCGATCCTGATGCCGATTTTGATAAATTATTAGCACGTCAAGCTGAAGTTCAAGAAAAGTTAGATCAGCACGATGCTTGGAACATAGATAGTAAATTGGAACGTGCCATGGATGCGCTTCGTTGTCCTGATGAAAATGCGATTATGCGTAACTTATCGGGAGGTGAACGTCGTCGTGTAGCGTTGTGTCGTTTGCTGTTGCAAGAACCTGATGTTTTATTGCTTGATGAACCTACCAACCACCTTGATGCGGAAAGTATTGATTGGTTGGAACAACATTTACAACAATATGCGGGAACGGTTATTGCTGTGACTCACGACCGTTATTTTTTGGATCATGTGGCTGGTTGGATTTTGGAATTAGACCGTGGCGAAGGTATTCCATGGAAAGGAAATTATACGGGTTGGTTGGATCAAAAAACCACACGTATGTCGCAAGAGGAAAAACAAGCAAGCAAACGTCGCAAAACTTTGGAACGTGAGTTGGAATGGGTGCGTATGGCTCCATCGGCTCGTCATGCTAAAGGAAAAGCTCGTTTAAATGCGTACGATGCGTTGATGAACGAAGACCAAAAAGTACGTGAAGAAAAACTTGAATTATTTATTCCTAACGGGCCACGTTTAGGTAATAAAGTGATAAATGCCGTAGATGTGAGCAAGGCATTTGGCGAAAAATTGTTATTTGAAAATCTCAATTTCATGCTACCACCTAATGGTATTGTTGGTATTATTGGCCCTAATGGTGCTGGTAAAACCACTTTATTCCGTTTGATAATGGGTATGGAAAAGGTCGATAAAGGAACGTTTGAAGTAGGCGAAACCGTGAAAGTTGGTTATGTTGACCAAATGCACAAAGATATTGACCCAGAAAAAACTATTTATCAAGTGGTAAGTGGCGGCACAGAATTTATTCGTGTGGCTGGTCGTGAAATTAACGCACGTGCTTACTTAAGCCGTTTTAATTTTACTGGTGCCGATCAAGAAAAACTTTGCGGTGTGTTGTCGGGTGGTGAACGTAATCGTTTACACTTGGCGCTGACTTTAAAATCGGAAGCCAATGTGTTATTACTCGATGAGCCAACCAACGATATTGATGTGAACACGCTGCGTGCTTTGGAAGAAGGGCTTGAAAATTTTGCAGGTTGTGCCGTAGTAATTAGCCACGACCGTTGGTTTTTAGATCGTATTTGTACGCATATATTGGCATTCGAGGGCGATTCACAAGTATTCTTCTTTGAAGGTTCGTATAGCGAATACGAAGAAAATAAACGTGCTCGTTTGGGCGATGAAGAACCTAAACGCATTCGTTACAGAAAACTTATAGAAAATTAATTTTATACCGAAATTCCTAGCGTTTTTCGGATTTAACTTACACTGTAAATGGAGAAGAAAGCAGAACAGAAAGTTCTTACAGATGTGGTCATTCGCTTTTGTGGTGACTCTGGCGATGGCATGCAGCTCACTGGTACATTGTTTTCAAATTTATCAGCTATTTTAGGCAATGAAATTGCCACTTTCCCTGATTATCCAGCCGAAATTCGTGCGCCACAAGGTACCATTGGTGGCGTTTCTGGATTTCAAGTTCATGTTGGGACAAGTATTTATACACCAGGCGATGAGGCCGATGTGTTGGTAGCTATGAATCCTGCAGCACTTAAGGTGAATGCTCACGTGTTAAAACCACTTGGCGTACTTATTTTTGATGCAGATTCATTTGATGCTAAAGGGCTCGAGAAGGCTGGTTTTGTAACCGATAATCCTTTTGCAGAATTGAATCTGTCGGAATCTATTCAATTGGTTCCTGTGCCACTTTCGGAGCTTACTCATGCAAGTTTGAAGGATTCGGATATGGACAATAAATCTATTTTGCGTTGCAAAAATATGTTTGCGCTCGGTTTGATTTGTTGGTTATTCAATCGTCCACTTGAGCAAGCGGTTCATTTCTTGGGTAATAAATTTGGTAAAAAACCCGATTTACTACAAGCCAATGTCAAAGTGGTTACCGATGGATTCAACTATGGACACAATTTGCATTTGAGTGTGTCCACCTTTACGGTTGGTAAATCTGAAAATCTTTCGAAAGGAACATATACCATTATCAGTGGTAATAAAGCCACCGCTTGGGGGTTGATTGCTGCTTCTCAAAAATCGGGTCGGAATTTATTTCTGGGTAGTTATCCTATTACACCTGCTACCGATATTTTACATGAATTGGCAGCTCGTAAAGATATGGGCGTGAAAGCCATACAAGCCGAAGATGAAATAGCTGGTATTTGCATGGCTTTAGGCGCTTCATTTGCTGGCGATTTGGCAGCTACAAGTACTTCGGGACCAGGTATTTCGTTAAAATCAGAAGCCATAGGTTTAGCCGTTATGGCAGAACTTCCGTTGGTGGTTATCGATGTGATGCGCGGTGGACCTTCTACTGGTTTACCAACTAAAACTGAACAAACCGATTTATTGCAAGCGCTTTACGGTCGCAATGGTGAAAGTCCATTGGTGGTAATGGCAGCGAGCAGTCCTGACGATTGTTTTCATTATGCCTTTATGGCGGCCAAAATTGCGTTGGAAAATATGACGCCAGTTATTTTACTTACCGATGCCTTTATTGGTAACGGTTCTTCGTTATGGAAACTGCCAAAATTAGCCGATTTGCCAGAAATTCATCCTCATATTGCTCCAGAATCACTCAAGGGACAATTCCGTGCTTCTACACGTGATGAAAAAACGAAAGTGCGTTATTGGGCATTTCCAGGTATGGAAGGTTTTATGCATCGGAATGGTGGATTAGAGAAAGATTATGTGAAAGCAGGTATCTCTACTGATGGCGCAAATCATGCACTCATGATAGCTACTCGTGCCGAAAAAATAGCTCAAATTGCGAATGCTTTGCCAGCTATGGAAGTAGAGGGTGATGAGTCTGCAGATGTGTTAGTGGTTGGCTGGGGAAGCACACATGGGCATCTTCTGAATGCTGTCAATACGTTGAATGCTGAAGGTAAGAAAATGGCTTTGTTGCACTTTAATTATATTTGTCCGTTACCTAAAAATGCACACTCGCTACTCAGAAACTATAAAAAAGTGGTGGTTTGTGAATTAAATAGTGGTCAGTTTGTTACGTTTTTGCGTAGCGAATTACCCGATGTCCCCTTTTTACAATTCAATAAAATGGAAGGACAACCATTCAAAGTGAGTGAGATTGTAGAATTTTTAGAAACTCTTTAAATACAAATTTTGTAGCTCGTAATTTTTGATTCAATATGTTTACAGCAAAAGATTATAAAAGCGATCAATATGTACGTTGGTGCCCAGGTTGTGGCGATCATGCCGTAATCAGCACATTACAAAAAGCCATGGCCGAAATAGGGATACCTCCACATCAAATAGCCGTGATTTCAGGTATTGGTTGTTCGTCTCGTATTCCCTATTATTTGAGTCCGTATGGTTTTCATACCATTCATGGACGCGGTGCAGCGGTGGCTACAGGTGTAAAAGTGGCTCATCCCGAATTGTGTGTGTGGCAGGCTACCGGCGATGGCGACTGTTTAGCAATTGGTGGTAACCATTTCATACATAGCGTTCGTCGTAATGTCGATTTAAATGTGTTATTGTTTAATAATCAGATATATGGACTTACGAAGGGGCAATATTCGCCAACGTCAGCAAAGGGATTCGTAACAAAGTCGTCACCTTTCGGAACGGTAGAACGTCCATTTGTTCCTGCTGAATTAGTGTTCGGAGCTGGTGGTACTTTTTTTGCTCGCGCTCTTGATGTGGATTTGGAAACATCTAAAAAAATCATGATTGAAGCGGTTAAACACAAAGGAACTTCGATACTTGAATTTTTGGTTAATTGTGTCATTTTTAATAACGGTGTTCATGGTTGGATTGCTTCCAAAGAAGATCGTGCAGACAGATTGATTGTGTTAGAAGATGGCAAACCGATGATTTTTGGCAAAGAGCGTAATAAGGGCTTGGTGTTAGATGGTTGGAATTTAAAGGTAGTAACGATTGGTGAAAATGGCGTGCGTGAAGAAGATATTTTGATTCACGATGCTAAAACCGTTGATTATACATTGCATCAAAAATTAGCAACGATGCAAGGACCTGATATGCCTATTGCTATGGGTGTTATCCGTGCTGTTCCATGCGAAAGTTACGACGAAGCTGTTCAAAATCAAATGGAGGAAGTACAATCGAAATCTAAAATTAAGTCGTTTGACGACTTATTGAATAGCCTTGAGCATATTGAAATTTAATTAGATATCTGTTTTCTATGACTATTGACCTAAAGGGAGAAATTTTTCAATTGATGAGTGGTGTTGCCGATGATTTAGGTCTCGAATGCTACCTCATTGGTGGCTATGTGCGCGATTTATTGTTGCAGCGTCCGTCCAAAGATATTGATGTGGTGGTGGTTGGTAGTGGCATAGATATGGCTAAGGCGGTAGCTCATAAATTAGGTAAAAATACCCATGTGTCGATATTCAAAACGTATGGCACTGCGCAAGTCAAGAATCGTCAGTATGAACTTGAATTTGTAGGTGCTCGTCGCGAATCGTATCAGCAGGAATCTAGAAATCCTATTGTTGAAGATGGTACGTTGGAAGAAGATCAAAATAGGCGCGATTTTACGATTAATGCGCTCGCTATTTGTTTGAATAAAGCTCGTTTTGGAGAGTTGATAGATCCTTTTGGCGGAATAAGCGACCTTGAGCAAAAAATATTGCGTACGCCGCTGAATCCCGATATTACCTTTAGTGATGACCCATTGCGCATGTTGCGTGCTATTCGTTTTGCTACGCAGTTAGATTTTCGTATTGCAGATGATACGTTGGAGGCCATTACACGAAATTCGCAACGCATCACTATTATTACCAAGGAGCGTGTGCTCGATGAATTGAATAAAATAATGGCGGCTCCAAAACCGTCTATTGGTTTTCGTTTGTTGGACAAATGTGAGTTATTGCCGTTGGTTTTTCCTGAAATGGCAGCCCTCAAAGGTGTCGAAAAACGAGGAAGTCGGGCGCATAAAGATAACTTTGATCACACATTGAAAGTGCTTGATAATCTGGCATCAAAAAGTGATGATTTATGGTTGAGATGGAGTGCTCTCTTGCACGATATTGGCAAACCAACTACCAAATTATGGGACGATCAACAAGGTTGGACGTTTCGTAATCATAATTTTGTGGGGAGTAAAATGGTACCAAGCATTTTTAAACGGATGAAATTACCACTGGGTGATCCAATGAAATTTGTCCAAAAAATGGTTCTTTTACACATGCGTCCCATTGTGTTGAGTGAGAGTGAAGTGACAGATTCTGCGGTTCGTCGGTTGCTGTTTGAAGCCGGTGATGATATTGATGCCTTAATGACACTTTGTGAGTCCGATATTACTTCCAATAATATGGAAAAAGTGAAACGTTTTTCACAAAATTTTCAATTAGTGCGTGTTAAATTGAAAGAAATAGAGGAGAAAGATCGTGTGCGTAACTTCCAACCTCCTATTAATGGAGAGGAAATTATGAGTCTTTTTGGATTAGAACCATGTGGTGTTATTGGTGAATTAAAGGTTCAAATAAAAGATGCTATCTTAGACGGTGTTATACCTAACGAACACGACGCAGCTTATGATTTACTGCTAAAATTAGCTGCAGATAGAGGTTTAAAGCCTATTTCTTAATAGAATTTTATTTTATAATATTGTCTTATATACACCTGTGTTTTGATTTGTTCAAGCATGGGTGTTTTTTTTGCGCTTACGTTTGCTATCAATTTGATATTTATTATGTTAAAAATGCATTATTTTAAATTAAAAATGGCTGTATGGTACGAGTAAATAAAAATTTAACATTTCTAAAATATAATGAGATGTAATACTTTTCGAAAAGTCTTTATTTTCAGGGATTTTTAGTACCCAAAAAACAGTTTTTTTTGTTAAAAAAGCTTTGATTGTTCTATCCTTTTATGTATTTTTGCACATTCTATCAAAATCTAATCGTGTTTTGAAAAACAAAAATCATTATGAGCAATAGAAAATCTCAAGTTTTAGATAGTGATATATTCTCTCATCTTACTTCTATCGGTTATTTGCCACGTTGGTTTATTCTGTTCTTGGACACTATCCTGTGTGCTGCGGCTTTTTATATTGCCTATGCTATTTCCATAAAAGTTTATTATTTTAGATTTCCCATGCAGGAAGTGGCATTGGAAACACGTATGTTAATCGCAGTGGGATCTCAAATTGTTTGTTTCTGGATTTTTCATACCTATTCTGGTATTTTACGTTATTCTAGTTATGTGGATATCGTTAAATTATTGATGTCCATAGGGTTGAATTTAGTATTTTTGTTCGCCATTCATTATATTTGTTATTTTTTCTTTGGAGAAGGGATTTTCTTGCGTGCGGGACTTTTGGTGTATGGTGTGGTGGCCTTTTTACTTTTATTGTCTGTGCGTTTAGTTGTTAAAACGGTTTACGACTATTTGATTATTCATAGCGGACAAGTAATACCTGTTGTGGTATATGGCACTCAAGCGGCAGGAGTGAGCATAGCTAAGATGATTCGATCAGCCAGTGATTCTAAATATCGTTTGGTTGGTTTTTTGGGTGATCTACAGAGTGTTAATGATAAGTTTATTTTTGGTATGCCTGTGGCTTCTACTGTTGATAAACGTAAGTTGTTACGTTTTTTGACTCAAAAAAAGGTGAAAGCGGTTATTATTTCTCCGTTTAAGATGAAAGAAATCGATCCTGCTCGTGATTTAGATTTCTTTTTAGAAAACAATATTGAGATTCTTACAGTCCCTTCAATGAATGAATGGCACGAGGGCGATAAGTTGGTGGATGTGAGTAAAGATTTAAAAAATATTCAGATAGAGGAATTGTTAAATCGTCGTCCTATAGTAATAGATAAGAAACATATCGTAGAACAAATAAAAGGTAAAGTGGTGATGGTTACAGGTGCTGCAGGTTCTATTGGTAGCGAGATTGTACGCCAATTGATAAACTACAATCCACAACTGTTGGTATTGTACGATAATGCCGAAACACCATTGCATAATTTGAAATTGGAATTAGAAGAGCTTCAAACAAAATGTTTGTTTGTAACTTGTATAGGAGATGTGCGTAACGTGAAACGCTCAGAATATGTTATGGAATCTTATCGCCCTGATATTATTTATCATGCCGCTGCCTACAAACATGTCCCCATGATGGAAGATGCGCCAAGTGAGTGTGTGATTGCCAATGTGTCTGGTACCAAAAATATAGCTGATTTGGCGGTGAAATATGGTGTTCAAACATTTGTGATGGTATCCACGGATAAAGCTGTGAATCCTACCAATGTGATGGGAGCATCAAAGCGTATTGCAGAAATTTACGTGCAATCATTATTTAAAAAATTGCATGAAAGTAATCCTTCGGCGACCAAATTTATTACCACTCGATTTGGTAATGTTTTAGGTTCTAATGGTTCGGTCATTCCATTATTTAAACACCAAATTGAGAAGGGTGGTCCTATCACAGTAACACATCCAGATATTATTCGTTATTTTATGACTATTCCGGAAGCTTGCCAATTAGTATTGGAGGCTGGCTCGATGGGTAATGGTGGTGAAATTTTTATTTTTGATATGGGACAGCCTGTAAAAATTGTTGATTTAGCACGTAAAATGATTCGTTTAGCAGGTTATAAACCAGATGTTGATATTCAAATTAGTTACACAGGACTTCGCCCAGGTGAAAAGTTATATGAAGAATTACTGAATGTGAAAGAGGCCACTAAACCTACTTATCATGAAAAAATAATGATTGCTCAGGTACGTGAATATGATTTTAATGAGGTAGAGCATGAAATCGCTGAGTTATTGAAATTTGCCAATGTGTATAAAAATTACATGGTTGTTTCTAAAATGAAAGAGCTTGTACCTGAGTACATTAGTCAAAATTCGCAGTATGAACGTTTAGATATGGAGATGAAGAAATAATGCCAGTCACGCTTTTAAATTTTTTATATCACTATCCGTTTATTTTTATTTTCATTACGGGAATACTGGGATTGGTCTTTATGCCTTTGGTTTTGCGAGTTGCAAAAGAGCGGAATTTTGTCGTAAAACCCAATAAACGAACGTCTCATGTAGGTGCCATCCCAACTGTGGGTGGACTTGATATTTTTATATCGTTTTTGATTTTCTATGTCATTTTTTCCTACAATCATTTGGAGTATTCACACTATTTGATGGCGGGTGTTACACTGATTTTGATGACAGGTTTTATTGATGATTTGATTGATTTATCGGCGAGTCTAAAATTGGCAGGGGAATTTTTGGCGGGTGTTTTTCTAATTGTATTTGCCGATATTCGTATCACAAACTTGTTTGGTTTATTCGGGATACATGAATTATCTTTAGTGGGTAGTTATGTTATTTCATTTATATCGTTGGTGGCTATCACTAATGCTTTAAATTTGATTGATGGAGTAGATGGTTTGGCATCAGGATTAGGTATGCTGTATTCGCTCGTTTTTGCTCTCTATTTTCAAGCTGCAGGTGATGTTCATATGGCTGTTTTAGCTTATGCTTTAATAGGCTCGTTGGCAGTTTTCTTTTTGTACAATGTATTTGGTGGGACTCGCCGTAAGATATTTATGGGTGATTCGGGCTCTTTATTATTAGGTTTTATGATGTCGTGGTTTGTATTTCATTTTATGCAATTAAATGCGACTCCAGAAGTTTTACCTAGCATCTTGGTTGTGCCTGCAGCTCCAGCAGTTGCTTTTTGTATCTTGTTCGTTCCGTTGTTTGATACTATGCGTGTCATGATTACGCGTATTAAAAAGAAAACATCACCGTTCAAACCAGATAAAAATCACATACA
The DNA here is from genome assembly GCA_964570565.1 of uncultured Paludibacteraceae bacterium. Taxonomy (GTDB): domain Bacteria; phylum Bacteroidota; class Bacteroidia; order Bacteroidales; family Paludibacteraceae; genus W0P28-013. The sequence goes on from CAZMYT010000011.1 coordinate 10,321, forward strand.
CCACTTGTTGCTTAGAACTGGTTTAAAGCATCGTCAAGTGACGTTTGTGGCTCTTGTGGTATCGTTGTTATTTATTGTGTTGGCTTTTATTGGTCGTAGTTGGCACAATGAAGTCTTATTATTTGTGGCATTTTTGTTAAGTACTCTTTTAATGTTCGTTTTATGGACTGTTTTGGCTAAAAAATCTCAAAAAAACAACTAAATAGTTTGATTTATGAATGTAGAACGTAAAATCGCAGTTATCGGCCTTGGATATGTCGGTCTGCCCTTAGCTATTGAATATGGTAAAAAATACCGTGTTTTAGGTTTTGATATTAATGTGGATCGCGTATCCGAACTTACACGGGGTGAAGATCGTACGCTTGAGGCCGATTTGGAAGGTATGAAACAAGCTACCAATTTGTATAAAGAAAGTGGCTGTAAAGGGTTATCGTTCTCTGCTATTGTAGAGGATTTACGTTTGTTTAATACCTTTATTGTAACTGTTCCAACGCCTATAGACCAATATAATAATCCAGATTTAACCCCATTGTTAAAAGCATCTGAGATGCTTGGTAAAGTGTTAAAAAAAGGCGATTTGGTTATTTATGAATCGACGGTGTATCCTGGCTGTACAGAAGAAGATTGCGTACCTGTTTTAGAAAAAGTGTCCGGATTAAAATTTAATAAGGACTTTTTCTGTGGTTATTCACCAGAACGTATCAATCCTGGAGATAAAGTAAATACATTGACAAAAATCAAAAAAATCACATCAGGATCAACACCTGAAATAGCGGATTTGGTGGATGGTTTATATAATTCAATCCTTGAAAATGGTACGCACAAGGCACCAAATATGAAAGTGGCCGAAGCCGCAAAAGCGATAGAAAATGCGCAACGTGACGTTAATATTTCTTTTGTTAACGAACTAGCCTTAATTTTCGATCGCGTAGGTATTGATACTAATGATGTGATTGAAGCTGCTGGAACCAAATGGAATTTTTTGAAATATCGTCCAGGTTTAGTTGGTGGGCATTGTATAAGTGTTGACCCTTATTATTTGGCACATAAAGCAAAAGCACTTGGCTATAATCCACAAGTTATACTTTCTGGACGTAGCGTGAATAATAGTGTTCCCAACTTTATTGCGCACAAAGTACTCAAATTGATGATTCAAAAGGATTTGAAGATAAAAGATGCTAATGTGCTTGTTTTGGGAGTTACTTTTAAAGAAAATTGTCCTGATGTACGAAATACTAAAGTGATTGAAATAGGGCGTGAATTAGAGGACTTTGGAGTGAAAGTAGATTATTATGATCCTTGGGCTGATTCAGCAGAGGTGAAACATGAATATGGGGTTGATTTACTTCAAAAATTTGATGATAAGAAGGCATATCAAGCGATTATAGCTTGTGTATCTCATAATGAATTTTTGACATTCGATTTTGCAAAATATAAATCACAAGGCGCCGTTATTTTTGATGTAAAGAATTTTGTGGATAGAAACTTGGTGGACGGACGACTTTAATACTTACTGAATGGCTCAAATTGGCGTTGCAAAAATAGGTAATAAGGATTTAGTTTGGAGTGTGTTAGCTACATTTTTTAAAATGGGAGCAGGCGTGCTCCTTTTCCCTGTTATTTTACGTATGCTGCCAGCCGAAACAGTTGGTATTTGGACTGTTTTTACGGTAGTAACCTCTTTGAGTTTGTTGCTCGACTTTGGATTTAATTCTTCCTTTGCACGTAATATTGCTTATATTTTTACAGGCGTAGAGTCACTCCAGAAAAATGGATTTTCTGCAGCTTCTGATGCAGTTAATTATGATTTATTGAAGAGTACTATTCGTGCTATGCGTTGGTTTTACTCACGTGTAGCACTTGCGTTATTGGTACTTTTATTAACTTTCGGAACTTGGTATATTCACACTTTACTTCAAACTTATAAGGGCGATACTACCGAAATTTATGTTGCTTGGTTCTTACTTTGTATTATTAATACTTATAACTTGTATACACTTTACTACGAATCACTTATGCGTGCTCGTGGTTTCGTAAAAAGGTTAAATCAAATTATTTTGGTAGGGAATATTGCCTATATAGCAGTGGCGGCAGTATTGGTTTTGACTGGTTTTGGGCTTGTGTCCATCGTTTCTGCGCAAATCGCTTCGGTGGTTATTATTCGTATTTTATCCAAAAAGTATTTTTTTGATTCGGAATTGGTTGACTCATTATCAGCAGCAAACGATAATCGATTTAAAGAAGTATTAACAGCTATCTATCCTAATGCCGTAAAAGTAGGCTTGACAGGATTAGGCGGTTTTTTAATTAATAAATCAGCTACTTTTATAGGTGCTCTTTATTTACCATTAGAGGATATTGGATCGTATGGTATTACGATGCAGGTTGTTATGGTTTTTGTGGCTATGGGCAATTTGTATTATACGGTGTATTTACCTAAAGTATTTCAATGGCGTGTGGAGCATGATTTTTCGGCTATCCGTTCGGTATATTTTAAATCAGTAGGATTGTTGGTTTTGGTGTATATTGTTTGTGGATTGGGAGTTGCTCTGTGTGGAAATTGGCTTTTGGGCCTAATTGGTAGCCAAACTTATTTGTTTAGTGGAACATTGCTCTTTGTCACTTTATTAGTGGCTTTTTTAGAACAAAATCATGCTATGGCGGGTGCTTTTCTGTTATCAAAAAATGAGGTGCCATTTTTTAGAGCGTCGTTATTATCCGCGGCAGCTACTTTATTTTTGCTCTTTTTGTTTTTAGCATATTTTAAAATAGGTTTGTGGGGATTGATATTGGCTCCAGGAATTGCACAATTATGTTATCAAAATTGGAAATGGCCTATGGAGATGATTAAAGAGTTAAGGCATGTTCGGTGACTTTTGAATATGTATCTTTAGAGGTTTTTATTCTTAATTTTATAATTAATCTATCCTATATAAACGGTATATTATGATAAAAAAAATAACATTAAACAAAATATATTTATTAATAGTTTTCACCTGTTTATTCATTTTTGAATATTATGGTATGATGGGAATGAATATGGAGGATGATGTAAGGGTATATACTGTTATTCCAAATTTTCTTCTTTGTACCGCTTTTATGGTTTATGCATTTTTACATGGAAATGATTTGTTAAAACTGCCGTCTGTGATTAAACGATTTGTGCTAATGTATTTTGGACTATTTTTTTTATCTATCATTCTTAATTTTTCTTTACCTTACAAAGAACTTATATCCTTTGCTTCAGCTACTTGGATAATGCCTTTAGGTTTTATCTATTCATACATCATTTTTAAAGAATACGACCTTGATAAGTTGGTTTTTAAGCTTTCTTTCGTTTTGTTTTCTTTGTTGATTATAAACTACTTTAACATTTTCTTATTTCTCAATACAGATTCTAATTATCAATCTTTAATAACGGCATATTACCCAATGTTTTTATTGCCGTTTATTTTATCAAGTACAAAAAATAAGTTATTCAAGTTTCTTATTCTTGGATTGTCTTTATTTACAATTTTTACTTGTATGAAAAGAGGAGGATTGATAGCTCTTATATTAGCTACAGCCGTATATTATTTGGTAGATTATCTTCTTGTTGGTAGAAGTAAGTACAAGATTGTCTCGGTTTTTGTAATAGTAGGTGTGGTTCTTGTTGTCATTTTTTCTTTTTTAAAGTATGATGATATGACTGGGAATCAATTTACTACACGGCTAGAAAGTATAGAAGATGATGAGGGCTCTGGTAGAATTGATGTTTGGCTGGAGACTATACGTTTGATTAATAATTCCGATACAGCAGGGATATTATTTGGTCATGGTCATCTGGCTGTAATTAGGGATTCCGTTTTGTCTTTATCCGCACACAACGACTTTATGGAAATATTCTACAACTATGGCATTTTTGTATTTTTATTATATTGTGTTTTTCATATTAGTCTTATTAAACTGTGTTTTAAATTAATAAAACAGAAATCGTCGTTGGCGGCACCTATGGCGATGTCTTACGTAATATTTTTTACTTTAACCTTAATTAGCCACATTTATTTTTATCCCTATTTCGCCTTTTTATTGTTGTTTTGGGGTAAGGCATTAGGAACTTTAGAAAGAGAGAAATCTTTAAACACGACAAATGCAATCAAGTAATACTCAAATAGCTAAAAACAGCCTGTTTTTATATGTACGGATGCTAGTAGTAATGTTAGTTTCCCTGTACACGGCTCGTGTAGTTCTTAATGTTCTAGGAGTCGAGGATTATGGCGTTTATAACGTTGTGGCTGGTGTGGTTTCAACATTTTCTTTTCTTACAGGAACAATTTCTGCTGCTACTAGTCGTTTTTTTGCTTTTGAATTAGGAAGACGTAACGAGGACAGACTAAGTAAATACTTTAGATTGTCGATGTTGTCTTTTTTTGTAATAACCTTTTTAATTATAGTTCTTGCTGAAACTGTTGGTTTATGGTTTTTATATAATAAAATGATTATTCCTGCAGATAAAATGTCATCTGCTGTGTGGGTATATCAATTTGCCATTCTTGCATTTGTCGTGAATATGCTTGCAATACCATATAACGCTATTATTGTAGCTCGTGAAAATATGCAGGTTTATGCTTATATAGGAATTTTGGAGGTGATTTTAAAGTTAGTGATTGTTTATTTCTTAAGTATTGGAAATTTTGAAAAACTAAAATGCTACGCAATCCTAATGTTTATTGTATCATTCATAGTTTCTTTTTTATATTACATTTATTGCAAGAAAAAATATAAAGAAAGTCATTTCTCTTTTTTCTGGGATAAAAAAATGTTTAATGAGTTTTTTTCGTTTTCGTTTTGGATTTTGTTTGGTTCATTTTCAAGTGTGGCTCGAGGTCAAGGATTGAATATTGTTTTAAATATGTTTTTTGGTCCTATTGTTAATGCCGCTTACGGTGTGTCTTACCAAGTAAATAATGCCATTAATCAATTTGTCAATAGTTTTTATACAGCAGTTCGCCCTCAAATTACCAAACGTTATGCTGCTGGAGAAATCACGAGTATGATGAAGCTAGTATTCGTATCATCAAGAATGTGTTATTTTTTGGTTCTTATTTTCGCAATTCCATTATTTTTAGAAGCCCCTTTAATCTTGAAGTTATGGTTAATAAATGTTCCTGATTATAGCGTCATATTTCTTCGCTTAGTGATTCTTGTATCTCTTATTGACGCAGGTAGTTATCCTTTCCAAGCAGCTGTGTCATCAACAGGAAAGGTTAAGTGGTATCAAATTATTACTGGGGGGTTGATGATTGTAACATTATTTGTTGCATATTTTGCTTTAAAATTGGGGTTACCTCCTGCAGCAGTATTCTACATCTCAATAGTGACAACTATTTTAGCTCAGATTTCGCGTATTATTTTTATGCGTTTCTTACTAGGGATGTCCATTAAAGATTATAGTAAAGATGTTCTTGCTCCTATTTTTATGGTAACTATTTTAGCCTGTCTATTCCCTGTTCTGTGTTATGTGTACATAGAACCAAATTTGGTTCGTTTAATAATTACATCATTGGTATCTGTGGTTAGTACGGTTGGCTTAATTTTTATATTTGGTATTAATAGGGACGAACGTTTACTAATTTTAAATTATATAAAAGGTAAAAAATGATTAATTTACAAAAAATAAGAAGGTATCTTGGAACTATAAAACAAACGTTGTGGGTTTATTTTTATGATTTGAAAGGCTTTTTAAAATATTCCATGGTACAGAATCCTTATAAAACTCAACAGCGCTTATTGGGGCTTATTGTAGCTCGATATCATGTAGTAGAAAAGGGCTTAACCATGCCAAATATGCGTCCAGGATTTGGATTTGAAAATATTATGTCACTCATAGATTTGTGTCAAATTTATACTAAAAAATTTGATGTGTCTGAATCTCTTTTCATATCAGCAATTGAATCGCTTAAGGAATATAAGGATGTTCATGAAAAACTTTCTTTTCAGTTGAATCAAGAATTAGAAAGTAAATTATCCGATTTGTTTTCACAGCACTCATTGAGGCTGTCAGGTTGTGTTCAAAAATCGTTAACTAAAGAAATATTTATCGCCGAAAGTCAGTCTAATTTTCTCAAATTTGCACATAGTCGGTGTTCTGTTCGTAATTATACAGATGAAGAAATATCTCCGCTAGAAATTCGTCAAGTTGTTGAATTGGCTCAAACAGCACCGACTGCTTGTAATCGACAACCAATTCGAGTACATGTAGTAGGCAAAGACAAATTAAATGCTGTTTTAAGTTTGCAAAATGGTAATAGAGGATTTGGCGATAGAGCAAATAAATTGTTGATAGTTTCAGTTGACAGAAGTTCTTACTTAAACGCATTGGAACATAATTGTGTATATGTTGATGGAGGAATTTATGTCATGAATTTGTTATACGCATTACATTATTATAATATTGGTGCTTGTACTCTCAATTGGTCTGTCACGCCTGATACTGATCAGGAGTTAAAAAGATTACTTGCAATTGATAAAACAGAAGCCGTAGTGGCCTTAATAGCCATTGGACACGTCCCTCAGGAGTTTAAAGTGGCAGCGTCGCATCGTGTTAATGTTAGTTCTATTATGGTAATGCATGAGTAGTTTAAAATCTAATTTTATCCAATGAAAATAGGAATATTAACATTTCATAGAGCTATTAATTATGGGGCATTTTTGCAGGCTTTTGCTTTGCAAAAATATCTTATAAATTTAGGTCATCAGGTGGAAATGATAGATTATTGGCCTGAGGCGCATGAGGCAACGTACAAACTCTTTTATATCAAACCCAATGCAACTGTTACTGAAAGAATTAAAACAATCATAGCCATTATACTAAAAGCTACTAGATTTCAAAAGCGTAGGCATAAAATGTTAGTATTACAATATAAACATTTTAACATTTCTAAGCAGATAAAGTATAGCTCTAATAGTGACTTATTTAATTTAGATGTAGATTGTATTGTTTATGGTAGTGACCAAATATGGTGGAATTCTAATATTCCTAATTATAAGGGATTTGATGATGTTTATTTTGGAGGTGTCGTATCTCCAATCATAAAGCGTATTGCTTATGCTCCTAGTATGGGCGTTATGACTTTTGATAAGGATGACCAACACTATTTATCGAGGGTTTTAAAACGTTTCGATTTGCTCTCGGTTCGTGAGACGGACCTTCGGGATGTTCTACAGCCACTAACAGAACGCCCAATAGAAATTGTTTTAGATCCTGTTTTTTTATTGGATCAAAAGCAGTGGGCTACATTTTGTACTCCGCTTAGAACTAAAGAAAAATATGTACTTTTTTATAATGTAATTCCCTCAAAATTAGCTAGAAAGGTCGCTGAGAAATTGGCAGAAGAAAAAAACTGTCAACTGATAGAATTAACTGGTCGCGTTGATACTTTAAAATATGGTAAGACCTATGTGCAAACAGCAAATGCATTTGAGTTCTTGTCTTATATAAGAAATGCGGAGAGTATTGTTTCGACCTCTTTTCATGGCGTGGCTTTTTCAATTCTTTTTGAAAAAGATTTTTATGCGTTGGGGATGAAAAATAATTCAGGTCGTGTTGCATCTCTGTTAAGACAATTAGATATAACACATAGGTTATGTGAAGATGATGTAATGGACTCTACTCCTATTGATTACAATATAGTCAATAATAAGCTGTTCCATTTGAAAGAAACTTCTATTAAATATTTAAAACACTCATTGATGGTATAAGAACATATCATTTAAAATTATTTTATGGATGTTAGAGATAGAGCTGATTTCGAATAATGAAAAAGTGAAAAAATGAAAATACTTTATATTGCACATAATGGACTGATACAAGGCTCTGGCTTTGCCTTACTTAATATGATTAAGGGTATGCAGCCTAAAGGTGTTGACATGTTGGTGATGATTCCATATAAAGGTATTTTGTCAGAAAAATTGGAGGAGTTAGGTGTTCGTTATTATGTATCCCCGTTGTATAATGCGGTATATCCTCCTTTGAGTAACGTGCGTGATGTCATACGGTTTATCCCTCTTTTATTACGAACTTTGTGGTGTAATTATAAGAGTGCTAATTTGTTAAAAAAAATAATAAGAAAGGAATCTCCAGATATTGTTCATTCAAATACAGGGGTTATTCATCTGGGATTTAGAATTGCCCAAAAACTCGGTATACCTCATGTGTGGCATTTAAGAGAATTTCAAAATTTGGATTTTGGTTGGTCTCCTATCGGAGGAATGGCGACCTTTAAAAACAAATTACTGTTGGATGGAAATTACAATATCGCCATAACACAATCGGTTTTTAGTCATTATGATTTACATAATACAAATAGTAAAATTATATATGATGGGGTGTTTTCAGCAGGCCTAAAACAGAATCAAGTTTGTCCTAAAAATAAATATTTACTTTTTGTTGGCTCAATACTCAAAGGAAAGGGTCCTCAAGTGGCAGTTGATGCATTTATGCAAATAGCATCTCAATATAGTGATTATGAATTATGGTTGGTGGGTGATAATCTTTCCGATTTTGCTGTACATTTGCAACGAAGAGTTCTAAATAGCCCATATGCGAAGCAAATAAAATTTTTAGGTTTCCGACATGATATTGCTGCTTTGATGAAATCTGCGACGGCATTATTAGTATGTAGTGAGTCTGAAGGTTTTGGTTTTATTACTGTAGAAGCAATGTATAATCATTGCTTGGTTATAGGGCATAATACAGCAGGAACGAAAGAGCAATTTGATAATGGCTTATTGCGACATGGATCAGAAATTGGTCTTCGTTATGATACCTCCCAAGAACTAGTTGAGGTGTTATCTGGTGTGCTACATAAAGGAGTGGATTATTATGAACCAATAATAAGCAGAGCCTATGAAACCGTATGTAATTTATATACATTAGAACATAACTCTGAAGCGTTATATCAATTTTATCTAGAAATTTTGAGAGATGAAAAATAATTTATATAATAACAAAATGCGTGTTCTTGCTTTTTACTTACCTCAATTTCATACTATTCCAGAAAATGATATGTGGTGGGGTAAAGGTTTTACCGATTGGTCGAATGTACGAAAAGCCAAACCATATTATAAAAATCAATATCAACCACGAGAACCGTTGGCTGATAATTATTATGATTTGACTAACATTGAAACAATTAAATGGCAGGCTGAACTAGCGAAAAAATATAATGTATCTGGATTGTGCTTTTATCATTATTGGTTTAACGGTAAACTGTTATTAGAAAAACCTTCAGAATTACTACTTAAGCATACAGAAGTTGATTTAGATTACTGTTTTTCATGGGCTAATGAACCTTGGGCGCGCACTTGGGATGGTAAAAATAATCATATATTAATGCCACAATCTTATGGGGATGAAGCTGATTGGTTAAAACATTTTGAATATCTATTACCTTTTTTTAAAGATGACCGATATATTAAAATTGGCAACAAACCAATGTTTTTATTGTATAAATCTCAATCAATCCCTCAATGTAAATCAATGATGGATTATTGGAATAAATTAGCTGTAAATCATGGATTTTCTGGAATTCATTTTGTGGAAACTCTCAGAGATCGTACCTGTGACTCGCGTGAGTTACCTTATGAAGCAAAGGTGGAATTTGAACCGATAAGAACTAATTATAAACAATCATTTTTTATCCTTAATTATAAACGTATCAGACGAAGAGTTCTTGATCTGATTAATGTTGTTTTTCATATTCAAATTCCTTTAAATCGTAAATATAAATTTCAAAAAGTTGCTAGTCGATCATTGGCTTTAAAATCCCCTCAAGGCACTTATGGAGGAGTCTTTGTTGGGTGGGATAATACTGCTCGAAAGGGTCTGAAAGGTACCTATATAGAAATGCCAACAAAAGACGAATTTAAGGCCTATTTGGCTCGAAAAATTGAAATTACGCAAAATGTGTATAATACCAATTTTATCTTTGTAAATGCTTGGAATGAGTGGGCGGAAGGGACTTATTTAGAACCTGATAAAAAAAATAGATTTGATTATTTGGAAGCTATTAAAGAAGTGCTGCAAGAGTTTGATTGAGGCTAAATTGAATTTTGTACTTTCTTTACTACCATGTTTTCTTGAATAATTCGTATGAATTGTTGATAACAGTGAATGTGATCTATTTGAGAATTTTTATTGTTGTGATTTTTAATAAAATAGCTTATGAGAAATAATACAGTATCAATAGCTAAGGCGATTGGCATAATCTTAATGGTAGTAGGTCACAGTGGTTGTCCTAAAGGTTTGTGTCAGTTTATTTACTTGTTTCATATGCCATTATTTTTTTTTATTTCTGGCTATTTTTTTAATCCAGACTCCACCGATTCAAAAAAAACATTTGTGACCAGAAAAGTACAAACATTGTGGATACCATTTGTTAAATGGTCTTTTATTTTTTTGTTATTACATAATCTGTTATATTTAGTACATTTTGAGACCGATTTATATACATGGAAAGATATTTGGCAGCGTGCCATTCTAATTCCTTTTATGTTTGGTGAAGATACATTGATTGGAGGGTATTGGTTTTTAAACAATCTGTTTTATTGTTCTGTTTTGTGCCTATTATTTACTTGGGTAATTAAATTTTTGTCGCACAATATGCGTGTAATTGCTATTCTTTTTTTAGTAATGGGTGTCAGTGTTTTTATGTTATCTTTATTCTTTACTCATATTATTGATAATAATGTTGTTAAACGATTACCTATTATGTGTTTCTCTGGGGTTATGTTTGGAACGGGTTACGTATTTTCTCAGTTTAGATTTAAATTTATCCAAAATAAATGGTTGTGGATGATGTCATTTGCAATTCTTGTTGTAGGTGTGGTTCTAAAGCCTCTGATTAGACCTTTTACATCAGCCACTGCTTTTGATGCGCCTTATATAATAATCATGGCTTTGGTCGGTGTCTATTTTGTGTTTTATTTGGCGCATGTTTTGAATAAAACGTATTTGAAAAAATTGTTGGTTTATGTAGGAGATAATTCCTTAATCATATTGACGTTCCATTTCTTAGTATTTAAATTTGCTTCGTGGTTTATAGTTTTAGTAAGTGATTTGCCAATGAGCGAAATAGCAACCCATCCTCATATTAAATTTGAAGAATCTAATTGGTGGTGGTTGTTTTATACCATTTTAGGTGTATCTTTACCTTTGCTTTTTAAATTAATAAAGGACAAAACATGGTCAAGCATTAGACCGATTATAAAATGAAAAACATCGTCATTCTTTGTGTTAACTATAACTCATACCATGAGTTGAATAGTTATTTGAAATCCATAGATGAGGCTGCACAGTGTGTTAATGATTGTGTGGTTAAAGTATTAGTTGCTGATACAACAACAGATAATATACAATTGATATCAACAGCATTTAATTATATTTCGGTTGAAGTGGCGGTGTGTCATGAGAATTTAGGATATATTGGTGGCATACGCCGTTTAATTACGAATTATGCGCCGATATCGTGTGCTTATACGATTGTGTCAAATGTTGACGTGATATTGCCAACTGATTTTTTTGTGCGTTTGTTGGCTTATCCACTTACAGAGGAGGTAGGTTGGATTGCTCCTGCTATCTATTCTGAGTCAGAATCTAAAGATCGTAATCCCAAATTAATAAGTCGCCCTTCGAAACGTCATTTGCAATTAGCCAAACAGTTGTACATTCATCCTTGGATTTACAATTTATATGTTACTTTTGTTTACAATAAACGTAAACCAGTAAAGTCTGTTGCTAACTCTAAACAAACAATTTATGGTGGGCATGGTTCTTTTATGATTTTTACCGATTTTCAATTTGTTGCTGAAGCAGTTTCACAGTATAAAGCATTTTTGTTTTGTGAAGAAAATTTATTTGCAGAGGAATTATATCTTCGCCATAAAATAGTGCAGTATGTTCCTGAAATTAGTGTAAACGATCTTGATCATGCGAGTACAAGTAAGTTGCGGGGAACTACTTATTGTCGTTGGAATAGAGCGGCTTTATCGTTTATTCTAAATCGTTATTATTAAAAATTATGAACAGTATAGAGCGTAAAATATACGATATTGTTAAATCTCAGCCTTGGTTGAAAGATTTGGTACGAAACGTTTATCAAGGAATATTCGACTTATTACCACGTAAGTCGGAGTTATTGGGTGATAAGTTTCAACAGCGTGATGGCTATTTTTTTGGCTTTCACGATGTTTCTCCATTCTCTAAAGATGATGCTAAATTATTGGCAAATAATGCTTCCTTAGAATTTAAAATGCCATCTCCAGATGATTTATTAACAGTTGGTTATTTTGATTTTGCCAATGGCATTATTGGTGATCACCATATATTGGGACACTCTTCTGCGTGGAACTTTCATAAGGGCTGCCGCTTACAATGGGTAGATACAAATCATGTTATCTATAATACGCGTGTAAATACTCAATTGGTATCCAAAAAGGTAAATGTGGTTTCCCTACAAGAAGAATTATACGATTTTCCCATTGATACCGTTTCGTCAAGTGGTATATTTGCTACAAGTTTAAGTTATGAGCGTGTCGAATGTTTAATGCCTGGTTATGGCTATATAGACGTTATAGATGGCGGCTTTATTGATCAAAAAGCTCCGCAAAATACTGGCGTTTTTTTGGTAAATTTGACAACTAAAGAGCGTACATTACTGTTTTCAATAGCTCAATTAGCCGCCGATATTCATACGTATCCCGATAATAAAGATTATTACCATTACATCACTCACACGTCTTTTTCTAGAGACGAGCGTTATGTGTCGTGTTTACATCGCTATGTGGCTTTGGATGATTTAGATAAACGCTTTACACGTTTGGTTATTTATGATCGATTAACACAAAAGATTTCTTATTTACCGACAGAAGGCATGGTTTCACATTATGTCTGGAACGGACAATCTCAGATTATTGCCTATTGCCGTATAGAAGGTAAAGAATGTCATACATTGTTTACCATACAAGAAGGAACTTGTACTAATTATGCTTTACAGCAACCTGATATTCTAAATTCCGATGGTCATCAGAGTTTTGTTACCGATGATTGTTTTATAACGGATACTTATCCTGATAAATACAGACTGGCTCACATTCACCTTGCTCATATAGGAGGGAATTCTGTTCGTATAGCGAGCGTTTATTCTCCTAAAGCATTTCAAACCCGTGATATGTATAATCACATCGCTTGTGATTTACATCCAAGAGTATCTCTAAGTGGTAAATATATTTGTTTTGATTCTCCAAGAAGTGGTAAACGTGCTTTGTGTATTCAACAATTAAATTCATTATGAATCATTTAGTTTCTATTGTTTGCCCCATTTATAACGAGGAGCGGTTTATTGTTAACTGTGTTGAATCTATTTTGAGCCAAGATTATCCTCATGACTCCATAGAAGTGTTTTTTGTGGATGGACGAAGTACAGATGGTACGAAATCTTTGCTTCAACCCTATTTAGAACAATATCCATTTATCCATTTGTTAGATAACCCAGAAAAGGTGGTTCCTTATGCCCTTAATTATGGAATTAAAGCTTCTAAAGGAGATGTTATTATGAGGCTCGATGGTCATTGTGTGTATCCTCATAATTATATTTCTGTATTGGTTAATTATTTGTTTGAATTATCCGCCGATAATGTTGGTGCACTTTGGAATACATTGCCCGCCAATGATAGTCTTATGGCTAATGCTATAGCGATAGGGTCGAGCCATAAATTTGGAGTAGGAGGTTCTCTTCATAAGGTGGGTATTACTCAAGCCACCGAAACTGATACTGTACCTTTTGGTTGTTATCGTCGCGATGTATTTGATAGAATTGGGATGTTTGACACCGACTTGATTCGTAATCAAGATGATGAGTTCAATGCTAGACTCATAAATGCTGGTGGTAAAATAGTTCTTATTCCTGAAGTAGTAATTGATTATACCGCTCGTGATACTATTTCTAAAATGGCTCGAATGTATTACCAATATGGGCTTTTTAAACCGTTAGTGAATAAGAAACTAGGTGCGCCTGCTACTATTCGTCAGTTTTTTCCATTACTCTTTGTTTTGGGGATTCTTTTTGGAGGCTTAGTATCAGTTTTTTTCCCCATTTTATGGTACGCATACGTATCAGTTTTATCTGTATATTTACTACTAAGTTTGTATTTTAGCTTTAAAATCGCGATTACACAAAAAACAAAAATGTTCTTATTGGTTTTGCCGTTTGTGTTTTTTACCATCCATGTTAGTTATGGTTGGGGGTATTTGTGCGGCATTTTTAAATTAATATTCAAACAGCGTTTTGCTGTTAATGTAAATAGATAACATTATGAAAATATCTTTTTCCCCTCCGGATATTACCGAACAAGAAATTGAAGAAGTAGCTCAAGCACTTCGTTCGGGTTGGATTACTACTGGACCCCGTACTAAAGAATTTGAACGCTTAATTGCCGAGTATTGTCATACCGAAAAGGCGGTGTGTCTTAATTCTGCGACGGCTTGTATGGAGCTTATTCTGCATTTGTTGGGCGTTGGTCCTGGCGATGAAGTAATTACTTCGGCGTACACATACACCGCCACGGCTAGTGTAACGTGTCATGTTGGTGCTAAGGTTGTTATGGTGGATACGGCGCCTGATTCTTTTGAAATGGATTATGATAAATTAGCTGAGGCTATCACACCTCGAACTAAAGTTATTATTCCAGTTGATTTGGCTGGCGTGGTATGCAATTACGATAAAATCTTCGAAATTGTGAATGCCCACAAGGCTTTATTTGTGGCTGCTAACCCTATTCAAAAAGCATTCGGTCGTGTTGTCGTTTTGGCCGATGCCGCTCATGCCTTTGGTGCACAACGTCATGGACGCATGTGTGGAGAGATTGCCGATTTTACAAGTTTCTCGTTTCATGCGGTCAAAAATTTAACAACGGCTGAAGGGGGCGCTTTGACATGGCGTAACATTCCTGGAATTGATAATGAGTGGATTTATAAGCAATTTATGTTACTGTCTCTGCATGGTCAAAATAAAGACGCACTAGCTAAAACTCAACTGGGTTCTTGGGAATACGATATTGTATCACCCGCATATAAATGTAACATGACGGATGTGGTAGCAGCCATTGGTTTAATACAGTTTAAACGCTATCCAAGTATTTTGGAACGTAGAAAAATATTGATTGAACGCTACGATAAGGCTTTTTCTCCTTACAATGTACAGGTTTTAAATCATTTTTCGGATACGCATAGCTCTAGTGGTCATTTGTATTTGGTTCGTTTATTAGGTAAGGATGAAGCGTATAGAAATAAAGTGATTGAAGCCATGGCTGAGCGTGGTATTGCTTGTAATGTACATTACAAACCACTGCCTATGATGACTGCTTACAAACAACTTGGCTTTGATATAGCTAACTTTCCACAGGCATTTAATCAATATCGGAATGAAATAACATTGCCATTGCATACGTGTTTGACTGATGAGGAACAAGCTTATATCATTGCTAATTTTGTTGATATTATTGCAGATTTGAAGAAATGATACGATTTTTTGACATACTTTTTGCGGTCATAGGTTTGGTGCTTTTGTCGCCATTATTTTTGATTTTATATTTGGCTATCTGTATCGAAAGTCGGGGTGGTGGGTTTTATCGACAGATACGTGTGGGGAAAGATGGCAAAGATTTTAAGCTCTATAAATTTCGCTCAATGCGCGTGGGTGCTGATGCCAAAGGTCTTATTACTGTAGGTGGACGAGATCCTCGTATAACCAAAGTTGGCTATTTTATTCGTCGTTACAAATTGGATGAGCTACCACAATTAATAAACGTTCTTATAGGAGATATGAGTTTTGTAGGACCGCGTCCTGAAGTACGTAAATACGTTGATTTATATACTCCAGTACAGGCCAAAGTTTTGAGTGTACGTCCTGGTATTACTGATTATGCATCAATCGAATATGTCGATGAAAATGTGTTGCTGGCCGCCTCGTCTAATCCCGAAAAAACCTATATAGAGGATATTATGCCCGATAAAATCAGGTTTAATATGAAGTTCATTAATAATCGTTCTGTATCCGAATATTTTAAAATTATAGGACTTACTTTTTTTAAAATTATAAGATAATATGGCTATTGTGTAGTTTTTTATAATATTCTATATTTGTAGTCAAATATTAACAACAGATGGAAAACTATTTTAAACATGAGTCGGCATACGTTGACGAAGGTTGCCAAATTGGATCTAATACCAAAATTTGGCATTTCTCGCATGTGATGTCTCATTGTGTAATTGGTGAAGATTGCAACATTGGACAAAATGTGGTGATTTCGCCAGACGTGCATCTAGGTCGTAACGTAAAGATTCAAAATAATGTATCGGTTTATACCGGTGTAATTTGCGAAGATGATGTTTTTTTGGGACCATCCATGGTATTTACCAACGTTATTAATCCTCGCAGTCATGTGTCTCGTAAAAATGAATATAAGCAAACCATCATTCGTCGCGGTGCCAGTATTGGTGCCAATGCAACTTTAGTTTGTGGTAACGAAATTGGAGAATATGCTTTAATTGGCGCAGGTTCAGTGGTTACAAAGCCCGTAAAACCTTATGCCTTAGTGGTAGGTAATCCCGCGCGACAAATTGGCTGGGTGAGTGCCTATGGCGAAAAGTTAGAATTCGATGCGCATGGAGTGGCTGTTTGTCCTGCCACAGGAGAGCAGTATCAACTTCAAAATTCAACGGTTAAATTGTTAACTAAATAAACAAAATAGTATGGTAAAATTTGCAGTAGTAGGTCAGGGACACATTGGTAAACGTCACGCAGAGATGATTCGCCGAAATCCAGATTCAGAATTGGTCGCTGTATGTGATATTTATCCAAAAGAAAAAACAGGATGTGAATCCATTGAGGAACCTTATTTTTCATCTATTGATGAATTACTGGCTTCCAATTTAGATATTGATGTTATTAATATTTGTACACCTAATGCATTTCATGCGGAATACGCGGTGAAAGCGTTGGCGGCATCAAAGCACGTGGTGCTCGAAAAACCAATTGCATTAACCAAAGCAGATGCTGAGCGTATTGTTTTCAAATCATTGGAAATGAGTAAGTCTGTGTTTTGTGTTATGCAAAATCGTTATTCTCCTCCATCTGTATGGTTGAAAGAATTGATTGACAACAAAACATTGGGTGATATCTATATGGTAAAACTCGATTGTTATTGGAATCGTGATGACCGTTACTATAAACCAGGAAATTGGCATGGTGATGCTGTACTTGACGGTGGTACGTTGTTTACACAATTCTCTCATTTTATTGATATTATGTATTGGTTGTTTGGCGATATTTCTAATATTAGAGGACATTTTGCCGATTTTAATCACAAGAATCTAACTGCTTTTGAAGATAGTGGTATTGTCTCTTTTGATTTTATTAATGGTGGAATGGGCTGTTTGAATTATTCTACGTCCGTGTGGGATACTAACCTTGAAAGTGCTATTACTATTATCGGTGAAAAGGGAACGGTAAAAGTGGCAGGTCAATATATGAATGAGGTTACTTATTGTCACGTGAAAGATTATGTGATGCCAGAATTGGCTCCTTCTAATCCACCAAATGATTATGGCTTGTATAAAGGTTCAGCTCAAAATCACCATTATGTTATTCAAAATGTGGTTGAAAAATTGCACGATAAGGGAACAATTACTACCAACGTGTTGGAAGGGTTAAAAGTGATTGATATTATTGAGCGTATTTACGTGGTACGAGACCAGCAATGGAAAAAATAATCAAAAAAGGCATTCTACGGAATGCTTTTTTTATGCCATGAAATGCACTATCTTTGTACAGTCTTTTGATTAATAATGTATGGAAAAAATAACATTCCACTTACGTGAATCCGATTCGTCGATTCATCTGATTCAACTACTGAAAGCTGCCAATGTGGTGTATTCGGGTAGCGAAGCTCAGCAGTTGGTAACTTCCGGACAAGTGAAACGTAATGGACAAGTCGAATTACGCAAACGAGCACAAATTGTGACGGGTGACTGTATTCAAGTGGCTAACGTTGAAATAACTGTACTTTAAAAATTACCGTGTTATGGATATTGAACTTTTGCGTGAAAATTGTTTATCGTTGCCTTATGTCGAAGAAAAATTCCCGTTCGACGAATATACGCTAGTTTTTTATGTTGGTAGTAAACTATTTGCATTAACTGATTTGCAAACCCCTAACTCTGTCAATTTAAAGTGCGATCCAGAGCAAGCCATAGAACTACGTGAATGTTATATGGGAATCGTGCCAGGGTATCACATGAATAAAAAACATTGGAATACGGTAGCGTTTAATGCCGATGTTAGCGATAAATTGATACTTGAACTTCTACATAATTCGTATCAATTGGTTTGGAATAAATTGCCTCGTAAAGAACGAGAGGCTTTAACAACTAGATAACTTGTGGCGAGAACTCCTCAAACAATAGAACTTTTAGCGCCAGCAAAAAATGCGGAGGTTGGTATTGCGGCGATTAATCATGGCGCAGATGCGGTGTATATTGGTGCACCGAAATTTGGTGCGCGTCAAGCAGTAGGCAATTCACTCGATGATATTGCCGCATTGGTGGCCTATGCACACCGTTTTTATGCGCGCGTTTATGTGGCCTTGAATACCATTTTGAGTGATGATGAGTTGGACGAAGCGCGGGCACTCATTTACAAACTGTATGATATAGGTGTTGATGCTTTGATTATTCAAGATATGGGTTTGCTCGAGCTCGATTTACCACCAATCCCGTTGCATGCTAGTACGCAGTGCGATAATCGTTCGGTAGACAAAGTCAAGTTCCTCGAACAATGTGGTTTTGAGCAAGTGGTGCTTGCTCGTGAACTGTCGCTGCAACAGATTCGTGAAATAGGCGAAAAAACAGCTGTAGCTTTGGAATGTTTCGTTCATGGTGCGATCTGTGTTAGTTATAGCGGTCAATGTTATTTAAGCCAAGCTCTACGTGAACGGAGTGCCAATCGTGGCGCTTGTGCTCAAATGTGTCGATTGCCTTATACATTACTTGATGGCGACGAAGAAGTGCTGTCGCGTAATCAACATTTACTTTCGCTCAAAGATTTTGATGCTTCTGCCCATTTATTAGAGCTGATACAAGCTGGTGTTTCGTCATTTAAGATAGAAGGGCGTTTAAAAGAAGCTAATTATGTCAAAAATATTACGGCCTACTATCGTCAGAAAATTGATCAATTAATAGCAGGTACCGATTATCGCCGTGCATCTTCGGGTGTGACTCGCTTTTTCTTCGAGCCCAATCCTCAAAAAACATTTTATCGCGGAGCTACTGATTATTTTTTGCGTACGCGTACTACTAATATTACCTCTTTTGAAACCCCAAAATCGTTAGGCGAACCAGTAGGCACTGTGCGCGAAGTTTGGCGTAATGCTTTTTCGGTGAATTCCGATAAAGAGTTTTCTAATGGTGATGGTTTGTGCTGCGTGAATACACATGGCGATTTTGTTGGCTTTCGTGTTAACAAAGTAGAGAATGGACGTTTGTTCCCATTAGAAATGCCAGACATTAAACCCAATTCACAACTTTACCGTAACGCAGACGCCGCCTTTGATAAACTATTAGCGGGTAAAACGGCTGAACGCAAAATTCCTGTCACGGTTTTAGTTTCTGATACACCTGATGGCTTGGAATTTGCCATGACCGATAATGAGGGAAATAAAGCTCAATTGTCAGTTGTTGTGGCTAAAGAACTACCCAATAATCCTGAGCGTGCCGTAGAAACGTTTAAAACTCAGTTATCCAAATTAGGCAATACCGATTTTGAAACAGTAGAAGTTGTGTTGAACCTTGAACAGCCTTGGTTTATTCCAGTATCTCAATTAGCCGAATGGCGTCGACAGTTAGTTGTCGAATTTGAACAAGTGCGCGCCAAGCATTATCCAAAACGTGAATTGGAGTTATGTAAAACCTCGCATCCTTATATTCAATCAACAGTAGATTATCGGGCGAATGCGTTTAATGCTAAGGCTATCGCCTTTTATAGCCGACATGGAGCAGAAGTGGTACAGCCTGCTTTTGAGGAAACAGTAGTTCCCGATGCCGAATTAATGCGAACCAAACATTGTATCAAATATAGCTTTGGCTGGTGCCCAAAGCAGCATCCAGAAAAAACACCTAAAGAGCCATTAATGCTTCAGTATGGAGAAACTAAATTAAATTTGTCTTTTGATTGTGTGCATTGCGAAATGGTGATTAAGCAGAAAAAATAAAATCGAATCTTGCCTATTTGCGAAAATAAATGTACTTTTGTGGTTCCGATTTTTGATGCAACTTATTTATTAACTAGAAACTATAAGAGATCATGGAAAACAAAACTCCAACGCCTCATATTGAGGCAAAATTTGGTGAAATTGCTGAAACCGTAATTATGGCGGGTGACCCATTACGCGCAAAATTAATGGCTGAACGTTTTTTAGAAAATCCTGTTCAATACAATAATGTACGTGGTATGTTGGGCTTTACTGGTACTTATAAAGGTAAACGTGTATCAGTACAAGGTCATGGTATGGGTATTCCTTCTATTGGTATTTATACTTATGAATTATATAATTTTTATGGTGTAAAAACCATTATTCGTGTAGGTTCTGCTGGTGCTATGCATCCTGATTTACACATTGGTGATTTGGTAATTGCTATGGGTGCATGCACAAACTCAAACTACGCTGCACAATATCGTTTGCCAGGTACATTTGCACCTATCGCTGATTTTGACTTAACTCGTAGAGCGGTCGAATCTGCTGAAAAATTTGGCTTTAGATATAAAGTAGGTAATGTTTATTCAAGTGATATTTTCTACGATGAATATTCAAGTCTTGCTGATTGGCAAAAAATGGGTGTTTTAGCAGTAGAAATGGAGGCGCCTGCATTGTATATGAATGCTGCTCGTAGCGGTAATAGAGCATTATGTATTTGCACTATTTCTGATTCATTAGTAACAGGCGAAGCTACTACAGCTGAACAACGTCAAACCGGCTTTACTAATATGATGGAAGTTGCTTTTAGCTTGATTTAATCGTAAATCCTATAAGTATAAAATAAAGCGGGCTGATTTTACATCAGCCCGCTTTATTTTATTATGCTAGTTAGTCTTAAGCTTTTGGTTGTGGAGTGGATACCGTTTGACTCATGTCACAAGTGCCAGAGAAAATAGCTTTAGGTTCAATCATTAATGTTTTGGTTTTGATTTCACCAACTATTTTTGCGGTCTCTTTCAACGACAATAATTCTGAAACAATAATTTTGCCATTCACATGACCCATAATTTCTGCATTTTGACAATTTAAGTTCCCTTTGAGTGTGCCTTGTGGACCAATCACTACTTTGCCTGAACAAGCAATATCGCCTTCTACTTCACCGTCAATACGAAAATCACTATCTGCACTAATATTTCCTTTGATTTTGCTACCAGTAGCTAAAACGTTGTGTGCAATGCCCGAATTCAAAATTTCTTTTGCCATTATCTTCTGTTTTTCTTATAGTTGAGTTGATTTGAAAATCTCTGCAAAATAACACTATTTTTTTGACTTATCAAAATTATAATACATTTCTTTCGTTCTCATTTATGTCGGGCATTTTATTTGAATAATAGGTTGTATATAATGGTTATTTGGTACACTATTTGCTAACTGGGATTACTGCTTTTGTATGCTCTATAACATATTTAAGTTATTTCTTTGGAAACTGAAGTAATTTTTAAGTTTCCATTATTTAATTATAAATCAATTTGTTACAAAATGTATTTAAAATATTATTTATTTTTAACATAAATAATAGATGCCGTTACGAGTGTAATATCTATCTTTGCATCGAACTTAAAATAGAATAGTACGTGGATGTCAGAGAGAAAATATTAAAAACAGCTTCAGATCTTTTTCTGAAATATGGTCTGCGCAGTGTAACTATTGACGATATATGTAATGATCTGCATATATCAAAGAAGACATTTTATGCACATTTTAAACAGAAAGAGGAGTTGGTGGAAAGTTTATTGGCTCAAATGCGTTGTAAACATGATTCGGCTACTCAACAGTCCACTAAAGATGAGAATGTGATAGAAATGTTATTAAATAACACCAGTCGATTCAAATCGAGTGGGATGGCCGAAAAACATATCAACTTTTTTTACGATTTGCAAAAATATTATCCCGAAATAAGTGCTCAACACGATTTGGCCATGAAGATGCAAAAAGTAGAACAGACAAAAATGGTTTTACATAAAGGGATTGAGCAAGGGTTGTTTCGTGCAGATATGAATGTGGATGCCATGGCATTATTTGGACACATTAAATTCACCCAAGTATTTCAGGAGTTGCGTGAAAAAGCAGACTTGACAATTTCTCAAACTGTCGATTTTATGCTTGAGGCCTTTTTCCGATTGGTAACAAACGATAAAGGATTAGATTATTACTTATCAAAGAAGAAACAAACTAAATAATAACAGATTAGGTAAAATAGATAGAACTATGAAAAAAAAGATGTTAATGTTGATTTTTACGATGCTGGGTTCGCTGTCGTTGGTGGCTCAGGATTCGTTACATTTGTCTCTTTCGCTTAAGGATGCGGAAACCTATGCGTTAGAGCATAACCGTTCGATGCAAAATGCATCGTTGGATGTGAAAAAAGCGTATGCTGCTCGTTGGCAAACTATCGCTTCTATGTTGCCGCAAGTGAGTGCTTCACTCGATTATTCAAATATGTGTGGTTATGAAATGGCCATCATGGGACAGCATATCGCGATGCCTCCATCGGGAACTTTGGCCGTTACGGCATCGGTTGCTTTGAGTGGTTCGCAAGTGGTAGCTACTTTATTGAATAATATTGCTATCGAAATGTCTGATATTTCGGTAAAGAAAACGGAACAAACGATAACCTCCAATGTTGCTAGTTTATACATGTCTATTTTGGCGATGGAAAAAACGGCAGGTTTACTTGACCAGAATTTAAAGAACTTGGAAAAGCTGTATGAAAGTACGTCGAATGCTGTTAAAGTTGGTGTTTCGGAACAAACCGATGCAGATCAGATTTCGGTGCAAGTATCGTCTATGCAAAGTCGAATTAATGCCACCAAACGTTCGTTAGAAATGTTATACAACTCATTGGCGTTACAACTTGGTCAAGGCGTTGATTATCATATCACATTGACACAAAATTTGACAGAAGTAATGAATGCTGATGCGGCTATGGCATTACTCTATACAGATTTCAATTTGGATCAAAATTATGATTATCAATTACTCAAAAAGAATACTGAACTGTCGAAAAAACAGATTACGTTGGCAGCTATGGATTATGTGCCGACGGTAAGTGCTTACTATCAATATTCGGCGAAGGAATATTTTAGCGACGAACCTACAATGAATATGACAGCTCCTAATGTGGTTGGTGTGTCGTTGAAAGTGCCAATTTGGTCGAGTGGTAGACGTGCGGCCTCGGTGTCTGAGAAAAAAATCGCTTATCAAGCAGCTCAAAATAAATTGGTGGATACCGAAAATGCATTGCGCGTTCAAGATAAACAATTGCGTTACAATTTGAGTTCCGCTTATGAAAATTATCAAACACAGACAAAAAATTTAGATGTTTCACAACGCGTATTTGATAATATTTCAAAAAAATACGAACAAGGTTATGCATCGAGTACTGATGTTACCAATTCCAGTATGTCGCTTTTGACCGCTCAGAGTAATTATATCTC
>CAZMYT010000012.1:0-1275 GCA_964570565.1 uncultured Paludibacteraceae bacterium
GAGGGCGGGTGGGTTTGCCAGATTGACCTTGCTCCCAGAATTGATACCCCATGTAGGTCGTGGTAAAACCCCTAAGGAAACATGTAACCATTTCTAACGCCCACTAACTAATACTTAACCGATATGGGAGAAATATGGGGAATAATTACTAAATGCACGGCAGCAGATGGGTATTAGTGCCTAAATGTTGCATATCGCAATACGGAATAATTTGTAAGTGCCTGATAAATTTTGAGGACGAATGCTCTGTACTACCCTGTTTCCCCGAGACGAGACAACATTGGGTAGTAAATTTTAATCATTACATTATGGAGTATGATAAGCCCTGGGAAGTGAGTTTTATTGTATGGTGAGATGTAATGATGAATAACGTATTATTTGAGGGGTTATTTTATTAGGGTGGTAGTTGGTATGGTATGAGGGGAGATCGTGGTTGAAATGGTGGTGTAGTTAACTTAAAAAGGGACGTTATGTCCCTAGTTTAAGGAATGATATACCTATGTAGTGTATTGTACAAGAAAAAAGGCATACCATTTAGGTACACCTTTAAATTATTATCCTACAAGTTCTGTTAGGTGGTTTGCGTTATCCATGTTCCTTGAGTTGATGCGCTTAAGACTTTCGACGTAATCCCATAGGATCGATATTACAACTGAAGTGGGAATTTTTGGAATTTCATCTTTATCGCAGTTGGGTTATGGTTCTGTAAAGTCCTTAAACATATTTATCTTTCTGTATATGTCTCTGGATAATTCGTTAGCATTGTCTAGTTGTTGTCCTAATTCATCGAGAACTTTTCTCAGTTCTGGCTTTTTTTGCTCTTTTTCTTCCATATCTATTTAGTGTTAGTGATTTGTTTTAATGTAGTTATCTATTCGTTCAATGTTCTATGTAGGTATACTAGTGTATGAATGAAAGGATGTGTTTAATAACCTCATTCGTCCATCCGTTTCCGAGCATCTTGTACTGCTGTGTGTCAGAAACAATCCAGGTGTACCAATCTGGTATAGTCTGCAAACGGGCGCACTCGGTTGGGGTTAGGCGACGAATGCGATAGTTATTTAGCAATACTTTTTGACGTGACTCACTTTTAAGGTCTAAAGTTCCGCTTTTCCCATCCTCAAAGTATGCTCTATTGTCCTGCTCGTAACCATCACCAATAACAGCATAGTTTTGTTTAATCAACAAATCAGCCTTATTCGCACACAGCGCCGGGCTAATCCCCTCGCTATCGTACACCCTATTCTGCTGGTAGGGCTGCTTGCCGCCGCTTTC
>CAZMYT010000012.1:1375-19680 GCA_964570565.1 uncultured Paludibacteraceae bacterium
TCAAATAACCCAACTACGTTACGTAGAACTAATGCGTTAACACTCATTTCTCTATGTTATAGGTTTCCTTTAACCACTTATCAAATGCTTCTTTGGGGTTATTCATGCAGTAATCTTCGGTTAGAGTTCCAGTAAAAGAGTTGCTGTTCTTATCCATGTTGTACGCTATCATCATGCAGTTAGCCATGATATGCCCTATGTGGGACACTCCGCTCTCATGGTCTAGTTCTTCACCATCCATGAAGGCGGTGAGGTGTTGCATGGCACAATCGCATAGGAAGGGAATATCCTGCCCATTCTTCCAGTTGTTCTTGCCGTACTTCTTTTCGCCGTACTCCATCGCTCTTATTAATGGAAGGAGTGACTTGAAGTGTAGTTGATGCCACTGGGGCTTGCCCTCGTTGAATCGGTCTGCTCTCATTAGTTGTTCCCCACTATTTGTTTTGACATTCTTAGCTTGTTTATATGCTCCGATATATCACGTGGAAGGTCGTCTAGGGAGTGCGCTGTCACCACGTTATTGTCTATCTCAAACCAGAAAGGGATGAATATCAACTTCCGTCCGTTCATATTCATCTCAGAGCCGAATAACTCAATGAGCTGTAGTTGATCCTTTGTTAGAATTGCTCTCATTCTGAAAACACATCTAGGATTAAATACTTAATGACCAATCCCATCATAAATAGGAAGAACACAGTCAGAATAATGTGGGGAACTTGGTAGTTAGGGAATGTCCACTCCAATGGATTCCAGCCACGGCTTATCCCGTTAATGATGTAGAATATCCCCACTGGGGGAATGAATGCT
This sequence comes from uncultured Paludibacteraceae bacterium, assembly GCA_964570565.1. Taxonomy (GTDB): domain Bacteria; phylum Bacteroidota; class Bacteroidia; order Bacteroidales; family Paludibacteraceae; genus W0P28-013. Next base: position 2,183 of record CAZMYT010000012.1, read on the forward strand.
TTAATCCATTTCTTCATGTTGTTTGTATGTTAGGTATGAAGTAATCGCACTTTCCATCCTTAACAGGGGGCTGAACGTAAGCCTGCCATACTGCGCTCTTAGCGGTGTAGCGTTTACACCTTTTCTTCATAGGGCAGTTATTCCCCGAACATTTACTTATATCACTCATTTCTTTCTCCATTTAATGAATTCCCAAATAGACATCTTCTTAATCCTCTTTAGTTGCTCGTTAGCTGCGTGGACGAGGACGTTCATCTCCTCGTTCTCCTCCTCTAGCTGCTCTAGTCTTTCTGGGAGGCTGTCCGCTATGGTATTTACATCTGTCATAAAAATGGATTATCTATCCCGAACAAATTGAATAGCGCATTATCCTCCACACAGTTGATTACCTCAAGTCTGGAGTAGAGAGGGTAGTTTCTTTGTAGGTAGTCATCCAGCCTAACCTTGGCGTGCAGCTGGCTGTCACAGTTCTTTATCCGTATTACCTTGGACTCCGATGTGCCATTACTATAGATGATGTTGTACTTAACTAGGAAGTTCATAGGTTGTCGTATAGTATTTCATTCCACGTAATTCCATCTTTAGTGTACACAGAGTTGGTAAGGTCGTAAACAACCATGTCTAGTTCTGGGTTGAACTTATCGGAGTCATACCATTCCGTGAAGTATGGCTCGTACTGATTAGTGGTGATTAAGTATCTCATAGATTATTAGAATTATATAATGCAAGTTACAAATATTATTTTACAAAAGCAAATTTATTCGTCAATTACTAATTTATATATTGAATATCAAGAATATAATTAGTAAAAAGTGCATTAATAAGGTAGTTATACGCAAGCACTACATTTCGTTTCCAAAGAGAGTTTACTGTTCAAAATTTTTATTAAAATCTGCCACCCTCTTTAAAATAATATCGTAATACTTTTGTTCTTTTTCCATTACTATAAATTGTCTGTTCGTATTCAAACAAGCAATAGCAGTTGTTCCACTTCCTGCTGTGTTATCTAATACCAATTCATTTTCATCTGTGTATGTTTTAATCAAGTATTCAAACAATTCTAATGGTTTTTCTGTTGGGTGCAGTTTGTCCTTTCTGTTTGCGTTACTTACTTCTATTATTGAAGTTGGGTAGTATTCATTATTTTCTACTACACTATTTTCAAACTTTCCATAATTGCTTGTGTGCTTCCCTGTTTCTGTTGTTATTCCTTTCTTTCTTACTTTCCCCCTTGTTACCATTTCGGGGTTATAAGTTGGTAGTTTTTTGTAAAAGCAAAGTATTTGTTCGTGCCTCCTCAATGGCATACGTTTAGCATTTAAAAATCCACTTGAAAGTTTTTTATCCCAAATCAAATCATACTTAAATAATTTTTTATTTGAAGTTATCAATGTGCTTGTAAATGGTTCTGCACTTGTTAAACAAATCATTCCATTATCTTTTATAATCCTTTCGTATTGCTTCCAGAGTTCATCAAGTGGAATAATTACATCCCATTTGTTTTGCGTTGTCCCATACGGTAAATCGCAAAGTATCATATCAATACTTTCGTTTGGTATATCCTTCATAAGTTCCAAACAATCTCCTAATAGTATTTCTTTTTTCCCCTCGCTCATTTTAATAAAAATTTTGTTTCGTGTTTCAATTTAAGTTTATCTTTAATAATCCGTGCCAGCATATAACAAAGGCTATAAAACATAGCGGTTTTCGTGCAAGTTTGTTAGGTAGTGGCTCGTATGTAGTTTTGTGCTGTGCGAAATGTTTTCGCTTCGTACTCCGCTACGATTTCATAGCCACAGACGTTAGCGGTTATTTTAAAGGAATACGCAGTCCCATTTTACGAAACTGAATTAATGCTTCTGCATTGCCTTTTGCATCATTGACAGGATTATGGTCATGTGTTGTTTTTCTGTAAAGTTTTTTCCATTCAGAATTTAACCCACAATCCATTTTCATACCACAATACAAATCACCAATTCTTCGACCAGAAAACCCAAATGGATTACGACCAATATAATAATGAAAATACCAATTAATCCATTGCCAATCAAAAGCAAGGTTGTCGCTAATAAATGTTGGTTTCCCAATCGAATTTTCTTCAATCCATTTTGCAAAGTTTTCCATAACCTGTTTAGGATCATCAAACTTTAAGTGTTGTTCTCTACTAAATCCACTTATCGCAAGTGCTTCTGGTTTCCAATTTTCTGAAATTGGTTTTGTTTTACCATAAAATGTTTTGCTTAATGTTGGCTCAACAATTACAGCCCCAAAACAAACCATTGAATTTTTAAACGGAATTTCACCATCTGATTCAATATCTACTACTATGTAACTCATAATTTATATATTTAAAATGTTAATAATCAATAAAAACAACCGCTAACAATGTGTATAATTAATTGGGTTGTAGTGCTGTTTTCAGCATCCTACATCGCCCGTAGTTCCGTGTATTTTGATTGGTTCGTGCCACGTAATACCCAACTAATCATACACGTAACGTTATCGGCAAATTGCGTTACGCAAGTTACAAATAATAAACGAATAAAGCAAGAAAAAAGTGGATTATTTTACGAGAAGTCCATTTCCATGCACCGCCACCTCACAGCCTCTTCTATTCAGTTCACCGGTTAGAACGCCCCAGTGCTGCTTTATCTGTAGGGCTATATTATCCTGTGATAGTACTTTATGCGAGGTCATATCCACACCGTACAGCTCTATTCTGTCCGCATGAAAGTACTTGTACGCCATGACTACGGCCACGAACGGGCTGAACTTGGAGTGGGGTATAAGTGGACTATCCAGATCAATGGAGATGTCTGGTTGCCCGTGTTGCAGTTTTATTGGCACGTAGTTGGGATGGTACGACCATTCCTCCTTGTGTGCGTATAGTGCTTCAGGGGTGGAGTTCTCGATGATGGACAATCTCTCTGGGGTGAACCGACTAGGAACGTCAAGCACAACTAGGAAATTGACATGGACGTAGCGAAAGATGTCGTTCACCCCGAAAGAGATATTCCCTCCTCTATACTCATTTAGGCTCTCGCCTAACCCTAAAACATCTATGGTCATTTAGAAATACAGGTTGATTTTAATAATCTGTTAGTGTATTCTTCGTATGTGATTAACTCTTCAAAGAATGAATAAGAAAAGTTTTGCCTATCCCAACCATCAGGGTCTAAAACTAAATAATCAGATTCAGATTCCCATTCATATGATGTTTTTAATGTTTCTTCTGTCATTACTTGTTGATTTTAAATTCTCCAATTAAATAGTACATGACTTATAGTGATTATCATACAGAATATTCTTTATGCCTTCCATAATAGATATGCTTGGCGACCACTCTAAAATTTTCTTAGCCTTGGTATTGTCCAAACAACGTCTGGTTATCCCGTCTATACTCCTACCTTCAACATACTCTAAACTCACGTTAGGAATATACGTAGATATTATGTCCACTATTCTTTTCACAGATGTTTCCTCCATGGTGGATATGTTGAATACATCATTGGTAGGCGAAAGGTTGACAGAAATCTCAATCGCATTCACCACATCGTCTATGTAAGTAAAATCTCTTGTTTGCTCCCCCGTTCCATACACAGTTAACGGAATGTTAGATTTAGCCATATCGCATAACTTTCCCACTACCCCAGCGTAATGGCTATTCTTTTGATTAGCCCCATACACATTAGACAGCCTAAGTGTAGTGTAGTTACCCCTATTTACAAGGTACTTTTCGGTTATCAACTTGGATGTATCGTATGCGTTATAGGTATTTAAACTAGCCAATTCATTAGCAGGACACATAGCGTTACCGTACACTGATGCGGTGGATGTATAGATAACCTTTCCTCTGTACTTATTTAAGAAAGATATAGACTTTAGCGCATTGGTGTTAAATGTCTCTACAGGATAGTTTATGGCGTAAATAATGTTATCACAGGCACAGTGAACAACCACATCGTACACAGACAATTCTGATTCAGTATAGGTTTCCATTCCCCTGTTATCCCAAACAATATCTTTCAGCCTAGATGCATCCCCGAACTTTAGGTTATCGCAACCTCTTACAGTATACCCTTTTTTATTTAGATGTTGAGCCAACGAAGACCCTACAAAGCCTGCTATGCCTGTTATAAATACTCGCATACTAATTCTTTATTCTTTAATTTAATGAGGTACTCATCAAACGATATTTGACCATGTTCATTTATTCTATGAATAATTTGGTCTTTCCATCCACGGTACAGTTTTGACATTCCTTCATCAGAAGGATAATCCATATGATGAACCCTATAATCTGGGAGTATAACCCATTTAAATCCGTTATTTTTTATTAGTGGATACATTTCATGCTCCAACCATCCGTACTTAGGTGCTTTAGGAGGAAATGGTATATTTCCTATTTTATTAAGGAAAGAACCCTTAATTCCTATTAAAGCCCAGTTAATCGACTTGCTCATATACCACACCCTAACACCGTTAATGATTAATTCTGTTTTTGGGATTCTGTTTACAATAGGCTCAACCTCTTTTTGGAGTAATGATACCACAGCTATTTTATCGTCACCTTCGAACACCTTCCTCATCGCATCAACCCATCCAGAATCAAGAACTTGTTCATCTGGGTCTGCCCCAATTATAACATCATCGTCGTCTGGCATTATATAATCAATAAACTGCTGCCAATTCTGAGATACACCTACATTACTAAACTCTAAGAAATTAGAGCCAACATCCTTAGACAATGCTATTAATTTTCTCTTGTTTTTTGTCTTAACGTATCGTATATCGTTAGGTATTGTATCATCTTCAACAGGGAAACCTAGATCAACGATATAATGCTCAAAATCATTATTCTTTGCGTATAAATCCTTAACACATCTATCCACAATGTTTGGCAGATTATACGCCAGTGTATGAATATAAACATTCCCTTTACTCACGGTAAACTTTTTTGTATTATAGTTAACGAATTTTTGACACAACGAGGAGGCATTAGGATTAGACATCCCTATCCAAAACTCCGCCTGAAACCTATCTGTTTTATTTAAAGAATCTATTCTAGGAAGCTTATTCGCATAGTCAGATGTGAACCAGAAAAAATTACCTGAGTAATGAGGCTTATATACTGGCGGCATTTTGGAATTAAGGAACTTAACACCACAAGTATCATGGGTTTTAAGTTTATCCACACATCGTCTCCACTCAACAATATTGTAATGATTCATGTACTCTCTCCATACTTTTCCACCTGGATGAGACGGGAACGAAACGCCCTTGGTATGAAAGTATAGACCAAAGTAATCCCCCTTTTGCTCCTCTATCAAACGTAGCGTAACAAACTCAAAAGACTTTACATCATTACTATAGGCCTGTATTTTTGCCTTTGGATACTTAGATAAAAGGTTGGTCAAATCTCCAGCTGAATCCCCATTACACCCTACGCTAATAGATTCAGCAACATCATACAACCCAGAATCAACCATTAAGTCCATCTGCTCCTTGACCACATCAAGGTAATGGTTCATCATGCTAACGTGGTAGAAAACCCTTATAGAACGTTCTTGCATCCTCGTCAAATATTTTATTGAAGATAGTCAAATCCTTGTCATCAAATCTCATCCTTGATGGGTCGTGCATCTTACCTCCAGTTTTTCCTATTCCGTGCTTTATGCCAATTGGGTTGTTGTCTAGCGTGGTGAATACGCCTAGGTTATTTTGCCATAGACGAACATCGTAGTACGGGTAGTTGTCCTTGCATAATCCAAAGTATTTTGCCTCTTTTGAGACCAAGGTAGTAAATGCTGCACAGTGAGATATATTGTCGAAAATATGGTACTTATTGGCGACAACATGGTAGTAGATGGTCTTGGATAACCCCATGATAGATGGCTTACGTTGAGCCAACCACTCTTCGCTCATTCTCTCCACGTAGTCCAGTGGGTAGTAGTCGTCGTCCTCAATAAGAAACACTAGATCACACCCCTTGTCGAATAGTTTGTCTAATCCTTTAACGTACTTCTTGGTTATGTCCACCTCTTGACCGTCTGATGGGATTATCTCAATGTACGAAAACGGAAGGGTCTGACGCACCATTCTGTCGTAGGTGAAGTCCAGTAGTTCTCCTCGGTTATATAGAGTTGGTATTACTGCTCCTATTTTCATTTCTTAACTTGTTTAATTTTCGCACCACTTCATCCAGACTTTCCATCTGCTTGTTCATAATTACATTCAGGCACTTAATAGCCGACAGACCATCCATTGACATACTGAGAGACGCTAAGGAGTAGTTCACCTCTTGTCCTGTGGTGGACTGGTTAGGTTGAAAGCGTAAAGTACAACAACGGGTCTTTAGCGCAGTTACCCTCAGAAGGTACGAGCATTAAGATGAATAGAATAGTTTTCATAATTAGAATATTAGCTTATTAAAAAATGAAATTCCTTTTGAAATATCTACATTTGCTCCTGAATTAAAATAAACAATATTATCGAATACAATTCCAAATTTATTTACATCATTTTTAATCATAACCCAATCGTTATTTCTTAACTCCAACGATGTTACTGCTTTAGTTGCAGGGAACACAGGGTCGGCATAATCCAATGCGGTGTGTCCTATGTGGCCGTAATAGTTCCCGAAGTAAACCCCCTCACTCACCATTAGGAAGTAGTCCTTATTGTGCTTAAAAAACATAAAGTTGATGGGTTCTTCGTAGTTAACATTTAACTCCTTAATAATATCCTTAATAGCCTCGTTGGATGAATCGGTTGAGTACTCAATGTCATTTAACGAGTAAGATATGGCTGTTTTAGCCACTATTTTATCCTGACCTATGCTGAACTCCACCTCGACTGTTTCGTTCAATTTTTCACGCATGGTACGCTCAATTTCTGCCTTTATTATGTCCTTTAAGTCCATATATTTTTAAATGTTAATTGGAGTGTATAGCGGCTTAAATATTTTAAACTCATTAAACTTATATACTGAATCAAATTTTTTACAAGTATCATAATCCATAGTCTCTACTGAAGACTTAATTATTCTTGCCTTTTCAAAATAATGATTCATTATTCTTTCATTTGGGTAAACTTGATACTTTTCTTCTCCAAACCAAAGTTCAAATTTGAAGTTTTCAGGAATATCAATTACCTCCTGACGATAACCTTCTTTTTTTCTAAATGAAGGCGTATTAAGAGATTTAACTTGCGTAAGAAGCGTTGCGTAAAAAGTAGATTGCACAATAGATGAAAACAAATACCAAGGCTCATAATTGTTTTGATTTTCTACCATTTTTATTTCTACAAATTTATCATCCTTAACTAAATCTATACAAAAGAATAATAAATCATCATCTATTTTTACCATCCCACGTTTTTCAGAACTCGCTTCCTCTTTTAAAACAACAGAATCAGCATAAGCGTTACCTCTTAATTGACGTTCAGTTGGTATCCACTGCAACCTTTTTAACTCTTTAAATAACAGTTGACTTGCGCTTCTCTTTACTAGTTCACTAGCACTAATGTTCATAGATTTTTAGTTTTAAGTTGCTACCATAACCGACTACCGTTTATTGCTCTTGGACTGTGAGGCGTGGTCGTTTTCAACCTTTCGGTTAGCCCTTTCATCGGTTATGATAACTTAATGCAAGTTAAGAATAATAAATGAATTATCCAAATAATTCTACAACTTTTTTTTTATGACATTGATAATCATATATTATACTACAATACGTGTTACTTTTAGTGTATTAACCGACGTGTTATTGTCAATATAACCTTTTGTATTTCAAAACAATATGCTTATTTTATTGCCCGGGTGTCAATAAAATCGAGTTTTTTACCCCCTATTTTTGTCAATAAAATACTTACGGAATTTTTTACTGCCTTTGGTTTCTATTTCATTGGATTTAACAGCACGTTAGCAGCAATGCTACATTTCAAGCTCCAAACGAACTTTCCGTATTGAACCATCGTCAAGCAACTTATCCATTCTATTCTGTGTCAATTCTACTGATGCAGTCCAAGTGTTTAAATCATAGTCCGCATATTGGACTGAGTAAGTTGCTTTCCTTCTTACTGCATCTCTCAATATTTCTTCCATTGATAACCGCACTGCTGCTAACACAGTATTGCCGTCATTGCTGGCTTCTGTGCTATTTTTAACTTTTATTTCTTCGTTTTGCATTTGTATATAATTTAAAGTTTTGTAATTCTAATTACGCAACGAACGGCAATACCGTAACCGTTATAAGTAATTGCTACCATTCCGTTTCAAATGGAGTTTCGTTAGAAAAACTTTTATTAAAATCTTCCAACCGCACTTTAATTTTTTCAAAATTATTTGGTTCTAATTCCATCGTAATAAATTGTCTGTTGGTTCTTAAACAAACTTCTGCCGTTGTCCCACTTCCACCAAAAGGATCTAATACTAATTGTCCTTCATTGCTTGATGCCAATACCAAATCAGTAATAATTGAAATTGGTTTTTGGTCACGGTGTCCTGTTCGTTCTTTTGAAAGGTGTCCGAGCAATGCAGGTCTTTCAATTACATCTCTTGGTAAAGCACCTTTTGAAGTATCATAAGCACTACATTTATCCATTCTACCACTTGAAGGTCTTATTCTACCATTCAGTTTCTTTGTGCTTTCATTATATTCAACTCTTACAGCATCTTCGTTAAAAATTGAATTGCCTCTATATCCATAAATTATTGGTTGCATACTCATTCGCCATCTGCCTTTTGGTTTTGGTGAGTTTTTGTAGTGCCAAATAAGTAATTCCTTTTTATCAATTTTCATTTGAGAAAACCAATGTTCAGCAATCATATTCTTATTTCCAAAAACATAAATTGAACCATCTTTACTCAAACATCTAAGCATTTCTGCAAAGTATGGTTTCATATCTTCAATTTCGTATGGTGGGTCTGTTACAACTAAATCCACACTACCTGTTGGTATCAGTTTCATCAGTTCTAAACAATCACCAAATAATAATTTTCTTTTTCCTTCGCTCATTTTAATAAAAGTTTTTTTGTTCTCCGTATTTAAGTTTCTGCTAAATAAACCGCAACTACTTATAACACGGTATATAAGCAAGTTCGCCATCAAGTTTATTGGTAAATTGGAACATTCTGCAAGGCAAACCTGCTCATACACAACACGTTATCGGCAAATTTCGCTCACCCCACCATTAGTATTACGTGATTTCTGGGTACGTCGTCTATTGATTCAAACCGATAGGCTAGTTCAAAAATGGTATCGTACCCTCCTTTTACTATGTACCACTTCTCCTCTATGTAGTAGTCCCTTTCATTAATTCTCACCCGTTCGACTCGGGGCTTATAGGCAATGTACGCCATCGAAAACGATTATAGTATAGTTCATCCAACTCTTTCATTCGGGCTAATATCATATCTATACCTTTCAACCTTAGCACCTCCTCAATGCCACCATCATCAAATATCTCATGGCAGTGCTGGCATCCTAGAACGCAGTTTCTTTTGTCATCCTGTAGCTGAATGGAGTAGGACTGCCTGATTATATGCACCAGTTGTACTCCGCCCACGTAATGATTCCCCAGCATACAGTACAGCCCGTACTCCTCTATTAACTCCCGCTTAATCTTGGCTTGATTCGCCAATATACTTTTCTTCCTCCTCGATACCTTCATCGAACAGACTCCTCATTTTTGCGTCGTACTTCTGCTTGAACGGCTTGTTGGTTACGGGGTTGTACCTCCACTGGAAGAAACACTCCTGATCTTTCCACCCATCGGAATCCACCCTTCTGTACCGAGACGACGTACCGTCAATCACAGATCGCAACAATGACTCATCGTTCTTACAGCGGTCAAACAGAATACCCTTGTTGATGATTTGGTTGGTCTTGCTATCTATGAAAGAATAGCCTGCTATGTTAAATGTGAAATCTACCCATTCCATTGTTTACGGTTTTTAAATTTGTCCTTTAGGTTTCTCTTATACATGGCGGTTACACGCCCTATCTGACCAATTATAAACTTGTCCTCAGCCTTGTTCTCTGATGGGATAACCTTGCCTATGGAGGTAGTTATGAGGACAGTCTTGTAGAACTTTACCTTGACCATGTTGGTCTTCTCATCAAACTCCACCTTGAAGTTATCGAACTGAGGAAGAAGCATAAGGTAAGCCCTACATAGCCTTTTTAAGTAGATGTACTTAGCGTACTGTCTTTCGTTCATACACGATGTATTTGTTGATAATTCGTTCAAAGCAATCGTCCGCAGCGTAATTTGGAGACTCGTCAATTCCTTCACATTCAAGAAAGTCGACCACGTATCCTCCGTTCTTCTGGGTGATCTTTATCTCCTCATCCATACCAACTTTGGATAGATGGGTCTTTAGACCGTTTAGTCGGTTTAGTCCTGTTCCTTCTAAGAAAATCATAGTATTGCGATTACATCTTTACGGTTAACGTATCGGTACTTATTTCCATCTAGGTAAAGGTGAAGGTCGTACTCCAGCATGATGATATGCTCCTTGACGAATATTGTATCACCTACCTTAATCTCCTCGTTATCGGCAAATCCGTGCTTAAAGTTAATAGGCTCACCCGCTATTTCCACGATCATCCTCCTAGGGTCCTCCTCCTCATCTTTTAGTGCAAGGAATGATTTAACCTTAGTTATAACGGTCTTACCTAAAAGAAATCCGTTTAACGTTTCAATATGGTCATTGGACTTTTTCACGATAAGGGTGCCGTAATCCAATAAGTAGTACCATCTACCATCACAGCTACATAGCGGTGCGTACATTCCTGAGTGGAAGTCAAACCACACCTCATCGCCAATTCTTAGATTCATTGGAGTGCTATACAGGTTATTGTCGTACATCTCCTCCTTAGGGAGAGCCACCACTGTACCGTAACGAACAGCATGTGCATCTGGAAGGAATCGCCTCCACTCCTCGTTGACAGACTCAATATCCCCAAGGATTAAACCGCCTGCGGTTTGGATGTACCGCTCTGGGTACACCCTCACCAACACCTTACCCTTAATGGGGGTAATGTCAAGCGTATCGAGTTTTATTACTGCTTCTCTACTCTGATTCATTATATAATAAAATTATATGCTACCAAGGCAGGTCATCTGACTGTGGCTCTAAATTGGCTGATTTAGGTGCGCTTGTAGTTGTTTTTACATCCTCTTTAACTTCGCCTTGGAACGGAAGCACTTTCCACACCTTTAGTGACACGTAGTACTTCCCGTTAAACTCTCTAGTTGAAGGGTTAAACTCTAACGATACCTTATCGCCATCTTTCAGCTCACGTACTCTATCTACCTCTTCGCCCCACACCTCGAATAGATTAATATCTTTATCCCTTGCAAGGAACGTAGCCATCTGCCATGTTCCCTTACCGTCTTTTCTTTCTCCTGATTTGGAGTCTACTAATTTTACGAATGTTCCTGAATAAATCATACTAGTTGGTTTTAATAAAACATTTATTTTCTTTTATGTAATCCGTGATGTGGAAGTCTCTTAGACCATCCTTTATCTCGTACTCCACGTACTTATCCTCCTTGAGAATGAACGTTCCCTTCTTCATCTCGTAGTAGCGAGAGTGCCAAGGCTGCATGTAGATAAAGTCAAATATAGTCTTAACCTTTCTGTAGCCTTCTGGTAGTTGTTCGTACTCCGCTATGGGTTGGTTATCCACCCAGAAGTACAGCTCTCCGTTTTCGTCTCTAATCTGCGCTTTCATATAGTCGTTTATATACCTCCGTATAAATTTGTGTGATTTGGTCAAGCACCTCAACCTCGTCTTCTGTTAATGTAAGTTTCTTTAAAAATCCAGGTCTTTTATTGTACTCTAAAAGTTTTACGCTTACGTTATTCAGCGATGTCAACATTTCAAAGTCAAACTTCATGGAGTACAGAAAGTCTGATGATAGTTCAATTGGTCTAGGCATTCAAGTATTTTTTTAGCTGTTTAACCTTCTCCTCCGCAGATACGTTGGAGTTTAGTATTCGTCCTATTTTAGTTTCGCACTTTCCATCTATCTCCTTGGATAGTTTAAACAAATCAGCATACTGACTTTTTAGTGCTGCGTACTTCAACTCCAGTTCTTCATACTCTGAGAACAACTTGAAGTACTGTAGTCGGTAGTTCTCGTTTACAGTGCATAAGTGGTATCCCAACTCGTTAAGCCTATACTTGTCATCACCCTTCTCGTATATGTCATCCTTAACGTGAACCAGCCCGTTCTCAACTGCGACTACTGTCAATGCTTGCGCCAAATTCTTCCTGCTCATCCCTGAATAGCATATTAAGTTCATCACCAAAGTAATAATTCCCATCAATCATTGCGGACATTATACAACTGTACTCCTGTAGTTCGAACCGTTGGTACATTCCCATATCCACATCGAAGTCCTTTCCTTTGACTAATCCGTACAGCCTGATGTGGTAGGTGTCGTTTCCTACATGTTCATCGAACGCCACGTCAACCATTTGCTTCCACTTCATTCTGTCCACGGTGGCGGAAAGGTATCGGTTGGTTATCTCCACTAACCGACTGGCTATAATTCTTAAATCCATATCTAGTTTATTAGCATTGGCATTATAACACCGTCACACAAAGATGACTGGAAGTAAACTGACTTATCTGGTTCTCCGATGTATATCTCGACGGGTAAGGTCTTCATTACTTGTAAAACAGGTACAATTTTCTGAGATGACAATCCCACCATGGCTATTCCTCCTATTTCGCAACTGTGTTTTACTGAAGATGAAACGGAATAGTCTAAGTCTTGGCTTTCAATCAGCATACAGTCAGATACGGTAACTTTGAGTAGGTTGGAATTCTTATTGGCGTATATGGCTGCTAAGTTAAAGCTTTTCAGCATGGCATCAGCCAACCCTTTTACCTTACACCTATCCTTAGTTGAAGGGAATACCGTGTCAAACTTAGGCATCGCTCCTTCAATCCTACGGGAGAACATGGTGGTTTCCTCGTCTTTAAGGCATATCTGCTTATCGGTTACGATTAGCTCAATATCCTCGTTGAAGAACTGTACCATTCTAGCGAAGTTCTTATTGATAGTCGCCTCTAATGTTTCGCTGTACCGTACAGGAATCTCCACACGCATTAGAACACTACCATCGCTTCCGTACACCTTCATCTTGTCTCCCTCCACCACAATGTTAATTCCTGACATTACAGGTCTTAAATCATCAGTAGCCACGAAATGAACAACTGTTTGTAGGGCAGACTGAAAGTGTGTACGTGACAGCTCGATTGTTTTACCATCAACTAAAGAGGGTAGTTGAGGGAAATCCTCATAGTTCATCGGTTGAATGTTAAACACCGAGTTGCCCGCTTCAATTTGTCCTCCGTTTATCTTAATGTACTCAGACGAGATGGATTGTACTGTCTTGTAGAATAACGAAAAAGGTAAAAGAATATCCTCTGGTTCTTCTGCCAACATGGAGAGGCACATGAACGTTTCGTAGTTAGTACCAAGAACGTAAACCGAGTTATCGGTGTGCTTCTTAATGAATACGTTCTCCACAATTGGCACTGGAGACTTTTGCGGTATTACACCGCTTAACGCTTTAAGGGCGTTGTTTAAATCTGTTGTTTTTAGAATCATCGTCTTATATAATTTATTCGTTTATCACACTTTAGCACACATCTCTGGCAAACATCAAAGTCTGGTGTGGCATCCCACGTGGTGTTGTTCAACTTGTAGTAAGCCTTCCTTAGAAACTCATTGCCCTCGGCTAGTCGTGTTTCATTCGGGGATATGTCAAACATAACATTTGATAGATTAGCCGTATCAAAAACCCAGTAGACCAAGTGAATCTGCTTCCTTTTAGCCATTCGTGTTACGCTGTCAATTCCGTACTCTGCGCTGTTAAGAATGAACAGAGCCACACTGCTGTACACGTTATCCAAGAAGTCAATGTTCCCCCAGCAGTAACGGCCTGACCTATTTCCTAGGTTAGATGTGAGGATTATTCTTACACCCGCAATGAACGTTTCTCCCTCCAAGGTAACAGGTGTTGGAAGAATATTGAACACGTTGTAGGCGTATATATCCTTGTACGGAATCTCCACCTTAACCTGTGTGTTGCCCTCAACCATCACTCCTTTATCGGCACAAAGAACATCGAACTGTGCAGCCATTGCATCCAACTTCTTCTGGTACGAAGACTTCATGCCTGTCTTTGTAAGAGGAAGTGAATCTATAATCTCCCCAGTAACATCAGAGCCGAATAGTTTTGTTTCGATGTACGACTGGCGCATTCTATTATTATCGTAAAAGTTCTGCTCCATCATCATGCCCTTAATCATCTTGGGGCAGAAAGGAACATCCTCTCCACGGTAAAGGACAGCCTCACAAATCTCTGGGGTAAGCATTAGATTTCAATGAATTTATTGAAGTCCTCTACAAACTTTGACATATCTTTTCTAAGGAAAGCAAAAGCAATGGCAGAATCTAATGCGTTCATAATAATGAAAACATGGTCTTTTCCTTTTTTTTCCAAAGCCTCTAGCATTATATCCCTAGAGCGTTTAGCTGCGGCAAACATTCTATCCTCAATAATAACGCCTTTAGCATTCTCTTCATCGGTAATATGGATTAAACCAAGCTCTACCATTTTTTGGGCAGATACTAATGCGTGTCCACGAACTCTCTCTTTTGAGTCATCTTTAAATAGACGTTGGTCTTTTGGCTTAGATATGGTATTGTACTTGAATACATCCCCGTTATCCTTCTTAAACTCCTTGTTCTCTATTTCGTACTTAACCATACCACCTACCACAAATGGTTCTTCTTTCTTCTTGGTATTTGTAAATCCTTCGTCTCCATTTTCAAACTTAGAGAACCACTGGTACAGAATACCGTAATCTGAATTTTTCTCCTTCTTAAACTCACAGGAGATACACTTACTTTCTTTTGTCTGTTTCATTTTAGAATGGTATATTTACTTGTTTAACTTCAATAGGCTGTGGGTTTAAATCTACATACTTGAACAGCCTTACATAATCATCATTACTTAAAACTACCTCTGAATCTACCCTGTGGACGCTTTCAATAAAAGATTCCCACATGTATACTGGTCGGTTATGACCATCCAGTAGTTGACTTCCTAGTTTCTCTATTGGTCTTTGCTGTATGCCAACCACGGCTTTAAACTTTGGCTTATTGGAGAACTTATCGTATGCTCTCTGCAAAGCGTTCAAAGACATCTTGCTGGTGAACCGTGTGTACCAATCCTCAATGCTGTCTGTTCCGTACCGAGATGCTACATGGTAGCAGCCTATTGGATGGTAGGTTACTTTATCCACATCATCATGGTAGAATATATCCCTGGGCTTAACGATTGAAATAACCAGCATATCTCCTCCGTTCTTGGTCTTTCTCATCTCAGCCTCCTTGATGGTTAACTCGTGTACTCCTATGGGAATTAATGTCTTCTTCTGAAGAATACGTGGGTCAAACATTAAAGCTAACTGGTTGTATGATTCAAGGGAAAGAAACATTACCTAAATCCTTTAACCTTAAAACAGTTAACCCTAAACTTGAATCCTAGCTTATTGAGAACAACCTTCCACCATGTTTCTCGATAGACTTTTAGAACTAAGCATTTATATCCAAGAACCGAAGTGTAAACATAACCTTTATGAACATAATTTAAATGCTCTTTGGTTGATTTTATGGTTTGAATAGTTACGTCTTCCATGTGTTATTAGAATTTAAACGCAAGGTACGAAAAAGAAATGAGAAAACCAAATTAAAAAGGACAAAAATGCTGTAGTCCTATAATATTTTTTATACAGTGCTTGTTGCTGGTTATGGCTAAATTATGACCTTTGTAATTTACTGTCCATTTACTAATTATTTCTTTCATAATCAATTAATTATTTAGTAAATTTATACTGTAATAAGGTAGTTACCAACCATTATAAAGAGAAGCAGTCGCACCCTTTACAAAAGTCTTTACTTATTTTGGTTCGCAACCCGTCTTTTGATAAATCACAAAGCGACCAACAACCCATAGCCATTGATAATGCTTCGGGATAATTACACCAATCGGGTTGCTTGTAGTTTTCCATTATATAACCAACTGTCTTTTTATCAGCAATTAAAATATCTATTTCCGTTTGCTCCAATTCGTGAAAATAACGGTTGGTAACACACGGTAAAACTCCATTGCCTTGTGGTTTATCAGTCTTTTCTACTTCGTTCATGGTTTCTACTGTTTTGAAAATTTATCTATCGTATTTAAAACGGCAACGAGAGTTTACCGTCAAACGTTAGGTGCAAGTTTAAGTGCGACCGTCAAACACCACCAACATAGAGTCGTGCATTCCAGCCTTGCCCGTAACATATTCACCAAAGGTATTTACACCGCAAAATTTTATCCTTCCTTCAAAGAACCTTATTTCTGTTTGGTTCGGCAATATCTCTTTGTGAAATAGCTTTGTGCTTGTACTTACAGGCAATAGCATTACACATAGTTTTCCCTTTTTACTTTCAGATATTGCCTTGCGTACAAATGCTTCTTTGAGCTTTCTGCTATAAGGTGGATTGATAAAATTTCGCTCACCCCATTCTACTTCCAACCCATCCCACTTTTCAATATCGTGTTGATACGGGCAAGGGTCAAAGGTAAAATCAAATTCCTCATTCAATTTGGCATACACGTCTGGTGGTGTTGCCCAATCATCTTTATGATCTAAATTTCTGTTTTTCATATTCAATTCCGTTAATAAAACCTGCACCTAACAGCGTGTATAAGCAATGGCACAGGAATTTTGTGGTCAAATTCAAGCGTTATACAAGTGCCACTTCTCATATACGCAAAGCGTTATACAAGTGCCACTTCTCATATACGCAAAACGTTACCCACCATTAAGTGAGTGGTCTTTAAACTGTTTTATTCCAAGTACTAAAGCACCCATAGTAGTTAATCCGCTTCCAAATCCTTTCTTGTCTATGTAGCACATATATTGCCAATCAGACTCTCTAATTATTTGAACATCGTGTTCCATTTGGAAGTTAATAATTTCATCTAAATCAAACAGTTTTTTAGTTAATTCGTTTTCATCTTTAAAGTAATCTATTTTCATATCTTAAAATTAACGGTGGGTAACACTGTATAAAAACAAGTTCGTACCTCACCAGATTTTTATACTAAACGTTAGCAATCAGTTTGCTTCTCTGAATAAATTACACTTAGTACATTGTTCCATAGCGTATCCATCCCAATAACCAACACCCAGCCAATGATGGTCGCAAACCGCAGGCTCACGCTCAATGCCCTTGCCCTTGCTAACATCCAATAACAGCAATATTTTATCTACTGCAAAATGGATGCTTTCTTTGTTCTCAACAACCAGCGTTGTTTTAATCGCTTCTTCAATCTGTTTTCTCATACTGCTGTTATTTTTTACGTTATAACCAACCTTAAAGACCGCACAGCCCGTTGCAT
The DNA here is from genome assembly GCA_964570565.1 of uncultured Paludibacteraceae bacterium. Classification (GTDB taxonomy): domain Bacteria; phylum Bacteroidota; class Bacteroidia; order Bacteroidales; family Paludibacteraceae; genus W0P28-013. The sequence goes on from CAZMYT010000012.1 coordinate 19,666, forward strand.
TCTTCTATTAATTCA
>CAZMYT010000013.1:0-16570 GCA_964570565.1 uncultured Paludibacteraceae bacterium
ACCGTTATCGGCAAATTACGTTACTAAACTCATTTACGTAATCACTAACCTTAGTTTTATTCATGTCCTTTAAGTCCTCCCCCTGGTACAGCCACTTCCTTACTCCTCCTACCCCTGCCAGATGCGCCCCTGCCAACAGCCCTGACTCAGTTATGACTATCCCGTTTATTCTTCTCCCTACCAATTTCATCTCTCGTCTAAGCATCCTCCTATTCTCATTTAGAAGGTCATTTAAGGCCTTTTCCTGCATCAGAGGGGTGAATGAGTCTATGTTAGCCCTAAAGTAGTCGTAATCCAATCCTAAATGCTTCATAGCACTCCTCCCGAACTGGTACTTCCCTAAGTAGCCCAAGGAGTTTATGGTGTCGTACTTCATGGAGGATTCCTTAAAGCCTAAAAGATTCCTAAACTCACATATGGAGGCAATGTACATGATCTTCTCCTCCTCCGTGGGCTTAAATCGTTCATCCGTGTTGGGGGCATATGCAAAGAACGGAATTACAATAAAAAGTAGTGTCCATTTAATCATTACTCTTGTTTTGGTTCAACATTATCCAGCTCCAGAATTACCTCTCTCCAGAACATGGCTTCCTTTACGCTAAGGGACATACACACACGAGTACCCGCTGTAAACATTCCTCTCATAAGCCCGTACTGGTCGTATAGTTCATTGGCCTTTTCTTTTGGTGTCATCTACATTTATTGTTAAGGCGTTACTCTCTTTTTAAAGTTTTGTATTTCCATTATGTTTAGATTAATTAAATAAAAAAAAAGTAACTCACAACTGAATGCAAGTTACTAACAATTTATGAATTATGCAAATATTTTAGAGGAAATTTTTCAGTACCCCTACAATTTTTACCAATGGGTCAAACCCAAAAGCAAGCAGAATAATAACTACAACTATACTTACAGCCGATATTACTGCTAATAATTTTAACCATGTGTTCAGGTGTCGGTATATGCTCAACCTTTTCATCTGGTCTTCGAGTATTCCCACCCTCTGTACTAAGTAGAAGTTCTCATTCCTTATGTTCCTAATGTCATCCTGATTCTTTTTTCCATCCTTCGCAAGTTCACGAATTGCCTCTAAAACTTCATCCATTTTACTGCCAATTTCCTGCCTAAAGGTATCAAGATTTTCCTTAAGGAAAGCATACCTATCGTTCTCACGCTTCTCACGCTCCTCTAAAATTTTATCTATTCCGTCCATTGTCATTATTTTATACTATTCAACTTCTCCTCGTCTATTCTGAATTCCTTCAGGGCTTTTCTTTCTATTTTTCTTAGCATATCGTTCACATTCATATTCATCAAATCCTTCCCTGTTATGTAAACTGACCCTTTCATCTCTCCCTTCTTGAATTGACCGTAAGCATACTTCAGGTTTTCAACCTCTTTCCTTATAATATCGTACTTGGCCTCACGCTCCTCTTTACCCATTTTCTTGTCCTTAATTATCGCCCTTGTGGTGGCGATAAGTTCATCTATTTGGTCTTTATTGATGTCGTAGAAGTCGTACAGCTTTCTGTTTTCCCCCTTATCTAAGTACTCCGAGAATACCTTCCCTGCCTTTTCAGATGCAAACGTTTCAGGGTCTTTTATGCTATTTATGGCTGAATACTCATTGATTATCTTATTACCGTATAGGTCTATGCTGAACCCTCCTACCTTATTCTTCTTGTCTAGGTATTTATATACTTGGTCGTACTTATCGGATAGTCTTTGTCTAGCATCCTTATATGTTAGCTCGAAATCATCCATGTAGATAATCTCATCGACAAGGTCTGCTGGCACTCTATTCACAAACTCCTCCTTGATTGCATTCCTTATGCCGACATCCATGGAGGATACCGCTGGGTTAATTAAACTACCTATGGTTACATTCAACGCTCTTATCATCTCTCCGCTTTCGTATGGGTCTTTCATCCATTGGTCTTCGGCAAATTTCATCGAGAAGTAGTTGTACCCTTGTTTGGGTATTTCCACTCCAGACTTAATTATCTCTAAACCCTTCTTTCCGTAGAAAGGTACAATAATATTCAAAAGTGCCTCTGTCTTGGTGTAATCCTTAGTTACATCTATATTTGGGTCTATAACCCTTGATGCCCCCATGGACTGCTCTATGGATTTTGTGTACTTCTGTACTTTATTTCTCCACTTATCATCTCCTGAATAGGCAATACCACTTTTTGCACCATTGTACATTAAGGACATCATATACCTTCCTAGGTTCATATACCCACCCATCATCACGGATAGAATACTCATAAATCCGTTAGCATATAGATTGGTTGTGTCAAACGTACCCCTAAACCCCTCGCCGGCTATTTCCTTTAACTTTTCATCATCTGACCCTAATCCAGCCAAGTACAATGAGGTATTATACCCTAACTGTGACAGTACCTGAAAGGCCATATTGGACATTAATAGCCTACCCATTCGTGCTACGTTCTGAGTACCCTGATTGCCTAACCTATTGTACTTAGCCTCATTGAAGTACACAAAACCTTGAGCATTCTCGTTAGCCGTATAGGAACTCATAGCATTCAGAAAATTGTACGCCCTAGACTTAGAACTAAGCGTCCATAAAAGGGAGTTCATCTGTTTTCTGTTGCTATACTTATTAGTAGGCACTAAGGTCTCGTCTATGTACGAATCGGTAATAGCCTTTGCCTGTTCAAACTCCTCGGAGTTATTTACGCTATTCCTATAGTTCACGTCAGAGTTGTACTTCTCTAAGTCGAACTCTTTACCGCTTATCTTCTTGTACACCTCTGGGAACTTATTAGCCCACGTATTTTGCCTAGAAACTCTATCGCCCTTTTCTATCCAGTTATCAGAGAACTCCTGTAAAACACCCTTAGAGGCTATCTCGTTGTAGTCACCTATAACGTTCCTACCATACTGCATTTCTGCCACTCCCTTCGCCCCTGCTACTCCTGGGTTATACTGGTAGAATTGATTCCATGCCGCTTTATCCACTGGTTTAAATGCGGCTGTTCCCATTTTTATAGAGTTGGGGAAAAAATCTAACGGAAATCTTTCCAGTTTATTTAGCGCAAGATTCCTTGCTGCGTTGGATAACGCTTTGGCCATCTTCGACACATCTACAGAACTGTTCCTAATCCATAACTTCTGATTCCCCCACATAGAACTTCTTGTATACTCAATTCTGTACCCCTCTACGATGTTTCTCCTTAAGGCTTGGGCTAATGATGCTAGTTCTGGGTCTGATTCCTTATACTCCTTAACTAAGTAGTTTAGCGCATCTACCTGTTCCCTCATGGCAGGTAGAACGTGGTACGACATGCTCATATCCCTAACGTACTTCTCTGTAGCCCTGAGTGCGTTAAAGTCTATGTAGTTCATGCGCTGGGTTTTCTTCAATATATTGTCCGTAACCCTTAATGATTTTCCTTGCACAGCCTGAGAGTATATGTCCTCAAGTGTGGCTGATTGGTCATACGCCCTATCCGACATATTCTTTGAATTCATCGGAAAGTAGAAATCCTCTCCATTTAAAACCAAGCCCTCATTGGCGGCAACCTCTCCTGCCATGCTCTCTGTGGAGGCGTATACATCTCTAATTGTATCCCAGTACTTTACTTCCTCTGGGGTTAGTAGTTTCTTGGCATCCTCCTCTGTTCTTATGTTGTTTAGCTTACCTCCATTTTTTTCTACCAACTCATCGTAAGCCTCCTCAAAGAACTTCTTTTCCTTTTCGTTCTGCTTGTCGTCGTTGGATAATTTTGCATCTTTTCTCTTTGATGAGTAAACACGCTCGCCTTCCTTATAGTCGTAGTTGACAATATCAAAAAAGTCTAACTCCCTTCCATTCGATAGTTTATCTATTGGTTGTGATTTAACGAAGTCCAATGCCTCCTCTGCGGTCTTGAATACTTTTATCTTTCCATCTACTCGGTAAGGGTTGCCCTCCACATCCACAGTGTAGAACATTCCTCCTCTAGCCACTACTCTTCCCCTGTAGTTCTTCATTAAATTGGCTACTCTTACCTGAGCCATAAGGATACCAACCTTATCGAATGGTTTCATCTCCTTACGGGTCACCCCGTAGTCGTAAACGTACCGTTCAAATAAATCCTTCCTATCCTTGTTGAATACACTATATATAGGCGTAACTTGAGCCTTAATAAACTTTTCAGACGTGTTTATAGCCTCCGAGCCAACATGGGTTATGTCGTTATATATTGGATTGCTATACATCCCAGAAACACGTTTCCCTATATCGAACAGTGCTGATATTGCCCAATCTGGTTTCCCTGCCATCCTTCTCTGCACAGAATCCTCCCCTTTTGCAAACAGTTTTTTTACGTGGTCTCTTGTGGCTATTTTCTCTTTTATTGCCTCAAATACACTTCCCCTTGCTTTCCTAGCCCTATCTATCCCTCTTGCTTTAGTGTAAACCTCATTCAATACAACTGGAGACACTCCAGTTTCCTCCATAATATCCAAAGAGGCGGATAGTTTCTCCAAATCGTTTAATGATAGCCTACTTAGCGAAACATCATCATTGGATAACTTGCCCAAAATAGCGGACACCTTGCTGGCCTTTTCTGCATCCAACGCATCCAGAAGAGAAATATTCCCTATTCGGCCTGTTATGTTATCTATGGCTGTTTTCTTGTACTCCCTTTCAAGTTCCTCTATCTTTCCTTTTACCTCCTCGGATACCTTGGGGATTATGTTCTCTATGTAGTTCTTTATGCCATCCTCTGCCTGTGAGAATTCCTTCAAATCCTCCTCGGTCATATCCATTACTCCCTGCTTCCTTAAGTACTCAGCATGGTTTAGAAGTCCGCTTAGTCTTCTCTTAAGGCTCATAATTGCCTCTGGGGTGGCCTGTGCCATATCAACACCCTCCACCAACTCCTGTGCCTGTTTAGATAGCGATTCGGCAGTCTTTAACGGGTCAAAGTTAGGAATGGACGCTTTCTCCGCCTCTCTCTTAATCTCCGTGGAGTAACGCTTCATAAAGTCCTCCACCATGCCTGCATTGGGGGTCTTTGAGGTGAGGTTATCCACTACATTTATGTAGTCCTCCACAAGTCCTTCTGGCAAAGACTCCACCTTAACCTTGTTGAACTCCACCGCTAGATTCTTTCCTCCATCCTTTGCTTTGGCCTTAACGTTTAAGGAACGGACAAACGAGGCGTACTCAGGGTTGTTCCTTAACGCCTCCTTTATCTTCTTCCTCTGCTTGAAAGCCTTCTCCAGTTTACTCTGTGTTTGGGCGTTGGAGATAATGCTTTCAATACGCTGTGCGGTGTTCTTTAGGTTGGTAGGCTTGGCGTTAGCCACCTGCCTAAGAAGGTGCTTGGTGTACTCTGGGCTTATCTTATCCAAAGTCGAACGGTTCTGGGTGATGATGTCCTGCATAGATTTACGGACATTATCCACCTTGGCCTTATACTCCTGCACTTTCTCCTTGGCGGCTTCCCTACCCATGGATTCAATGTCAATAGACATCTCCGCCACATCGTCAATCTCGTATGCCCAAGTTCTTACTTGCAGCCTTTCCCTTTGCCCTTTTTCTTCATCTACTTCTTCTTTTTGGATTTCTTCTTGCCCGATTTGCTCAACGCTATCGCCACGGCCTGTTTCTGTTTTCTGCCTTCCTTCATCAACATTCTGATATTCTCCGACACCACCTTCTTGGACTTTCCCTTCTTCAACGGCATTTGTTTGTGATTTTACTTTGTTAGCGTATTCTCTCTGTAACTTTTTGGCCTCTTCCCAACTTTCAACATAGGGTGTTTTATCCAAAAGTTCTTTTATGCTTCCGAACTTTCCTACTCTTTCATGCAAAGTATTTGGGTCTCCTCCGTGATATGCCATAGCAATAACATCTGGTTGACCTCCATTCCACTTTTTGAATGTTTCCTTATCCCAATCTTCTGGAGCAAATTCATCATTCCATTTTACTCTTGCTACTGGAACAAATCCAAACTGAGAATAGTAGTCAGTTAAGGCTGTATCATAATGGTCTAGCGTAATACCTCCTTCACGTATAGCGTTTATTATCAATTGAGGAGTTCTTCCTTTACCTTCTCCGTGCGAAAATACAGATATTATATCGCCTTCTTCCGTAACTGCTAAACCTGCTTTCCCATCCTTAGTAACGAATAGTCGTGATTTAGCATAATCTTCTTTCGGATATACAAATACACTTGCTGCGTATTTATTTCCTTCTTTTGACTTTGATATTGCGCTATGAAATTCTTCATTAGATTTAGTCTCTATGAACGAATCATCAAATACGAAGTTAGGTCTAACGCCTTTTATCTCATTAGCCTCTGCATCACTTATAGAATACTCATTTACGGTATCATATCCAGCGACTCTATCGCTTCCTCTAACGACATATCTTTCCGCTCTAGTATCGACTGCAATATCCTTTCCTCGAACGTCAAGTCCTCCTGCTTCGCCTGTAGGAGTTGTTCCTTGCTCTTGCTTGTAACCTTCTTTTCCATATTGCTCTTTTTGCAAAGTTAATAAATTTTCACGTAATTCAAAAATATTTTGCTCTTTTTTTACCTCCGTAGTTGGCATTTCAGCCACTTTCTCCTCTTGGGTGGATTCTGATACCGCCTCGGTAGTTTCTGCCTTAATTTCGCCTATTAGAGAGGTTCTTTTGGCGTTCTTCTCAGCGTAAAGCGTCCTGAGTTCGTTCTTAATTTCAGTCTCCCGCTCCACGCTCTCCACGTCCATCAACTCCTCCTCTAAAGCGTCGATTCGTTCATTCTTTACCCTCTTGGCTAGTTCCCCATCCAGAGCGTCCATTTCCTTGTCGTACTCCCGTGCATCAGCCAACGAGGATTCCTCGGTACTTGCCAACGCCTCATCCATCTGCTTGATGTCCCAGTTCAACAACCCTTCTACCTTATCGGCCTCTGCGCCTTTTAAGCCTTTCTCAAACTCAGTCACGGTTACGCTTGCCTGTTCCTGTGCGCTGGCTGCTACGTACTGAACAATATTAGAAACGTCCTTATCGCTCACTGCGTAGGAGGCTATGATTTGGTCTACCTCTTCCGCTACTTGCTCGGCCTCTAAATCCCTACTTAGCACATCATCCAGCTCCGCCTTAACCTGTTCATCTAGGGATATTTTCTCCCTATTGACCATTTTGTACATTCCATTCACTGTGGCGAATGTTCCAGACATAGTAGCGGTGGATATTAGTATAGTCAGTAGTTCTTTCCTTCCCACTGCATCAAGTACGGGTTTATCTCCTGTTACGACAGTTTGCGAGTAGGAGGTCATTAACTCCTCCACTGTTTCCCCTATAAAACCGTTAAATCCTATTTGGTTCTTGGCCTTAGTGACCAACTTTGCATCCATATTCACCGCCGACATCCACCTTCCTACCTTAGTTTGTCCTATGGCTTTCATAGCGGCTGTCTTGGCTGCGCTATCCGTTACTCTCTTAACTCCCTTACCGACAACTCCTCCGAATGACTCAAAGGCAAACTCCAGCGCATTGGTGGTTACACCCTTAACGGCGGCCTCTGCCATTCCCTCAGTGGGGTCTACCCTTGTTACGTTTACTTTACCGTCTTGGCCTATGGTGGCGTCTATTTGGGTGGTTTCCGCCTTTCTCTTGGCTACTGCCTGAATAGGGCTTACTCCAACTAAAGACCTTACAGTTCCCTCGGCGGCAAGAGAGGCCGTTCCAACCGCACCCTTAATAATCATCTCGCTGGCATTCTTCTTGCCGTACTTATTTAGTAGTACCTTACCTATCTTAGTGAAAGACCCTTTAACCCCAGCCGACACACCACCTGTTAGTGCGAACTGTACTAAAAAAGGAATACTAGCCACCATACTCTCCCCAGCCATGGACGATACTGACCTGTCTGGCATATTGCGGGCTTCCTGTAAACAGGTATATGCCACGAGTATAGCCTGCTCATCAGTAGTCAATGATTCTATTCCTTCTTTTTCTGCCTTCCTTGCAGCATCTAGCAGTTCTGTAGTGTTTCCAAGGTTCTTCATCCCCATGGTAAATACATCAATCCAATCAGCATTCTTCATGGACGATGCCAATTTGCCTAGCCATGATTTATCCTTGTCTAGTTCACTGTTTGATTTGGCGTATAATTTCTTCGCCATCAACAGCATATCTCTAGCAGCCGCCACTTTCTTAAGTGCTGCAATCTCATCACGTGCTGGGGACATTCCTTCCCTAATGCTTTGAGATAGACCAATACCTCCAGGAGAGTATGCCCCTGAAGTTTGTCTTAAAACCTTGCTTAACTCCTCTTGGTACGCTGGGTCTTTCTCCTTCTCGATGATTGTAGCATTCAGCACCTCGTACTGCTTATCTAAATCGGTGAGAAGGTTATTTATGGCGTCTATGTTCTGTTCCCTTATCTTAAGGTAGTCGGGCTTTTCTGCTGGCTTAACCGCTCCTACGGCAATATCACCTACCCAATCTTTTTCCGTAATAGGAGTCTCCTGACTATACGACTGTAATGTAGATTCTTTTTCCAAGGAGCCCTCGTTTCCAAGGAGCCCTCGGAAGTGGTCGGAATATCTTTTTTTTTTTAATATTTCTCCAAAATATGATACGTATTCATTCGAATCCTTAAAATAATCTTTTGGAATAAACTCGTATACCTCTTTTAATTTATTCTCATCTGTAATGTAATCCCTCAACTCTTGCTCTGAGTTAAAATAACCTTCTGGGATTAGTTCGTATAGTTCTTTAATCTTATCTTCCATTTACGTACTTTTTATAATCAGCAGATGTTCCATTAGGGTTTTGCTTTTTCCACTCTAAATATGTCATCTTTACAGATTTGTTATTTGAATTTGATGTTGGTTGAGTAGATTTATTCTTACTCAACCACTCATTGAACTTAGGCGCAAAGGTAGGATACCCTTTTAAGGATTCTTTCAGGTCTCTAATTACGTTGTCGTTCAGTTCAACCTCTCTTACCTCGCCTCTCTTCTTGTAGTACCACTTTCCATCTACCTGAATTGTTCCGCCTACCTTATATATACCACCGTAAATATCCAAGCTTAGCTTATCCTGAGTATCTGCGCCTCCTTCAAATCCCATCTCTTTGGTCAACTCGTAGTCTGGTTCTTGCTCTAACCTTGCTGGTCTTAATCTTACCTTGCCGTTGGTTATGCCCTCAAAGATAACCTTCTCATCTCCCCATGTCATAGGCTTGGGCGTTCCTGTTACTCCAAATGTTCTACCATCGTTGGTTATAGTGAAGTCTACTCCTCCCTTGGTGAACCCTATATTCAACCCTCCACTCCTTGTGCCTGTTTTCTCAAACCTATAAGGTAGTAAAATGTCTTTAGTGTCATTCCATAGTGCCTCAAAGTTATCCCCGTACTTCTTCATGGAGGAACGCCTAAACTCATAGTCATTCTCATACCACTCCTTTAGTACTTGTCTAGCCTTAGCCTCATCCTCAATACCTACCCTTGGTCGGTAAGCCTCCTTAGTCCATCCTGTACCCTCAACGTAAACTGGTCTTTCAGTTATCTCCCCGTACTTATATGTTGCATCGGCTAGTTTCCTAACTAAATAGACTGGATCGTAGTACTTTGGTACCGGGTTTGGTACAGGCTTATTTACGGGGTCTTTCATAAACTCCCCGAATAGCGAGTTTGTTTCATCAATGTCAAATAGTTCTCTTTTCTGAGCGTACAGTTCTTTATTGTCAAGGAACTGTTTCGCCTTAGCCCTCATTCCGTCCACCTTCATCTCCATTTGCTGACGTTTCTTCATCAGCTCCATCTTATCCTGCGTGGATAGAATACCGTTTTTACTCTTATAGGAATTAGTTGCTTCCTTTACGAACTTATCTATCTCATCGGCTGCTATTGTCTGGTACTGCTCAAATATTAAATTATCAGTTTTAACATCCATCAAGGCAAGGAACTCCTGCTCCCTTTTCATGTAGAGTTTCTGTTTGTACTCCTCCAAGTTGACTAAATCCTGCCCCACTTGACGCACTGACTCGGAAGGGTTAAACCCTAAATTGGGCTGACTTGCGTACTCCTCTCTACCTGTATGAAATATCTGTGCCATCCTTAAAATGGTAAAGGATTAGTTATTTCACCACTAAGTTTAAAACTAGGCGTAGAACCTCCCCATGTGGAAGGATCGTACATACTATACCCACTTCCTAGCGTATACTTAGGCGTAGACGTAGGCGTAGCCACTTCCCCTGCTGGGAACATTTTTTGTAACTCTGACATCATATATTTTGTATTAAAATAACCAGTAGCCGCACCAGCCACACTACCTATTCCTTGCCACATCATCTGCCTACCAAAATCAGATCTACTTGCTGCCCTATTAGCCTGTATCTGCCACTTATTAAAAAGAGATTCGTACTCCATCTCTTTACCCCTCTGCTCTGCTTGTCCTTTTGTGAATAACGACTGAACGTACTCACCTCTGGCATTCTCTCTGTACTGTAAATCCTGCAACGCTAAGTTATTCAAACCTTCAAGTTCTCTTGCGTAAGCCTCACCCACACTCCCCATTAACTCTTGGCTACTCCCTGCGTACCTTTCTGCTGTTCTAGCAGACCTTGATGTGGTTGCGCCTATTCTTTGCTCCATCAATGCCGTAGTAGGCGACCCAGCAGCGTAAGCCTGTCCTGATACATTTACAGCCTGTCCGTAAGAAGCAGGCTCTTGGTACTTATATAATGGGTAGTTTCGCATAAGCCTTTCATAGTCCCTATTCCCCCTAAACATACTGAAAGCACCTATGCCTGTCTGAAGTAATCCTACTCCCCCGCCTATAGCTGCTGCTGCTAATAATGACATAATACTATTTTTTACAAATATACTACTTATTTAACAAAACGTACCTTACCTCTAAAGCGGACAGATTAAAGTCCTCGGAGGTGTCTATTTTAAACACTCCTACCTTCCCAATCATGTCATCCCCCTCGTACATCATCGCTGTTCTAAAGTTACTAGATAGCCCTTTAATTCCCTTAGTGATGTCAGAGTAGAATACGTCATCCCACTTCTTAAATATCCCCCTGGGTATCTTGGTGTACATGTACGAAGACCAATCCTTAGAGTATGATTTCAGGTAAACATCCTGTTTATTATTTACGTGCTGAACTACTGCCTCGAATAGTTTATTTACAGCCCTATCCTGTCCTACTACTATGTCGAATACCGAGTTGCTTGTTGATGTAGCCCCTGAACTATTATAGGTGTTGCTTCCTGATTGATGATGCTTGAATAAATATATTCCTGCCACAGACCAAGTGTCGTTGTCCGCCTCTATGTAATCGGTAGGCTGAATGGTCAAGTAACTCATCCATCTATTGTATATCTCACTATACCATACAGTAGCCTTATCGCTCTCACGTGTAATGAATAATTGTCTGTACTTTGGGTTGTACCCCATAACGACACTTCCTGTTAGGAATGATTTCATCTTGCCGTCGTAGGAGTTCTCCCCTACGGAAATCTTCCCTGCTATTGGTATCATTCCCCCGATAGTATCACGGATAATATCATTATCCCTAGAATCGTAGAAGTAAATGGAGTCCCCCGCTTCAACTATGCTCTTTTCGTCGGAGCATCCGTACCTATCATTGCTCCATCTCATTGTTCCAAATACCCTATCGGTATAAACGTAGTTGGTCGTTCCGTCAGGTAAGTTACCTTCAACGGCGTTGAGATATATTGACGCTGTTTTGTGCGGACAGTACAAACGTAGTACGTTACCACGTGTTGCCATGCCAGTTAGTTCTCCAACTTCGTTGTTAAGAAGCTCGTAGTCGTCGTAGTCAAACACCCTTCTGTTGTCCACATCTGTTCCGTCAAACTTCTTACCTCCGTGCCTTACTATGTTCCTTCGGTTATTCTTATTCTTATTTACCACATGTGGTCTTCCTATGTTGATTAATTTACGTGTATTGCTACTGTCGTCTAAATACTGACTCTCCAAGTAGAACATAGACTCATCCCATGTCGTTTCAAGGTCTAAATTTCCCCTATATATATTCCTGTATAAACAGTTGCCATAGTCTACGTCATGCCTGTAGAATGGTTGCCAACCAGCCTCTGGATCTTCTGGGTATATAGCCGTAACGTATGTACCGCTAAATCCATTCACGCAGCTAAACCTTTCACTTATCTCTGTCCAGACTTCGCTTTCATCCAACGTAAGTGTACCTACATTTATAATCTCAAACTGTAAGTATCTAGTCGATGTGTTAGTCCTTCTCTCTAAGTAGTAGGCGTTGTACGTTTCATCAAAGTTACCATCTGTGTCCTCAATGAGAAAATATGTGCCGTCATCATCTATTTTTACCCCTGTTATTCTGTACATATTCTCATCTGGTCTAGCCCACCATCCGTTCGTATTGTAGTGCTTAATGAACCTACAGTAATCTCCTTCCTTATACTGGTATATTAACGCTGAATTTTCATTAACATTATCTCCTATCAACTTATTGAATGCTATTCCGTATATATTATTGTAGAAATGCTTGATAGCTTTACTATCTACCGTAATAAGTCCACCCCAACTTCCGTTTGTAAACTTATTGGGGATTATATGCTGACTCCATGAATTAAGATTTCTCTTTACAATAAATTGGTAAGAAACAGCCCATGATGGTACAGTCCCGCCTAAGTATAATACAGCCTTCCATACAAAGGCTGTATTGTTGGTGTAATACCCTGGATTTTTATATACTCCACTAGGATTAGTATACGCTGCACTTCTATTGTACTTATCGTAAAATACTACGCCAAATTGCTCGTTACTTTTTTCTTTTATATGTTTACTATATAAATTTTGAGAAAAAATTATATTACAAAAAATACTGCCTTTCATATCTCGTATCAACCCTTCATAACTTGCGAAACTATATGTACTTTTATTATAAACTATTTTAATACGTCCCGATTCATTACTAGATGTAAGCCACCAATATTTTTCATTTATATCTACGCATATTTTGTCAATTATATTATTTTCTGTATCTCCTGTGCTTAATTGAGTAGATACATTTGCATTTAGATTATATGGCGCCCACTCTGCTACACCCCAAAGATTTATTTTGAATTCTGCTACTCCATTAGACGGAGCATTAGTTATAGTTATTAATGAAGCAAAATCGTATGTATATTCCCATTTGTCATTAACCTTTACACAGGTATTGTTTATATCTTCTAAATTATATCTTTTTCCAAAAGTATTATGCTCCTCTTTATCTACTGCTGCAAAGAACTTTACATCGCTTAACTCATACCCCTCATCGCATACACCGTAGGCCACTCTTTCGTCTGGTAAATACTCCATTACTTTAGCCGACAAAGGGATAGCCTCGCTTCCTTTCGCCCAAACAGAGTTGTCCAGCACATCCTCCACCAACACTCCATCCCAATCGTACTGAACTTTTCCTATGGTAGTAATGTCCAACTCAACCACCCTGTAGAACGATTCGCTTGGGTTATCCTTCTTGGCGTATATTCTTACCTTATCAACTCCGCTATAAGGCCGTATGGTTATTCTGGCCTTATTATAAAGAGTTCCTATATTAGTTCTATAGGAAGAGTCATAGGCCAACCTTGTTATGTCAGGAGGGCTTAATGGGGATATTATTGTCTCATAACCATCATCGTATACAAATGAGTACCCAAACGTGAACAAACTCTCCGAGAACTTATTATACCCTAATGAGGGGTCTGAAATCATCTCTACGTCGGCACACATTTGAGGAACTGGTCTTGCAGTTGTCAGATTCTCTATAAAAGGAGCATAATTAGTACTTCCAGACAACAAGTATCCATTTACAACTCCTATGTTTATTCCGTTGTCTATATTTACTACAACTCCGTACTGGCTTTCTAAATTATACTCAATTATTTTTGTTACCGTTCCAGTTCCATTAAAAGCCCCTATATCCACAGATATAGAATCAAACACAAAGCTAACCTCATCGCCAACCACTGGGCAGTAAACTCCTTGTGGTATTCTTACCTCAACAGACTTTCCGGCCGTCGCAAGTTCACGAGCATACGTCATGTAACTTATTTTAGCATTATAAAACTGGGTAGAAAATGTACTGTTTTTATCAACATCTATCATCAATGGAGCGTATCCATCCTGAGTGATAAAAACATACCCATCTCCGTATTTTATGTGGACGTAATTAGACGTATTGAATAGAACATCTGTGGTTTCAAGTATCTTGTTCCATCTTATTACTGGGTTAAGATTTGGTCTATATCTGTATATGTAGTACGTGCCTGTTTTAGAGTACACCAAGTAAAGATTCCCATCCACATCAGAATCTCCTCCGTGGTAAGTCGCCCCAGATACAGGGAAGGTTATCTTCTCATAGCCTAAGATGGGTTCTACCAACCCATTACTTCCGTCGTAGCCTATCATTATGTTCCTTCTCTCCCTGCCATCTCCATCGGGAATAGCATGAATGTCATCGTCAAGGTTCAACCCACCCTGAGTTGCGCTTACTAGTACATTCTTTAACTCGTCTGATGCCATTACCTAGTTGGGTTTCCTGTTGATATGTCGTTTAGCGTATCCCTTAAATCATCCAGCGTGAACGTGTACATAGACCTTAACTTATCCACCTCCTCATCGTACACCTGCTTCTTCAGCATCTTATCGTTCATTGGGGTATTCCTATCGAAGTATGAATCCTTCCACATAGCGTAAGCCTGTAGTGCTGGTTTACATATTACAGGAATCATATCTGAATCACTTGCCACTCCTATTGATGTGTACTCCAAGAACACCTCTCTTCTCTGGTCGCTTACAAATATAAATCTCCTATTCTCGTAATCTGGTATGAAGTATCCATACTCATTCTCTATGCCTGCTCCAAATCCATACCCACCTATATATATCTTATCGTTCTCCCCTTTAGTTGTGTCTCTCACTGTAGCACCCAAGTATGTAGATGTGGTGTTAACTAAATCTCTCTTATGCGTCAACGATACCTTTACCCCATTCACTGAAATGCTTACCTTTAACCACTGAAGCATATCATCAGGGAAACTAACCATGTAGTTAGTGTCCATAGTTTTCTTTACCGTTCTTATGTTGTCAGCAATATGGAACTGAGACAACTCCCTGTACCCATTTATGCAGTGCTGGTAGAATCTCTTATAGAAAGAGTCATCCCTTTCTGCCATCCATAGTGTCTCCTTTACCACGTCACTTATCTTGACGAGGCTGCTCAGTCCTTGGGGCATTTGTATTGGTATTATTATTCAACAACAACTCTGGTCTCACCACGTTTAGAACATTTAAAACAGTTTCCATAAATCTTTCCGATTGACTCTTAGGGATAGGTATACTCTCATCCAAAGCGTACTCAGAGAACTGCTGTACTACGGTCATCCTAACGCCAGCCGATCGTATGGCAGTTGTCATTGAGGAGTAGTAAATCTTCTCTCCCACTAAGGCGTACCCTATCTCATCTGTCATAGCCTCCACCTCAAGGCCAGATATTCTCTTGATCTCCTGTAGGTACATTGGCACAAAAGAGTACGAGTATCCTGTTGTTGTACTTACTTCAAGTATTCCACTACCCACCTTATCTATTTCTATAATAGAGCATGGTAAGTTGGAGTAGTACCTATTACTTGTGCCATCTTGAGATATTGATACATCATACTCCTTACCCATGGAGTCTAACTCGTGTATTCTATACTTGTACGTGTCATAGACGAAGTTCTCATACGCCAACGAAAGCGCATTGCTAATCATGTTAGGGTGAAATTGTCTAGTAGGGTCTATCTTACCTACAAACTCCTTAGTATAGTCTATCCACTGTCTCCGTGTCATTGCGCTCCGTATTGAATTGCTAACTGGTCAGGCGTAGATACTCCACACATCACCAGAACTCTTTTCATTATATTCACCCTATTGCTTTCATCAGGCCAATCCATCTCCACTGTGGTTGAATCGTAGGACAAAGGAATACCTGTTAACGTTAAAGCCTGTCCATCCTTCCCGTACAGTTGAAAATCGCTATCTATCAAATCAGCATCCACTGTCTCTGATTCATCCAAGTACACCTCTTCTCCTACTAAATTAACGTAGTAGTCTAGGTAGGGGATTGCTGGTTGACACATATAAGAAACAACCACTGTATTAGTTCCTGCCTGAATAGGGTCGAAGTATAGGTAATCTCCCATCTCATAGCATACAGGATAATCAACTGTAGGCTGTATGATAGAGTTGTGCTTTCTATAAGAGTACTCCATCTGAGTAAGTACGTCCACATCCTCCCATCTTGACCCGTTTTTTGCCCTTACGGATAGGATTTTAAGGTAGTCTGATGGTAGCTGGATATAATTGGTGGATGGTGAGTAATTCGTGCTTTTAATGTACGTTCTAACGCCATCTGTTATATCCTGAGATAACTCGAGCAAACTCTTAACGGCGTAAGTTTCCTCCGCATTTGCTACGGCTAAAAACCTATTAAAGTCCGCACCACTTACGGTGCTTCCAACTCGCTCCCTCTTGAGGAGTCTATTCACTATTAACCGTATATCCTTTACTCCTATCATA
>CAZMYT010000014.1:0-6465 GCA_964570565.1 uncultured Paludibacteraceae bacterium
ACCTTGACCATACGAATATACCACCTATGGGGAGATCGTTGAAGAAATGCCTATGTGTGAGTGTTAAAAACGGGGTGTATTGTTTTTTTTGTCTCCGTAAACTTTCTCAGAATTGATTCAAAACAAAATTTTATGGGAGATATTACTATTAAGATTCTTAATTACTATTCCTTTAAGATTCCGTAAGGAATCTTATTACATAAAAGATTATTATTACTTATCTATTCTTTCTATAATACATTATCTTCATTTCTTTCATTCATGTTAAGTTATTACTTAAGTAATCTTTTAGTTTAATTATATTCTTCTTTCTATATAATTAAACTAATAATTAAAGAGTATATAATATATTAATACCTCTGATGTGCGTGCGTGCGCGCGATACAATAACCGTGCCAAAAAAAATAGCCCCCGTTTTGGAGGCTACCTTGCGTTGCTTCTAAGAAGCTTTTTTCTGTCGTTATGCGAAAGCAAGTTTGAACCCATTCGTGAAGGTGCGCCACAGTTGTTACACCTGAATGAGTTGAACTGTCCAGCCATAGTTGTGTAGTGTCCGTTCATGGTTAAGTCAAATGAACCACAATTCGGGCAACAGTAGTCTGTTGCTTCAGAGTAAATAGCCATGTTTGGATGAGACTTAATCCACGGTCTAAGCATAATGTACACCTCTTCCAGAAGATTAACATCCTCCTTGTTGTATGTAAGCATCTCGGTTAATGCAGATTCATCTCCGTTAATGCAGTTCTTCCAAAGTCCAAAGTTGGTTTCAATCTTTCCCTTGTTGCGGATAAGTTTACCGAGGTAGTCTAGCCTGTTAGAAGAGAAAAGAAAGTACTTCCTGGATATTGTGAGAGTATCAACAGATTGGTAAGGGCTGGGAGGGTTTAACTTGTGGAGAATATACCTAGTGTTAAGTTTACGAATATCAAACTTATCTCCATTGTGGGCAATGATAATATCTGCCTCATCCATTAACTTCCATATAGATTTAATAACACGGCTATCGTCATTGCTTAATGCTTCGTCTTTAGTCAAAACATCGCCCATTATTTCTGCTTCGAATAGCCACTTGGCAGACCATGATATAACGAACCAATCTTTTATGATGTTATCGTGAGATAGTCTAGGCTTAAAAAGAGTCCAAGAGAAAACTTGCATAGGAGCAGTTTCTATGTCGAAAAGAAGAATCTTTGGAAGTCTTGGTGCTTTGTTGTCGAAAGTTGTGTTAACTCCAAATTCTTTTGCTCGTCTTAAATACCTGTTTAGAGAATCCAATGAAACACTAAAATGTTCAAGTGCTTTGTCCTTTCCGTTTAACGTTACGTACTCAAACACTTCTCTTGCACGTTCTTTGTTTATTGGCATCTATTTAGATTTTGGTTTAACATCTTCCTCCGTGATTGGTTTATCGTCACGTAGGTATATTTGCATGGCTCTACGCTCAAGGTGTTCTCCTGAGTAACCCTCCCGTGCAACCTTCTCCATGATAGGCTCGAACTCCTCCTGAAAACGTTTAATCATCCTGTCACGTACAAATTTAAGCCTAAGCTCAAACCAGTTACGCTTGTCATGGCCTCTTAGCCAGTAGTTCTGAAATGATTTATTCAGTAACCTAATAGACAATTCCTCATCTGGGTTTGTCCGTATAAACTTAACAAATTCTCGTGCATCCATAGTTGTTTAAAGTTTAAGTAAAGATACATTAAAAATCAGCCAATTACAATATGTGTTGATAACTATTAAATTGAGGCATAAATAGTTGAACTAAAAATGTGTTATATTTGTAGTATATTCTAATAAAAATGGATAAATTCAAGTACGTTTCCACCATGCTGTTCAACCCGAACGACGAGAACTTGGTGGATAAACTTTCCGTATACACAGAGTTCAACCAGGAAGAGTCAGACTACGGTGTGGAAAAGTTGAAATTATTTAGATATATCGTGGTGATGTACGACATGAACTCACCGTTAAGGCTAGAGTACCCTGATGCTTGGGAAAGAAAAAAGGTAGCGGCTTTACACGTTGGATTTAAGGTGGATAAAAAAGGAATGTTTGACAAGAGCGTAGAAACAGCATTGATTGGGGAAAATAACTACGTTAATTTAGCCATGACAAAGTATGTTATGCTACACGGTATTCCTGAGTACTCAGCATTAGTAGCATACCAAACAGGACTTGGATTTGAGGTACTTAAAACGTTGAGGGGAACTATCAACCCAACAATCACAAAGAACATTGAATTTCTCCGTATAAAAATCAAAGAGTTAACTGAAATACTCTACGGTGGAGGAGAAACTTTGAATGCTCGTAGGGCTTTGTATGCTGGAATTGAAAAGGACAGATTCCCGCTACCTGATGATGTGATTAAAAGATTAAACCAAGGAGATAACCTAGAGGATTACAACCCTTACGGGGAGTACAAGGTTGATAAGTTAAAGTTTGTAGGAGATGAGTAAGAAGGCAGAGTACCATTACGAGCCAGCAGATGAATCGTTCTTGGTGAATGATGACCCTTCGCTTACTCCAATTCGGATAAGTTTACCTAGTCCGCCACCGCTCCACTTTATTGATGGGTACGGATTACCACCAAGGGAGCAACGGTTTAAGCGACAGCAAGTACCCAAGAAGTTGCAATCTTTGTACCAAGACGTGAAGGAGGGTTTAGAGAACTTCGCAACAGGGAGGTCGTCCTACAAGGTAACTCTATACAAAGTTCAAGTAGCATTCTGGAATAGGCTAAAGAACGCACAGGAAGTTTATAAGGATGAGATTGAATGGCTTAAAAAGATATGGTGGCATAGGGTACACGGATACTGGTTCTTTAACAATGGAAAGCCAACATACATATGTGGATGGCATTTCATGTATGTTAACTTTTGGCAGTACACTGAAACGAAGAAGAGTGGAGATAAATTTCCAGAGTATAGGGATAGGGATAGACGTTGGTTCTTGTTTAACTGGTACGCATACACATGTACTGAAACTTTTAAAGAAATAGATAGAGACGGGAAAGCTATAAAAAAAGGCGATATATATGAAATGCAAGATATTGGTAGAAGGTTAAGTTATGGGACAGGAAATACCAAGCAGCGAAGAGCAGGAGAAACACACAAATCTCTATGTATAGGTCATGAAATGATGACAATAAATGAAGGAGGAACGGCTGGTATAATTTCGTATAATAATAAAAACTCTGAACAACATTTTAGAGAGAAATTAGTTCCAGCATGGCAACGTTTCCCAATGTTTTTTATGCCTTATTATGATGGTAGTTACGCACCATCAAATAATGTAAGATATAGAGTTCCAGGAACAGAAGTTGGCAATGTAGGGGTTAACTCTGTAATGAACTATGCAGAATCTGGTGACGGAAAATCTTATGATGGAAGTAGGTTGATATTTATATTGACAGACGAAGAGGGCAAGACTACGGAATACTCGGTTTCTGCTAGGTGGGATGTATTGAAAGAGTGTTTATCTACTGGTAACGGTATGCAAATACACGGATTATCCATACACCCTTCAACGGTAGAGGACATAAATGGAGATGGAGCAAAATCATATAAAGAACTTGCCAACCAAAGTAATTTCTACATCAGGAACGAGGCAACAGGAAGAACCACAAGTGGTCTTTTCTGGCAATTCTACCCAGCGTATGATGGACTTGAAGGTTTTGTGGATAGTTATGGATACTCTGTGATAGGAGACCTTAAACCGTGGCAAAAAGAGGAAGGATTTAGAATTGGGGCAGATGTTTACTTGAAGAAGGAAAGACAACAACTACTAGCGAGTGGAAGACCAGAGGATATAGATAGATACAGGTCTTTGTGCAGAAAGTTTCCAATCCAGTACGCAGATAGTTGGATTGGGGATTATGGAGGAATAGGTTGGGATGTTTTAAAGATAGATGCAGCACTAAGCGAACTTGACCGTAACAGAGATAGACTTCCACGCAGAGGAAACTTTATAGGAAACCCAGAGGAAGGAGTAAGATTTGAGGATGACCCAGAAGGAAGATGGTACTTATCTCAAACACTATCACCTAAGGATGCCAACAGAAAGCAGAGAAAAAGTATTGTGGATATGGTTACAGGAAACTACAAGTTAGTTTACGAACCAGAGAATAAGCTTAAGTATACCGCAGGGGCAGACCCGTATAAGTACGCCAAGAAATCACAGATGAAAACTACCAAGATGAGTGGTTACTCTCAGGGAGGTGGATGCGTATTTTGGCATAGGGACACAAGGATAGACCCAGATAGTAAGTTGATAGAAAACTGGGAGTCAAACAGGTTTGTTTGCACTTATCTTTACAGACCATTAGACCCAGATGAGTACGGGGAGGACATGATAAAGATGTGCGTGTACTTTGGGGCTATGATGTACCCAGAAACAAACGTAGACTCGTTATGGAGATATTTTGAGAAAAGAGGATTTGATGGTTACTTGAAGTACGACGTGGATGATAAGGGAAGGTTTAAGGATAGACCAGGTATTTATTCCATGGAATCAAACAAGCAGGATATGTTTGGTTTAATGCAGAAGCATATTAATGACCATGTTTTAAGAGAGAGACATCCAGACCTACTAACTCAAATGAAGGACATTGCAGCCATAGATGATATGACAAACTTTGACCTTTTAACTGCCGCTTTACTCGCATTATGGGGAAGTGGGCAGAGGGTTAATGACTTACTGGATGAGTTTGATGATGGGATAGATTTGGGGGTGATGACGGATATATTTTAATTCACTATATTTGTGCAAAATTGGGTAGATGTTAGAGGCTAAAACAATACAACAGTACACAAACTCCAACTACCAAGAGAAGTATCCATTCCCGCAGGGTGTCGAGGTGTGGAATGAGGAGTTTGCCAAACAGTACGTAGAGGCTGTTTGGGCTAAATTTACAAATAACGGATGCTATACATCTCCGCAGCTATGGAATGATTGGTCTATGAACCGACTGTACGGAGCAGGTAAGCAGCCAGAGGACATCTACTACTCTTGGCTTAAAGGCAGCAAGAAGTACCCAGCAGAGATAAGCAACTCTGTAACCATGTACGATGGTGATTGGACTAACTACGCCAAGAAAACAAGAAAGGCTTGGAACAACGTAGACTTCACTGTACACTCATTTATCCCGAAGATAAAGGGCGCAATTAAAGGTCTTTTGGCTGATGTGGATTATATCGTAAAAGCACAAGCCGTTGACCCATTTTCAAAGGACGAGGAGGAGAATAACAAGTGGAAAAGTTACGTTTACTCCACATGGCAAGGATATTTACTGGAACAAGCAGCAAAGTTTAATGTTCCGCTTGAGGACATGCAGTTTCTTCCAGACTCATTAGAGGAACTAGAACTGCACGCATCAGCAGAAGGATTCAAGGTAAACTGGGCTATTGTGATGGATAAATTACTAAGGTTTACGTTTGACATATCTGACTATGAAGAGGAGAAAGAGATGTGGATTGATGACCTCCTAGATAACGGAATGTGTGGCTCTCACGATTACATAGATAAAGACACCCATTTGGTAAAGCATGGATACGTAGACCCCAAAGTATGCGTAGTGCAGTACTCCCAAAGGCAAGATTTTAGCGATAGCCAATACGCAGGACACGTAGAGATGATCCCCTTCTCAATTATTCGTTCATGTATTCCAGAGGAAAAGCATGAGAAGTTGAATGGAGCAATGAAAGCGTACGCAGGAATATACGGAAATGCTCCAGAGAGCGAGTGGGATAACATGAGCGTAGTGGATGAGGAAGAAACGTGGAAGATAGGCATGAGTAAAGCACTTGTGTTTAACTGTTCATGGATAGCCGATGAGTACGAGTTCTACAAAGAGTACACCACTAAGTTCGGAACAAAACGAAGTAAGAGAATAACCCAAGACGAGTATAGAAAAACCAACCCAGAGAACGCAAGGAAGTATCCTAAGAGAAGACTTTTCCATGCTAAGTGGGTGGTTGGAACAGACTTGATATACGACTTTGGGATGGTCTATAACCAGCCTAAGTCTAAGTATGGAAGGGAAGTTAGGTTGGACTACCACTTCTACGCTTTACCATACAAGGCGTTAGTTCCTACGTTAAAACCATTAGCGGATGATTTCCAAAAAGCATGGTTAACATACCAGAATGGATTAGCCACAGGGTTTAAGGATGGAATGGCGTTAAACGTTCACATGCTTAAGAATGTTTCTTTGAATGGACAGGCAGCCAAGGTTGAAGACGTGGTGGAGTTTTTAAAGGAAACAGGAGTTCTTCCTTACTCATACTCATTCACAGGACAGTACAAAGGCGGAGCAGCAAGCCCTTTAACTCCATTTCAAGGGATGGCGGCAAGTGTAATCCAAAACGCTTTAATGAGAATGGATTTCATTTACCGACAAGTGGCAGAGGTTACAGGGATTAACCCGTTGAGCATGGGTAGCAACCCTACAAGTTCGACTCAGGT
>CAZMYT010000014.1:6565-14285 GCA_964570565.1 uncultured Paludibacteraceae bacterium
CTAAATGCAAAGCCGAATAGAGACCATGTATTCAACATGCTTGACTCAATTAAACAGGCATTTGCAAGGCAGGAAATATCCGTTGACGACTACATGTTTGTGTTAGAGCAAACAATAGCAGGAGTTGATATTGGAAGAATAAGGCAGTACATTTCGTTTAAGGCTAAGAAAACCCAACAGAGATTACAGCAGGAAGCCATGCAGAGGATTGACCAGCAGAACGCAGGGTTGGCTCAAATACAGCAGCAGAAATCAGAAATGGATATGCGGCAAACCATGGCGAAGATAGAAGGGAAATTAGCCGAAGTGGATAGAATTTACAAGGGAGAAATCGAAAAGAAATTTATAGAGGTAGAAGGAAGGCTTAAGGAAGTTATTCAAAAAGAAATGATGAACCGATGAACGAGGAATGGTGGAAACAAATAAGAGCAAAACTTGCCATAGCGGAAAGTAAGGGCTTAATAGATGAAGCAGACATCCCTAAGTACGAGAACGCCATAAGGCTTGGACAGGCTCAGGCTGAAACAAGGTCTTTCACTCAGAATAAGCCGCTATCTGAATACTTACAGGATAGAGTTTACATGTCTACAGGTGATGCTGAGGATATTGAAGGCTGGGAGCAAATAGAGAATAACATCGTTTCAAGAGGCATAGTAGAACCTTCTGATATTTATAACGGGTTTGCGGTACAGTTATACCAAGCAGCAGAGAAAGGAGATATAATTCTATTCCCACAAGATGTTGATTTAATGGCAAAACCAGCCTATGACTTGGAGAAAAGCGAAAAGGCTACACGAGTAGGAGAAACTGGAGAGGAGTACAGAAGGATAATTGCTGAAAGGTTGAAGAGAGCCATGTACACGTACGATAGTTCAGACCTACAGAGAACGTATGGATTCGACAACATTGGTGGAACTGGAAGCGCACTTAAAACAGAAAACTTAAAGAGCAGATTTGTAGATTGGGTGGACAACATTGGTGAAACACCAGAGATGATAACGTACAGAAAGGAAAAAAACTACATAAATGACTTTGTTAAATTCTTAGATAAAGGCTCTAAGGATGTGGATGAACTATACTCCACCGGGGACTTTGCTTTTAAGTTTAACAAAAGCGTACAGGGAACACAAGCATTACTTGAAGCACTTGGATTAGATAAGTTCTCCAGCAATGTAGCAGAACAGGTTGGGAATAAACTGTCACAAATAGCCAGAGAGAAAGGAATTACTAACAGGTTAAAACTGATGGATGAACTGGAAGCCCAAGTTGGTGAGGATGTATTGACTAAGTCAGGGTTAAGACTATACTCTCCAGAAATTATTCAATTGGCACAGGAGTACGGTTCAAGGTATTTTAGCGGATTTTCATCCCCGAAAGAAAAAGCAGTAGGAATAGCCATAAATCCCATAAACGTTACGATGTAGAGGGGTGAAAATAATTTATTTGAAATGTATTATATTTGTAGCAATTTTAATAACATAAGTTATGAGTTGGGAAGATGAAGCAAAAAAGGTCTTTGAAAGCGCACGACAAGGAACTGAAAAGGAGGGAGTTAAACCAAATAATGACGAACAACCCCCTGTAGAAAAAGGCAATCAGGATATTTGGACACCAGTTATAGGGGAACATTTCAAGTCTCCAGACGAGTTCAAGGCGCACATGGATAGTTACGGCAAACTGAAGGAGGAGTACGAGTTGATGGCGGGTATGATTCAGCAGGCGCAAGACCCTCTCAACTACTTCAGTTCTCCAGAGGCCTATAAGAGAGAACAACTATTAAAGGCCAGAAAAGATATACCAGTGGATGTGGCAAGTAAGATTGTAACGTCAGATTTATCTAATTTAAGCCCATTAGAGACGTTAAAATTAAACTTCCGACTAGAACATCCAGAGATAATAAATGATGCAGAAATTGAAGATTTACTTAAGGATAAATACGGAGATTATACAAACGAAGAAATAGAAGGATTAGAGAAGAAGAAGATAGAGAATAAAATGCTGATAGATTCAAAGTCAGCAATGAAGAATATAGAGCAATTAAGATCAGAGCTAAAAGAGCCTGAGAAATTTGACATAAAATCAATGCTAGAAGGAAAGCAGAATGAATACTTAAACCAAGCGAAGGAACGTGAGGGTAAGTGGAAGGAAGCCTACGATAAGGTGTTGATGGATAAAATAAAAGAAATCGTCATTACAGACAAGGACGAAAATGGCAAGGAAGCGGTTTCGTTTCGGTACAAATTAGACGATGAGTTTTTACAAGCGGCAAAGGAGGATGTTTCAAGGTTGATGGCATTCAAAGGGATGAATCCTGATAACGAAGAGGCAATCAAGTCGGCGGTTGATGAAATACAGGTAGCATACCTATTCAAAAACCTCGGCAAGATTATCAAGGCTGCTCAAAGCGAAGTGGAGGCTAAGACTATTGAGCGGATGAAACGTGAAGAACAAGGGATGTTAAACCCAACAGCGACGAAACCAGAGGATGCAAAAGCATGGAAGAACCCTTCAGCCACAGACATCATTCAACGTTCTAGTAAATTAGGATTAAAATAACGAACGAAACAGTAAATAACTATGGCATATAACACACCGACCTTTTCTACCATTTCACAGGAAGAATTTATAGGGTCATACGCAAAATCATACATTGATGCTTACTCGCTTGCTACAAGCACAGCAGTACCAATGTTTAAGGAACAAGTTTATCCACAACTGTTCAGACAGTTTGGAAAGGGATTTGATGCATTGGAGTTCTTGCGAATGGCAGGACGAGAAATGTACATCAAAGGACGTAGGTTAACCGCATTTGAAGAGCCAGAAGGCGCAAGTTACGTAACATTAGCAACTGCTTTGGAGTCAAACGACACAACAGGTTATGGTGCAGGTGAGACTATCTACTTTAAGATTGACTCAGGGGATTACGATTCCAA
The DNA here is from genome assembly GCA_964570565.1 of uncultured Paludibacteraceae bacterium. Classification (GTDB taxonomy): domain Bacteria; phylum Bacteroidota; class Bacteroidia; order Bacteroidales; family Paludibacteraceae; genus W0P28-013. The sequence continues at coordinate 9,499 of CAZMYT010000014.1, forward strand.
CGGAAACGGCCCTCTAAGACTTCATTTTACTGTGGCTATTCCAGGGATGTACACAGGTTTAGCACGTCCAGTGTCGTACATTGTAACAGCAATTTCTACTACTGGTACAGTGGGTGGATTATCAGCAGGCACAGGAGCAGACACTGTTTATACCGCATCTCCTTTATCTAGCACTTCTGACATTACCGTAGATGTACCTGTAGGAGAAAAACTAATGATTGGATACTCGGCTTTCGGTGCTGGCTCTGGTCAACCTTCTCCTATGAACAAAGGAATGCTACAGAGAGATTTCTACACTCATATATCTAAGGAAACAGGAGAAATTGAAGGTGGTGTTAACTCTCACGAGCGTTACGAGGTAATTGAAGTAAACGGTCAGAAACGTATTTGGGACAAGATGATGGAGGAAACTTCATTCAGGCTTGACAAGCAACTAAACCACGCTATTTGGTACGGAGAGAAGAATACCAACAAGTTAACTGCAACTAACACTCCATCAGGATCAACAACCTCACTTTTGAGTACAGAGGGTGTTCTTCCTATTGTGGATTCATTAGGACAAGAGATTGTGCTTAATACCACTTGGGATTCATTCAGCGATTTTGATGCTTTGAAGAACGCATTCTTATCTCAGGGAGTTGTAGCACAAGAGGCTATGTTCTGGGTAGGAAGTACATTGTTCAACCAAATCGAAAGCACTCTGTTGAATGAGATGGAATATAAGTCAGACGGTTTCTACGATAAGGAGTTGCAGCAATTTGGCGTTAACTACAAGAAGGTAAAGAAAAATAACATTACCTACTACATCATGGAGAACACCACCCTAAGTAACCCAATGTCGTTCGGTATTTCGAACTACAAGATGGCTAATCAGGGTATCTGTATTCCTCTTACCTCTGTGGCTACTACTTGGCAAGGTGATGACATCCAGTACAACGGAACAGTAAGCAGAGCTTCTGATGGTAAGATTTTCTTACCTAATATGGCACTTGCTTATCTAGGTGGATACGGTGAAGACCGCAGAAAGATCATCCAACCAGTTCACGGAGTTAACGGATTTGGCGCACCTGCAACTAACCAGTATGATAGAAGCGAGGTTTACCTTCTTTCTGAGTACATGCTATTCTTAATGCAAGCAAACCAAATCGTTTGGGTACACTAAAATAATCGGGAGGGGTAACTCCCTCCCACTTTTTTTTTAATCTAAAAATATAGAGTATGTTTTATGTAGATGGAAATTTCTTGGATGCCAGCGCATCAGGAAAGTTAAATGAGGAGTACAGGGATTTAAGAAAAAGATTCCTAGAATCAGGAGAGTTCGAATGGCCTATTAGAATACTATCACGCAAAGGCCGAAAAGTTAACCCCACAGGATTACGAGAGCCAGAGAAGTTTATTCACATCCCTACGGTAAGCACCGTTGACGATAATGAAGGTTCTCACGAATGGAGGTACACAAAAGCCAGACCACCTCTTGTAAAAGGAGTACCAAAGTTTGAGGAAAGAGTCACACTAGGCCATGAGATCGTCATTGATAAGGCAGATGTTGACTTGGCTATATTCTTAATTTTAAAGAGTCAGCACTGTGTAAGAACAGGACAGTACTACGTTAAGGATAGGAAGAAAGAGGCCGATGATTACGCTAAGAAGAAAGCCATGCTTTCAGGTGTTGGCTTTATTCTGTACGATGACAGTTCATTCCTAAACAACGATGATGTAAAAACGTTAGCATTAGCACTTGGTATTTCCAATGCTGATAGCGATAAGTACAGCATCAACGAGGTGAAGCAGATGATTGAGCAGAAAGTTGTTCAAGGTGAAACCACAGGCGATAAGCACTGCAACTATAAAGTGTTTAAAGATTACGCCCGAGTAGACCAACGAGTAAAACTTCTCGCTGCTGTTCAGAAGATGTACGATGAGAACATTGTTAGGTACGATAGAATATCTGGGAAGTTTAGTTACATGGTAGAAGGACAAATAATTGACACCATCTTCCAGATTGCACCGATAGATGAGTACAGGAAAGATATTCTGTTCTTGCAGTTCTTGGATAGGAACGATTACTGGCATGAAGTACTATTCACCAAGTTAGGATATGAAGTAGAGGAGCAAGTAATAGATGCAGAGTATTTGGGTAAATTAGAGTTTAAGATGCTATGCACCGTGGCAAAACAGCACGGTGTCGTTTACGCAGGAAAAAAAAGGGAGTTAGTCGAGAAGGAGATACTGGAGAAGTTGGGTAAACCTTTGAGTTAGAGAGAAAAGAACCCCGCCGAGAGGCGGGATTTTATTTTGTATATTTGTGGAAAATATAAAGATATGAACGGAGCGGACAGATTTATACTGGGAGGCGAACAGCCAAAGCTAATAGTATTCACAGGATTAGAGCAGGCATTACCAAATAAGTGTATAGGATTTGTGCCTAATTCTGGTGGGTGTATTATCAGTTCCTTGAAGGATGATGCAGGTACAGAGCTATCAATCGCCTATGGTTTTAACGCCGTTGATTTAGGGGATAAGGTTATTCCTTGGATAATTAAAGGAGGCGTATCACCAACACCGCCTAAGTACTTAAAATATGTAACAGGCACAGCGAGTGGTAGTATGTGGGCTATAACAGCGTAGATTATGGGAGTGACTTCAGGTGTAAGGCTAGACTTTGTATATAGGAATAGCGGTGGTAGTGTAAACTCACTTTCGGTGGTTGACACCAGCGTGTATGATGGAGTAACCGATGTGTCTATTGGTTATATTATCACGCTGGATGGTGCTATAGTTTACCAAGATTCAGTGAACACGTACTCTGTTAACACTCCGAACGGAACGCTTGAATTAGAAGCACCGTATGATGATAACGGAGTGACCAACGGAGTGTATAGGGTTATCCAAACAATAAAGGATAACGATACAGGGGATATTTACTCTGATGATTTCTCGTACACGTTGGAGTACACAGAGCCATCTAATGCGTTGAACATTGTAATTGATGGCATAGCCTCTACCATAACAGGAACAGATGCTAACACCTACGCAGACTTTACCCTTAACAGTTACGAACTACTACATACAGACCCGAGAGCGGTAGAAACCACCACAACAAATCAAACTTTAACTGTAGGCGCAACCATATACGCAGGAACTCATACTTTTACATCTAAGGCAGACATATCCTATAGTGCTACAGGGATTACGTTAAGGGATTACGTGGCGTTATCTCTGACAGATGTAGCTTATAAGTTAACATCAACAAGTCTATGGGAGCAAGTTGATACGCTGAATGAGGAGTATAATGATTATCTTTCTACAAACCCATCGTATGCGGAACGGTTAAAAGATAAAGTATTCAGGTGTAACGTATGGCAGGACGACTATGAAAGAGCATTGCTTGATGGGGACACCCAGTTGGCCTATGCGGCTTTAGTGAACATAAACAACGATTTAAACGAATATAACACCCCGACCGTAGAGGAGATACCTGTTTACTCTGTGCCGAGTCCAACAGGACACGTACACACCAACTTACCAGTACTTCAAAACCTAAGTGATGTAGGTGGTATTTTGAACTATAACGGAAATCCAATTGAAGGGAACGACGGTAGGGTAAAGTTAACATCAGGTGATAGTTTAGGGTTTTTAGATAGCAAGGTAACATCAAACTTCACCGTAAGCACAACGTTCGATTTATCCAACACAGGAAGTGCAGGAACATACCCAAAGGTAACTGTAGATGCAAAAGGGAGAGTGACGTCAGGCACAACTCTTTCTGCAAGCGATATTCCTAATTTGGACTGGGCTAAGATTACATCAGGTAAGCCAACTACCCTATCAGGATACGGAATAACTGATGCAGTAAATGTGTCTTTATTAGGACAACCAAATGGGGTAGCGACACTAGATGGAGATGGTAATTTAGCGCAACTTGGTGATTACGTATTGGCATCAGACTATGAGGATTCCGATGTTCTTGCAAAACTATTAAACGTAGATGGAAGTGGAAGTGGATTAGACGCTGACTACCTAAGAGGTATAACCATAAACACAACAGGTGTAAGTTACATACCATACGTAAACGCCAGTGGGTTTTTAGGAATAGGCAGAACGCCAGCGTACACGTTGGACGTAAATGGAACAGTACGACTTGGTGCGTTTGCTGGGTACTTAAAAGGAACAACGGGTGTGATAAGTGCATCGTCCACAATACCAGAAACAGACATTTCTTTTACTGATGTAACAACAGGTAACGCCACGGCAAGTAAGCATGGTTATCTTCCTAAATTAGCTAACACAGGAACTAGATACTTGAGGGATGATGGGACATGGCAGACCGCCTTGGAGTTTACCACAGATATAAGCGCAGTAACCGATGAGTTCTTGTCATACACAGGAGGTGTTTTATACTACAACCCTGCGTATTTAGATCATAACTCGTTGCAAAACTACGATGCAGATAGGCACTCATTGTTGAATGATAGCGTAATTTCATCTACTACGCTGTGGTCGTCTGAAAAAATAGATGCAACGTTCTCCCCTAACTTTGAGATAAGACTTAATAGTGGGGCTACAGTGGCGCAAAGACTAGTTGGGTTAGTAGAGGGAACTGATTACCCAACAGGATGGGTGTTGAGCGCAGATGAATCTGCTTTAGTAATAACTCACGGGTTGGACAGTAGGTCTAAGGTGGTGAAAGTGCTAAGTAAGAACGGAACAACAAGTAGCTGTGTAGAACTACAGGGTAATGTTGCCTACTCTACTAAGACAGATGTTTTTGGAACAGGATATGATGC
>CAZMYT010000015.1:0-8505 GCA_964570565.1 uncultured Paludibacteraceae bacterium
TCAATGGTAGAGCAGTGGCCTTTTAAGCCATTGGTTCAGGGTTCGAGCCCCTGCAACTACACATTTTCCCTAAGTTTTCTTTTTTAATATGTCCGATTTCGGACATTTTTGCTTAAATTGTCCGCTTTTGACATCTTGAATAATAGAACCTATGTTCTATAATACGCTTATGACCAGCACACTTTTTTCCTTCTATAACTATGCTCGTTTATTGCGATCTTTGTTTCTAAGCTCATCATATTTCACTTGTAGATTGAGTTGTTTCGGTTTTTTGATTGCAATAAATTTCAAGTCATCCATTCCTGTTTCTTTCCCTAGCTGTCAACGCAATAGCGCCCAAAAAATGACATTCCACTTCTTAGGATATCGAGATTACACCCATGAAACCAGAAACTACCATCTCTTCGCTTGATCTTACCAATCCATGTTCTTCTATCCCTTCCTTGGTTCGGTTCTATCGTAGTGCCAGATGTCTCACTCTGTATCAGTTTGGCTCCGCCTTCGGACTCACTGCCCAGGCAGTTCACCAATGGCAATCTGGTCTCAGCCAGCCAAACAAATATCTACTCGTTACAACCATCCTCACAACGCGAGATTGGCGCGCAAATTTTGCTTCCGAAAGCTTGTTGTTGCTTGATCCTGAGCTCTATGATGCACTCCAATCGCTTTTCTCAAAGGCAGGCAGCTCTGTCAATCCTTTTCTATCCTCCGATCCATTCCCTGCCTCTCCTTATCCAATCTGGGAGTGATGGCCCTTGATCCACTCCCAATTTCTCGGCTGCATTTTTCCGTTTAGTTCAATTTTCTCTACCACTATTCTCTAAGGAGTAAATATGACCGAACTTACATTTCATAAAGCAACTAAGCACCAATCCAAAGCCCGTATTGCCATAGATGGCCCCAGTGGTTCTGGCAAAACTTATACAGCCCTTACTGCGGCAACTGCTCTGGCCGCCGGTAGCCGAATTGCTGTCATCGATACTGAACGAGGCTCTGCAAGTCTTTATTCCGATACCTTTACTTTTGACGTCCTCGAGCTCGATTCATTTAGCCCCGAAACTTATACAGAAGCTATTCATGCTGCTGAACGTGGCGGTTACGCTGTAATCGTTATCGATAGCCTTTCCCATGCCTGGGATGGAGAAGGCGGCGCTCTCGACTTAGCTGATAATGCCGCCAAGCGTCAAAAAACCCCCAATTCTTTTACTGCCTGGAAAGAAGTTACTCCGCTCCACCGAAGAATGGTCGATGCTCTTCTTGGTTCTCCTGTTCACATCATCGCTACCATGCGTTCTAAAATGGAATATGTTCAAGAAAAGGACTCCACTGGCAGAACAGTAATTCGTAAAATTGGGTTGGCTCCCGTCCAACGCGCTGGTATTGAGTATGAGTTCACCTTGGTGGGAGATATGGACCTAGAGCACAACCTAGTCATCACCAAAAGCCGTTGTCCTGCTTTGGCGGATGCCGTTGAGCACAAACCTAGCATGGATTTCTTTATCAAATTCTATTCTTGGCTCAATGACGGTCTTGAACCCCCGTCGGTTCAGACGCCAACCCCTTTCATTTCGGGTTCGCCACTTCAACCGCAATCTCCTACCCTTTCCCATGTAAAAAGTCCTATCAATCCATTTCCCCAATCGGAAGCTTCTGCCAACCTTCATCATGCTCTAGAGCCTCAGCCTGTGCCATCCGAAATGACATTAGAAGAAGCCAATGCTGTCACCAATTCGCGAGGTGTCCCTTATGGAGAAATTGATTCCAATATCCTCAAATTTATGTCCGGCAATCTCTATAAAGCACTCAAAGACCCACTCAATTCTTCTGATCAGATTGCCGAGTATAACTGCAAACTCCAAGCCATCGATACAATCCTTAAAAATCGCAACAAATGAACTCTCACCTCTCCTCATCAAAGACATCAGCTCCTATGGATTACTATCATCGTTCCCCTGCCCGTAACTCTAACGGCGCCCCTATCTTTACCAATGCTGAGGACCGTGCTCATGAACTTGAAACGCGCCATTTGCTTGAAAACCTCTGGAATTGTGAAATCAAGCCTTTTGGTTTGCTCTCTCCAGTCGATTTCTTTGCGCTGCGTGATGGCATGCTGGTTGGTGTCTTAGAGCTGAAGTCACGCTCTCATGCTTCTACCACCTATAGCACAGTCTTCCTCAATGTGCGCAAATGGGGCAGCCTCATGCTCTATCATCTTGGCTTGGGCTGCCCCGCTCTCTTTGTTGTCCGCTTTACCGATGAATATCGCTGGATCAACGTCCTAGAAATTGATGCCTCACAATTGAAAATGGGCGGAACGAAGTACTTAGTCAAAAGCCATACCGATATCGAACCAGTGATCTTGGTGCCTGTAAGTCTAATGCAAGTAATAGCCCCTACGGAAGGAGTATGTTTCTAATGGCCCGCGGACGCTTTATCTCAAAATCAATTACTGCCGATCGCCAAGTTAATCAGCTCTCCTCTGATACCTGTCGCTTAGCCTTCACTTGGTTGCTTACCTTTGCAGATTGTGAAGGCAGAGTATCTGGGGAGCCCGATTTGCTAGTTTCAGCCCTTTTCCCTCGCCGGCATGACGTGACCTCTGCTCACTTAGAAGTTTTCATCCAAGAATGGGCTGCTTGCGGTTTTGTAGTCTGGTATCTCGCCCCCGATGGCGACCGTTACCTGCAATTTCTTAACTTTGCCAAGCATCAGCTTGGCCTGCGCAAGAACAAAGAACCCGCTAGCAGCATTCCTAATCCTCTGGTTTGCCAAATCCTTGCTGGCTCTCTTCCATCAGATTGGCAGATACTTTCCTCTGCTCCTCCGCCCGATTTCCGCCTAACTTCCGCCTTTCTTCCGCCAGAAGTTAAAGATGAAATTAAATCAGAAGTTAAAGTCCAAGCTGAAGAAGAAGAAAAAGGCAAAGCCAAGTCACAACCAGCCGATGCGGCTGCCGATTCTCAAACTTGTCTCAATCTCTATGAGCAAGAGATTGGCCCGCTTACTCCCACAATCCTCAATAAGCTTCAAGCAGCCTTCTGGGAATATGGTTCTGCGCGCCTTTCGTATGCCATTCAAGAAGCTTCGCAGCATAACGTCCGCAACTGGAAATACATTCAAGCCATTTTGCAATCCCCAGCGTCTTCTTCTCCAGCAAAAAACCTACCTGCCAAACCCGCAACGGCTTTAGATATCGTAAAAGCAGAAATGTCTCGTTTAGGCTATGAACCTACCGGCATTCTATCCCCTCTGGAGCCTAACCATGTCTGAAAAAAATACCCTTACTGTCCTAGGTGTGCTCACCTCAGCCTTTCCCAATGCCAAAATTACTCCTGAGACTATCCGTGTCTATTTGCTGACTTTGCAAGATATCCCCTTCGAAGTCCTAGAGCAAGCCGCTCTCCAACTAATTACCACCAGCTCCTTTTTCCCCACCGTTGCCGAGCTCCGCGATGTGTCCTTTCGTATTTTGTTAGGAACTCGTTCTATCCCCTCAGCAAATCAAGCCTGGGAAGAAGTCCAGCACGAAATCCATCACATCGCAGCTTATTCCTTTACTCACAACGAAGCCAACAAACCCCACTTTTCACACCCTTTTATCGATCAAGTTATACAATCCATTGGGTTCCTGCAGTTAAGCACCTTTCAAAATACTGCTGCCGATCAAGCCCGTTTTTGTAAAACCTATGAGCTCATTCTTAATCGTACCCTCGAAGACCTTAAAACCTTTCCCACAACAAAACAATTTGCCGAGAATTTTGCACTATCTGATAATCTCTACTCATTTCTCCCTTCAACTTCCTCAACACTAAATCGATAGCAAAGGAAACCTCATGCGTGCCAATTACCGTCAACTTTCACGTTTTTGTCCCACTGGTCGCACTCTCCGTGAGCAATTTGATGATGACCCTGAGCCAGGCAAGCATCACCTTCAAATCGCTGCCTATTTTAATCACGTTAATGATTGTTATGTTTGCCGGCGAGCCCGTGCAAGGTTGCTTGCTGAGCACCATCAACTACATCACAAGTAGCTCCTCTCCTTGTTTCTGCCGCCCATCATCTGAAAATTTGGTGGGCGGCTACCTACTGCTCTCCAAACTATTCTCAGTGCCAACTTCCCATTTGGGCAACGCAATGGTATGACCTTCAAGCCAGTTTTTCTCTTCCTCCCGTCTTGACATTAGCTGCGGATAAGCTGACCACTTTTCTTTTCATTTCCACTTCAAAATAGACTCTGTTTCCTCTCTCTATAACAGTATGAACCCACCTGACCAAATGGCTGATTTTTAGGCATTTGGGCGCTGTAAGCACCTTTTCTACTTGTATACTTTGCATTAAGGAGACCAAATATGTCCATTTTTCAAAGCCGTAAATTCTGGATTGCTGTGTTCGATGTTGTGCTCTCGTGCCTTACCTATTTCGTCCCTAAGCTTGCGGATCCAACCCTGGCTGAGGATATCCTCTGGCTGATTGCAGCTTGGCAGCCAATTTTTTATGCGCTCATCGCCGGCACGGTCAAGGAGGATGTGGCAGCCAAATCGGCAGGCTTGGTATACGATCAGGCTAGTCGCAGCTATACCCCAGCCGGAGGCACACACCGCGTCGCTTGTGTGGAGGAGCCGCCACAAAAATGAGCGAACCGGTTCTGATCTCAATCGTTTCCGCCATTTTTGGCGGCTTTCTCGGTAACTTTCTTAGTTTCCGCTTAAAGAAGCGTACTGACTATATGGACATTGTCAATACGGTGCTGGAGCGCTCGGACCTAGATCTCAAGCATTGGGGGGAACGCATCTCCAAGCTTGAGATGGAATTGGACCTGAAGAAGCAGGAGAATTGTACGCTGGAGAATAAAATCGCCGAGCTGCAACGCTCTAACCGCGAGAAGGATATCACCATTGCCCGCCTGAGCGCCCGCGTGAATCAGTTAGAGGCAGAGCTGGCTTTGCTGAAAGGCAGCGCGCAAAATGAGTGAGGACTTGGGCTGGGATGAAGTTGACCGCATGGGTTTGAGCCCAGGGCAGCCGCCTTACGCCGAGTGCGAGGCTGAGGCTCAGCCTGATCAGGAAGCCGAAGCAGTAGAAGCCGGCAATGCCATGCCAAAGGATGGGAAGAGCTCCAAAGTGCCCAAGAAGTACAGCCAGCTTGTCCCGTTTGTGCCAGGGGATCCACGCATTAACCGCAAAGGGCGCCCGAAGACGATTGACTCGGTCCGCAAGTTGGCTCAGCAGATTGCCAATGAGGAAGCGGTTGAGAAGGGCAGCGGGATGAGCCAGATTGAACTGATCCTGCGGGACTGGGCGAATTCGAAATCCTTCGAAAAGCAGTTGGCGTTTGTGCAGTATGCTTACGGCAAGGTGCCGGAGCAGGTGCTGACGGATGCGCGCGACCTGGCGATTGTGGTCAACTGGGATAAGGTGATCTCCAGCTCGGAAAAGGCGGAATGATCCGTTGGATGGTGCTTAGGGGAGGGAGGAAAAGGCAGCCATGGCAGTGTTGATTAATGTTTCTCCGCACCCTGGGCAGAGCGAGGTGCATAATGACCCGCACCGCTTCAAGGTGCTGGCGGCTGGCAGGCGCTGGGGCAAGACGCGCCTTGGGGTGCTGGAGTGCATCGATAAGGCTTCGGCTGGCGGGATTGCCTGGTGGGTGGCGCCTTCGTATAAGACTTCAGAGGCTGGCTGGCGCCCGCTCACGCAGATTTGCTCTCATCTTCCCACGGCAAAAACCTTAAGAGCTGAAAAAACTATCACCTTCCCTAATGGTGGTTTAGTTGCCGTTCGTTCCAGTGAGGTTTTTGATAATCTCCGTGGAGAAGGCTTGGATCTTGTTGTCGTAGATGAGTGCGCCTATCAGCGCCCTGAAGTTTGGTCTGAAGTCCTTCGCCCTGCCCTTGCCGATAAAATTGGCTCAGCTCTCTTCATATCTACGCCCAATCGCTGTAATTGGTTTTACGATCTCTTCAATAATGCCTTGCTATATCCTGAAACTTGGTGTTCATGGCAGTTTCCGACTTCTTCTAACCCCTTCATAGCTCCTGCCGAAATCGAGCTTGCCAGATCCAGTACCACTGACGAAATTTTCCGACAAGAATATTTAGCCGAGTTCATTCAGGAGTATGGTAGCGTATTTAGGAATATTGAAGCCATCTCAATTCTACAGCCCGCTTCTCCTCAGCCAAGCCACAATTATGTTGCTGCAGTGGATGTAGCCACAGCCTCCGATTTTACCGTTATTTCAGTCTTTGACCTTGAAAGTCATGAGCAGGTTTGTCTTACCCGTTTTAATCGCGTGGATTACCCTGAATTGGAAGCACGCATTGCTCGCGTTTATCAAGATTGGCATCTCAACCAAATGGTTGTCGAAGTCAATGGAATTGGCAAGCCTGTTATAGATCACCTCCGCGAACAAGGACTAAATATACATCCTTTCCTCACCACGCAGGCCGCCAAATCGCATATAATTCTCAACCTCAAATCTGCATTTGAACACTCCCGCCTTCTTCTGCTCGACCATGAAATTCAGAAGAAAGAATTACTTTCCTTTGAAGAGAAAGTTTCTCCGAATGGGGCTTTTTCTTATTCTGCTCCGGCAGGTCAACATGATGACTGCGTGATGGCTCTGGCCATGGCGTGGGAGGCTTGTTCTCGTCAGAGTGGAGTTCCTACGCTCATTATTTCAGCACCCGACCCCATTAAGTCCATTGAATCCACCTCGCTCCAAGCTCAATCCTGGGTTGAAGCACACCAAATTACCTAATTCAAGCCTTTTCCTATCACTTTGGAGCAATGTTTGTGCTAACATAGAATATATGTTCTATAATATCCACTTCATCATAGAAAGGTTTTCGCTTTGAATCTACTTCATTCTATTTCTCAATATTTCCATGCTCCACCACATCCTTCGCAGCGTCAGCTTTTTTCAGAAACTGAAAATGAATTCTTAGTCGGTGCTGTTTCATTATCACCTTCCGAGTTCGATCGTGACCGCTATTCTCGTGAAGATATCTTGCAACAGTGTTTGGACGCTTGGCGCTATAACCCGCTTGCCCGCCGCATCGTAGAGATTATTAGTCAGTACGTGGTGGGTGCAGGGTTCAAAGTTTCCAGTTCCGATCCAGGTACTTCTGAATTTCTTGAGAATTTTTGGAACCATCGTTTTAATCACATGCCCACCCGCCTCATTGAAATGTGTGATGAGCTTACACGTTCGGGAAATCTTTTCATCCTTATCAGTACGGATGCTGGCGGTATGAGCTATATCCGCCTAATCCCTTCCACTCTGATAGATGAAATCGTTACCAAGGATAACGATTTGGAACAGGAGATTTCTTTTACACTCAAGAGTTTTAATGGTCAAGAGCCTATAACGTATAAAGCCTTCAACCAGCAGCAGATAGATGTTGACTACCCCCAGGCTTGTGTTGTGCACTATGCTATCAATAAGCCTGCTGGTGCCGTTTGGGGCGAGAGTGACCTTTCTCCCATCCTCAAATGGCTCAGTCGTTATACCGCTTTTCTTGATGATCGTGTTCGCCTCAACCGCTATCGGAACGCCTTTCTTTATGTCGTCAAAAGTTCCTTTACAAGTGAATCCACCCGCGGTGCCCGTCAGTTGCAACTTGCTTCCACGCCACCAACTCCTGGCTCCATCTTAGTCACAGATGAAAGCGAAACCTGGGAAGTCCTCTCTCCAAAGCTTGAAAGCGATGATGCCGAAAAAGACGGCCTGGCTCTCAAAAAGATGATTGCCTCTGGCGCAGGCATTCCCCTCCATTTTCTTGCCGAGCCTGAAGGCTCAACCCGAACCACCGCTGAAGCCTCTGGTGACCCTACCTACCGCAAATTCCAGCAGCGCCAGACCTTCTTCCAATATCTTCTCAAGGACTTGCTTGCCATCACTATCCAGCGCTTTAATCACATTACCAACCGCAACCTCACTGGTCAATTCGAGGTCTATCCTGGGGACCTTTCCAGTAGGGATAATGTGGCGTTAGCGATGGCAGGCACGAATATCATGAGTGCGTTTGAGACGCTGCGTGAAGCTGGCGCGGTCTCTAAGGAAGAGATGGTGCGGGTGCTATATCGCTTTATTGGCGAGGAAGGTGACCCTGCGGAGATTGTGAGGGAGGGTCAAGCGGAGGCTGAGAGCGCCGGCAGCGAAGCAAGTGTGAGTAAGCAGAAGCGGAAGCCCAAAGGGGCGAAGATCGACCATGAAACAGGGGATATCCGCACGCCAGGGCTGGAATAGTGGAAGTGGACGCTTGAGGCAATGAAATCCTACAAGATGGAGAGAAAACTAAGGAATATATGAACAAAACTTTACAACTTCACCGAGGGACATTTTCAATTGAGGTGACGGCGCCAGCAGGAGCAGGTGAATATGAAATTGTGGCGATCACGGCAGGGACTGGTAATGGCTGGAAGTTTACGCCGGCGGTGCTGCAAAGCTCGGCGCCGCTTTGGGAAGGGGTCTTTTGCTTTGTGGATCACGCTTTAGGTTCGCGCT
>CAZMYT010000016.1:0-5603 GCA_964570565.1 uncultured Paludibacteraceae bacterium
TTGCCATCTTTCCACCAGCGGCGGACTGTCATCTGGTCAACCCGAAGCAGGGCGGCGGCTTCTTTGATCGTGTAAAGTCTCCGATCCTTGTCGATTTCTTTGATATTTTCGTCGATAATTTCGTTCATTTCAATCTCCTTATGATTATGTTTATAAATATTATAACCGCTATTATACAGTTTGAAAGACTTCCAGCTGCTTTCGGTATTTTTGAACTAACTTCATCCCTAAAGCTGCCTGCTTTGTGGTTAGAAAACTTCTATCAGCGAGTGAGTGCCCGATCGCTGAATCTATTTTATTGAATCCCATCCCGTTTCGATTCGCAGCATAATCTCGATCTAAAGCCGCGAGATATTGTAATTTTTTATGTATATCAGCGATTTGCTCATCCGTCAGATTCTCAGCTTCTTTTTCGATTTTCGCAATTGATTCCGAAGCGGTGGCGGCTTGAATCTTGGGTTGATATACAATTTCGTTTCTGTCAGGGTGATGATCATCCAAAGCGGAATCGATGATTTCTTGCTTTTCAACTAACATTTTAGCCATCCTTGCATCTAACGAATCGGCTAAAACGATGTGTTGAACCAGCACCGTGTCGGTTTGCCCAATTCGATGCGCTCGATCTTCCATCTGGGTTATGTTTCCCGGCACCCAGTCAAGCTCGGCAAAAATAACGTGGCTTGAAGCTGTTAGGGTGATCCCAACTCCAGCAGCTGTTATCGAACCGATGAACACTCGGCAATCGGGGTCGTTTTGAAAGCGATCAACTGCAGCCTGCCGATCGGCTTCTTTCGTTTCGCCGGTCAATTTCACGGGATGGAACTCAGCTAATCCCGTCATAAGCTCTTCGATCACGTCATGATGATGCGCTGCGATGATGATCTTGTTATTGTTATCTTCCAGTGCGTTCTTTATATGATCGATAACGGCAGGGACTTTCGCAAGTGCTGTTTCATGCCGCAACTTTGCCATCTCGGCAAAATCGACTTGCATTGCATCCCGCAATCGTGCGACCGCCGCTTTGTAGGATTCTTCGCTTTCAGCTTTGGATAGCTCGACTTCAGCATGTAATGCCGCTAATCGCTGCTCGCTTTGCTCTTCGTAAGCTTTTTCAGCCTCAACCGCCCGTTTTTGGATTGAATCGTCAGCAGTGACTTCAATGATCTGCCGAATCTTACGAGGAAGCTCAGTCAAAACTTCAGATTTTAATCTGCGAACCATGACCGTTTCCCGCAATCGTTTTTGAAGCTCGTCGAGATTTGACGAACCTGTAAAATCCCACCCGTAGCGGGTTTGATGAGCGTTGCAATAACGCTTTGCGAAAGTCATGAATGACGACCCCCAATTTCCGCCGAGGTCTTCGATGATATTGTATAACTCCGATGGTCGGTTGACGATCGGGGTGCCCGTCATCCTGACCTTCCGCCTTGACTTGATCTCCTTCACGGCTTTCGAACGCATGGCTTTCGAATTTTTTATATAATGACACTCGTCGATTACAGATATATCAAATTGTTTAGATGAAATTTCTTTCTGAAACTTTACCAAACCCTCATAGTTGATTATTATGAGGTCGGTTTCTGGTAGGCTGCCGTTTGCAATTCCTACGGTCAATTGGCGTGTGAGCCATTTTTCAAGCTCCCGTTCCCAATTCAACTTTAGCGATTTTGGACAAACGATGATGCCCGTTTTTATCGACGGATCAGCGTTTATGATTCCAATCGCCTGTATGGTCTTGCCCAATCCCATCTCGTCGGCGATCAAGACACCCTGCCGATCAAGCGCGTAGCGGATTCCCGCTTTTTGGAATGGACGGTAATCCAAACCCTCCGGGTGTGGGAGGTCGATATCTGCTTTTGTGGCTCTGCTGGCTTCGATTGACTCTGAACGTAATTTTTTAACTTCTTCCGGCAGCTCTTGCCACCAAATTAACTCCCAGCTTCCGTTTTGGTTCTTGCTAAAGCTGGCTCCAAGTGATTTTAATTCTTCCTTGCTATTCTTCCAAGCCTCCGAAAATTCTGGTGTTACGGCTGCTTTTCTCATTAATCGAGGGCCGAATTTGGTCTGTACTTCTTTCGGTGCAGACCATTTTGCTAATTTTTCGATATCATTTGCGTCCATTTTTCTCTCCTCTTTCATTACTATATACATATTATAACACTTGTGAACGCAAAATACAATAAATATGTCATATGTTTATCATGACAAATATCACGAGTTTTTGATGACATAATCCAGCAGGTTTTTCAGCTCCTTATTTTGTGCACGCAGATTTTCGTTTACAGTCAAGACTTCGTTTTCTGCAATAATAAGCTTGCGGATTAGATCAAAAAGCGTTTCGTTGGCTTCAGTAAGCGATTTCACCCGCTCCTCAAGCTGTTTTATCGTTTCACTTTGCGTAAGATATTTTTCTTCTGTTTCGCTCATGATGATCAGCTCCTTTCTTTGTTAGCATTGATTCCGAATCACTGTTCGAGATTAATCAATGAATTTTTCATTAGAAATATATTCCGCTCATCTTTTTATACAATTGCTGAATGAGTCGGACTTCGTTTGCAGAATACGCACGCAGCGTTTCGATATTCATATCATTCACCATGGATCCGTCCAGATCAGGAAGCGGATTGTCAATACCATATCTCTTACAGACCCATTTCAAACCTTTCGCTTGCCCCCAATTGAACAATATTCCCATTAGATCAATAGTAGGTTCTGTGCGATATTTGGCCAGAAATGGGATTATTGATGCTTTTACGCCGAGATCAAATGATCGCCGCATGATATACGGGAGATCAAAGCCGATGATATTGTAGCCGCAAGAATATCCGTTGTATTCCTGGTAATATAACCAAAACTGTTCCAGTAGTTGTTTCTCGCTATAGTCGTGATAATCTATCACGACTGGTTCAAGATCAAGATCACCGGTCATAGCGATGGCGATAATTTTCCCGTAGTCAGGATCGAGCGCAGCTGTTTTTAGTGTCTCAGCCTGTTTTTCGGCAATGTATGCAGCGATTTTGTCGGCATCTTTATAATTGCTTGGCGCACTTGGCACCTGAATAAACTCGACAGCGTCCGGGTTGACCTCGGTTTCGATATCAAAAAATAATATGTTATTTGTTTCCATGATTGATCCCTTATCTACCGCCCTCTCCCCTTTGCCTGCCGGAAAACCACGAGGGAAAAAACCGGCAGGCTTCTAAAGAAGGAAGGAGATGAAAAAGAAGTTGTTATTGTTGTTGTGATTCCGCATTGACTTTGCGGTCTAACAATACAGTTTGTATTGCTGCCAGTTTGTGCAGGTACACGGATGATTCTTCAGCTGTCATGTCGTTGTCGTGAATCCGTTTAGCTATGGAAGATAATCGTCTGTATAGCTGCTCCGTGCTCATCTCGCCGTATGTTCCATCTTTCGCTGATTTTTCGGCTTTCGCTTCATCCAGCGGAAGCGGTTCAAAATCTTTTTGTGGTGTGAAATTCTTCAGGAACGCGACCTCGTCAAATACTTTCGCTGTCGGTTCAGGTGCTTCGGACGGCTGGATTATTTCGCCCTCAACGGTTACAGGCTGTCCCCGATGCGTAACAATCGGTTCATTGTCCGCCTGTGCCATTTCTTCGGACGTGTACAGTCCAGAGAGTTCGTGTGGAAATGCTTTCCGCAGTGCTAAAGATTCCGCACATTTGGCTATCATGATGTCCGGCATATTGATCCAAAAAAGGGTGGGTGATCCGTTCCGTGTCTTTTGCATATACGCGGCGGTTCTTGCAACTGCGAACAGCGGTTCTCGAAAATCGGATCGAATAACTCCAACTTTCGCGGCAGCCGGTGGTACTGATTCCAGCCATACTTCTCGCCAAACACCGTCCATGCCGCACCAATACGGTCCAAGTTGTCCAGCATATTTGCCCGTTCGTTCTGCAATCAATCGCAACCCGTCAATGGATACCTGTATGCTCATAACATCACGGTTCTCTCTTGTGTCCCATCGTTTGATTGCGTAAATCTGGCGGCTGAACGGGTCAAGTCCAGTACGTTGGGCTTGCTGGATGAAAAGGGCAAGCTCGTCAGTTGTTGCGCCTTTGGCGATAGTCCGTTTGATCAGATCAATCTGATCGTTTGTGTAACGGATAGTCGTTAATTGTGTATTGTTTTCCATGTGATATAATATCCTTATCTCAATCTCAATTTTTTTTGTTTTGAAAAGTTCTTCATTCCAGTGAAGGGCTTTTCATTTCATTGCCCAGTACAGTGCTCCGCAAAATCCGAACCATGCGATCCAAAACCAGACTGGAGCATAGATCGGATTCAGCGCAATTACTACCGCTATCAGCAGGATTCCAGCAGGAATGTATTTCATAATTGCGCCAGCCTTTTGGATAACTCACGGACTTTGGAGTTTGCTTTCACAAATTCTGACAGCGCATTTTCATAACGCGCCTGAAGCGTGTCCGCCATTTCGATCTGTCGTTTCAAATCTTGAATCACATCAACCCAGTGATCCGCCTGCATAGTTGCGTCCTTCCATTCGCGCTCCAATTCAATACGATTAGAAGTTCCCATGTACGTACCCCCAATCTGTTTCAAACGAATTGCCCTCGTACCACATGTCGAAAGCCTCATCTGCAGCTTCCAAACGTGTTTCGTAATCATCCAATTCAGAATACCGTTTTTGCTGGTATTCGTACTCCGCATAAAAATCACGATCGAATACACTCATCATGATTTTACCTCCTTCTGGTCTGCTTCATTCTGTTGACGCTGCCACTCCTGACGTATGAGCCTTCTCAAATATGCCGATCGCATATTGTAAGTAAAACCGTCCTTTTGCATCAAGTCGGATAGCGCTTTAACATCTTCTTGCTCCAAATTAATTGTCACCTGAGAAAATTTATTTTTCATCATACCTCCTGATATATCTATTTGATAAATACAATTATACACAAAACCAATATATTGTCAATATGTTTTATCAAATTGGTTATATCGGATTATTATTAAACAGCAAAAAAAAACAACACCGGTTAACGATGCTGTTTTCTGTACCCAGGAGGTTCTCGAACCTATGGCACAACTTATTCGAAATACCGATCAATATACTCAAAATCCCGCATATCGAATACTCTCGAAAACACGAAATAACGGCACAATAACAGCCATAATTTTTATTCAATTGCAAAATTGCTCAATTAGACCTCCTTACAAAAACGGCTCCGTCTATTAATTTTCAAGTATTCTCTGCACTTCTTCGCGTAAATTCACTGGCACATCCTCAATTGTCTTGACACCCTTTCTGATCAATGCTGCATATATTTTTGCCATTCTATCCTCCTAACAGTGTTTCATACATCTCTACCAAAGCCATTTGTAAATCAGTAATAGTAGCTTTGAGTGTTTCTTTTTCTTTTTGCTCTGGCGTTTTCTCGGCAAGGATGAACCAAGATTTTCCATCGATTACACGATTAGCTACCAGTGCCATATCTTGATATATCTGTGTATTTTCCCCATCTGAAATTTCTACTTCATTTAAATTGTCAGTAAAAATATCATCTGGTATTATCTTATCAGATATAAAATTATTACCATTCAATTCCAGATTTTCTAA
>CAZMYT010000017.1:0-5153 GCA_964570565.1 uncultured Paludibacteraceae bacterium
CTACCGTTCTGAATGGTATATCCAAAAGGTATATGGCTCATCATTTCACCAGCCTTTCCCTTAAGTTCAACCCGCATTTCATTTTGAAACTTATTTCTTCTTGTGAAAACACAATGATTTCTTCAATAAAATCCTCAAATATTTCGCTATCGAATGCATCAATCTGCTTTTCAGCTTTCGTTGCAAATTTAAGAAGCTTCTCAACCTCAACAAGGATAGTCTGACTCCCATCGATTGCGCGTTTTATGGCTTCTTTTTGTTCTTTTAATATGGCTGCTTCTTTGAGCAGCTCATTTTTCTGTGTATTAAAAAGAGCGGGTTCCAGGTATCCTTTGGCCATAAGTCCCATAATCACCTGAACTCGCTCTGTATTTTCTTTGATTTTTGTTTCCATCTCCTGAATCTTTGTTATGTTATCTGAGTAATTTGTCTTCTTTAAGCTTTGTAGCAATGGTCTTAGAATGAATTTATGACCGAAAATAAGCTTATTGATCATTACAACGAAGGCCTGATGGATTGCATCCTCTCTGACAAACTTCATGGAACAGCTTGATGCGTCCTTTATATGCTTTGTGCAGCACCATGCAATATATTTACGGTCACCGCTGCCATGAATTCGACGCTTAAAACTGCTGCCACATTCTGCGCATTTGATTTTCCCAGAGAAAGGGTAGCGTTTTTGATACTTGCTGCTTCCCTTAATTACACCTTTTTCTTTTCCTCTTTGCTTTAATATCTCTTGGGCGGCTTCAAATTCCTCATGGGATATAATGGCTTCATGATGATCTTTTATCATGTATTGATCTTTTTCCCCATGATTATAATGCCGCTTAAAATTCTCATCTGTATAGGTTTTTTGCAGAAGGACATCCCCAGTATATTTTTCATTGCTTAAAATGCCGCGGATAGTTGTCGCTGTCCAGTGTGAACCTCTCTTTGTTGGGATTTTATCGGAATTTAGCCCATCTGCAATTTTCTGTGTGCCTTTACCGTCCAAAGCCTCGGAAAAAATCCGCTTTACGATTTCAGCCTGTTCTTTATTGATAAATAGCTTTCCATCCACATAATCGTAACCATAGGGAGGATACGAAATTTTGTATGTTCCGTTTTGGAACCTACGTCTGATAGACCACTTACTATTTTCTGCAATGGATAATGATTCGTTTTCTGCAAGGCTGCTCAAAATTGTCAGCACCAATTCGCCTTCCATGCGCTGTGTGTTTATATTCTCTTTCTCGAAATAGATGAAAACACCGAGATCGGTAAGTTTTCTCACCATCTCAATACAGTCGGTTGTGTTTCTGGCAAATCTGCTGACCGACTTGGTTATAATAAAGTCAATTTTCTTGTTTTCACAATCTGCAAGCAGCCTTAAAAGTCCAGTTCGGTTCTCCTTTTTTGTGCCTGATATGCCTTCATCATAGTAAATCCCTGCAAATTCCCAATCAGGATTTGCTTTTATATAGGATTCATAATGGTCTTTTTGTGCTTCCAGGCTTGCCATTTGCTCATCACTGTCTGTTGAAACCCTGCAATAAGCCGCTACCCTCACCTTTGGCTTGAAAGCTTGGAGAGCATTGTTTCCATCAATCCTTGTTACCTTTCTCACTGTTTTCACCTCCTTTGGGCATGTGACATGTTACCTCTGTGTGCCGCTAATAGCAAGCCAATTAGGCCATAAGCTGTGCATACATCGGCGAGAAAGTTTTGCGGTTCAACTTGTCGATTTTGTTGAATTCTTCTTCTGAAATCAGTCCCGCCTTAAGCATCCTCTGCAGAATTTTGTATGCCCGCCAGTAATCAACCTCTCTTTGAATTTCCTCCTGTGTTATCTTTGTATAGTTCGTTTCCTGCGGGTTATATGGTAAATGATTAGCCGCCTCTATCATTCAAGCACCTCCTATAAAAACTTAGGACAGCCGCGATTGGCTGTCCTTTATCGTTATTCCGGCAATTTGAGAACTTGTCCGGGGTAAATAGTATCTGAAGTCAGGCCATTGAGTTTCTTAATCTCCGGATATCTTGTTCCTCTACCGAGTTCTTTTTCCGCTATTCTCCATAAGGTATCGCCTTTTTGCACTGTATAGGTTCTATTGCCCTTGTTATCAGGAATGCTGTTTACAATTACAAGGTTTTCTTTTGCTACCCAAGTGTTTATGCCTGCAATCTCTTGACCGCCGGATTTCTTAACCTTTTTGCCAAGCAAAACACATTCTTTGCCGCCTTTTATGACCGGCTTGCCTTTGTATAAAGTCTGTGTGACCCTGTGGTAATAGTCATTTTTGACCCACGTTGGAACTTCCACACTGCCGGGGTAGTAATTCTTTACACTGACCTTAAACTCCACCATATCTCCAATTCCAATATCAGTATTGATATCTGTACTGTTCTCCAGCGCTTTTTTTACTGCTTTACGGAAAGTGTCCATATTCTCCCCATGCTTGGGAAACCAGTGCATCACATCAGCATG
This sequence comes from uncultured Paludibacteraceae bacterium, assembly GCA_964570565.1. Lineage (GTDB taxonomy): Bacteria > Bacteroidota > Bacteroidia > Bacteroidales > Paludibacteraceae > W0P28-013. Next base: position 2,471 of record CAZMYT010000017.1, read on the forward strand.
GTTGCTGGCAATACCGAGCTTATATCCTTCGGAGTGGCAGATGATGTCATTCTCATTAAGACCGTACTTCTTGCAGAGCATAACGCAGAGTTCAACAGCATTCTGCCACGCTTTACGGAAATAATCTTCCTGCTTTGCTGCATCATAACCCACCATTACCGACCCGGATTTATACGAAAACCCAGCAGGCTCACAGATTTCAAAGCCAATATGGGTATTGTTGGCTGCTCCTCCCGCATGCCACCCGCGATGATCCCAAGGCAGGTATTGCCAAACCTCTTTATCGTCTACAAAAGCGTGAACACATACCTGCCTATTTATTTCGCCGGCCTTGTAAGATTTGTTCCAACGGGAAAACCACTCAGCCGCCATTACACCCGGCACAGCCGTCGAATGTACCATGATTCCTTTAGGCGTGATTTTGCGGCCTGCTGTATAGCAATCGTTTCGCGTCATGTATTTAGTAAAAAGCTTCATTTCTTTTCATCCTCCTCATTTGAGCGGCCATGCAGTTGTTCCAATGCGTTCTTCAGCTTTTCAGGAATGGGCAGTCCTATATGTGCTGCATTCTCAAGAATTGAAACTCCCTCGTTACTCAGGTAAAAGAAAATCACTGCTGTCCGGATTGCCCCGCCATTACCGAGCACCTGGCTGTCGATGATGTGTCCTACACCTACAAGTACAAAAATAAGCACTTTCTTAAAGATGCCCTTGGCCCCGACTTCACTCGAAAGCTTTCTGTCTACAACGGCACACATCACTCCGGTCACATAGTCAATGGCTACAAAAGCGATGAGTGCATATAAAAATCCATCCAGCCCTCCAAGAAACCAGCCAAGAAATCCGCCAATAGCAGTAAAAACCGCCTGTATCCAGTTCCATACTGTTTTCATTGTCTTAACCCTCCGTTCAACTTGAATTTTGCATATAAAAAAGCGCCCTGCCTTAAAGCAAAGCGCTGAAAATTAAAACTTCTAATCTATATTTGCTTCGGAAGCGCCTCCCACAGCCGCATATCCTCCTGCCCAAGCGACCAGATGGCTATACCTCGCAGTTTCCATCGATAAGCCGCTTCGTTTGCCCAGTAAACAAGGCTGTCCACATCCTGATAATACAGAATAGAAAAACCATCTGCATCTCCGAGGAAGAGACGGGATATCCAGATATTGATGTCTTTCGGTATAATCTTTACTTCATAGTCATTACCGCAAGAAAGAGCCAAAAGTTGTGAGTGGAAGAAGTCATAGTCCATCGAAATGTCCTCACTGCGAGTTACCGATTCCTCCACATCGCTATTTACTGAAAACACCTGAAATTCATCATCCCACGTGACACCAGTGCGAGCAAGCCTGCCAAAGCTGGTTATAGTTCCATCCGGGAGTTCCACATCAAAACGCTCGTATGGTTCATATACCCACGCATCGCCCAGCCGCAGCAGCTCGCATACCGTCCGGTTGTCCGAGCAGTACCCTGCATAACCACTACCACCGATTACATTCACTGTGAAACGCAGGGTTGAAGCTGCACCAGAATATACTCTTACCTTATTGCCGCGTTTTCGCATCTCTATAGTATACATATTCGGATTAGCACGAAGATCGGCATCTGCAGTTTTTGAGAAACTGGTGGAATAGCTACCAAGCAAGGAATTACCTTGATAAAGCTCGACTCTTTGCGTGTCATAATTTAAGCAGCAGAAAATATCTCCAAGGAACACCCCAGCCCGTCCACTGCTATTTTGAGGGAAAGCCAGCCTTGCCCGGATATGAATATCGGAAAACCCGTCGTATTTCCATGCAAGTTTGCCATATCCCTCGAGCTGGGAATATGGGCGACTTTCTGTGCTGTCTGGGTCTTGCCAAACATCCCATTCGCCATCCAACACAGTCCAGTAATTTTCAGGCAGGATGTTCCTGTCCCGAAAATCCTCATACCAAATAAGCGCCGAGTCGGGTTTTCTTCGCAACATTTCAAAGGTCAGTTTAAAACCTCGATCCGGCTCAACCATCACACCATTTACATCCTTGAACCGACGAGGAGAGAGCATAAAGCTGGCTTCACCGGCAAAGGGATACTCCGAAAATCCACTGCAAACCCTAAAACCGTAAAACTGGACTCCCGGCACACCACCGCTTATGCTGACAGCATGCGTTCCCTCTTGGAGAAATACACCTTTTGCAAGTGTCAACCAGCAAACTCTTCTCCAGTATGGCCACCATAAACGGTTCTCGCTGAAAGTCTTTGATTCACCATCAAGGGAAACGATAATCGCATTTTTGTCCCAGTAAGGAAAGCAAAGCTGTACTGCAATATCGTAATATCCCGCTTCTCTTATCTCAAAACGGTACTCTGCTGACGCCTGGTCATCTCCAAGTGAGGCCATCTCATCAGTAATAATGACATTTCCTTCGTATTCATCCGGAACTCCGTTCCTGTCAATATAAATGGTTCCGAACTCCGCTTTCTGCTCCTTGCCATAGCTTGTCAAATATCTTCGCCTGTTATAAACCCCTTTTAGCAGCGGATATTCCCAGGATACAGCATCCCATCCTTCCATATAGTCATATACATGAGGAAGAGCCCAAGGTACTTTGTTATAGTCATCCCAGTAAGCCACAATTGGAATAAACGGCTGGGGCGGTGCATCGCCTGTGAAATTGTAAACCCCAGTCATCCAGTATTT
>CAZMYT010000018.1:0-4921 GCA_964570565.1 uncultured Paludibacteraceae bacterium
TTTTTGCTTTACTAACTAAAAACAAAAATATTTTGTTTTACAATGTAACATAACGTTTGGCGGTATGTTTTTGTTGCCGATTTCGAAGCATTGTCCTGTCAAATTATACGAAAGTTTAATAGATGCAGAAACGTTGAAATACCCACTATCTCGGCAATAAAATATACCGCCTGTTATGCACTGGCGGTTCTTGTCTGTCCGTAGGTTCCTGTCAAATTGCACTTTCATATTAAACTTGTCAATTCTTTTTCTTTTAGCGTGGAGAAAAATTTTGAAATTCTACGCTTGGGCTGGCTTTGCAAGCTCTTTTAAAAACTTTGGTTTAGCGTTGGCTGGTGCGGTTTTTAAATGTGCTTGCAAATGCGTTGGCTATTTCTTTTTTGTTTTTACTTCTTTCTTGTCTTCGTTTTCAGAAATATTTAATATTGTTTCGTCTCCTGCAATATTTCTAACTTTCATTCGTAAAGGTTTCTTATCAAATGATATTTTTCCATTCCAAAAGTCTTTTGATTTCTTTCCATTAATTGCCAAGTAACCATTCTTGTCTATTTTTATTTCATAATCGCTTTTCCAAATGCCTTCTGCATTTGTACAATCCAAAGAAATCATTTCAATTAATTCAAGTCCGTTATCACTAATTTCAATTGGAACGAATTTTTTATTTTTTGTTTTTTCTTCGGTTTCGGGTTCTTCATCGTTGCCGTTTTCATCATTTTCTTCATCTTCATTTTCGCCAATGGTAAGTTGCTCTGCTTTCTTACTGTTTAATCCTTTCTTTTGGTTGTATTCATCAATTTTTTGCATTAAACGGTCGCTGATGAATTTAGTAAACTCAATTTCGTTTTCTTTTACTTCATATTCAATAATATCATTGATTACGACTTCATCTAAAATTTCTTTTAAGTCACGCAGTACAATTTTTACATCTGTATTATTGTATTCATCAATGAATTTCAATAATTCTTTTTCGTCGTCAATGTCGATATAATAAACAATAACTTGTTTGGTATTGTCGGGCAAATCGGGTATTGCTTCATTGATTATGCGGTTTATCAATGGAATGTCTAATACTTTTGTGCTATGGTCTAAGAGATTTGGAACATAAACAGGAATCAAACCCAATTTGCTGTCGTTGATTGCACCTTCCCAAAAATTATCTAAACCATCTTTGTTGCATAAGCCTGTAATCAATGATTTTAATTTATCCATCGTTTGCACAGGATTGCGGAAAAGCGAAACGCCGTCTTTTACGTCTAAAATATCAAACTCAGCTCCTGCTGCAATTAATCTGTCCCGTGTAGTTTGTATGCTGTTAATACCAACATCAACGTGAATAAAATTTCTCCCTAAATCATTTGCTACTTTTGCTGTTACACCGCTACCTCCAAAAAAATCTGCAACTAACATTCCTTCGTTACTGCTGGCTTTGATTATGCGTTCAAGTAACTCTGTAGGTTTTTCAGTTGCATAATCAACCCTATTGTTCCCATCAATTTTTTTTCTGGCAGCAACAGCAATTTCCCACCAATCTTCAGGAATTTTTCCTTTTTCTCTCATTTTTAAAACATCCTCTTCATCCCATCCATCACCACTATCAAAAGCATTCCTTGGTTTTTGATTGGGATCTTTATATTGTACACGTATTTTATCTTCATTGAAAATCCAATTTTCGTTTAATGAGTACCAAAAAATTGTATCATGTTTTCTATTAAATTGTTTCATATCAGGAGAACCGGGACCATGATAAGCCCAAATTATCTCGTTTATTAAATTATCTTCCCCAAAAACTTCATCCATTAATATTTTTACATAATGCCCAATATGCCAATCCAAATGCACATAAATACTTGCTGTATCACTCATAACAGATTTGATTGCAAAAAGATTTTCATACATCCAATTCAAATAATCTTCTTTATTCCAAATATCGCCATACATTTTTTCTTCAAAGGAGCGGAGTTCTTCAATGTCGAGTTGTTCTTCGGCTTTGGCAATTTTTTCAGCAAGTTTAGGATTGCGTCTTATGTAAACTTTTTTTGCATAATCTGCACCGCTTGCAAAAGGTGGGTCAATGTAAACCAAATCAACTTTAATTCCTTTATCTTTCAGATAAGCACAAGCAGAAAGACACTCGCCACGAATTACTAAGTTATTAGATACTGAGCTTGTCGAAGCACCTATACTTTCAATTTTTTCAACCTCGTAAAGTGGAAGTCCCCTTTTAATGCGGTCAAAAACTTTGTCGTTGTCTCTGTATCGCAATATTCTGCGAGTGCGGACAAAATTATCTAAAATTGCTTGTCCTTCAACGGTGTTCGGAATGTATGAAATGTATTTTACCGGCATATATTTTAGTTTTTAAAAAATTCAACAATGGTTTCATTCAGCTTTGCAAGGTTATCATCAAACTTTGCATCGTCCTGTAAAAACAGGTATTCAAATTTCTTGTATCCGAATTTATCGTTATTCATTTGCAAAAACTCGGTTTCCATAAATTTCTTACGAAGTTTAAAACTCGTTTGTTCAGCGTATCCGCTTCCTTTAGTTTCAACAATTAAAACATTGGTAATTGCGTTATCCTTGCGTTTAATAATCAAAAAATCGGGCGTGTACCATCCAACTCTCTGGTAGTTATTCCCTTTTTTTGCATAGCATAAAATTCTAAAGTCGGTTAAATCTTTTTCGCCATTATAGTAAACTTCAAGATTTTTTTCTTTTACCTCTTTAAGCATCAATGCTTCTTTTAAGAATTGTAACTCAAATTTGCTTTGCCAAAAGTTATAAGGCAAATAATGAAATGTTCTGTTTTTGGCACTAATTGCAGGAGTAAGAGAATTCTTTTTTACGTGTTCTTCAAAGGTGTAGTTGCTCGCAAAAGCCCCCAGTCCTTGTTGTTCAAGAGTTTCCTGCATTATTTTATAAGATTTTTCAAATTCCTCTGGTGTATGTTCAACCGGTTCTATGTTTCTTTCATCCATTGAAAGTATTCTGCGGGTTTCTTCTTTATCGGGGTAAAGCAAATTATTATTAGGAATTTGAGTTAATTTCTCAACTATAAGCATTTGAGCAGTATCGGGTATGATTTCAGATTTTGTTTCAAACTTTCGTTTACAATGAAAAGCCAAACGAATTTCAGATTGAATTTTATTATGATTGTATAATTCATTAAAATTTTTTTTCCCCTTTTCTTCAACTGTAATTGTTTGGAAAATCTTTTCAAGTTCTGTTTCAAATTTCATTAAGTCATTTAATGAAATAGTATTGAAACTACCTTTCGCAATTTCAAATAACCAATAATCAAAATTTGCAGGTTGTCCTTTTACTTTGCTTACAAAATCTTTCGTTTTTTCGTCTTCAATACTTAATCCACGCTGTGTGATAACAGCGTTATTAAAATAGTCATTCGATTTAATGTTTTTAATTTTGCTTTCAGGTTCAGCATTTTCTTCAATCGTTATAGTGTTGTATTCAACTTTTAACTGGTAAAAATCAATTTTCGGAAGTTTAAGAAAACCCAATCTCGAAAACCTTTCAATTATTTCGGTTTTGTCCTGTTTACCAAGATTATTTAATTCTTCAATGCTTGTGTGCTGTTCTTCTTTCAGTTGTTTGTCCAATAATTTTGCATTATCTTCGTTCAGCCAGATTATTGCGGTTTCCTGTCTTTCGCGGTCAACTTGTCGCAAACATCGGCAACTTGTTTGCAAAACCATATTTGTTGGACAGTCGCCTTTTTGAGAGAGAATAACACCTGTTAAACTTCTGCAATCCCAACCTTCTTTGCCAACCTGAACAAGTAAAATGATTTTTTTCTTTGAAAGCGGAGTATCTAAAGAAGCAAATTCTGTTTCGTTTTCTTTTGGCAGTTTGTATTTCTTATTCCCTTTATGATATTTCAAAATTAAGTCAGGCGAAATTTTCATTTCACCGGTTAAGAAAGGATATACTCTTTCTTCAAGATTTTCAATGCTGCTACAATAAATGGCAATTTTTGCTACAGAGCCATTCGCGTAAACGGTATTGTTGTAATTCTGAAAGAAATCTTCAACACCCCTTTTTATAATTTCAAGCGAACCCAACCCTGATACTTGCTTAACGCTCGGCTTTTTCAAAAATTTCTTAATGGCAGTGGTAAGTGGATAATAGAAAACGGTATTGGTAATTTGAAAGAATTTAATCTTAACATTTCCGGCTATATCCACTTCGTCCTTTTTGCTCAAATAAGGAGTACCTGAGTAGCCTAATACGCTATTAATGTTCCCGTTAGAATTCCATTTTGTAACCACTTTTCTCAGTTTAATATCATCGGTTGCTGCGTGATGTACTTCATCAATGTGAATTTGCAGATTTGGGATTTTACCGATTATATTCCTCAGCTCGTTTGCCTGTTTGTCAAGTTCATCCTCTGTTTTTTCAAATAACTCGCCTTGTGCGGTTAATTCAAGTCGGTCGAGTATGACTTTTTCTGCATTGACAACCATAACCAAGCCCATTAATTCTTCAAAAGGCTGATAACTGTTCACTTTTTGAGCATTTGGATTACGGGCTTTATTACTTTTTTTACCTGTCTTTGGCTGGTCTAATATTTCAAATTTTATCAGGTTTTTTAGTTTACTTGCAGATGGTTCTGGTATTATCCAGGTTGGGTCAAATTTCTCAATAGTTTTTATGCTCGGAACAATCGAAGATTTTAATCCTGAAGGAATAAGAATAATAAAGTTGTGTGCGAAGTTTTTGTTATCGGGTTCGTTTAATGCAAAATATAAATCCAAATAAATGATAGATGCCATTAAAAAGGTTTTGCCTGCACCCATAGGCAAACTGAATAAGTAATCTGGATAATCAATTCCGTAAAAAATTCGTTTAATTATATTTTCATAATCTATCTTGTCTGAATTATTGATGATATATTTTTCTAAGT
>CAZMYT010000019.1:0-4834 GCA_964570565.1 uncultured Paludibacteraceae bacterium
GTTCGCCAGAACGTCAAAATCCCATTCGCCAGTATTTTTATTCAAGCGAATGTTCAATTCTTCTACTTCTTTTTCGTTCAACTCGCGATCGGGAACCCAACATTCGACACTTTCCGATTTACCAGCTCGGAGAACGTGCAACCGTTGATGTCCTCCGATGACCGTATTATTTTTATCAGCATTGATAACCGGTTTGTCGATCATCCCGAATTTATCAATGGATTTTTTCAACTGGTTGAATTGCTTTTCCGTCAGTTGGCGCGGGTTTTTGTAGTAATCAGTTAACTCGCTGATCTTGAATGTTTTCAAATTCCATTTGATTTCACTCATAAATATCCTCAATCAATACAGTTCCTTTTGAATCAGCACGCGCAATCCAGTAACCGCCATCGATCTCGAGCCAAGTCAGTGTATTTGCAACGGATGAATTACCAGTCAGATGCACGCGCACGCCTTTCGGCAACCAGCTTTTTAATGATCCAGCAGGTAACGTTCTCATGTTCGCGCCATCTTCGCAAACGACTTCAGCCCAACCTGTCGATGGTTCTGCCGGTTCGATTTGTGCAGGACTATCAATCAGGAAGTCAGCCGGATCGGTTGCGCTTTTCCAGTCATCATATTTAAGTCGGTATTCGAAATGCAGATGCGGGCCGGTTGAATTTCCGCTATTGCCGGAATGTCCGATGACATCACCCGCTTTTACGGATTGTCCTGCAACAACGTTCCAGTTTTGCAGATGCGCGTACACAGTTCCCGCGTTCCACGCATGCTTCAACATGACACAATTTCCGTAGCCGGTCGAATCTATTCCAGCGGAGTAAACAATACCATCTGCAGCAGCCAAAACAGGCGTTCCCATTGGCAATGCATAATCAATGCCGTTGTGCCCCTTTGGATTCGTTATTTTTTCCCCAAATTTCTGCGTGATCGGGTAATTTCCGTCAAATGGTTTTCTTAGCTGCATTTTCCACCTCTCATCAACGCTTCCATCTCGGTTACGCGACTTTCCAATTCCTTGATCCGTGCTTCCTGCTTTTTGATTGTCGCATCCTGTTGCTTGATCTGTCGGTCACGTGACGCTATTTCTTCTTTCATCGTTTCGATCTGGATCTTCAATTCTGTCTTCTCCGCTGCCGATGCAGCAACAGAATCTTCAGCGGCATTGATCTGTGCACGGAGTTTGTCGTTTGAATCGCGTTCTGTTTGCAGTTCCTCATTCAATTTCTCCACCCTCCGCCGTAAATCTTCGAGTTCTTCTTTCGTTGCTGAATTGCTCGCGCTGATTTTCGCCGTAATTAATGCCGCAAAACCGCCCAATAAAGCTAAAATCGAAGTGACTATTTCCGCACTCATGAGGCTTTACCCGCATTGAATTTCTCATATACAGCCGATTCGATCGCTGCGTCAATCAGGTCTAAATCAATTTTTATACCGTGCAATTCCAGCCAGCGTTCGGCAACGTCAAACGCATATGTCTTTTTGTCCTCGATTAGTTTTGCTGCTCCGGCCTGCTCGGCTGCGGTCACGGCAAATACTGCAGCCTCTTCCAAAAGTGACGTTATTTTGGGATTCCAGGCTTTCGATTCTGCCAGCCAATATTTTATTTTTGCGGCAAGAAAACCAACCAACGCGACAGCCAGAATCGGCAGAAACACTTCCAGTAATTTTTGCAAAACAGCCGAAAAAACAATATTCCATTCCATTTGTGGCCTCCGAAATCGATAAACAAAAAAAGGCGAATCAACATCACTCTCGGCGCGTAAAATGTTGATTCGCCTTTTTAGGGTCTGAATCTATACTAACTGATCTAATTATACATTCTTTTCGATCTCTTTGTCTATTAACCTGCGTATTAATTCAGCGCGATATATGTCTAACTCCTTCGATCTTTTGTTAAGCCACTCGTACTGCTCCGAATTACAGTGAAAATTTATTAACTTCATCGACTCGTTATAAATAGGCGGTCGCCCGATTACATTTTTTTCGTGTTTTGTCTGATCTAAAATCCACATTTTTTCACATCCTCCAGAATAATTTCTTTGCTATGTTTCCGGTGTTTCCCCCCACCGGTAGGGGCTATGATTGAATTATTACTTTGTATTTTGGGTATTCGACCGCAATCAAATTTTTTGCGGCTTCGAAATCTTCCGCGATAGCATAGCAGTAGTACAGCGGTCCTCCGTCCGCACCTGTCGCTCCAGTCGAATGCAAACCTGCTTTTGTTTCGTTCGTTTTAGCTTTATTCGATTCGCGAATGTAAATCTGTTTTCTGCCTTCAAATCTCTGAAATATAAATTTCTCCATCTCGATCCTTTCTGCCGGTGATTGCCCGCGCCGGCACGGGAGTGATTGCTAAAATTCGGCGCATAGCGCCAAATTACTGCACGTATCCTGATACAGCTCGTCAGCAGTGCGGACGCCTGCGATCCTGTATGCGTCCCTTGCTGTGATTGCTTCGGCGACATGCCGGCCGCCCCAGTATTCGTTTTCTTCCAGCCACTGATCCCGCTCCGCGCGTGTGTCAAACGCATACGCTGACCAACCGTCCCCGTCGTAACTGTTATCGACACCGTAAGAATTGTGACCAGCATAAAAATGCTTATCACCATGTAGTTTGATTCTTCCGTTGCTCATATCTCGATCCTCCTTTTTGGTTTCGGCGTTCTGCGCCTCTTCAGTGCCGCGCTCTTTAGCGGCAGACCTGCCGGAGGATTCCTCCGGCTTATACTTCAAACAATGAAGTCGTATAATTTCGCTTTCAACCGGATTATTTCTTCTCTCAGATTGTCGTTTTCCTTCTCGACTGCTTTTTTCTCCTGTTCCAGTTCCGTGATTTTTGCTACGTTTTGTTCACGTTCTTGATTATTTTGATTGATAATTACCTGAAGTGATTCTATTTTGGAGTCCTTTTCGCTCAGTTTTATTTCGCGATATTCTTTCTCTCTTTTTAGATCATCGTAAGCCCTATATAGTTCGTTGTTTAATTCACCGTTCTCGTTCTTAGATTCAACAAGAAATTTCTCTAACTCTATTATTTTTGTTTCTAACGAATCACGCGAAACTATATATTCTTTGCAGGAATAACCAGCGTCATCACGAATATTTCGCTCGGCAAGTTCCCAAACGCCTTCGAATGCCATGCCTACGTAAGAATTAATCCCGCCAAGTCCTTCAACGATCTTTCGAATTTTTTCTAATCCCTTCAGTTCATCATCTTTCGAAATATAAAGTTTTGTTTCCATTTTATTTACCTGACCTTTCAGTTTTTTTGTTTTTTTTGACTCTATTGCTCCTCTGATTTTTTTTATCAGAGGAGCTAACAATCAAAAAAATGGTTCAATCCCTTAAGTGTCCGTATTCCAGTCTTAGTTTGTTCAGCTCTGCTTCTAATTTCTCCATTTTTTGATTCAATTCGAATGCTTTTTCAGCGCGCGGAAGCATGTCTTTTATTATTGTCATGCCACCGATCTCGTACAAATCAGCCATTTGTTGTTTTCCATCAACATTGCTTATTACAGGATGCCATGCGTACACAATTTCGATTATTTCGTAGTCGCTATCTGCAATCTCTTTTCCAATTTTTTCCTCAAATTCTCTCTTGTTCATTTTTTACCCGACCTTTCAGTTTTTTTTGTTTTTTTTACTTGTTCTTAATTATTATTATACATATATATATGAAAAAGTCAAGTGGCAATTTCAAAACTGGTTAAACAAAAAAAAGACTGCCATAGCTGGCAGCCTTTTGCAAATAATAAACCGTTTGCTTATTCCTCCTCATCCACGCAATAACTGGCTCGTGGCGGTTTCGTGACGTTGACATGCTTCACGTCACCACCAGAAACAATAATAACGACCTCCCCCCAACGGCTCGGCGTTTCGCGGATCTCTACCAGTGCAGCCATGATCTGATCAATCGCTTCCGAATCCGTCATACGTCCCGCCTCTTCAAAATTCTCCAGTCAAATTGCGGATATAACTCTTTGACCTGCCGCCACTTAATTTTGAACACCGCCGTTTCGATGCCTTTCGTATCCTCAACGACCGTTCTCTTAGTCCTCACGTCGAAATACATAAAGTCAGCGATATATATGACTGATCTCATTCGTTCGCCGGTTTCCGCGTCGGTATATGCTTGGTTGATCACGAATTCTACCTGCAATTTTAGATTGGCAATTTCTCCAGCACGAAGAAGTAACAATAGTTGCTGGTACCGATCCGCTTCCAGAATCGAAGGAAACTTTATCCCGTTGACGATTGTCTGCTTTGAATGGTATTTTGTCATGCAGTGCGCTTTCTCTCACGAAATATAAATTCTATTTCAAAACTAATTCTTACATGCGATATTTGCTCAATGCAAACGTTTACATTTCAACGTTTACCAGTGCACCGGTATATTTTACCGTTTTAGAATCATCGTTCAAATTTGAGCTTCTACGTTCCATTTTAGATAGTTGCCCAATTTGAACAATAATTCGTAGGATGAAAGAATCCCCATGTTTCTGAACGATTGTAGTTTTTCTGCTTGTCGCAGGATATACTCTTTATCGGTTTTAGACAATTTGTTGAAAGCGGAGGTATAAATATCCATCTGCTCGTCAGAAGGTAATGAACGCAATAGGCGGATTGTTTCAAACTCCTCAGCTTCTTCTGGTGTTCGAATAGGTTTAGTCATGTATCCCCTCATTCAGTCGGTCACATTTCGCTTGACATTCTTCTTTTGTTGCAAACAGCTGACTTTCATCATAGCTTGTGTCATCTCCACATAAGAAATAGCGTACACACCGGATAGCCTTGTCAAAAATTTGTACGTCTATGGTTAATATGCGATTCTTGA
>CAZMYT010000020.1:0-4405 GCA_964570565.1 uncultured Paludibacteraceae bacterium
TCGGGAAAGTGAACTGCAAGCCCAGATTACCAGCTTTCAGGAATGAGTGTAGGGGGCTACTCACCCATACAAAATAGCGAAGAGCCACAAATATTGGGGGCGTCGCCCGCTTCGCGCGGGCGTGGATTGAAACAGGGAGGTGACGGCATGAGGACGGCATCATCCATCGTCGCCCGCTTCGCGCGGGCGTGGATTGAAACCGCATCGAAACCGAACTGTGGGATGATCTACGAGGTCGCCCGCTTCGCGCGGGCGTGGATTGAAACCCCAACGCACTGGAACACCCTTTGATACTTTCCTCGTCGCCCGCTTCGCGCGGGCGTGGATTGAAACTTCGCCACCGTCAGCACGAGGTTACTGTGTCCGTCGTCGCCCGCTTCGCGCGGGCGTGGATTGAAACGTCGTCTTGCGTCCTGCCCGGGAAACCCACGACGTCGCCCGCTTCGCGCGGGCGTGGATTGAAACATCCTATGCGCTTTTACGACGTGCCTTAAACGGCCGTCGCCCGCTTCGCGCGGGCGTGGATTGAAACAGGGGCAGGCCGTTTGTCTGACGTTGGCGGAGAGTCGCCCGCTTCGCGCGGGCGTGGATTGAAACGCTAAAGCCACATGAACATTGTGGTTTTGGGTCCTCGTCGCCCGCTTCGCGCGGGCGTGGATTGAAACGGCAACTTGTACGTCACGCTGAACCACCTGGACGAGTCGCCCGCTTCGCGCGGGCGTGGATTGAAACTTTATTAGGTGCAGGAGGTGCACTAGGGGGTGGTGGTCGCCCGCTTCGCGCGGGCGTGGATTGAAACGCCCCTCTCGATGCAATCCGGGCCATCACGTACACGTCGCCCGCTTCGCGCGGGCGTGGATTGAAACACATACTCGCGGACGGCTTTAGCAGATCGTGACGACGTCGCCCGCTTCGCGCGGGCGTGGATTGAAACTACTTAGGTCTAACTGATAAACCTTACTGACACCGTCGCCCGCTTCGCGCGGGCGTGGATTGAAACTTGGTGGGATGAGGGGGATATGCGGGACTCACGGTCGCCCGCTTCGCGCGGGCGTGGATTGAAACCCGTCCGCAATCGCCCGTATCGCCTCCGGGCAAAGTCGCCCGCTTCGCGCGGGCGTGGATTGAAACTCCCTCCTTGGGATTATCAAGATAGTCCTGCAAAGGTCGCCCGCTTCGCGCGGGCGTGGATTGAAACAGGTGAGAATGACCAGCCATCGTAAAACGCGAGGTCGCCCGCTTCGCGCGGGCGTGGATTGAAACAAGGATTACAACAAGGGGAATAACACGTGGAAGACCGTCGCCCGCTTCGCGCGGGCGTGGATTGAAACCGCTTCGGGGTGCAGGTCTGCGAGCACGAGGATGTCGCCCGCTTCGCGCGGGCGTGGATTGAAACGGACGTATCGCCCTGAATTGGCTCAAACGTGCGGAGTCGCCCGCTTCGCGCGGGCGTGGATTGAAACCCCACCGTCCATAAGCGGTATTTCATCGGCAACCAGTCGCCCGCTTCGCGCGGGCGTGGATTGAAACCGGGAATGTGACGAGAAAGAGAAGCCTAAAACCAGTCGCCCGCTTCGCGCGGGCGTGGATTGAAACACTTCCCGGTTCATTTGCCAGCACCGGATAACACGTCGCCCGCTTCGCGCGGGCGTGGATTGAAACTCCACAGCGTATCCCTTGTAATTCTCCCGGTAGGGTCGCCCGCTTCGCGCGGGCGTGGATTGAAACTGGAATTGCGTGGCCTTCGGATCGCAGGCAATCAGTCGCCCGCTTCGCGCGGGCGTGGATTGAAACCTCGAAGTAGGACTCTATGTCCTTCTGCATCTCCGTCGCCCGCTTCGCGCGGGCGTGGATTGAAACTTTAAGAGATAGAGATAAGGGAGTGTGAGGGGAAGTCGCCCGCTTCGCGCGGGCGTGGATTGAAACGCCAATGAAAACACCTAAAAGGCGGCTCACCAAGGTCGCCCGCTTCGCGCGGGCGTGGATTGAAACTAGCCATGTCCATAAAAACGTCCATAGCCTATCCGTCGCCCGCTTCGCGCGGGCGTGGATTGAAACGACACCGTAAAGAGAGCTAGGGATACTGTGGTTGCGTCGCCCGCTTCGCGCGGGCGTGGATTGAAACCAGCAAGACGCTGAAAGCCTCGTGGAGGCTGTTGTCGCCCGCTTCGCGCGGGCGTGGATTGAAACGTGAATTGCGCCACTTCTCCTGGGGAGTAGACCGTCGCCCGCTTCGCGCGGGCGTGGATTGAAACAAGTAGCGTTTCCCTAACGCTCATCCTCATCCCTGTCGCCCGCTTCGCGCGGGCGTGGATTGAAACGTATTCCTGCTCTACAAGCTCCTTCGCCCTTTTTGTCGCCCGCTTCGCGCGGGCGTGGATTGAAACGCAGACCGCCACTCCGACACAATGTCGGGTCCACGTCGCCCGCTTCGCGCGGGCGTGGATTGAAACCCCTCATCCGGCAGGGAGTCGCTCTGAGACGATGCGTCGCCCGCTTCGCGCGGGCGTGGATTGAAACCTGTACGCCACGGGAGCCCGGATCTCCGAAGCCTGTCGCCCGCTTCGCGCGGGCGTGGATTGAAACACACGAGGCTTATCCACAAACCCCTGTAAACTCCCCGTCGCCCGCTTCGCGCGGGCGTGGATTGAAACCAAATCCATATCCTCGTTGATGGCTCCCGTGCCGTCGCCCGCTTCGCGCGGGCGTGGATTGAAACGATGACCCCCGACCGGCTTATGAAGCTGGCGGTTAGTCGCCCGCTTCGCGCGGGCGTGGATTGAAACGCAGACCGCCACTCCGACACAATGTCGGGTCCACGTCGCCCGCTTCGCGCGGGCGTGGATTGAAACCCCTCATCCGGCAGGGAGTCGCTCTGAGACGATGCGTCGCCCGCTTCGCGCGGGCGTGGATTGAAACCTGTACGCCACGGGAGCCCGGATCTCCGAAGCCTGTCGCCCGCTTCGCGCGGGCGTGGATTGAAACACACGAGGCTTATCCACAAACCCCTGTAAACTCCCCGTCGCCCGCTTCGCGCGGGCGTGGATTGAAACCAAATCCATATCCTCGTTGATGGCTCCCGTGCCGTCGCCCGCTTCGCGCGGGCGTGGATTGAAACAAGTAGCGTTTCCCTAACGCTCATCCTCATCCCTGTCGCCCGCTTCGCGCGGGCGTGGATTGAAACGTATTCCTGCTCTACAAGCTCCTTCGCCCTTTTTGTCGCCCGCTTCGCGCGGGCGTGGATTGAAACATTCCCCTCCTTGGGATTGATATAGTTTTTAACGTCGCCCGCTTCGCGCGGGCGTGGATTGAAACCGTACCTCGAGGGGGACCCTGGGGCAATCCGCTGTCGCCCGCTTCGCGCGGGCGTGGATTGAAACTGGAAAAGGGTGTGGCTTGCCGATTGGCTTTGCGGTCGCCCGCTTCGCGCGGGCGTGGATTGAAACGGAGGCTAAAAGGACGGACGCGAAAGCGAACTTGGGTCGCCCGCTTCGCGCGGGCGTGGATTGAAACCCGGCCAGGTGGTACGGATCCCGTGCCGGAACTCCGTCGCCCGCTTCGCGCGGGCGTGGATTGAAACTCCGGGCTGTCCTTGGGGCGCTCATGCTGCCGGGTCGCCCGCTTCGCGCGGGCGTGGATTGAAACAATCAGGTCTGGACTGCGCTGGCTCGGATCGGGGTCGCCCGCTTCGCGCGGGCGTGGATTGAAACAGATAGCCAGGAACCGGGAGGAACTTTCACCAGGGTCGCCCGCTTCGCGCGGGCGTGGATTGAAACCACATCCGGCGTTGCAAGGAGGGGTATCGGCTGTCGTCGCCCGCTTCGCGCGGGCGTGGATTGAAACTTAATCCCCACTAACCTTTTCTCCCAAGCCTAAGTCGCCCGCTTCGCGCGGGCGTGGATTGAAACGAGGCGATCCTGAATCGGCTGATGGGAATAGGCCTGTCGCCCGCTTCGCGCGGGCGTGGATTGAAACCTAGGCATTATAATCCCCTCTCCTACAGATTCAGGTCGCCCGCTTCGCGCGGGCGTGGATTGAAACTTCTTCGTAGTGCCACTTCCCGTTGACCCTGATGTCGCCCGCTTCGCGCGGGCGTGGATTGAAACCTCCTGTTCCCGAAAGCCCCGCTAGAAGATTTTGTCGCCCGCTTCGCGCGGGCGTGGATTGAAACAACGGCTTCGACCGTGTCGTTCGGATCGCCCTTCAGGTCGCCCGCTTCGCGCGGGCGTGGATTGAAACGCAGTCTGTAAGGAGCCGTGCAAGATCCCACTCGCGTCGCCCGCTTCGCGCGGGCGTGGATTGAAACGTGTAGCGCGAAATGGCCAGTCATCGGCTTAAAGTCGCCCGCTTTATAGTGGTCCCCAATTTTTGGACAGGCTTTAAGTGTGTATGATGGGTCTTGAAG
>CAZMYT010000021.1:0-4331 GCA_964570565.1 uncultured Paludibacteraceae bacterium
AGAGAGACTTGTTATCAGACTTGCGTGCACGGTGGAATGAGTCTTACATCCATGCCCGTATCAGAACTCTCCAGAGTCGCGGGCACCTGGTGAAAGAGCGGGACACCTCAGGACATGTGCTCCTGGTCAGGCTCCAGGCTCCGGAGGTATCAGCATGAAAATTGCACTGTCAGAAATTACTATCCAGGCAATTAGGGAGAGATTACAGAATGAATGAACAGGATAGGACCGGTCATCACAACCACGAAATGACCGGCAACGCAGAAAACGAACTCACACAGAACACCCACACGGGACGGAGTGATTGCTAATGAGGTTTAATCGGAATCATCATAACAGTTTTGATGAGGAACCCGGACCCGCACACCTGGACTATTCTGGCTGGGAAGCATTGAGCAGAATCATACCAGGATTCGGTAGGCCACCCCGCCCTACACCCTGTTTTATTGGAGGGCTGGAATTATGACCCCGGATTTTTTAATTTCTATCCATTGTGAAATGGACCACTATCTGCAGCAGACATATAAAAATGTCGATATTTACAGGCGCCCCGGAAGATTGCAATTCATATTCTTAACTGAAGATAAGGCGACTCATGGAGCGACTGACATACGCGGATATTTAGACAAAACATACCCGCATGTTCCTACAATCGTGAAACAAGAGAACAGGCATGTATTTCTGTATGAAGGGGGAGCATGAGCGAAACTATCTCCTCCTCCTCCTCTTGTGAGTTCATACCCTGGCAATTGCAGAGAAATGATCTTCTCTATGTCATGCTTCCGGCAGGACAGAAGGGGCTGCAGGTGCCTGGTTGGAATAAGGTTTGTAATGGCAGGCGCTGGGATAATCCGATATTGGGCGCTCATATTGCGAGCGGTGGGAATTGTGGAATGTATCCGGCACCAGGATCAACCCTCCTCTTTATTGATGTGGATGATGCAGAGGCTTTCCATGCTGCAGGAGGCGCTGATATTGTCGGTGATACCTATCGGTATAGTGCATGGGATGACAGGCACAAATACCGGGCAATAGTCACGTGTCAGGATATACCGGCCCACTTCAGAGGGCATAAGATTTCTATCCGTGACGATGACCAGAGGGCATTATTAGAGATCTTCTTTCCTGCAGACAATGAGAAAACCGGCGGGCAATGTGTGGCACCCGGAAGCGTTCACCCGAATGGAAATAAGTATGAACCGTTTGATCCTGATGCTTCCATACTGCCGGTATCATGGGATAGTATACAGGAAATTGCGGCGGCAATAAACCCGGACGCAATCAGAGAAACCATTCCGGACATCAAGCCACAACCAAGGGCACCAGGAAGCGGGAAAACACTTTCAGAAAGGTACGGTTTGTCAGTTATGGATCATCTCCCTGATAATCCATATATGGCAGGACCGGAGATCAGAGGAGTTCATCCGGTTCATGGAAGCACTTCACAAGGTGGGAATGTTGCCATTAATCCCACCAAGGGATCTTTCTATTGTTTCAGATGCGGACGTGGCGGGGATGCAGCTATCTGGGATGCAATCAACCGGGGAATTATCAGATGTGATGAACCCTACGATGATGAAGCAGTTAAGAAACATGCTGCAGCACTCGAGCAGGAGCACCCGGAAGTAAAACTCATTGAGCGGTTGGCCTGGAAGAAACAACAGGCAAGGGGGAAGCGGTGACAGAAGCGGTATTACCCGGACCCATTACCCCATATGAACAAGATGCATTGAGACAGGCCGGGGATAGATCTCTCTCCGGAATTCGTGATGATGGAGCGTTTACCCTAGAGTGTGGTTTAGATCTCGAGAAGGATATCTATTCGCAATTATGGGATGTTGCCATTTATCTCATTGACAAGAAAACACCGGATAATGAGATCGTCTTAAAACTGGCACGGTTAAATAAAAAACTTGAATCTCATAAACTCGATGCAGAGACTTTAAAAGACATCAAACGGCTAGCATATGCCTATTTCAACGCACTCGAGAAGGCAGACACATTATCAGATGTGGGTAAGAGTGTACCGGACGAAATAACACAGAAGGCGCTGGAATTAATTAATAATCAGGAGGTTATGAATCAATTCCTAAAAACTTTCAAGACATTACATGCGGGTGATGAAGAATCGGCCAAGGTGATGATGTTAATATCCGTAACCGGATCTTCTCTCACTTCTGAAGGTATTCATATGTTTCTGACCGGACCAAAGGGGACGGGTAAGAGTACAGCCATAAGGGCATTTTTGCACCTATGGCCACCTGAATATGTTGTCTCTGGAGAGTTCAGTCCAAGGGCATTATACTATAATACCAACCTGAAACCAGGTTGCGCAATATGGCCGGATGATTGGTACAGCACTCCTGAGGTTGAATCACATATCAGGCGGATAATGTCCGAATTCCAACAAGAGACGCAATATCAGACGGTTGGAAAAGGAGAAGGCGGTACAAATCAGGGAATTACTATTACCATTCCACCAAGGGTATCATTTTTTTTCAGTAATACCAGTGATACAGGATCGGATGAGTTAGCAGACCGGCAGTACCGGCTGTCTATTGTTCCTGATGATGCATCTGATAAAGCATTTTGGGAGTTCCTGAAGGATAGGATTAAGACCGGACGTGAACCAAGTCCAGAGACTGAAGATGTACAAATCTGCCGGGAAATACTCCGGTATTACAAAAACAAACGGTTTAAGGTCGTTGTTCCATTCGCTGACAGAATCGAATTCAAGAGTCTGAAAGTGAGGCGTGATATCAGTATGTTCATTTCGTTTATTGACGCGTGCGCAATTCTTAATTATAAGGGTAGAGTGCACACCGAGGAATCGGATGATGAGGGACCAGTTATACGTGTCGAGGCCTCTGAGAAGGATTTTGACCAGGCCATATTATTGTTTGAAGCATCCGCGAATGATGGAGGGAGAGAACACAAGCTCAGTAAAGAAGAGATGAATTTGTTAATCTGGTTATCAGGGAAAATGAACCAATATCCTAACGGAATTCCTGAGCGGATTATCCATGCAGAATATCTTTCAGGAGAAACTGAGAAGCATAGAAAACCAAGCAGGAGCACTTTAAGACGCATTTTATACGGTAAAGATGGTGTTAGCGGAATCATTAACAAAGTGCCCGGATGTGATATTGGAAAAGAAAATGAAATGGATCTGGAACAAGAGGAAATAAAAGATTATGGGGGATATAGAACTGTTAAAAAGCGGGGAAAATCTCAAAATCTTGTGATAGTTCCCTCTGATATTACTTCACAGAGTAATTTATCCGGATTTGTTTTTGCAACCCTAAAAGAGGTGAATTCGTAAATGACCATAATGTTCACAAATGACCATAAATGTTTTTTTAATGATGAACATTTACATTTTTGCTTATTTCGCGAAAATATCCCTACTCTATTGAGTAATAATAAATGTACTATATATAAGAATATTAATGACCACAAAAACCCGGAAGCAAGCACACGGATTTTTTCATTTTCTCACTTCTGGATAATGACCATAATGTTCAAGCTCACTCTTCTCGAGTGGTGTGGTCATTTGATCTGTAAAATATCAATGTCGCTTAAATTGAATCCAATTATGAAAAAGAAGGCTGATTATTTTGACCATCTCAAAAAAACATTTGAGAACATTTGTGGTCATTTGGTCATTTACCAGGAGGGCAACCAATGACAGCAGCACTTCTTGTAAAATCCGTGATGGAGAAGGAAGCACGGGAGAGAATGATTGATGCTCATACAGCTAAGGAAATATTACCTGAGCTAACCGGTCATCCAAGTGATGTGGATGACTCTGCTTCTAACGGCTCGAGGAGCAGGACCCGGACCCGGTGACCGATCCATGATTTAGGGACATATACAGCTCCAGTGTGTTTTTGCACCTTTACCTCTTTGTCAAGTGTCTGGTAACAGTCCGCTTCTATTTTCATTGCATTCATTGCCTAGGTATTAGTAAGACAAAGTATATATGTCCTGACATTGACATATGTATTGCCTAGGTATTAGTTAGGTGACAGAGATGACACGGATGAACACCAGAACCATGATAAAAATGTATGAAGAGAAGGGTTACACGATGGCCGATCTCCAGGATAACTGGAGAGTGCACGAGAAATACGGAGTTTCATACCCCGAGTGGGTCCTGATGATGAAATCGGCAGTTGAACATATACCAGTGAAAGACTGGTAAAAATTTTTAGGTGGTAGAATATGATTGCAAAAATCAGCAAGGTAACATATCAAAATAACAAAAAATGGTTGGAAAAACATCCTGAATTATCCGTAGGTTGCTACGTCCATCAGAACAGGGACGGAGA
>CAZMYT010000022.1:0-4268 GCA_964570565.1 uncultured Paludibacteraceae bacterium
GCAACGAATTTAACGCATGGCGTGATAGGCATTTTATCGACGTTATGAAAGGCTCTGGCTTGCAATTTTCAAAATATAAGCTAATTTCGAGGCTCGAAGATGTTATCGGAAAATACAAGAATAATATCTTTACGCTCGACGCTGCGGATTGGTTGGAAATCCCAGAGGTTAATTTCATAAAACATGAAGTTGAATTAAAGGAGGAACAAATGAGCGAATACTTACAACTCGAGACGACGCTCGCGGCAAAAATTGGAGACGATTATTTCGCACTCGACAATGACAAGTCGGCGTTCATGAAGCTACAAACACTCTGCTGCGGCTTTGTTTACGATAGTGAGCACAAGGCGATAAGGTCAAATGAAGCTACAAAATTAGAAGAGGTTGCAGACTTTTGCGAACGTGCCGCAGGCGAAAACGAACAGGTTTTATTGTTTTACGCGTTCAAAGAAGAAGCTTATTGGCTCGCTGAAATGTTAAAAGAAAGAGGTTTGATATTTTGCAGCGTTTCGGATAAAAATTTCTTGAAAAAATGGAACGATGGCGATATTGACGTGCTATTCGCACACCCTGCCTCCGCCGGGCACGGCTTAAATTTGCAGTCTGGCGGGAGACTAATAGCGTGGTCGAGTGTTACATATAATTATGAGTTTTGGGCACAGGCAAACGCACGGCTTGCCAGGCAAGGTCAACAAAGAGGTGTCGAAATTCATACCTTTGCCACAAAGGAGACATGCGAAAGCCGTATATACAAAGCTATTAGAGAGAAAGAGAAAGGAAATAAATTGTTTATTGATTTAACGAAATGAATATAGGATTAGTAGATATTGACGGACATAATTTCCCAAACCTTGCTTTAATGAAAATTTCGGCATATCATAAAAGTATTGGCGATAATGTAAGCTGGGTAGATATTGGAAATTACGACCGTACATATATGAGCAAAGTATTTACATTTTCTCCTGAATATTCAAAAGGACTTGCTAATTATGGAGAAATTATAAAAGGCGGAACAGGTTTTAAAATGACGAATACACTCCCATCATATATTGACAAATTATGTCCGGACTATTCCATTTATCCAAAATTTACGGCTGCTTATGGATTTTTAACACGGGGCTGCCCAAATAAATGCAGTTGGTGTATAGTGCCGACCAAAGAGGGTGATATTAAACCTTATGCCGATATTGAGGACTTTTTGCAAGGGAGGAAAGATGCCGTATTGATGGATAATAATATTTTGGCTCACGAACACGGATTGCAACAAATTGAAAAAATAATACGATTAGGCATTAAAGTTGATTTCAATCAAGGCTTAGATGCCCGAATAATAGCCAAAGACAAAAGTATTGCAGAGTTATTGAGTAAGGTTAAGTGGAGTAGATATTTGCGAATGGCATGTGATACTAAAAGCCAAATACCATATATTGAACAGGCACTTGTAAACCTTAACGAATATGGATTTAAAAATTACAGAGTATTTGTTTACGTGCTTGTAAAAGATATACCAGATGCACTTGATAGAGTAATGTTTTTAAAAGAAAGAGGTTGTAGCCCATTTGCTCAACCATATAGAGATTTTGAAACTAATAAAGAACCAAATTATGAACAAAAAAAGTTTGCACGATGGGTAAACCACAAAGCAATTTTCAACACCGTACAATTCTCGGAGTACCGTTAATTGCTTCTAACTATGAGCTAACCGTACATTTGCTATTTAATAATCTAAAAATAAATTTTATATGAACAACTTAAACGAATTATCAAAACAAATTTACGAAGGCAATAAACTTCGTGGCTTCGATGTTTCAAAAGAAAATATCGGACAAACTTTAATGCTTGTAGTTTCAGAACTTGCAGAGGCTTTAGAGGCTGACCGAAAAGCGAAATATGCAAATTTAGAAGTGTTTGAAAACTGCATGGCTGCCGATGATATTAATGAAGGTGACATTGATTTGTATATTAAACAATCTTTTCAGGAAACAATTAAAGATACTTTTGAAGATGAAATTGCAGATTCATTTATTCGCCTTTTTGATTTATGTGGCGGGTTTCAAATTGATATTGAAAAACATATCAAATATAAATTGGAGTACAATTCCAAACGAGAGTTCAAGCATGGCAAGCGGTATTAAACTGTTTGCTAACGGACGTGAATTTGATTTATAGTATCACCTGCTCGTGACATTAATATCATGAGCAAAACAAAAAGAAATAATACAATGAAAATGAAAATTAAAAAAAGTAAAAAACAATGAAAAAAAGTAAAAACAAGCACACGGAAATAATCAGTTGCCCCGAATGCGGTAAGAAACAAAGAGCAACTGTAAAACATACTATTCCGTTTTACTCGTTCGTTCATTATTGCACGAAATGTAAACATATAATTACTGAAAGCGATTGGATTAATTAAAAATAAAATTCAAATGAAAATTAAAAAAACACAGCTTGTATTTGCGATTCTAAAGAACTTCGCACTATTGTTTTTCGGTATTCGGGTTATTATCGGATTTATGGAGTATTATTTCATAACAGACCTCACTGTATTAACTTTTTTTCTTATCTTTGTGCTTTGCTCAGCCTTTTATGACTTTTCAAAATGTATCGATAAATGAAACAATCAGAAAGTAATTTAGAAAAACAATGCGTCCGTTTTGCAAGGGAAATTGGATATGTTTCAATGAAAATTGAGAAAAATGGACATAAAGGTGTTCCGGATAGACTTTTCATTGGAGAAAATCGTATATATTTTATTGAATTTAAGAAACCGGGCGGCGGAGTCGTCTCCAAACAACAATTTTTCTGGAATAACTTGTTGAAATCCAATGGAATAGAAGCGTATTTTTGCGATAATTTCGACGAATTCAAGGCTATTTTGAACAGTTAATGTAAGTGTAGTATATATATAGTACACTTTGTAAGTCGTTGATAATCAATCACTATATAAATATATACTTTTTTTGAGGCAAAACCTCTATATAAGCTCTTTAGGCGGTTTCTCTTTTTAATATATATTTTATATATTGTCTTATAAATATATATATATCAGTATGTTTGAGTATATTTTAACAATCGATAATATATATATATTACTTATTGAAACTATTTAATTTACTATGAATTACTACTTTACGTGAAACATTAAAATATATAGTAGTGCTTGAATTGTTAAAAGGTTTATAAAAATTAGGAATATACACCCGAAAAACGCAAAAATTATAATTTTTTGTAAAAAAGGTGGAGATTGTCGAAAAATGATATATCTTTGTCCTAAAATTTTAAATTATGGCACGGAAAAGTTTGTATAAAGAAGAATATTGTCAACAAATTGTTGAATTTGCAAAGCAAGGGAAGAACCTCACAGCCTTTGCCGACAGTATCGGCGTAGTCGAAGCGAGGCTTTGTGATTGGGCGAAGCAGCATCCTGAATTCGAGGAGGCACGCGCGATTGCTAAACAGTGTTTAAAGATTTACTATGAAAACTTCACGATGGCGGCGGCGGCGGGTAAGATAGAGAACTGCAAACCTGAATTGGTAAAGTTGTTTGCGGCGAAGTATGCGGGAATGTATGCGACACCTGATACTCGAGTAATTGTTGAGGTTAAGCAAGTCGCCGAAGATTTATAATAAAATAAACGATGTGAAGATTTCTGAAACATACCTAAACTTTTTTAAGCGTACCTCTTCGGAGCGGATAATATTCCTTCGTGGAGGTAGGCGTTCCGGGAAGACTTTCGCCATCTTTTACAAGTTTGCGCACAATTTTGAAAAAGGAAGCGGTGGAGATGTATTGGTGACAGCGCCGAGCCACTCGGCACTCGGCACGTTAATGAATGATTTCTCGGAAGTGTTCGGTGTGGAGCCTGAGTATAGGCAGAAAAAGGGCGAGTATCGGGTGCATTGGTTTGGCGGGCTTTTTCGTTTTCGGATATTCTCGACGGTTCAAGAGGCTAAGGGAACGAAGGCGAAGTGGCTGTGGATAAACGAGGGCGACGGGTTGCCTGCTGAAATTTATGAAACATTGATTTTGGGGATAACTAAACAAATCGTTTGCGACCACAATCCAACGCAAAATTTCTGGGGCACGGATTTGCAGAACGAAAACAACACATTGATAACTTCGTACGCCGATAACATATATTTGACTCCGGCACAGGTAATGGAATTTGAAGAGATACGGAGGAGGGGCGAGAATGCACCGGCAGGCACACCCGAGCGTGTACGTTATGAACAGCAGATTTTAGGCAACTACTCAAAGATAACCGGAA
>CAZMYT010000023.1:0-3898 GCA_964570565.1 uncultured Paludibacteraceae bacterium
CTTAAAGCAGGGCTATGCGTTCTCCCCGCCGAGAATAAGTTTCCCATCCTAGCCAGGCAGGAGAAGAAGCATGAGTGGGGTGAGTACCAGCACCGTATTCCGTCCTACTCCTTATTCGAGGGGATTAAAATGGAGCAGCTATGTATGATATGCGGTAAGGTATCAGGGGGTGTGGAGGTGATAGATGTGGACAATACGTGGGATAAAACATCCTCTGTGTTCAATGAATTAAAATCAGTAGTGGACACTTTTGATCTTCCTATTGTTATCAACCAGACCAAGAGGTGCGGCTTTCACTTCATCTACCGTTGTGAGGAGATTGAGGCAAATCAAAAGTTAGCTCAGTTTAGGGATGGTAACGGCAAAAAGAAAACAGCCATTGAGACCAGGGGTAGGGGAGGCTTGGTGATTATTCCCCCATCACAGGGATACGAGACCATATACGGGAGTATGCTCAACATAGGCTACATAAGCCCAGAGCATAGGAGGATTCTATTCGAAACAGCCAGAACATTCGGAGAGCCTGAGGAGAGGAAGGTTATTCACTACCAATCAGACGGCAACGGGATTATGGCGAAGTTCAACTCCATACCCTACGTGTTCGACATGGCTAGGGATGTTCTAACTGAGTATGGGTGGAAGTTTGTCGGCAAGAGGGGTGTTGTGAGACCAGATAAGAAGGAGTTCGGCATAAGTGCGACTTGGGGCTACACGCCTGCTCCATATGTATTCTACGTGTGGAGCAGTAACGCCTACCCGTTTGAGTCGCAGAGAGCCTACAGCCCCTACCAGATAATATGCCTGTTACACTTTAAGGGTAACTGGAGAGAGATGAGACAGTACGCAGAAAAAATGATATAGTTATGAGTGAAGTGGATAAAACAATTAATAACTCTTTTGAACAAGAACTTATAGATAATGGATATAAAATATTCAAGGATAACTGGAAGAATGCTATAAGAGGGTTTCAAAAGAAGTTTACCGATGAAAATGGGATTAAATACTTTATTAATGTTTATCACTACAATTACGCCAAACAAATAGCAGGTTGGGATAGAGAGCCTGTAGATACATACTCCTTTGACAGCCAGTTTAGGGTAGACAAGAATAACAAGGATGCCTGTATAGATGTAACATACAGTGCGGATATGCTCCCCAATAAGTATAGACCTGTAACAACGCTACAAGAGGTTGAGCGTTTCTTTGATGAATTCTTCGTAAAATTTAATGTAGATTACTATAAAACAAGTGAGTAGGGAAGACCTTCTGAACGGATGGCTGAGGTATCACAATACCAATGTGGATGAGGTTTTAAAGAAGCACACTAAGGATGAACTGCTATCCCCTGACTGGTTTAAACTCTACCCATGCACCCAAGAGCAGTACAACGAGTGGGAGGCGTGGGCAAAGGAGCATACCAGAAATGTGACTAAGCTAAGCAATAGAATGATTAACAAGTTGTGGTGGTCAGTCGTGCTGGATTGCGCCCCATACGTTAAAATAGACTAACTTTGTATTGACACCAATGAAACACAAACCTATGAGAAGATTATTCATACTCCTTTTGATTCTGACAGCGTGCAGGACAACGGAGACCATCACGAAAACAGTGATAGAGAAGGACACTGTATACCAGGTGAAGTTGAGGGATACCACCCTTTTCAGGACGGACACGGTATTTCAGACTAAGGAGGGAATTTTCTCCTTGGATACGGTAACGGCTGAGGGAAGGTACTCATCGGCTGAGGCATGGGTAGCCAATAGTTTGCTTGAACTTCGGCTGAGGGAAGGAAAGAGCGCAGGAAGGGACACAGTGTACATTGATGGCAAGAAAGAGGTTGAAACAGTCATTAAGGAGGTAATAAAGGAAGTACCCAGGGAATTGACTAATTTTGATTTGATATGTCGAGGTAGTTTTTTCTTACTGTGTTTTTTAGCGTTAATAGGGGTCATTTTTGTACGTTTTAGGCGTTAACCAATGGTATATACCCAAAAGGGGTTAAAATGGCTTAAATCGGTACATATAGGCATAAAAAAAGGGGGCTTTCGCCCCCTTAGTAGTTTAATCGGATTGAACTTTGAATGTATCCCGTGGGCGTGTGGTTTATCTCAGAGTAGAACTGTAACGGGTTAAAATCGTCGTCGTCGTCCCGTCTGAAGTACTCGTCAATATCTTTAAACTTAGTGTTTGCTATTTTAGCCCTTCTTTTGGCCTTAATAACTAGGGTTGTGTGTTTTGTTTTCATCATTTATTAATTTAAAGGGTTATATTTCAAAAATCTTTTAAGCTCATTCAAATCTCTTTGTTTAGGCTCATCAGCATTCTTTGTAGCGTCAATTAGCGGCATATTGCTGGTTGTTTTCGTCCATTGCTTGCCCGTGGTGGGGCTGGTGTATGTTACCTTATAGTGTCCATACCCAGAGGGCATAAAAGTAAAATCTGTTATTCGTGTTTTCATAGGATTGATTTTAAGAAGTTAGAAAATTGGTTAATACACTGAGAAATGTCGTAGGAATGAAAGTTACATTTGCCTGAATACTCATTCCCTTCAAATCGTTTAAGAATTGGTTCGGCCTTTACTGGGTCATCAAATCGGTTAAACGTGCTTAAACAGTAATCCCCTGCGTCAATTTTAACACTCAAGAGGCCGTATTTGGTTTGTCGTTCGTAACTGTACAGGTTATAAGCCTTCGTACATGGGTTAAACCCATTGTTTTCGAGTAGCTTGGTAGCCTCGGCCACAAATACCCGCTTTTGGTGTGCTGTTAGTCTATTCATCGCTTAAAGTTTTATAGTAAGTTTTAACACCTCTTAGAATACATAAACAAGGACTTTAGACCTTCAAAATTTAAACCTATAACAATCGGCATCGTAAAGAGGCTCTGTTACTGTAGTAATCCAAATGTCATCACCTTTAAACATTACACCCTGAACAAAAGGACTTTTAAACCAATCAAAACGTTTATTAAGTTCTATGCACTCCAATAAATCACTTCTAAATTGATAGCCTTTTGATTCCAGTTTGTTAAGTTCTGTTACTTGCACCTCATCAGCCTCGAAAAACATCCCGTTAAGTACATGCTTTGAAGTAACATTGTCATAACTTTCATTTGTTAGTCTTAAATAAGGTAAATCAATATCAACATAGGTTACACCTTCATTAAGCAAAATAAACTGAAGTAATGCCCCACATTGGTGAGGATGGGCTAAACATTCATTTAAATCCCAGTCTGCAATATCATTAGAGTAATGAGATATAAACCCATCGTAACTGGTGTAATTTTCTTTAATATGTTTAGCAAGTGATTCTAAATTATTGTTAAGATAATTTAGAACCTCTTCAGCATTAAAATCAACCTCAATGTTTATTGAGTCATTGGCGAAATTATACTCTTTGGGAGATACAACAGCCTCGAATTTAATAGATAATGAAGGAATAATCTCTTTTAAAGCCTCTTCAATAGCATCGGCATAATTGCGGGATGTTACGTCGTAGTATGTAGAATAATCAAACTGTAAAGCATCAAAAGGCATGTCATCGAGCGTGCCTAATAGATTCTTTTCTTGCCTTACTTCGTTTATGTAGTCCATTTCGTATGATTCGTCAGGCTCTAAATATGAACCGTAAAAACCTGGAAATAATGGACACCATGTATTTGTTTTCATAATTAAATTAATTTTGGTTTGTACGGGCTTGCGCCCGTTTCGTCCATTCAGGACTCATCAGCAAACCTAGTCTTTAGATTTATACAACCTAAGCCCCAAGAGAAAACAGGCTAACATAAACACTGCTTGAATAATTCTGTTAGTATCCTCTGTAAAGGTTAAGTAAAGCAGGTAAGTAAAGGAGCTACCCAATATCATTAGAATAACCCCCCAGATTTTGTTAAGCCTCAT
>CAZMYT010000024.1:0-3820 GCA_964570565.1 uncultured Paludibacteraceae bacterium
CCAGTGCTAGCTTTTCGTACCGTCACTTATTGCACTGAAAACGAGGAGACCCCTAAACGGCGCAAAAAATGATGAACACGTGTTGCCTATTCTCAGTGGCTCGATGGCGGTCGCGGGCTAGCGCCCTTCTCGAAGATCGAATAGAGAGCAAATGCCGAGCCGGACAGTATGCTGTCGCGGCGGCGCATGAGCAGGACATCCTGGATCGGTTGCCGGTCGACGACCGCGATTGAAGCTACCTTGCCTTGTCCGACGGCATCTGCTGCCGGTGGGCACAGTGCCAGCAGATCGGAGTCCGCGACATTCGCAACGGCATCAACGAAGGATTCGCAGACCATTGCGACATGGGGCCGCGGCAGCCCGATATTTCTGAACATAGAAGCAAGGCTCGAGTCGCCATGCTCCAAAGGCCCGCATACGATCCAGTCGCAATTCGAAAGATCACGCAGTCGCGTGGCGCCTCGAAGTGGATGGTCCACGCGAGCAATTATCACTGATTGATGCCGCGAAATGACCTGAGTATCGAGCGAGGTATCCACTACGCCGTCCAGCATCGGGCACACGATGAAGTCGAGCTTGCCGGTCAGCAACTCCGACACGAGTCGGGAATACGGACCACTTGCGCAACGGACGACCACTCCGCTGTGGCGATGTCGGAATTCGCGCAAGGCGGCGGGCGCGAGTAAAAACCCGGCGAGCGGAGACGCGCCGAACGAGACCGAGCGTTGTCCCTTGCCACCCGGAGAGACCTCTAATTGGGCCAGCTCGACCTCGGACAAGATGAGTTGGGCGCGAGCCAGCAGCACCTTCCCGGCCTCAGTCAACGATATACCGAGAGCGCCGCGGCGCAGCAACTCGGTTCCAACGGAAATCTCGAGCCGCTTGATAGACTTGGACAGAGAGGCTTCGCTCTTGCCTTCCGCATGGGCCGCCCGCCTTAGGGAACCGTGCTCGACCGACGCAACAAAATCTCGGAGTTGCTGAAGCGTCAAGCATGCCTCCTAAGTCGCGGGGCAGTGCATCACTGCTTTTCCAGCTTCATTTCCACGAAGGAAGCCTCCCATCGCCGCGATTCCGCTTTCAGCATCCTGTCGACCTCGGCGGGTGATCCTGCTGCCTCGGGATAGATGCCAAGATCCTCGAGGCGCTGTTGGATCGTCGGATCCCGCAAAGCCTGTGCAGCGGCATGATTGAGTTGATCGAGCACAGGTCCCGGGGTTCTAGCCGGTGCGAGTAGCGCATACCAGGAAAGAACTTGCGCTTGAGAGTAGCCTTCCTCGGCCAGTGTAGGCACGTTCGGGATCAAATCCAGTCGCTTCGCAGCAACGACCGCCAGCGCCTTAAGCTTGCCCGATTTGATGTAGGGCAAAGCGGTGGAGAGTGGCAGCATTGCGAACGCCAGGTCACCTTGCAGCAGTTGCGGCAGTCCCTGTGGCGTCCCCTTGTACGGAATCGCGACGATGTCCATATTGGCCGCGCGCTTGAGCAGTTCCGTGTTCAGGTGCATCGATGTTCCCAGTCCGGGCATCAGGTAGTTGAGCTTGCCAGGCTTAGAGCGCGCAAGCGCCACGAAAGCGCGGAGGCTTTCGACCTTGAGCGAGGATGGGACAACCGCGACCACTGGCGCGGTGGCAAGCATCGCGACCCCGGAAAAGTCGGCCACGGGATTCCAGCGAACATCGGCCTGCAGCAGGGGATTGGTGACGTGGCTCAGGGTAGCAAGCAACAACGTGTAGCCGTCGGATGCGGCCTGCGCGACATAGGCGGTACCTATTGCGCCGTTCGCGCCTGGCTTAGGATCGACCAAGACCGGCTGGTTGAGTGCGATCGACATCCCTTGACTCAGCAGGCGTGCAGCGAGATCGGGTGTTCCGCCAGCGGGAAAAGGCGCCACGATGGTGACCGGGCGTGACGACGCCAGCTGTGCATAGACGGATATGCCCGATGCGACCAAGGACGCTGCCAGCAGGCTGCGAAGAACGCGTCGGACGTACGAGTCGAAGTTCATCTGTGTCTCCTCTTAATCCCTGTGGGGGTCCGACATAGTCAGTCGAATTGAAGCTCGTCGAGTATCGCCTCTAGGGGCAGGTCACGCGGGCGAGTTATCGCATATGCCTTGCCGCGAAATAGGCCTGCGTCGGAAGACATAGCAAAGGCAGCCCCCTGTTCAAGCTCACTCGCCAACCGAAGCAATGTCCGGCGGCACTGTACAAGCGGAAAATCCGACTTGACTAGCTTCTCGAGACTCCGGTCATGAATCTTTCCCTGGCTCTCTTGAATGGCCAGATCCTGCAACTGCGCACTCGGGATTCCCGTAAATGACTTGCTCTGCTTTTCGCGATCCTGAAGGTAGTCGTTCTCCCGGCTTCCACGAGGATTGAATGTGCCAGGTATGAGCTCGGCATAGTCGAACGCACCATCGCTGTACCCGCTAATCTCAGATTTTGTGAGCGGGCGGTCTTGGTGGTAGCGGATGCGGTACCACCAGCAGTTCTCATCGTCTATTGGGATAAAAGCATTGGCGCGACAGACATTGCCAACTTCCGTTGGCACAACCACGAAGGCAGGTGCAAGCCAGCGCGCGATCCGCCAGAAATAGGCATCGTCCCCAGCATTTCGGCGCGCGGCGATTCGCATACCGTAGGCGGTAGGGGTAGTGGATATCGTGGGCTTCCCGTCATCGTTGGCGAAGCGGATCAGTTCCCCAATCCCAAAGACATCGGCACCGCCAGCGGATTCTTTGTGCAGAAAGGAGATGTGCGAATAGTCGATGCTTCCTTCAAGTGCCTGGAGGTAGTTGCATTTCATCAGACATTTTGATATGTACACATGTGAAAGGGGAAGGGTGCAGAAGTCGAATTCCGGCGGAGCGGGCTGCCGTTCGGGCGGTCCCATCCAGACCCAAACGACTCCCCCCTGCTCGATCACCGGGTACGCAGCCACCGGCCGGCTCTTGGCTAACTCGCAGCCGTTCTCCTCGGTTGGAATATCGACGCAGCTGCCATTCACATCGAATTTCCAGCCGTGATAAATGCAACGCAATCCACCTTGCTCATTTCGCCCATAGTACAACTCAGCGCGCCGATGCGGGCAGTGAGCGTCGAGCAAGCCGACCCGATTGTCGCTGTCGCGAAACGCGACCAGATTCTCGCCGAGGATGCGGACGCGAACCGGAGGACAGTCTGGCCGTGGCAGCTCGCTCGACAGGAGAGCAGGGAGCCAAAAATGTCGGAACAATCGGCCGACAGGGGTGTCGGATGCAGTCTGGGTGAGCATGAAGTTGTCGTCGCGCACGTGGAGACCTTTCGGGGTGAGGATCGGCGAGGTGCAAGAAGCTTATCGAGGCCTTGGCGGCGTTAGTTGGACAAGTTAATCCAAGCGATGCCTCTAAGCTATCACGCCACCTGCGGGCCGGCGGCGTCACCCAAATGCCATCTTTTGTCGGTCCGACTCGCGACGTCTCGTCCCGAGAGCAGCTACCTCCTGTCCGGGAGTTCGTTGCCGCGAACCAGGCCCATACCTCGGTGACCGAAAAAAGTCACGGGCGGCTAGTCTTTTGAGGGCTTGGCGATCTGAGAAACTACTAGGTAAGCCCGAAATCGGCAACACCAACCCGCGCCGTCGGTGGTCGCGGTACGAGGAAGACGTTTGGCTTGGCTCAGTAGGTAAGTTCGTAGTTTCCGAGGTCCGCCTGGATGACCAGTCTGTCCTTCAATGGCCGACGTTCATCCCGCAGGAAAATACGCCGCTTGGTAGGAAACGCGAATTCGATCACCAACAAGTAGCCTGCACGGTCCTTGGATTCCAGTGGATGAGCGAG
>CAZMYT010000025.1:0-3499 GCA_964570565.1 uncultured Paludibacteraceae bacterium
ATATGTTTCAGTTTCAGCTTTCTTAGAACCGTTATAGTATAAATCACATCCTCCAGTATAATCTCCAACAATAATACTTTTATAGGTACTGAACCCATCGCTGCCGTCTCCATCTATTCTAAATGCAGACCCTGATATTGCGTGTCTAAAGTAGTTGGTACTTTGTCCTTTTAAAATAAAAGGAACATTTGATGTACTTATGTACAATCCAGTATTAATATAATTAGTAGGAGTTATTGTAACTGTTCCTACTGATTTTGAAAATCTAAAATTATTTACTCCGCCAAAAGTTGTACCTCCATCATTAAATTGTACATAAGTATCACTACCACCAGGAGTTCCACCACCTCCAGTAATAGCACGTTGTTTTACTTCTCCTGTAGTATTATCCCAAACTAAAGCATTTAATGTACCTGTATCTGTTGCTGGAGCTGTAGTTGTGCCTAAATATAGTTTGGTTGTAATTAAAGATGAACCTTCTACTTCTAATTTATGTGTTGTTGGGGTTCTACCAATTCCAACATTCCCAGAAGCACCGATAAAACTCGCAATTATTGTTCCTTTTCCATTTGCTATATATAAATTTCTAAATTGAGTAAACCCATCGGCATAACCTCTGTAATTTATATATAATGAAGCAGTTGAATTTGTTTGTGGTTGCGACCATATTTCATTGTCATTACCAATAATTACGGCTTTATTACCTAGTGATGCTGATGATAAAGCGGATTCAAAACCATAAGCAGGTGAAGTTGTACCAATTCCAACATTACCACCATTATAGTAAATATCACTCCCACTTGTTACCCATTGAGAACTTCCCCCACTTGCGGATGCCCATACTGGATTAGCACCTGTTCCTTGTGTCTTTAAAAAGTATCCACTAGTCCCTGGTGCTAAATTTACCCAATTAGTCCCGTTAAAATATAACAAAGACCCCTGTGTTGGAGTAGTTAAAACTACATCATTTAAATTATCAAAACTTAAACTTACAGCATGAGTATGAGCCCCAGTACCACCAGTATTAGTAGAAGTACCAGTTATTGTTGCGGGAGTTGTTAAAGATGTTGTTATAGTAGTAGTTCCAGAACCTATTACTGCTCCACTCAACGTTATAGTTTGATTTGCTGTTAAATATGTATTTGTGTCTAATGAAAAGGTATTAGTACCAGTCATCTTAACAAATGCAGTTGAAGCGTAGGTTAAACTATTTAATCCTGTTGTTCCAAATATCTTTGTTGCTGTTGTCCAGGTAGGAGTAAAAGGAGTTGCTCCTGTTACAGGTACTTGATACTGTGCAGAACCATTACCTATAAAACCAAGTCCAGCAGTTATAGCATGTGTATGTGTGTTTGTAGTAACACTATTTGTAGAAGAACTTGTAATGTTGCTTGGAGTTCCCATAGCAAGAACTTGCCCTGTTAAAGACAATCCATTATTTGCAGTTAAAGTAACCGCCACATGTTTGTCATATCCAAGTTTTTGAATAGCTTGAAGTATAGAATCTGTAGCACTTATCGTGCCACTTGT
The DNA here is from genome assembly GCA_964570565.1 of uncultured Paludibacteraceae bacterium. GTDB lineage: Bacteria > Bacteroidota > Bacteroidia > Bacteroidales > Paludibacteraceae > W0P28-013. The sequence goes on from CAZMYT010000025.1 coordinate 1,531, forward strand.
TGCAGTATATCCTGTTAACAGGGCTGCTATTGCTCTAGCATTAGTAAAGTATAAATTAGTACCTTCTGCTACTGCGGTAGTATTTAGTGTCTGCCAACTCTTATCTCCTCTCCAATATTGTAATGTAGTACCAGCTGTTATTACAGGTTCATATACGCCACTATGAGTATGAGAAGATAATGAGTAAGTTTCATTTTTAAATTCCCAGGCAGCCCCAGTATATCTTAAATAACCAGTTGATTTACTTATTAATGGTTCATATAATCCAGCATGATCTCCCCAGCCATAAGCTGTGTTCCAATTTGATGAGTTATCTGCTATTGATGTACCCCATGCACTACCTGTTGATACTGCAATACCTGCTCCAGGGTATACCATAGAAGCATTAACTAATTGCTGTAATGTATAAGTACCTGCTATTGCATCAGTAAAACTAAGATTATTACTACCATCTTTACTTATATAAGTAGTTCCTGCGTCTTCTAATTTATATAGTGGTGTAGTTACTGATAATAATGTTTTTAAATCTCCTAAGTGACTTAGCCACATTAATTCAGTATTATCGGAAACACCATTAACAGTAACATTCTTAAACGCCCATACTGGATATGTAGTTGCGCCACTTACAGGTTTAACTAACATCTCCATAGAGTTTCCTTTACTTGCTGCTGTAGGAGTAGTATTCCATGCATAACCAGCCATTCTTATAGTAGTAGAATGTGTTACTGGTGCTCCAGACGTTGCAGCAGTAGAACCATAAGTATAAACACCGTAAGTATAGGTTTGTGCTGTATTTGCAATATATGATCTTAAATAACTACCATTTGATGATATATATGAAGATGCTTGTAATGTTGATCCTACTGTTAATGTACTTGCCATTGCAACAGGAGTTTTAATATTTGGAATACTTGCCCACCCATTTTTATCAACTCCTAATGCCGGATAAGTTTCATTTGTATCATGCCATACTTCAAATAAAGTTTCACCACCATCAGTAGTTACTGTGTAAATATTTGCATCCGTACTTGAAGATGTTGAGCTTCCAAGTCTTACCCAATATAATCCAGCAGTACCATTAACTGTATCAGTAGCCCAATCTCCAGGAGGTGTAAATTCAACGGTTGATTGATTTACTGTAAAATTATTTGTATTATCAGTCACTGATAATGTACCCCACACACCACTACCTTTAGAATATTCAAATGTAGTTGTTTGACCTACAGCTAATGTTGCAAAATAAAAATACATTTTAGAAAACTGATTAGTTTTACCAAAATAACATTTATAAGCACTTGTTGGTAATGGTTGAAATGACTCATAGGCTACTGATCTACCAGCGGAAGTATAGTCAACCCAAGTAGTAGATGTATTTCTCCAAATACTATCAAATCCTTGTGATCTTCTAGTTATTTTATTATATCCTAGTAAATTTAATGATTCATTTATAGTCGGACTTCCTACTAGAGATTGACCACCAACCCTTCCAGCTAATAAAGTATATTGCGAATGATCATCATCTAATAATCCTGATAATGCACCATGATCAGATGGATTAAATCCTGATACTGTAATTTGATTAGCTCTATTCCCTGTAACATATGTTATTGATGCTAATTGAACCTTACCTGTTGTAGTATATGAGGCATTAGAATAATATGTTAGTCTAGCCCAGAATACGAACTCAGGTGATAGATTTGCCAAAGCCCCCAAACTTAATCCTCTTACATCTTCCCCTGTTGCAGACAGTAGAGATGTATGCTCTACTTGTGGTTGAAGAAATATTGTTCTATACTTCTGAGAGTCTGAATCAGATGTTGTAGGTATTAATATTTGGTATACATTATAATATCTATTTATTTGTCCAGTTACTAGTGTTCCAGCAGCAGCATTATTATAATTTATATAATTACTTGCTGTATATAAGAATGGAAAAGATTGTGTTAAACTAAATGTAGATGTAGAAGTT
>CAZMYT010000026.1:0-3172 GCA_964570565.1 uncultured Paludibacteraceae bacterium
GGTGACCAAGAACCAGAAGGGCCAAGTGATCCAGGAGGAGGACGCCGCCGGGAACCTTGTGGAGTACCTCTACGAGGGCGGCTCCAACCGTGTTTCCCAGAAGATCGAGACCGAGAAGGGCCCCTCCGGTTCCCGGACCTACACTACCAAGTACGAGTATGTCCAAGGGGAGAAACTCTCCAAGATCATCGAGAACGTGGGAACGCCCCTCCAGCGGGTGACAACCTTCCTCTACGATGAGAAGGGGAACCTGGTCGGCTCCGTAGACCCCGCGGGCCACGGGATCTCCCATGAGTACGATTCCCAGGGGAGACGGATCCGCACCAGTAAAGAGCTGGAAAACGGCGAGAGGGTCGTGACGGCCATGGCCTACGATTCCCTCAACAACCTCACCTCCCTGACCGATTCTTTCGGCAACAGGACCGGATATACTTACGACCCCCTGGGCCGGCTGAACAAGATCACCTATCCCGACGGCTCCACCCAAGAGTACGGTTACGATAGCGCGGGAAACCTCCTTCAGGAGAAACAGAGGAGCGGGACGGTAGTAACCAACGGTTACGACAACGGCAACCGTTTGATCTCACGGACCATCACCAAGACGCCTGGCGTAGAGGGGACCTCCAGCGAGAGCTACATCTACGATGGGTTGAGCCGTCTGACTAAAGGCACCAACGACGTCTCTGTCGTAGAGCGGCGGTACGACTCCCTGAGCCGCCTGATCGAGGAGGTTCAGGATGGAAAGTCTGTCCAGTACGGTTACGACGCCTTGGGAAACACCACCCGGCTGGTCTATCCGAACCAACGGGTAATCGAGCGTGAGTTTGATCTCTTGAACCGCATCTCCCGTGTCAAGCAGGGGAGCGATGTGATCTCCACCATGGAGTTCCTGGGCCGCTCCTACCGGCTCGCCTCGAAAGGTTACCAGAACGGCGACCTAGTCAAGTACCTCTACGACCAGGGACGAAGACTTGTGAATTCAGAGACCAAGAACAAGAATAACGCCATCCTGCAAAGCTTCGGCTGGGGCTACGATGCCCTGGACCTCAAGGGCTTCGAAAAGCGCCTCCACAACGGCGGCAAAGGCGACGCCTTCTCCTACGACGCTCTCAAGCGTCTCACCAACGTCACCTTCGATTCCCCAACCCCTGAAACCCCAACGGCTACAGGGACTAAGAGTCGTGCTATAACTCTCGACAAACTGGACAACATCCTCAAGATCTCGGATAATGAGAATGCCATGGTGACCGAGATCATCGGTGAACTGGAGGGGAAAGGGAAGGCTCTCAACCAATACTCAAAGTTCAACGACCTCCCTCTGGAGTACGATACCAACGGCAACCTCTCCGCCAAGAGTTCCAGGCTCTTTGCCTACGACTACAGGAACAGACTCATACGCTCTTCCCGTGGCGATGACGCGGTCACCTTCACCTACGACATCTTCGGTCGCCAAACCAGCCGCACCGACCTCTCCGGCACTCAGCACTTCTCCTACGCCGGAGATCAGAAGATCGAGGAGCGGAACGCCTCAGGTCAGGTCACCAAACACTACCTCTGGGGTAACGGCATCGATGAACTCTTAAGGCTGGATATCTACAACGGAAACTCTTCAACCCCTTACTACGTCCATACCGATTCTATCGGCTCCACAACAGCCATCACCGACGGTAGCGGCAATATCGTCGAGCGGGTCTCCTACGACGTTTATGGCCTTCCCACCTTCACCAACGCTCTGGGTCAAACCCTCAAGAAGTCCACGATCCGTAACACCACTTTATTCCAAGGCCGGGAGTACGACTACGATCTGTCGCTCTACAATTACCGTGCCCGCTATTACGATCCCTCCCTGGGCCGTTTTCTCCAAACCGATCCCTTAGGCTACCAGGACTCAATGAACCTGTATCAGGGAATGAATATGAACCCGGTGAACTTCGTGGATCCCTGGGGGACTTATATATCATTAATTAGTAATCCTAAAGAAATAGTCTGGCTTTTGCGTTTTGGAGTTCCTGAAAGTGCTTGGAAATATATAGATACAACAAAGTTGGATGGAAGAACCATAATTGATCCAGCTTTAATATCAAATTATCAAGGGAATGATTTGAACATGGTTCGTTTGAAAACAATGGCAATAGATAAGATCAAAACGACTGAGATTGTTTCAGCAGAGGACTATACCGTTGAAGGGAAAATATATCCGCTTAATGAAGAGGGGCCAGGCTATACGTTAGATAATAAAACGATGGGAAAAGGGAATGTATATAATAGAGTTTTGTATGGTAGAACTCTTCCAGTAGGAATGAAGATTGTTACGCTAGCTCATGAACTCTATGCTCATGCTTACTTGGAAGCTGTTGGAAAACTATATAAGCATTTTGAAGGTGATGTGGAAACAGACGTAAGGTCAGTTGAAAAAACTGCTGTTTTGAATTTTGGTGATTTTATACATAACCATGCATTTAGTACAAAGCTGTTTGTGAAAAATATAATTTACGAAAGAATAAAAAAATTATCAGATGAAACACGTAATAACTATGAAAAAAACAAAAACGAGAAAATGCCTAGCCAAATTTATAATCTCATTAAAGAAGACCTTGAAAATAAGTTTTTAAAAAGAAAAATTGAATTCTATGATTTTTGTATAGAGACGTGGAACAAATTATGGTTAGGCAAATAATGAAAAAATATATAGCGGTTTTTCTTGTTTGTTTATTAGCTTTATTCCATTATCTTTGGTCAGAAGAAAAAAAGATTGAAATAAACTATTGTGAGATTAAAATACCAGAGGTATTAAAGCAGGCTTGGTATAAGAACAATGTTATTAAGGTTATCTTTGAAGTTTCCGAAGGTGGTGCTGTCAAGAGAGAAGTAGTTGTCTTTCCTCTCATTAGTAAATATTCTATTGTAAAGGAGATAAGGGAAAGTGCAAGTCGTTGTGTGAAAGGGTGGAAATTTCTAGGATACACTGGTCTGATTGGTCAAGCCGAATGGCAGTGGTCATTTGAACAAGGATGGCATCCTTTATGGGTAAAAATTGGAGATACCGAAATAATAATTGATGCTAATCCTAAAGATTGTTCTAGAGCTGAAGTTTCTAACGGGCAAGAGCAGTAGGAACGATTAAAGTCATACTCTTAAAAAATGGTTAAAGAAGGAGATGATCGGCAACCGT
>CAZMYT010000027.1:0-3101 GCA_964570565.1 uncultured Paludibacteraceae bacterium
TTACAGCAGTGATTCTTCCGGGATATCGATAGCACTTCTGTCGCCGGACTTCATGGCTTGTTCAAATCCGAAGACATCGGTGACATGGTTCATAACATAGAATTTGGCGCTGGCGATTTTGCCTTTGTAGTAAGGTGCATCGTAATGGTCTTCACCTAGTTCAGCCAGCTTCTTGGAGGCCAACTGAGCCTGGGAGAGCAGCAGCTTGCCGCAGTATACTCTGGCAGCTGAATGCAGGGTCCGGGTTGCAAACAGCTGTTTCATCTGTTTGTCATTTTTGGTCCACTCATCATTCATTGCTGCGATATTCTTGAAAGCAGTCATGGCATTGCCCAGCATGGCAAATTCAGCGGCAAATTCATCAGTCTTCTGACTGGAGACAAATTCATCAATCTCTGCCACCCACTTTTTAAAGGGGGCGCCGTCTTTCATGGTGAACTTGCGTCCGGTAAAGTCCTGTGACTGAATGAAGTTGGTGCCTTCCCAGATACCATGGATCACGCAATCCCGGTACAGCTGAGCTGAGGCATATTCTTCCATGAATCCATAGCCGCCGTGGCATTGGATGGATTCTCCGGTGAGGATTCTGGCCATATCGGATGAATAGGCTTTGCAAAGCGGGTTGTTGATGGCAAACATATCATCATAGTAGGCTCTTTCTTCCGGAGTGGCTGCATCTACTGCCAGGTCACGATAGAGATAGGAGGTGTAGATCAGGGCCCGGATGGCTTCCATGCCGGCTTTCTGATACATCAGCATGCGGCGTACGTCTTCATGTTCAATGATCCTGACGCTGGGGCCTTTGGGATCGGTGGATTTCTTGCTCTGTACTCTGACTTTGGTGTAATCCAATGCGGCGTAGTAGGCTGATGTGATACAGCCCAGGGTGAATAAACCGGTGTTCAGACGTTCTTCGTTCATATAGGCGAACATCTGTTTCATGCCGACACCTTTGCCGTCTACTACGTCTACGTCGCCGACCATCCAGCCGTAGCATTCATTGTTTTCACCCATGGAAAGGGTGAGGGTGGAGGAACCGTGGATTCCCAGCTTGTGCTCAATGCCCACTGAGGTCACATCGTTCCATTTGCCCAGTGATCCGTCTTCATTGACCCAGAACTTGGGTACGATGAATAGGGAGATTCCGGCGGTGCCTTCTTTGGCATCCGGGGTCTTGGCTAACATCAGATGGATGATGTTTTCGGCCAGGTCATGATCACCGGAGGTGATAAAGCATTTCTGCCCTTTGAGCTTGTACAGGTGCGGGGTATCGGTGGGGTATGCCTTGCTGGCACAGGCACCGACCTCAGAACCTGCTCCGGGTTCGGTTAAGCCCATGGTGCCGCCCCATTCACCGGTGAACATCTTGGGCAGGAACATTTCTTTTTGTTTTTCGGTTCCGAATTCCTGCAGTACGGTGGTTGCTCCCTGGGTCAGACACCAGAACATGACGATGGCTGCGGAGGCTGCAGACTGCATTTCCAGTATGGGTGCATACCAGGACAGGGGTATTTTACCATCGCCGCGGTATCCGAACTGGGGTCCCAGCTCTGCTTCGCAGACTGTTTTGTACATGGTTTTGTAAGAATCCGGTGTGATTACGGCATGTTCATTGCCTCCTACATAGGTACAGCCGATTTCATCAGCGTCCTTATTGGTGGGGCAGATTACATCCCGGCAAATCTTGTAGTTAACATCCAAAAAGTTATCAATGTCATCAATCCCATAATAATCTTTGTAGGCATCCAGGGATAACAGCTTATCCATGGGCAGCCATTCTTTGATGACGAATTTGATGTCGCGGGTGTTAACGAGATAATTATTGTGTGGCAAAACTTTCCCTCCTTATTTATTGTGACTAGAACAAATCAACTGGTGCGATCAGTCTGCTTGTTCATAATATCACAATCCCTATATTCTTTCCACTATTAATGCGGTTCCCATGCCGCCTCCGATACATAATGTGGCCAGTCCGTAACGGGATTCCCGTTTCATCATTTCATATAATAAGGTGACTAAGATTCTGGCTCCGGATGCGCCGATGGGATGCCCGATGGCTACGGCTCCTCCGTTGACATTGACTTTTTCCATGTCTGACCATCCCATATCCCGGCCTACGGCAATGGATTGGGCGGCAAAGGCTTCATTGGCTTCGATCAGATCGATGTCTGCTACGGTGAGGCCTGCTTTCTCCAGGGCTTTCTTGCTGGCGGGTACGGGGCCTACTCCCATGATCTTGGGGTCTACTCCGCCGGAGGCATAACTTACGATTCTGAATAAGGGTTTTACTCCGAGTTCGGCTGCTTTTTCTGCGGACATGACTACAAATGCGGCGGCTCCATCATTGATTCCGGATGCGTTGGCGGCGGTTACGGTGCCTCCGTCTTTTTTGAATGCGGGTCCTAATTTGGCCATTTTTTCTAATGAAGTGTCCCGGGGATCTTCATCGGTATCAAATACGATTTCGGCTTTCTTCTGCTTTACGACTACGGGTACGATCTCATCTTTGAATCTTCCTGCCTGGATGGCGGCCATTGCTCTCTGCTGGCTGCGCAGTCCGAATTCATCCTGCTCTTCTCTGGTGATCCCGTAGAGATCATTGACGTTTTCTGCGGTCATGCCCATATGATAATTGTTGAATGCTTCCCAAAGTCCGTCTTTGATCATGCAGTCTACCAGGGTGCCATTGTTCATTCTGAATCCGTAACGGGCTTTTTCCAAAGCGAATGGTGCCATATCCATGTTCTCGGTTCCACCGGCAACAACTACGTCCACGTCTCCGGATTTGATCAGCTGGGCGGCAAGGCTTACGGCACGTAATCCGGAACCGCATACTTTATTGATAGTAAAAGCGGTGCTCTCTACTGAAAGCCCGGCTTTAAGAGCACACTGACGGGCTACGTTCTGCCCCTGGGCTGCCTGCAATACACAGCCAAATACGACTTCTTCAACAATGTCCGGGGCTATGCCGGCCCGTTTGATGGCTTCCTCGATTACCAGTGCTCCCAGGGTTACTGCCGGGGTGTCTTTTAAGGTCCCTCCAAAGGATCCTACTGGTGTTCTGCACGCACTTACGATTACTACTTCTCTTGTCATTGGTT
>CAZMYT010000028.1:0-3026 GCA_964570565.1 uncultured Paludibacteraceae bacterium
AGACCTTGAGGCTGGAGTCGCCGTAAACGTCGTAGACGAAGCCGAGCCTGGGAGCGAGTTTGTCCCCGAAGCCGAATTTAATCGGGGGATACTGGTATTCGGGCAAGTCGCTGAAGGAGGGGATGTCCTCCTTCTCGGTCCGGAGACCGAAGTTCAGGGTCAACCGGCTCTTGAGGATGTTCGGAGTCCAGCTGTCCTGGATGTACATGGCCCAACGGGTGCTGTTGACGTTGGCAAGATCCCCGTAGGGGTAGAGCTTCCCGCTCGGGTCAAGTCCGGCGCGGACGGAGTAGTACCCGTACTTACCGGTCACGTCGGTCACCTGCAGGGAGGCGTTGCTGAACTTCCGCCCCCAGGCGAGGAAGACGTAGGGGTAACTGCCGGTGGAATCGATGTCCTGCCCCAGGCGGACCCACTGGACTCCGGCTTTCCAGGCGTGTTCCCCGGCCAGGTTGAGGTAGTAGGTCAGGTCGAGGTTGCCGCTGGCGCGGGTCTGGATGTCCTTGTTGGTATCTAGGGAGTAGAGGGAGTTCCGGTAGCCGAGTTTCTTCTTGTAGGCGGCCGGAATGTCAGCGAAGTTGTTGTTGGTCGTGGCGGTGTAGGTGTTGTCCTCCATGAAACGCCAGACCGGCGTGGAGAGCCTCACCTGCTGGTTGGTGGTGTTGGTCCGGAAGTAACCGCCCCTCAGGCTCATGATGAAGTTGTTCCCCATGACGTAGTCCGCGGACCCGGTGACCGTCCAGTTGGGGTAGTCGTAACCGTACTTGGACCAGACGTCGTTGGGGTTCCCGGTGCCGTCACGGCCGGGAAGGGTTCCTCTGTAGTTGTTCCAGTTGTTGATGAAGCTGGCGCTGAGGCGCAGGTCCTTGAAGGGCTGGGCCGTCAGTTTGACTTGGTAGTTGTAATACTTCTCTTTATACTTGTACTCCCCGTCCTTGTCGTCGGAGAGGAGGAAGTTCACATCCCGTGTCTTGGTGTAGAACTTCGGAAGAACGGTGCCGAAGAACCAGAGGCGATCCTTGATGATGTAGCCGCCCAGGTTGAAACCGCCTTCGACTTGGTTCCATTTATCCTTCCCGTACAGATCCTGGTAGTTGACGTACTCGGCGATCGTGTCGTCGTCGGGGCTGATCCGGAGGGTGTCCCTCTCCTTGCCCTGCATCCAGCTGGCGCCGTAGTATCCGATCAGTTCGCCGTGGAAGGAGTTTCCGCCGGAACGGGTGACGACGCTGATGACGCCGCCCATGGACCCGCCGTACTCGGCCTGGTAACCGGAGGCCTTAACCTGGACCTCTTCGACCATCTCGAAGGAGGCGCCCTGGGAGGACTGGCCGGTATAGAGGCCCGTCGTATCCATACCGTCGATGTAGAACATGTTCTCAGCGCCGGAGGCGCCGTCGACGGAGGTTCCGCCCAGCCCGGTCTCGTTGTTGACGCCGGGGATGGTGGAGACCAGGGATTCGAAGTTTCTTCCCTTGGGGAGGGAGGAGAAGACCTGTTTGGTCAGAACGCCGCCACGGGAGGTGCTCTTAACGTCGATGAGGGGCACCTGGGCGGTAACGACGATCTCTTCCTTGATCTGACCGAGCTTCATGGAGACGCTGACGGTCAGAGTCTCTTCCAAGTGGAGGGCGATGTTCTCCCTGGTGACGGTGGCGAAGCCCTCCAGGGAAAAGGTAACTTTGTAGGTTCCTGGGGTGATCCCCAGAAGCCGGTACTTCCCGTTTTCATCGGTAACGGTGGAAGCGGTGCCCACCATGGTGGGACTTGAAGCGATGACGGTAACGCCGGGCAGCGGACCGCCCTCGGTGTCGGTAACGACACCTTCCAACTTAGCGTTAACGCCCTGGGCCATGATCAAGCCGCCGATGGCGGCGAAGGCCACGAGAAAAATTACGAGCTTTCGGATATTCTTCATCCGAAATACCTCCTATAGGGTAGTGTGATTATAAGGAGGATTAGAGGTTAATAACCTGTAAGCAAGAAACGGGCCAAATTCAAGAGCCCCTGAACAAAGGGGATATGAGACCAGGAAGCTGCCCGATGTTCAAATTATTGAATTAGCGGTACGGAAATTTGTAGATTCCGGTTCTTGTTCGGGGGGAACTCTCTTGAGAGGGGTGGACCACTTCGCTCCGGAAGGAGACCCTCGACGATAGCCCTATTTAGAGAGGTTCCCTGAGCCCCCTTCCGCGGAAAACACTACTGGGTCTTCCCTGAGGTGCTTGGTCAAAACGTCGAGAGAGAGGAGTGAAAGGGCGGCGTTCTTATTCGATACGATCAGCCCCGTACCTGGGTTCCGATCGGTTCGCCAAGAACAACCCGTTTCAGGTTGCCGTACTCTTTGATTGAGAAGACCTTGACAGGGAGTTTGTTGTCCATACAGAGGGAGACGGCCGTTGCGTCCATGACCCTCAGCTGACGCTCAAGGACATCCATATAGGTCAGCTCTTGATACTTGACGGCGTCTGGAAAGAGAGCCGGATCCTTGTCGTAGACACCATCGACCTTGGTCGCCTTCAGGAGAACATCGGCACCGATCTCCACGGCCCTGAGGGAGGCGGCCGTATCGGTCGTAAAGAAAGGGTTCCCCGTCCCGGCGGAGAAGATCACGACCCTCCCCTTCTCCAGGTGTCGAACCGCGCGGCGGCGGATGAAGGGCTCGGCGACCTGTCTTACTTCGAGGGCAGAGATCAACCGCGTGTAGAGTCCTTGGGTCTCAAAGACATCTTGAAGGGCAAGACCGTTCATGAGGGTAGCCAGCATACCCATGTAGTCGGCGCTCGCTCGTCCCAACCCCATGGCCTGACCCTTGACACCACGGAAGAAGTTTCCTCCGCCGACGACGATGGCGATTTGAACGCCAAGTTCCTTCACTTCACGGATCTCTGAGGCGATCCTCTGAACGAGTTTGGGTTCTATGCCGTAGGTTTGGTCACCCAGGAGGATCTCCCCGCTGAGCTTGAGGAGGATCCTCCTGTAGACCGGTTCGGAAGCCATTTATTCTCCGAGCTGATAGCGGACGA
>CAZMYT010000029.1:0-2914 GCA_964570565.1 uncultured Paludibacteraceae bacterium
CAATGTAGCCCTGCCCTTTCATAGCATTGAGCATATAGACGAGCCACGCAAAGAAACCAGCCAGACCCTTGAACTCTTTGATACTCGTGGGCGACAACTCAAAGGATGGACAAACAAATTGATTTGGGGCGATAACAAACTGATACTTTCTTCATTGGCAAATGGCCCTATTCGTGATGAAATAGAAAAAGAAGGCGGTATCAAACTCATATACATTGACCCGCCTTTTGCTGTTGGTGCAGACTTTGGTTTTGACATTCAGATAAACGGAGAAACTGCCGAAAAAAAACAAAGCATTATTGAAGAAATTGCTTACCGCGATACTTGGGGTAAAGGTATTTCTTCATATCTCACAATGATGTATGAACGGTTGAAGTTGATGCACAATTTGTTGGCAGAAGATGGTAGTATTTATGTACATTGTGATTGGCGTGTTGTAAATCATTTAAGGTTATTATTAGATGATATTTTTGGCTCTAATAATTTTAAAAATATTGTTACGTGGCAAAGGGCTACTATGAGCGGTGCTAAAGCTGTTGGAAATCAGTTTGGGCGTAATTATGATTCAATAATATATTTTACAAAAAGTGAAAAAGCTGTTTTTAATAGACAATTTTTAGAATACTCACAAGACTATATTGATAAGAAATTTATTTACAAAGAAAGAGACGGTAGAAGATATAGATTGCAACCAAAAGGTACTCGTTCCGAAAAAGCAATTGAAGAGTTTCGTTCACAAAATAAAATTGTAGAAACAGATAGTGGTTACATTCAAATAAAATTCTATTTAGATGAAATGAATGGTGTTGTATTGGATGATGTTTGGTTGGATATTCAAGATATTAGAACTATTCAAGGGGACGAATTATTAAATTATCCCACCCAAAAACCCGAAGCATTATTAGAACGCATAATTAAAGCCAGTAGCAATGAAGGTGATTTGATTGCAGACTTTTTCTGTGGCAGTGGCACAACCGCAGCAGTTGCCGAAAAATTAAATAGGAAATGGATAACTACTGATTTAGGCAGGTTTTCGGTTCATACCACACGCAAGCGTATGATTGGCATACAACGGGAATTACAGGAAAACGGCAAAGATTTTCGTGCATTTGAAATATTAAACCTTGGCAAGTATGAACGCCAGTTTTTTATGGACGACCTCACCAACGGAAAACTAAAAGCCAAAGAAGATTTGTATGTAGATTTAATTCTGGAAGCATACAAAGCCAAACGGATTGAAGGACATAAAACCCTGCACGGAAGTAAAGCAGGCAGATTTATCAATGTTGGTCCTTTAGATGTTCCAGTAACACAGAGCCGTTTGTTGGATATTTTTGAAGAGTGCAAACAGAAACTGTACACGCAAGTTGATGTATTAGGTTTTGAATTTGAAATGGGTTTAACACCACAATTTATTCAGGAACTCAAAGAGAAAGGTGTTGCAATCACATTAAAATACATTCCCAAAGATGTGTTCGATAAACGTGCCGTAGAAAAAGGGCAAGCCAAATTTTACGATGTTGCCTATCTAAACACAAAGGAAAAAATCAATGGTAAAAAAGTATCAGTTGAATTAACCGACTTTGTAACTCATTACACACAAGACGATATTGAAGACATTCAACAATCAATGCGTGCAGGTAGTAAAGTTATTATCGAAAGCGGACAGATTATAAAAGTGGAAAAAGACAAAAACGGAATTATTACAAGAACTGTATTAACAGAAAATTGGCACGATTGGATTGACTACTGGGCAATTGATTTCAACTACGAAGACAAGAAAGAAATTATAAAAGTACACAACGACAAAGGCGAAGTAGAAGAGAAATGGACAGGCAATTATCTGTTTGAAAACGAATGGCAGAGTTTCCGCACCAAGAAAAATCCAACGCTTGAATTTACAAGCATTGCATACGAATACAAGAAAGCGGGCAAATACAAAGTGATGGTTAAGGTGGTTGACATTTTAGGAATTGACACAAGCAAAATTATTGAAGTGAATATCAAATGAGAAAGGAAGAAAAAAGCCAACGCACAGGTGTAAGCACATTTGCAAGCCGCACAAGTCCAAGCACAGACCAAAGCTTGCAAAAGAGCTTCCACCTTTCCCACGCTGGACAGAATTTCAAAATTTTTTCCCCACAAAATGAAAAATTAAAACACCCGACACGCAACCCGACAATGGACGCAAACTCAACAAAGACAATGGTTTACAGACACAGTGAACAAGAACGCCAGCACACAACAGGCGTTTGGCGGCAATGGCGGGTGACGTGGTTAATTGAACATTCTGCCTCGCATCAACTTTTGTGGTGTATTGACAGTTTTGTGCTCCGAAATCCGCCACTGCGCCAAGCGCCAAAACGTTACCTGCTATGTTAAAAAAAAAGATTGAGCAAAATAACAACGACACGTTTTGACGGACTGATAATTTAACTTTGCAGACAAAATAAACGGGGAAGCTGAAAACCGAACAGAGTAAGCAAAAATGTAAAAACTAATAGTTATGATTTCAGATGTAGTCTTAAAAAACAAAATGTATTATGTCCTTGACGAAAAAGGAAAAGAAATTTCTCACGACTGGGAAAGTAATACTGGTGAATTATTGGGTTTTAGTTCAGAATTTATGGTGTTTTTAAAAAACAAAATGTTTTACACTCGTGATGAAAAACTTAAAGAGATAGCACACGATTGGGAAAGCTCATTGGGTGAATTTAAAAATGTTGCAGGCAAAACTGTGAATTTTTTGAAAAACAAAATGATTTATACAAGGGACAGCAAACTTAAAGAAATAAGTCGTAGATGGGCATAAGTGAAATGAAACCAAACATTTTTAGAATAGCCACAAAGGAGCTGTCACAAGACGGCTTCTTTACGTGGCTTTTGCAGTGGGCAGACAATGAACACAGCCAGA
>CAZMYT010000030.1:0-2852 GCA_964570565.1 uncultured Paludibacteraceae bacterium
TTGTTCAATATTAAAGAAACAGTTAAATCATTCCTAGTTGGTTTGTACATCAAATACGACCTATAAGGCTAGTTCTGGATATTAACTGTTTCAATTTCAAAGAACTTATTTTGTAGGCAGTGTGGATTCGAACCACGTAATCCCTTAATTCAATCTGCCTATGCCAGCACCCCAGGCTAAACAGGACTCCAAATGGAATGTTGAAACACTTGGTTAACCCTATGTGGGGAAGGATTTATCCCCGCTTCTTCCGTAATTTTTCAGTCATCTCTGCACGAGAGTAGTGCTGGTTGGTGTGTCTAGTAACACACTCAATAACCTATAATTACTTATTCAGATAATGGTGTTATGTTATTTTGAACTGGCTCAGATAATACACCCAAGAACCCTGATGGTGCGCTTCCAGATGATTTTCCATTATCGTGACATGGTATCATCTTTTCAGTCCCATCATGGAAGCAAAGTTGCAAAGTTGGAGTAGCCCAATCTGAACTAAACAGTCCTGCTATCTGATAAACAGTATACTTTTCGTATTCAGGATTAATTTTGGCTAAGCCATGTTCATCTTTTTCTTTAAGAAACATGGACATACCATTTTTCCTTGCGTTAATATATTGCTCCTGTAATTCTTTAATGTTATCTGGTAGTTCTTTATTGTAATTTCCGTTCTCAAATATTGTCTCAGCAGTCCAGAACCAATCTTCGTGCATACCTAAAGCAGCACTTTCAAGATTATTCTTGTTTTCTTCAATTATTTTTTTTGCTTTACTGTAATCGTATGTTTTCATGTTTTTAGAATTTGATAATGCAAGTTACGAATAATTATTGAAACTACCAAATATTTTTACCTATTTTTTACGTTCCTCGTTTTCTTTATTACTTTTTACCTGATGGCAGGCTTTACACAGAACATGCAGGTTGTCATTACCACAGAATAGCAGTTCAAAGTACCTCGGTAAATCATCGTAACTCCTTATCTTACCCACTGGGATTATGTGGTCTACCACCGTTTCCTTGTCTGAGAACCACTCCTTACACTCATCGCACTGGTACTCCCACTTCATTCGTTTATTCTCACCCTGGTACGGTCTTCTGGCTAGTTTCTTAGCCTCCCTGATTGGCGGGTACTTACCCGATATTCTTCTAATATTGTTGCTCAGGAATGACCAGAAGAACGCCTCGGTCCATGCTGGGTAGTGTATGAATGGATTAGTCTTCTTCCCCATGCTCCTCAAATATTTCTGCCACCACGTTATCGTAACTCTCATCCACCTGCTCCCCGATTACGTAGCAGTCGTTCTCCTTGCAGAACCTATTCAACGCCCTCTTCATCTCCGTGTTCTGGCTCTCCATCCTTGACACGAGAACAATAGGCGTGGTCTTGTTAGCCATTAGCGCAATCCTTGCCACCACATCTATCAGCTTCGAGGTCGCCACGTTCTTCTCATCCAACGGCAGTTCCCTCCCCTCATGCTTCACGTATAATCCTTCCTCCTTCACGATGACATCATCGAACCCCCCTGACATCAACTTGTCCTTCTTCGCCCTTATCTCGGTCAACATAGCGTCCTTTTCAGCCCACTTCTTCCTTGACCCTTCCAACTCCTCACATACGTCCCTTTTGGCCTTAAATTCCGATCCTGATTGGCTTATTTTGGCTAATTCCTCCGCCTTCTCCGTCTTTGCTCTTTCCAGTTCCTTCTCTATGGCCGAAATCCGCTCGTTGTACTCCGCCTCCTTGGTTCTGTACTCCACCGCTTTCTCTAGGACTAGTCTATTCAACTCCTCATAGCCCATTGGGTCTGCCTTGGCTTCCAATGATTTTACCAGCACGTTCTCATCCCTCCTCTCGTTGTACGCCTTTTCCTCATCCTTTAATAACTTCTCCAGTTCCTCCCTCTTGCCTAGGATGTCCAAGACTACGTTTCTTTGCTTCTTGCGTCCATCTGCGGTTAATCCCCATGCCAAGAACTCCTCAATGGTGAATGGGTTGTACTTGAATGAGGATATGATGTCCGATACATTCACGTTCTTTATGCCGTTCTTACTCCCCAAGAAGTACCTAGACCCCTTTACGTTGGAAGCGGTGTCTACTGTTACGGTGTATGTTTCACCATCAGCACCCACGAATTCCCCGACAATATTACCTTCTCCGATTGGGGGTTTGTTATCCCCTGACAGGAGGGTTCTTATCAACCCTAGAGAGGTGCTTTTGCCTGTGCCGTTATTACCCCTAATAAGAATAAGCGCACCTCCCTCTGGGAACTTAATCTCAAGTTGGTCTATCTTTCTAACCTTTGTTACTAAAAATCTCCTTGGCCTCATCGTATAGTTTTTTGAATTGTTTATCCTGCTGCATGTAAATGTTGAACAGCTTCTCGTAGTGGTAGGTGGAAGACCTATCCTTCCCCAGCACCTCGGCTATTAAGTACCGATTATCTGTCTTCTCTAGCATTAACTGGTTGGTGATAATCCTGCACACCACATTCCTTCTGGTTCTTATCCTCATGTAGCTGTACCCCATCATCTTCATAACCCCATCCCGAATACTACTTCCCCACTTAACATCCTCAGGTGTGTACGTATCCTTCTTGGTAGCCATACGTGCTTGGGTACGCTTATTCTTCTTTAGATTGCACTTGCACCTGACATGGCTTATGAACGCTTCATCTACGTTGAACTTCTCCATTAACTCCTTATCTGTATGCGTGGCGTAGTTGTCTACTATGGACACGTACTTTTCGCTGTAACTTGGAATGGACATGTTTTTTTTTTATTTAAAGAAGTGCTTCGATTCAAACTTTCTGCGTAATTGAAAGAAAAAAAATAAAAGCCCTCCCGCTTTTGCCTTA
>CAZMYT010000031.1:0-2623 GCA_964570565.1 uncultured Paludibacteraceae bacterium
CGAGCCGATCGGGGAAGGATGGGAAAAAGCCAGAAGTCTGCAAAGCCCTATGGGCTTGCCACGCCTAATTGGATCCCGCAGAGCGGGATTCAATTTTCCCCGTCCCTTTCTCAAGCTAAGGACCACCCCTCAATAAATGTGCGAAAGATTCTTGACACTACCCGTTACGGTGGTAGGCAAATTCGATACTGTTACCGGTCATCTCATTCCTGCACACTTTCTAAATGTGCGAAAGATTCTTGACACTACCATCACTCCCCTCCCCCTTCAGCTCCTTCCAGAAGCCATAGGGATAGACTTCACGCCCTCCGTTTCAGCACCGTTTTCACTCCGTTTTACCCCCGTTTATTTTCTAAGGGAGACCGTTTTATCATGCTCGAGCTGGAATTACGCCTTACCGCTTTATGATTCTTTGAATAATAAAGATTTTTATCGTAATAATTACTGAAGAATAAAATAATGAGTTAATAAACGTCACTATAAATATATGCAAAAAAGAGTTTCGATTAACAGAGAGCACTCTCATATTTACAAGAGACAGCGGATAGTTTAATAACATCCAGTTCAGTTTGCCATATTCTCCGGCAATAAAAATAATCCCAAACGAAATAATTATCCATATTAAACTTAAGACAATAAAACATTTAAAAACACTTTTCACTTTTGTCCCCTTAATGAAAAGTCGATATAGTCATCTATTTTCTCAAAATCCTCAAAATTATATTCTATTAATTCATATTCCCCAAATTTTTCCACAAGCAAGTACCTAACCATAGCAATCACAAAATATGTATATGATTTATACTCTTTAAAAGCTTTTTTGGGCATTTGAAAAGCTGCATATAGGCAGTTCCTTACTTCATCCCAGCTTAAACTTTTTTCACTCCCATTCGGTAGCAACATGTAAATATTTTCTGCTGCTTCAAGTGCTTTTTGAGATGACTGAGTGTTTAGCGGTATCATATCGGGCTCATGCCCACCATATGCGGCATCAGCATGCCCAATATTTGGCCTAATCGACCCAGTTCGTTTATTCAAGCCACTAATATATCCAGTAAAGCCTTCGTGTGCCCAAGAATCGGCATAAATATGCAAGGCACTCCCCAATAGAACTTCTCCTTTCAGTTCTCCTTTTAAATAACTTTTTACAGAGCTAATAACTTTATTTCTGGAATCTAAATCATCTCGTCGCGTCGCATTTTCTCTTGATGACCCAGGAAAATGCCAATAAGAACGTGACGCCTCAGTCGTAAACATGGAAGTAGTTTCTGAATTATCATCAACATATTGAGAAAAGCCTGCTACCCTATTTGACGTTTCTTTGTCCCATCCTTTAGCACGCATTAAAAAGTAAATCACATAATAGTGAAAATCAATTCCATACAGTCCCCACGGATCCACAAAGTTCACCGGATTCATCCCCATCCCCTGATACAGGTTCATGCTGTCCTGGTAACTCAGAGGATCGGTTTGGAGGAATCTTCCCATGGTGGGGTCAAAATATCTGGCACGGTAGTTGTACAAAGCCAAGTCGTAATCGTATTCACGACCTTGGAAGAGGGTGGTATTACGGATTGTGGACTTTTTCAGGGTTTGACCCAGAGCGTCGGTAAAAGTGGGAAGGCCGTAAACGTCGTAGGTGACGCGCTCTACCAGGTTGCCGCTCCCGTCGGTGATGGCGGTGGTGGAGCCGATATTGTCGGTATGAATGTAGTAAGGCGTTGAGGAGGTTCCGTTGTAGATGTCCAGCCTTAACAGCTCATCGATGCCGTTCCCCCAGAGGTAGTGCTTGGTTACCTGACCCGAGGCGTTACGCTCCTCGATCTTCTGATCTCCGGCGTAGAAGAAGTGTAAAGTGCCGGAGAGGTCGGTGCGGCTGGTTTGACGACCGAAGATGTCGTAGGTGAAGGTGACGGCGTCATCGCCTTTTGAAGAACGAATGAGCCTGTTCTTGTAATCGTAGGCAAAGAGTCTGGAGCCTTTGGCGGAAAGATTCCCGTTAGTGTCATACTCCAGAGGGAGGTCGTTGAAGCGCGAATATTGGTTGAGAGCCTTCCCTTTCCCCTCCAGTTCACCGATGATCTCGGTTAACATACCGCTTTCATTATCGGTGATCTTGAGAATGTTGTCCAGTTTGTCGAGAGCTATGGACCGGCTCTTAGTCCCTGTGGCCGTTGGTGTTTCCGGTGTCGGGGAATCGAAGGTGACATTGGTGAGGCGTTTGAGGGCGTCGTAGGAGAAGGAGTCGCCTTTTCCTCCGTCGTGGATCCGCTTCTCGAAGCTCTTCAGGTCCAAAGAATCGTAGCCCCAGCCGAAACTTTGGAGGATCGCCTGGTTTTTGTTCTTCGCCTCCGAATTCACAAGTCTCCGTCCCTGGTCGTAGAGGTACTTCACCAGGTCGCCGTTCTGATAGCCTTTAGAGGCGAGTCTGTAGGAGCGGCCCAGAAACTCCATAGTGGAAACGATATCGCTCCCCTGCTTGACCCGGGAGATCCGGTTCAAGAGATCAAACTCACGCTCCACTAGGCGCTGGTTGGGGTAACGGATCGATGTGGGGTTGCCGACTCTGTCGTAACCGTACTGAACAGACTTTCCGTCCTGAACCTCCTCGATCAGACGGCTC
>CAZMYT010000032.1:0-2480 GCA_964570565.1 uncultured Paludibacteraceae bacterium
AGACAGATCGATCATACCTGTGCAAGGTTAGTCACAAGATTGTAGGTAAACCACCAGTAAAATCCTTTATTCAGCTGTTTATAAACGAATTACTTTTTTATTTTTTCATATTTAGTTATGAATGGACCTTCTTCAAATTGTAGAAAACCGTTTTTAATTTTGCAAGTGTAAATTTGTGGTAGTTTCCACATAGTTATTTCAATCCTGATTTGACCGTCATCTAATATTGACCAATTTCCCATAGAAGTATCTCCTCCAATATCAAAAGAAACTCTGTTATCACTAAAAAATTCAAGCGTTACTTTTACCCCATTAATTGTTTGCCAACGACCCACTAGCTCAGACTTCGTCGTCGAACAGGCAATTAGACTCAAAGCGACTATTACGCTGACAACAAGAAAGAACACCTTCATAGAAGCCCATAAAGGCTTATTCATTTTATACCTCCTATTCCATTATTTTACGGTAGAAGTCTGAAAGCTCTTTTTTGAAGAGGGTTTTGTGAAAAATAAAGCGTGAAAAAGCACCTCGCAACCTGGTAAGAGATGGAGTCGGCCAAAACCCGTATCAAACCAAGAGGAGGTGAGGCCGGCTATGGTTGAATATTCTTCTATATTGCTTAAGGCGATAACGTACAATATTCTTTGCGCATTTGGAAAGAGGACGGGCGTACCCCCCAAAACATGATGGGAAGGTATAATTCCCATGGTTGAATTCACAAATTATTTGCAATCACACTTTGGGGTTGCTTCCTAAATATTTCGCCTTGTTCACCCTCATGTGAGGATCTTACTGCTAATTCTTTTTCTATTGAGACTAGTGAATTGTGGATTTGAAAAAGGACAATACACGCTTCGCAGATAAGACGCCATAGAATGTTGCCAACAACAATCGCCAGCAAAGCGATCAGGACGTTAGATTTCATATAAGTAATTCCAGAGATCGTGATGAAGACAACCCCGATGGCATAAACAAACTGAATCATGAAACTACTGACAAACGTTTGAAATGATATAAAGTCAGCCAAGAAATGTCCGTCTTGCACCTTTTGATCTTTCATCTATCTTCCTCCCTATTTTAAAAGATAAGTAAAGATCAATTTAAGCACTGGTACTCTTGTTTGGTAACCAATTCTTTCTAAGAAGGGGCACAAGTCCTTGACATGTCAGATTCTGCATGCTCGTTCATAACGACATTACCACAACCAATAGATAGTGTCGAGGAATAACATAATTTGCAGATAAAGCATGAAAACATATCTTGTGCTTATTTCAAAGAACATCTTGGAAGCCGGAGAAAGGATAATCTCGTATACAAGGACTTCACACCATGGTTTGGCAATCGATTGGTTCAATATTCTAGACGGACTTTTGAAGACTTTTTTTAGAGTGGGTGTATAAAAATGCTTTAAACGATGTCGAAGAAGAAGTCGATGACTATTTTGAGAGTCTTTTATTTTCAATGGCCGTCCAGCAGCAAAAGCCCAAAAGGATGGGTCTTCCCCCGCTCTTGACGAGCTTGACCAGGTCCGTGTTCAAACCGATGGCGGACATGGCCATAATGATAAAAAATATGCTCAGATTCTTCAGAAAGAGCACTATGGCTGGCGGAAGGGGAAAGAGTGTGGTGATGACCGAAGCCGGGACGAAGTAGAGGATGAAGGTCGGCAGGTAGTTTCCGACTCTTCGAGGTCTTCAACGAACACTCCCTCTTAAACGTTCTGAAACGAAGGCATTTCTCTCCCAACCGGATAAAGTGTCCTGTTTCTTTCTCACATTTTTTAAGAGGTAGTGCTTTGCTTGAGAAAGGGACGGGGAAAAGGGGATTCCGCTCTGGGAAGGCCAAAAAGGAATAGCCAACCCGCAAAATTATCCAAACCTCTGACCCTTTCCCATCCTTCCGCCCTGGGTTCGCCGGTTCATGCGGTGGTTAAGGCCTCCATTTCATCACATTCGCATAGTCTTTGCATGTTCCTGTACAAGCACAATCCCCCAACGAGTGCCTGAAATATGTCGTAAGCGGGCCGCTACGAGCATCATGGTAGTGTCAAGAATCTTTCGCACATTTATTAAGGGGTGGTCCTTAGCTTGAGAAAGGGACGGGGAAAAGTGAATCCCGCTCTGCGGGATCCAATTAGGCGTGGCACGCCCATAGGGCTTTGCAGACTTCTGGCTTTTTCCCATCCTTCCCCGATCGGCTCGCCGGTTCATGCGGTGGTTAAGGCCTCCATTTCATCACATTCACATAGTCTTTGCATGTTCATGTACAAGCGCGTTCCCCAGCGAGTGCCTGAAATATGTCGTAAGCGGGCCGCTACGAGCATCAGTGCCGACTCGCCATCGGGAAAACTGCCGACAACCCTGGTCCGCCGCCGGATTTTCTTCATGATCCGCTCCAGCGGGTTGTTGGTGCACCGGTTCCGCCTTGTTCAGGAAACGGCGCTGAAGTCCCTTAAATTCGTGGTCGCGCATTGACCTTGG
>CAZMYT010000033.1:0-2470 GCA_964570565.1 uncultured Paludibacteraceae bacterium
GAGATTTTATATTACTTTTGAGTTTAAAGGTAAGACACCACATTATAGCGTTTATACATCCAAATGTGGAAGTTAGACGCTGTAGAGTGGCGGGTATAAATGAGTTGGGTGTAACTATATGAAGACATCCTAATAACCCAATATACTATGAAAAAATGGATAATAACTGGTATTTCTGGTTCTGGAAGAATTGAATTACTAAATGAGTTAGAAAAATATGCAAATGATAGAGGAAGAAAAACTCAAGTTCATGATGTTGGAAGATTAATCTATAATGAAGCAAGTAAACTTGATATTCAATTGACTGATAACCGAGTGCTTGACATTGATAGAAATTTGTTAAGTACATTACGTGAAAATGCATTAAAAGAAATCGAAATACTTAAGTTAAAAAATCCTGAAGTTGAATTACACCTAATTGGCATTCATGCTACTTTTAGATGGAAACATAGAATCATAGAGGGGTTATCATTCAGAAATCTTTCCAGATTTAAGATTGAAGGTTTCATAAATATAGTTAATGATGTAAAAGAAGTTTTTAGAATAAATTCAATAAATCCAAAATGGGATAATGACACACTTCCAAATCTTGAAGAAACACAAAATTGGATGATTGAAGAAGAATTTGTTACACAAGTGATAGCTGATTTCTTTAATAAACCCGTTTATATAATTGCTAGAAATCATAATATTCACAATCTATTTGATTTCTTTTATACGAACAAGAAAAAAATCTATTTAAGTTATCCAATTACAGCAATAAAAGATTCAAATCCTGAATTGTTAACTCAAATTCAAACAGAATTTCTCGAAAAACTTGAAAAACTATTTGTAGTATTCAACCCTTTAGCAATAAAAGATATGTCTTTGACTTACGGTAATAAAATTGAATTACCCAACACTATTGCTGATGTGACTGATACAGCAAAGAAAATTATTAAAGCTAGGACAATTGAACGAGATTTTAGGTTTATTGACCAATCAGATGCTACAGTTGTAATTTACCCGACCGATAAGTTGTCACCAGGAGTATTAGCTGAAATTATCTATTCCCACAATAATCAAAAACCTGTTTTTGTCTACTTTAGCGGGAGTAAAAGCCCATTCTTAGAAAACTATGCTTCTTATATGACGTCTGATTTCAATGATTTACTTACAAAATTAGATGATTTTGCTAATGACTAAAATAGCTGCACACAACACGTGGTTTAAGGCAATGGGGCAGATGTGGTTATGGAATTATTTTGTATATTTGGTAAAATTATAACGTGGGATGACAGAGCTGGCTACTAAATCCCCTGTAGTTGTAACCACGGAACCGTTATGCCCAATTTTAGATTGATGAAACAGACGTCTTTCGATTAATAACATAAAAACTTTCAGTTATGGAATTTAAAGACCAAATAAAACAATTAGGAGAAAAGGTTTTAAAACTAAGAGACCAAATCCTAACAGAAGAAGCAACAAAAAGTGCATTCGTTCTCCCCTTCATTCAAGTTCTTGGATACGACGTTTTTAATCCAATGTAGGTTGTACCCGAATTTGTAACTGACTATGGCGCTAAAAACGTTGAAAAAGTTGATTATGCAATTTTAAAGGAAAATCAACCTGTGTTAATAATTGAGTGCAAGAATCATTCTGAAAACCTAGAAAAGCATTATACTCAATTACACAAGTATTTCCACTTAACTAATGCAAGATTTGCATTGTTAACAAATGGTGTTCAGTATCTATTTTACACTGACCTCGATTCTGCCAACAAAATGGATGAGAAACCATTTTTTAGTTTTGACATCACGAAAATAAAAGACCAACAAATTAAAGAACTTATCAAGTTTCATAAGAATGGATTTGATATTGGAGCAATCTTGAACACTGCAAGCGAATTAAAATATTCAAACGCAATAAAAACAATTTTAAACTCTCAACTTGCAAATCCATCTCCAGAATTTGTGAAGTTTTTCGTGAGCAGAGTTTATGACGGGAAGGCAACAGAAAAAGTAATGATTCAGTTTACTGAAATTGTTAAGAAAACGGTTGAGCAAACATTCAATGACACCGTAAGCGACAGGCTTATGAATGCAATTAATCAAACAAAACCTACTGAAGACAGTACGAAAGCAAAAGAAAATGAAGAAGAATCGGACGAAAACAAATTAATTACAACGGAAGATGAAATTAATAGTTTTTACATTGTTAAAAGTATTCTTAGAACTAAAATTGATTCTACTCGAATATTCTTTAGGGATTCGCAAACATATTTTAGCGTAATATTGGACGATAATAATCGCAAACCAGTGTGTAGATTATGGCTAAATGGTCAATCGAAAAAATACATTGTATTATTCGATAAAGAGAAAAAAGAGACAAAACACGAATTGCAATCGCTCGATGATATCTTCAACTTTACGAATGAATTATTATCGACAGTTGAATTTTATAATAACGAAAAATAAAGAACTGGGCATAA
>CAZMYT010000034.1:0-2357 GCA_964570565.1 uncultured Paludibacteraceae bacterium
CGCAGTATATTTTATTGCCAAGTGAGTGCCTGTTTCAATCAGCAACAAAAACATACCGCCAACCGTTATGCAAAATGCTATGAAGATGACAAATGACATATTAAAGTTTCAACAAGAATGTTTTAAGCATTACCTTAATGACATTCGAGAAAAAATTATCGAGTTCCCAGAGAAATATCTTTTCCCTGACGGAAATCCAATTTTACCAATTTTACCTGTAAAAACGGAAAAGAAAAAAATAATGTTTGTTGGTGCTTTTCCTTCTGCAAGGTTTGAAAACAGAAACGGATTGTTAATACCAACAGCAAACAATCTTTCACCATTTGGGAAAGAGGAGTATTTTGATGGTCAACAAATTAGAAAACAGGCATCAAGAGAAGTACTTGAAGAAGAGTTTTTTTCAAATCTCAATATCAACGCAGACGAACATTGGATAACAGACTTAGTTAAAGTTTATTTGATGCCTGAAAAACATATTAAAAATTGTATCCAAATCAATCCTAATATCAAATACGTTGATACTCATAAACTTTTAAAAAGAATTGCTATTGCAAGTAAAGAATGGTTTTACAGGGAAGTTGAAATTTGCAAACCAAGACTGATTATTACTTTCGGAGAGGTTGTAGCAAGAGTAATAAAAAGTGATTTCAATACAGAAAACCGAGAGCTTTTAAATGGACAAATTAAACAAACAAAGATTTTAGGAACAGATTATAATATTTGTCATCTGCCGCATCCTGAAATAGTAAGGAGAAATAAGGAGTGGCAGGATAATAATTCAATTATTATGAGCCGACTATCTCAGGAAATCAAGAAAATTTTAAATAAAAAATAGAGAATATGAAAAAATCACTTTTTATTATTGCACTGTTGTTATTTACACATTGTGCATTTAGTCAAAATTTTACAACTGCTGATGTGACTAAGACATTCAAAGGGCTGACAACCGAGTATCAGAAATATTTTAATGACAATTTTAATTCATTTATTGAAACATTGAATAAGTTAACCAGTTTAGATAAATCTCTGGTTCCAATGTCATTGAATATTACTTATGAAAACAATCAAGGATACATTCAATTGATAGTAAATTATGACCATAAGAAGCAAATGGAAAATCTACCATCTATGTTTAAAGCACAGTTGAATATGGCAAAACAAATGGGGTCAAATGGTTTCAGCATATATTTGCCCGACCTACTAATGTTGTGCTTAAATGATTACAAATACAAAGTTTTGACAAGTTCAAACTTTAATAGCGAAATAAATAAGTTTCAAATCAAAGTAAGACTAAAAAAAACTGATGGTTCTTGGATACAATTTTACTGTAAAGAGTATGTTGACTATAACGGAGTTCCCAGATATGCATTTGAGGATTTTGCAGATATTAAGTATAGTACAAATAAAATGTGTACTATAACTGCTGAAAATGGTTCAAAGAATAAGAAATTTAAAACGAATAGAACAAAACTTGATGAATACAAATTATGGGAACTTGGAAATCCAAAAAATCCTGATGGGACAGCAAATTGTGATAACAATGCTTATAAATTCTTTGAAATTGAGAAATAAAGCACATTGCATAACAAAGTGTAGCAGTAATAAGGGTTTCAGAGGGTATTCGAGCGTTCTTCCTCGCATAAAGTTTAGTGTAGGTTGATAGTGATGAAGCCCGTAATCCCTTACTACTGCTACACTCGACCGTTATGCACAAGCGGAGAAAAGACAACGACACTGCAAATTGACAATGAAAATAGAATATTAAACTTGGAATGAAAAAAGACTATAAAAGACAAATACCCCATCGCACAAAAATTTTGAAATTCTTTTGCCTACCCACAAATGGCACATTTGCTTTTGCCCTAACACACAAGGCAAACGCTTCAGCAAAATCAAAAGAGCCATTTCTTGCCGACCCGCATTTTTTTTGTACTTTTGGACTTATAATTAATTGAATTTGAAATGCTTCAGACAATAATAGAATATCATAAAAATCAATGGCTTAACTCTGATGAATGTACAATCAGACCAATCATTGATTACATCAAAAATAAAGGTCAGTTACGGGAAGCCCAATACGAAGCCATTGAAACATATTTGTTTCTCAAAATAAAAGGACAAAATAAGCCACTTTGGGAATTGTTTTCAGAAGGTTTCTTTTCAAACGGTGACGATTTATCTAAATTGAATATTAATCAGACTGCAAGAGAAATATTTGAAAAAAATAAAGCAGCGAAATCATTACTCGACTTTACAAGATTTAAAGTAAAAAATGGTAATGGTACTGAAACATTGTTGCCTGACTTAGAAAAATATATCATCAATAATTCAGACAAGATAGATTATGAAAATATAAT
>CAZMYT010000035.1:0-2243 GCA_964570565.1 uncultured Paludibacteraceae bacterium
TATTTTTAAGTTTGTCAACGTCTCAGCGCCGAAGGCGTCAATCTAACATTTGCTTAACCTGCATTGCGTATATTGGCGCACTTTGTGCCGTGCGAAGCACGAAAGCACAAAGTGTGACAATAGCAATGTCAGGTTGAAGCAGTTGTTAGGTGATGTTTTTATTTTGCCGGATGATGCTTTTTTGTTGGACTAGATGAGCAACTATTCCCAGTAAGGCTTCTAAGATCCGAATATGATTGACCACAGTATTTACATGTATATTTTGATTTCTCACCACCTTCATAGGGTTGATGCTTCTTCGATGGACTGTTATTACAACTATTTCCAGTTAGGCTCCTCAAATCGCTATATTGCTGGCCGCACCACATACAAAAGTATTTATTCGCTTCTTCTCCCTCAAAAAGTTCATGTTTTCTTGATTCACTGTTTGAACATGAATTCCCAGTTAAACTTCTAACATCTGAATAACTCTGCCCACAGCATTTGCAATAAAACTTCGCCATTTTGTCCTCCTCTAATATTTATGATTTCATACGAAACCATTATTTAATTTATTATCTTTCCATAAACAGTACTAATTCTTTGTTGAAGTTCTTTTTTATTAATTATACCAGCATATTTCCTTTTATAGCCAATTACATGAATACCATTTGCAATTGTAAACGAGCAGACATCGTTTTCCCAAATTATTTTCTCACCATAATATTCGGCTATACGTGCTGCAGAATATGCACCTTCACATATAATACACATTGGTTGTATCATTTGTATTATATTTTTAGTCCATTGTTCTGATTTTTCATATAGATTAATATTAAACTTATCAATAAGAATACCCTGCAATTTGATAAGATCTTTTTGATTGCTTGTAACAAGATAATGTATGTTTGTTTTAACTGAATTAATTAACTCATTATCTAATTTGAGTTTAGAAAAGACCTCTATCGTTTCTTCTGCTAATTTGCCGCCATATTCGCAATATTCAAAGCAGTCAGATAGATCCAAATCACTTTCACGATATTTAACACCAGTGTCTTTATAAAACCCAGCACCAGGATTTATTCCAATAAAAAGAAATAATGGTTGAAATTTCAATTCAGAATACCAAATTGCGAAACCTTTACATAAATAATCTTCTTCAGTACCAACCTTAATGACTTCTATAATTTTGTTACGATAGTGTGCTATTTCTGCTTTAAGAATTGCGTATTCTTCGTTTATTGACATTTATTATCCTCGTGCGCCGAAGGCGTCCACCTAACATTTGCTTGACCTGCATTGCGTACATTGGCGCGAAACTTGCCGAGCGCAGCGACTGCAAGTTTCGTGACAATAGCAATGTCAGGTCGAAGCAGTTGTTAGGCGAAATTTGTTCGGAAGTTTAACAAGGAAAATTCCGAATAATATCCACATTTACTCAATGTCTTTTGTGATATAATATTATCAACCCCACATCCACAAACGGGTATTAATTGTTTTGCTTTACAGCTGTTCGACAAATATTTCATTATATAGCTACCATATCCTTTTTTACGATTATTCTGTTCAACCCACACACCAATGTCACAATAGTTTGAATTTAAATAAACAATATTCACAAAGCCACATCCGATAATACTCTTGTTGTTTTCAAAGACAATAATTGTTTTATTTTTTATTGCCTCCTCAAGAAGTTCTTTTGGTTCAAATACTTCATCATTTTGCTGTTTGAAAAACGGTATATGTTCATTTGTTGCAAAAGAAACATTTATTGCTTTATCTTCAATAAAGACAAGATCTTCAAGTTTATTCCTAAACATTAATCCATCTACAGTATATGTATAACCATTACTTACACAACAATTTAACAAACTGTAATCAAAGCTTTTACATAGTATATTATGAATATTATTCTGACTTACAATGAAAGAGAATATTTCTTTGGAATTCTTCCGGTACCTTGGGACCAAATAGAACTCTATTAAAGTTGAATCTACTGTAATTATGGCATAACCAATGTTTTCATGATTACTTTCAATTGAAAAGATATTACAAGTTGGAATTACTAGCTCTAAATAATACTCTTGAGCAAATGCTAATTCTTCTAAATATGGCTTGCGAATATGAAGTAAAGTTTCTTTTGTGACTGTTATCTTATTAATTGTAAATCCCATAATAATCCTTTTTGCGCCGCGGGAGCGGCGTCCGCCTAACATTTGCTTAACCTGTAATTCCGGCCCGAAGGGATTGGCGTGAAAATTGCA
>CAZMYT010000036.1:0-2093 GCA_964570565.1 uncultured Paludibacteraceae bacterium
AATACTAATTTTAATTTTTGCTATAAGAATGTTGCTTGGGTGTATATGTCACTCTCCGTAGCTGTAGGCATTTTCACTAACGGTTGAGTGTATGTGCCGTAAGGGATTGAGGGGCGGTATTCTGTCCACCGACCCGAAAATTTGAAAGGGCTACAACGCTTGAATACTAACTGAAACCCTTATGGCATATACACTTTGTTATGCGTTCGTTACATATTCAATATAGCATCTTGATATTTTTTAAGTAATTCAGGATTATCAATTGAGCCGTGATGATGAATATGTTTCCATTCTCCATTTTCCTTAATAAAAACTCTCGAAGTCCTAATTGCCAAATCAATTTTTAAATTTTCTTTTTCAAAAAAGCCCCGTTCTCTGCCAGTAACTAAAAACATATTTTCCGTTGAATGAAATGTAAAGTCATAAAATTCTACATACACTTTTGCCTTGCCATTGAAAATCTTGTCGTACACGCTTTCAATGTTTTTCCAACCTCTCATAATTCCACCAACAGGATTATTCATTGAAGCCTCATCTGTATTTAACCATACGTCTTGCATTAATTTTAAATCTCTCTGATTGAAGGCTTTGTAAAAATTTACTAATACTTTTAATTTGTCATTTTCAACATTAGTCAAATTTTCAGAACCATTGATTGTTGTCATTAAACTGTCCATAATTTTTTGATTTAATAATTTATGCAAAGTTCTGAATTTGATTTGTAAATATCCTTGATGTAGGTTAAGCCTTTAAATCTTTTCTTATTCTGCTAAGTGATTCAGGCTGTATTCCCAAATACAATGCAATTTGGTTTAATGTTAATCTGCTTTCTATACTTTCATATTGTCTTCGGAAAAGCAAATATCTTTCAGTTGCGTTATTTACCAATAAGGACTTTTCTCGACTGCATTTTTTAAGAGTTTGCATTTCAAATATTTTTAAGCCTAAAATTGTCCAGCAATTGTGTCGTTTGTATAAATGTTCAAGAAAATCATATGATATAGTTAAGATTTCAGAATCTTCAATTGACTGAATATTCCAATCAGTTTTTGCTTTAGTAATAAAACTTGTAAAAGCCGAAACAAATGAGTTTTCGGGATAGAACTCAATTATTTTTTCATTCGCTTTGTCATCAATGACATACGACTTAAACAGTCCGGATTTTACAAATCCAATTTTTTTACAAACTTTTTCAGCCGAATGAAAATATTCTCCTTTCTTTAATCTTTCATAATTTACATTGTCAAGAAAGTAGTCCATTTCTTCTGTAGGAATTTCAATATCAAAGTTAAATATCATGCTCACTGTAGTTTTTATAATGACGCACAACGGTTGGCGGTATGGTTAGTTGCCGATTTCGAAGCACTTTCCTGTCAAGTTACAACTACTTTTAATACGAGCTACAGCTCGAATACCCACTGTACCGGCAATTAACTATACCGCGTGTTAGCCGTTCGCTCTTTTTCATCATTATTAATCCGTTTTTATTTTACATCAAAGACATCTCCATCATGAAGAGGAATAATAGTAGGTTGTCCGTGAAATAATTCTTGAAATTTTTCAGGTGCTTCTGTGTGAATAGGTATAATGCCACCTTTGGGTTTAACTGTTTCAAAAACTTTCTTTAGTGTATCCAAATCAGCATGCCCACTTGTGTGCATATGTTCAATTTCATAAGGCTTCAAAAAATTGTATAACGATTCATTAAAAGCAGGTTTCTCACAGTCCAAATATCCGTTCCACATTGAATAATATACTTTTGAATCATTTAATTTAGCATATTCATCTATAAGCGGTTGAAATGAATTACTTGAACGTATAAGCATACAAAAACCATATTTGTCTAAATACGACTTTAACTTTCCATTGAAAGAAAATGGATTTTGTCCTTGACGTTTTAAATCAAAGAAACGACCCGCCGAGCTTGTTGTTTTGTTGAAATCTATATCGTAAAATTTTGTGTATTGCTTATGATTTTCGGATACTATTTTTAAAATATTAGTCTGATAACTGTCACATACAAAACAGCGTTTGGCGCTTTTTGAAGCATGGTACAATGCAAATATTCTGTCAATATTAGTAGAAGAAACTAA
>CAZMYT010000037.1:0-1991 GCA_964570565.1 uncultured Paludibacteraceae bacterium
TCTGAGTTTAAATTCTGTTTGTACTAAAAACTCCGCGAAGTGAGGAGTCAGTTAAGTTTCCGACTCCTCTTTGACCACTTGTTTATTTTTTCGTGGTCTTCCGCGTTTACCTTTGTTGGTCTTTCTGACAACGTATTCCGGAGCACAGCCTTCCGGGATATCAATGTCGAAAGCTTCACTGATTGCGACCTGCCTTCCAACGAAAGGAGTGATGTAAGCCACTGTATTCGGATGCTCGATATACCGGATCGGGCGCATCTCATTCAGGATGTCTGAAACGGAATGGAACTGATCTGAGAGCTTTGCCTTGCGGATATAGCTCAGATAGCTTCCGATGATCTGCGATACAAACAGAATAAACAACCGGCCGGCTTTACCGGATTCCGATGAATTCCTCTGTCTGTCGGCGCCCATGATGCCTTTCATCATTGCAAAGTACTTCTCCTGTTCGTCACGAAGCAGGTAATGATGATGCGCTTCAGTCGGTGTCAGCTTCATTCCATGTGTGATGTTGGCGAAGAAACCTGCAGTCCGTCGTGCCTGATTAACCTTCTTCTGGTTCAGAGAAAAGCTTTTCAGAACCCTCGTGACCGGATCATAGTCCAGCTTGAAAAAGTTGTAAGCCCGGTGGATTGTCTGGTCATCGTCCAAAGGAGTCTGGTCTTTCTGAATCACTGTAAGGGCTGCCTGCTGATTCCGGACATTGATATCGATGTCCAGTATCTCCTGGCCTCTTCGTATCGGATCGAAGTACAGATTGATCTCCAGACGTTCGGATTTCTTTACGTTGTCACGCTTTCCTTCAATCTGGTAATCGATATCATACTGTTTATAGTAAAAACGTTCATCCGGTGCGACCTCCATCCCATCCGGATGGGCTCCGAAGTTACCGAAAGCCTGGATCTTGTCGAGGATAAGTTTCTGTCCGACCTTGGCGCCCATGATCATCCGCTGACCTTTATCGATATACATCTCAAGGTTCCGGACTGATTCGTATCCACGGTCTGTAATCAGAACGATATCTCTGAATCCAGCCTGTTCAAGGTCATTGAGGATTGTCTCAAGGCTTCTTGAATCAGGTGTATTTCCCGCAAAAGTACGATAGTACACCGGCATGTGATGATCAAGCGTATAGACCACAACTTCCAGAGTCTGCGGAAGAGGAAGATGGTCCTTGTTCTTCCCATAGTGGATGTCCGCAAGGCTGCTTCCCCATGCTGAACGACTTGTGGAATCGACTGCGCAGAGTTCCTGTTTGCTGAGCCTTTTTGCCCGAAGCCTTAGCAGAGCCATACGGTCCTGTTCTGTAATCTTCTGAGTCAGTGCAGTAATGTAGGGAGATGAAAGCTCGCCCTGGTATGGTGTTTTGGCGATTCGCTGCCATGCAGCCAGTTGATGATAGGTTCCCTTTCCTGACATAGGAAAGTAAGCCAGCGTCAGCACAGCATTGACCTTTTCAAGGTCATTGTCAAAGACGGCCATCAGGTCATCCCGAATGCCGGTCTGTTCTGCAATCTTTTCGAGCAGCCAGATATCACCGTACAGCCTGTTCTCATCCTGAGACTCTATCTCCGGCCGGCCACGCTTGCGGTTTCCGGTAAGAGAAGCAATCTCACTGAGATCCCAGTCTTCTGGGAAGATCAGTTTTGCACGTTCTTCCGGAGATGCCAGAAGGTAGTTCTTATCCGGATGGAACTTATTGTTTTCATCAACGACTCCCCAATGTAGACGGCGGTATTTCTTCCGCCCTGTTGCGGGATCGGTAAATGCTGGTTGGGTGCTCGCATAGCGATGCCCACCGTTATCATGAATCTTGACTCTGAAACCACTATCTGGATCAACTGGACGTGCCATATCGGAATCTCCTTTACTAGTACATTGTACTACTAATAACGGAGATTTGCAATGCAGTTGAGCCTCAAAAGTATTGAATTTACGCTGTTTTCAGAGCCTTGACAGTAGTTACTAGTACAAATGGCTTAAAACTCAGA
>CAZMYT010000038.1:0-1983 GCA_964570565.1 uncultured Paludibacteraceae bacterium
GTATCGTTAGTGCCTTTGGTTAAGCGGCTCAGGCCGTCGTAGACATAGCTCTCCGTGGAGGTGCCCTCCACTCCCGCCGCCTTGGTGATGGTCCTTGCGATCAGACGGTTGCCGTTATCGTAACTGTTGGTCACCACCGTTCCGCTCCTCTGCTTCTCCCTATTGACATACGGAGCCACCTCACTTTCCTACCTGATTTCATGGGAATATTGTTGTTTCAAAAGGAACAGATCTTTAAGAGGTCTTTAGAAAAATAACTATTTTTTCTTCTACCAAGAGCTGAAATACTTCTTAAAACTTTATTCTCTCTTACTAAAAAATTCGCACATCAATTTGTAAACCTGACTATATCTCTCATCACTTATCATCTCAACGTCATAAACGTTATAATCAACTTGCTGTTCTTGAAATTTACCAAAAAAACATAGATTGCTTTGATTTGGTCTGAGCTCTTTATAAATTTTGTAAATAGCTTCTGAATCATCTTCCATTTCTGGAAAATTCGTTGGTGTTATAGATTTCAAATCCATAAAGCCAATTTCATTCAATCTTTTTATCAAACTTTCTACACAATTTTTTTTGACTATCAGCTTTATTTCTGATATTTTGCCATCTGCAAAAGCTCTTTCAATGTAAACATAAAACTTATCATTTGTTTTCACTACTTTTTTCAAAATACAATTCACAGCTTTTCCTTTTTCAATCAATACATCGTGATAACATTCTTTAAATCCTAAAACATCTTCTTCAACTCTTTTATCTATTCCAACAAGGTTATTCATCAAAGCAATTATTAGAAATAGCAGACACTTTTTCATATTGTTCTTCCTATTTGTATTGGATCATTCATTATTCGGAATATCGTCTACCGTCAATTTATTAAAATAATTTTCTGCATCCTTTTTCATTTTCTCTTCCAGTTCTTTTAATGCCTTTTCCTGTTCCTTAAAAAACAGCTCCATCTGCTCAATCCTTTTGATTGTATGTTGCATTTTGATTAATGTGACAGGAGATGTAAGTTTAATATTTTGTGATTCTCGGTAAACCTTCTGTCCGAATGAACCAGCTTCAGCATATATAGTCCCATTTGATTGACTATTACTCCCCACTTGAGTTTGATCTTGTCTCCATGCGGTTTGGTGTGCCGTAATAAAGGAAACATTATTCCATGGAGCCGAACTCAAATAAGCATTTGCATGGAGCAATTCATGATAAATTGTTGACAATCCACTTTTGTCAAAGCCTGTCAACGCATGATAATTTTCAAGATTAGAAAATCCAATTTCTACAGGAACTGATATCACTCGATTTTTCTCTTTTCCAACTTGAGGTGGATCTATACGCCCGCGAGTAATATTGACTTTCCCATTTGGTAAATTAACAACAGGAAGATTTGAAACAACTATTGAAACAGGTCGTGGATCATTCAAAATTGTTTCAAATAATAGCCTTCCCGAACCTGTCAATGCGCCCAGGGCTAAACAACCCAATATTCTCTGTTTGTATGGACCTTCAGGTACTACAAAATATTCTCCCATAGGATCTGTAAAATTCACAGGATTCATCCCCATCCCCTGATAGAGGTTCATACTGTCTTCGTACCCTAAGGGATCGGTTTGGAGGAAGCGGCCTTGAGAAGGGTCAAAATACCGAGCTCTGTAGTTGTACAAGGCCAGGTCGTAATCGTACTCCCTGCCTTGAAAGAGTGTGGTGTTTCCGACTGTAGACTTTTTAAGTGTTTGACCCAGGGCATCCGTAAAAGAGGGCACACCGTAGGCGTCGTAACGCACACGCTCCACGAGGTTGCCACTCCCATCGGTGATAGCGGTTGTGGAGCCAATATTGTCGGTGTGGACGTAATAGGGCGTCGAGGATGCTCCATTGTACACATCGAGGCGCAGCAACTCGTCAATTCCATTCCCCCAGAGGTAGTGTTTAGTCACCTGACCTGAGGCATTGCGCTCTTCGATCTTCTGATCTCCG
>CAZMYT010000039.1:0-1944 GCA_964570565.1 uncultured Paludibacteraceae bacterium
AGGAAGCCTCTCCTCCACTCTCAGAAAGTTTTTGCCCAAAGGGAGCCCTCCTTGCCCTGTCTTAAATCCCGGGCAACAGGAGCGTTTCCTCTCTCTTCCATCCTACCAACTGTGGTTACGCAAAACCTGCGAAAGTTTGTATGGTCTGTTTCTCCTTGTTCGTGCCGTTCGCGTTGTTCGCGGTTCAGGATTCTAAAACGGCATGTCCGCTGTAAATTAAGCGGAATGTACTGCCTGAACAGTATCAGCGTGAGGTTGAGAGGGGATCAATGGTTGTGGCGGTGATGAAGATCGGGAAGATGGGGATGGTCGTGCTCAATGGCTGGGTGGGTATGGAGGTGGGTGTGGTGGTTTATCACTTCTGGTCCCGAATGATGGTCATGGTGCAGATCGTTGTGCGAATGGGAGTGGATATGCTCCATGGCTTCATGGCGGTGGAGATGGGTGTGTCGGGTTTGGATCAGTAGCCAAATGGAAAACAGTAAAATGACCGCCGCAGTTACCTGCGTCGGGCCGATCGTTTCAGACAGCAGCAAGGGGGCTAGCAGCATGCCGAAAACGGGGGCGGAAGAGAAGATAACCTGGCTACGTGTCGCTCCGAGTTTCTGAGCGGACGAGATGTACAATGCAATGCTGACGCCGTACGAAAAAGCGCCGAGAAGAATGGCCGCTAAGACTGTCGAAAAGGCGGGCAGGCTGGAGGAGATCAACAGGCCTATGGCCACGTTTGTCCCCCCGGCGATCAAGCCTTTCAACAGCGTGCTTTGTACCGGGGTGATTCCGTCGATCAGAGCGGTCAGGTGGTTATCCAGCGCCCAAGCCGTGCAGGCGCCAAGGATCAGCAGAGCGGGCAGATAGGCGCCGAAGCCTTCGCTCGCGGTTAGCAGCAATCCTGCTAGGAACGCTCCGGCGACTCCGCACCAGCCCTTACTGTCCAGATGGTCCTGGAAAAAGAGCCATCCCAGCAGGGCGGTCATAACCACTTCGAAATTCAGCCACAAGGCCACAGCCGAGGCGCAGGCGGAGCGCAATCCCAGCAGTAGTAGGACCGGACCGATGATCCCGCCGCAGAATACAGCTCCGGATATTTTTCTAAGGTTATTCCTGTCGATTCTTGCCGGCATTGCCCTCTTTTCCCGCCAGAAATAGACCGGCAGAAGACCGACAAAGGAGCCAATATAAAGAAGGCCGGCCAGAAGAAAGCTGTTTGTCCGGCCGATCAGGATTTTGCTTAACGGCGTCGAAACGCCAAAAAGGAGCGCCGAAAGAAGTGCTTTGACAATTGCGTTGTTTGGCATGACCGTATCTTTATACCACAACTCGGGGAATGAGCGAACCGCACTGCGGCTGTTCCCAGACTTGGCGGTTGCTATTCTGACTGCGGTAAGGTATATACATCGGGATTTCCCCTATGATACTCGAGATGTCATCCGATCCCTCCTCTTTTACTTGGGTTCTCCCATATTGACTCCGTTTTTTAGAACCCTTGTCTTGCGCCGGTCTTTAGGGCCTTGAAGACATGCATTTCAGCCCCGCAAACAAGCATTTTCTCGGCTTGAAGACAGGACTCTCCTTTTGAAGCAGAACAACCTTGTTCTCCAAGCGTCTTTCATGCTAGCCGGTTTCAGGCTTCTATCTGGGGAACGTTGGTTGAAAGCGGTTTGAGGGGGAGAGGGAATAAAAAACGGAGTGTCCGTTGTAATTTTCACCGCGAAACACGCGAAAACCGCGAACAAAAAAGGGAGAGTCCGCTGTAATTCGCTGGAATTCTAACCGCGAAACACGGGAAAACCGCGAAAGTTCTTATGATCTGCTTCTCCCTGTTCGTGCCGTTCGCGTCGTTCGCGGTTCATGATTCTAAACCGGAGTGTCCGCTATAAATCTAACCGCGAAATGCACGAAAAGCGCGAAAGTGTTTATGGCCAGTTTCTCTTTGTCCGTACC
>CAZMYT010000040.1:0-1851 GCA_964570565.1 uncultured Paludibacteraceae bacterium
GAGAAGTGGTTCCGGATAGACAAATCAATATCTTTTGTGGCCCGCGCTCGTTCCATCCTGAGTTCCAGGGCATACCCGCCCTTTACCACAAGCCAATCCTCCCTCAACTGGAGCAAGCGGAACAGAAATCGATCAAACGCCACTTTCCGCCGGATCCTCATAGGATCGCTCCCCTTCTCCCTAGCCATTCGGTTGACTCTTTCCTCAAGGGCGCTTCGAAAATAGGAGGCCCTCTGATACCGTTGAACGGTCATCCCTTTTCGCCCATGCACATCTTGAGTCGCACACCGATTCTAGGGGCTTCTCTCAGCGTCTGAAATTGCAACATGGTCAGGGCTCCAGTCCTTAGAGCCTCCTCGAAGGCCTGCCTGATAAGCTCAGGAGAGAGAGTCATAGACCGAAGCAGATCAGCCATTGTCCGGAAAGGGATCGTTACCCGGTAGCCCATTCGCTCTTCACACTCCAAGGGGTCGATATCCGCATGATGGAGGATCAGCGTATTAGGAATTTCCCCATTACGCTTATGACCCCGAGGAAAGGTCATGTGAAGCCTTTCCGGCTGAACATCACTCAGGTCAAAAAGGTTCAACGCCGTTTCATGGGAGTACACACCCTGAACAATGCCCTTTCTGTTCATGGACCAGACTCCCCAAAGGGAGTATTGAGAATCCTCTGCCAGAGGAAAGCGGCTCAAACGATAGACTCCGCGCCACTCCCGGATCCAGTTCCCGGAAAGGACATGGTAGGTGTGGTTTGTTTCAATATATCCGGCCTCTCGGGCCTGAAAAGCTGTGAAGTATCCTCCTTGAACAGCGGCAACCCGAAAGAGCCTTTCCTCTGGCTTATCTCCTTTCATGTAGTTTATATAGCTTAATTTATATGCAATTGCAACTACATCTAAAACTTCGTTTTTCAGCCTTCCTTATTAGCCGAAACGATCCCGAGGTTCCTCTGCCTTACTTGCAGAGATCTCTTTCCGCAACCCCCCGACAAGCAACAGCCATCATGGCCTCTTCAAGTTAATAGCTACCCCTCAAGAAATGTACGATAGATGTTTAAACTACCTCCTGTCGAAGCCGTCGCAGGTGACTAATGATTCCCTCCACTAGTTTGTAAAGGGAAAATAGTAAAGAATTTTGATTCCGAAAGATGATTCCGCAATCTTCTTTTAGCGGAAATATTCTTTCTTTTTTCTTTCCCCTCAGATAGAAACGCAATATAATTTTTGACAACAGGAATTGAAAAACAGGGCTGGTTGCTCTTATCTCTTCTCGCATTAACGTTATTCGTTCCCTCATTCAATAAATCCCAAGATTGCCATACTGAAATTTCCCATTCAACGGGATCCATAAAATCACAATATAGCTCTCGATTGATTTCCAGTTTTTGACATATTGATTCATTTGGTTTAATCAACCTTTCTTCTGGCATTTTTTGATCATAATATTGTAGTTTTGAAGTCCCTCCGAGATTCCACATACTCACTTTCCCTTTTTCTTTTAAAATAATGTAGTTTACAAACTTATTACCATCAGAAAGTACACAATGGTCAAAGCCCTTGGATCCATTAACAACAAGATAAAAAGGTTGAGTGTCAAGTAGAATTGTTTCTTTAGACATATTTGTTACTTTGAATTCAATCAACAAAGACTTTTTCTCACTGAATTGAACTTGTAATATTTCAACGTGCAATTTCTCATTACCACTTTGTGCAAACGATTGATATTGACCTGTAAGAAACTGGGTTAACAGTACATAAAAACAATATATACAAACTATTTTTCTCATTATCTATTACCTTTATTTAATTATATTACGTATTGGACTCTCCTTACAAGTCTCCATCATGAA
>CAZMYT010000041.1:0-1762 GCA_964570565.1 uncultured Paludibacteraceae bacterium
AGCATAATTAAAACTGTAGAGAGTGTTATTCACAAAAACAGAATCTGCACTAACGGTCGCGTGTATAAGTAGTGGCGGACTTCGGAGTATTGACCTATCAAATTACTACTACACAAAATGCGGGGTAGAACGCTCAAATACGCTACAAACCCCGCCATTACTTATACACGTTGTTATGCCCCCGTAATTTATTGTTTTATCACTTTTCCAAGATAATAGTTTTTTTCTGTGTCTATGCGAATGAAATAAAGCCCGGATGTTTTATGTGTAAAATTAATTTGTGTTTCAGTCGGATTACTGATTTGCTGTATTAACTGTCCGTTTTGATTGAATATTTTTATGTTTTTTATCGTTTCTTTGGTTTGTAAGGCAAAACTCACTTTGTCGGTAGTTGGATTTGGAAAAACAGTTAATTCAACAGACGTTTTAAATTCTGCGTCATTAATTGAGGATACGATACCACCCCAAGTTTGCTGTGTTGTATCATACTGTTGAATTTGAGAAGTCGTTTGGTTAAAACGATAAAAATTGTTGGTTATGGTTGTATCTCCTGTGGTTGTGATTGAATTAATTCCTCCGAAAAAATAAAAAACTGTGTCATCATTGCTGCCTAACGAACACCAAGCCGAACCGCCAATCATTGGGGGTAAGTTGTTTGTAATTAATTGGGCTGTAAGATTTCCGTTGTTCACCGTGATTGTGTATAAATTAGTTGAAAACGCTATTGAGTTGGTTGATTTAGCTGTTGAATATTTTTGACCGCCAGCAATAAATATTTCATTGGGTGTAAGTGTAGAGCCGTATCCAGCATATGCTGTCCATTCGTTTTGAGGGTAGTTTTGAATTGAAGGTCCAAATCCCCAAGAGTTTGTTTGTGTATTATATTCATAACATGAAAAGTTATTGTTTCCACTCCCGTTTAATCCACCAAAAATATATGCCTTATTATTTACAGTATCACTAATTGTATTATGACCGTAAAGAGCGGTGCCTTGTGGTATGTCAGCAATTTGAGTAATTGTTAATTGTGCAGCATTAAACACATAGGCAGCACTGCTTGCTGTACCATTAGCAAGTCGTCCTCCAGAAAACAAAAACTTTCCACTGCCAATATACTCTCCTGACATGCCACTTCGTTGTGAGTAAGGTTGTTGCGTTTTTTTTGAAACTTGAAATGCTTGTGGATCAAATGAGTAAAACGCATTATCTGCCGCTGTCCTTAAACCTCCAAGAAAATATATTTTCCCAGTTTGGGGATCACAAACAGGGCTACATGCGTACATACCTGGTAATTCATCTCCTAAGGGATTAACCTTTGTGAAAGTACAATTAGAAGCGTTGTAATACCACACTTCATTTGTTAATTGCTGGCTGATTGACTTACTTGCTTCTTGAATAACGCCACCATAGATATAAATAGAAGTATCATTGTATTTAACGGTAGTTGTGCCATATCTTGGACTTGGAAATTGGTTCTGTGCCAAAGCGGTTAATGTCATAACTGACAGTATACAAATTGTAAGAATAGTATTTTTCATATTGCTCTTGTTTTAAAATTTAATTGCAAAATTAAAGGTATTCGAAATGAAAATCACTTGTCATTTGGCAAGAAATTCAATCACGGCTATTTTTTAATGGTTAATTTTCGTATTCTACTTAAAGACGTATCTGTAATTCCAAGATAGGACGCAATGTATTTAAGCGGAACATTTTGTATTAAATCAGGGTGTTGTTTCAATAGCAATAAATACCTGTTTTCTGC
>CAZMYT010000042.1:0-1735 GCA_964570565.1 uncultured Paludibacteraceae bacterium
TCAAGTATCGGCAAATGGGTTATTGGGCTTCTTGTTACTAATGCTGCTTCTATTGTTGGGTTAATTTTAACCTTACTGAAAGGAGGAAAATAGTGACAAAACAAGAAGTAGAAAGTGAACTACCCACGACCCTAAAGGGTCGGGGCTTCTAGGAGCTAGTTCACCAGACTTAGCGAAAGCTACGATAGATAGGTCATGACACCCTCGGTTGACGCATCAGACCATCGCTCTGTCGCTTGCAATTAAGTAGAGGTTAAGGGTATGCCTCGGTGTTGCAAGTGTAAAAAGCCTATTTATCATTGTCGAGATGAAGACGTGAAAGCGCACAACGCCGCAAGGCGAATTATTCCGAAAGGAGTTTATATGACCGTATACGTAATTTCGCAAGACGGCAAGCCCTTAATGCCGACGACCCCAGCGAGGGCAAGGAAGATGCTCAGAGATGGAAAAGCCAAGTGTATTCGGAGAACACCGTTTACCATTAAGTTACTATATAAGACAACTACTTACACTCAGCCAATAGTGCTTGGCGTAGATACAGGGAGTGGTTGTATTGGGAGCGCAGCAGTAGATGAGAGGGGTAACGTTCTTTATTTATCAGAAGTTGCGATTAGAAATGATATTTCCGATAAGATGAAACAACGAGCTAAGTATCGCAGAAATAGACGCAATCGTAAGACGAGATATAGAAAAGCTAGATGGCTAAATCGCAAAAATAGTATTAAGTCAGGCAGATTTTCTCCTACGATGACGAGTAAAATCAATTCACATATTAAAGAAATTGAGTATGTGAAAAGTATTCTTCCAATTAATAATTTAGTGTTAGAAACTGGTACTTTTGATATGCACTTAATGAAAAATCCTATGTTACATAATGGAAAATATAGACATTGGGGATACCAAAAAGGACTAAATTATGGATTTACTAATACAAAAGCAAAAGTATTAAACAGAGATAATTATACTTGTCAATGTTGTAAAGGCAAAAAGAAATCAAATAGATTAGAAGTCCATCATATTATTTTTAGAAGCAATGGTGGTTCTGATGAAGAGGATAATTTAATCACGCTTTGTGATACATGCCACACAAATTTACATCATGGAAATCTAAAATTGAATCTCAAAGGAATCAAGAAGGGTTCTCTAAAACACGCAACACAAATGAATAGCATTCGTATTCAGTTATTAAATATATACGAATGTGAAGAAACTTTTGGATATATTACAAAAGAAAATAGACAGAATCTAGGATTGCCAAAAGAACATTATATGGACGCAGTTGTTATAGCAAGTGGTGGAGAAAAAGTTAATTTTAAGCAAGATGTATTATATATCAAACAATGTGTTTCATGCGGAGACTATCAGCAGTCAAAAGGAATAAGAAGTGAACAAAGAATCCCTACAAATAAGATATGTGGATTTAGAAAATTCGATAAGGTAAACTATTT
Organism: uncultured Paludibacteraceae bacterium; assembly: GCA_964570565.1. Taxonomy (GTDB): domain Bacteria; phylum Bacteroidota; class Bacteroidia; order Bacteroidales; family Paludibacteraceae; genus W0P28-013. The sequence goes on from CAZMYT010000042.1 coordinate 1,449, forward strand.
TGGAAAAGAATATTTTATCAAAGGTAGAATGTCAAGTGGTTATGCAATTCTAATGGATATAGAAGGAAATAAGATTGATTTTTCTGGTATGCCAAAAGGATTCAAGACGCCAAAATTAAGCAACTGTAAAAGAATACAAGCAAGAAATTCATGGATGATTATGCAAAAGAATATAGCATGACGCAATTCATCCACTACCCTAAAGGGATAGCGGTTTTCTTGCCAAAATATTATAAACTTCATACCTTCGAGGAAAAAGTAAGCACATTGGAAGAAAAGATCGAAGC
>CAZMYT010000043.1:0-1727 GCA_964570565.1 uncultured Paludibacteraceae bacterium
ACCGAAATTCCACGTCTGATGAATTTTGCCACCATTTTCATCCTGGAGGGGTGATGGTTGTGGTTGAACGCACTTAAATTTCGCATGATTTCCTTTATTATACAGCATTTTCAGGGATCCATTTTATAAATTTGGGCATTAGAAATGGTTATTTCAAGTCCATTTTAAATGGAAATATCGGTTTGAGATAAAAAAACGGGAGTTTTTTCAGGGAAGGCTTTTTGCATATATCTCTTGAAAAGGATAATTTTTTGAGAGTTTCAACACGACACTTCTTGCCATTCTGATGATCTTTCCTGCCAGAAATATGTACTTCAAACGAAAGGTCTTTATTTGCTGCCGGTATTCCGTTCCATTTGCAAAGTCTATCTTGAACAACAAAAACAAATTGTAGGCCAGCATCATCAGCTGAAAAATGGCTTCATTGGCCCAAAAAGATTGAAGCAGGAGATGTCCAACCGCCATATCATACTTGGCTTCTTTGATGTAATTTTCGGCATTGCCGCGTTTTTCGTAAGTAAAGACCACTTTTTCTGAAGGCAGTTCGGTATTGGTCACAAAGTAAAAGTACTCGTATTCATCACCTTCCAGCAGGGATAATTGCAACCTGTCTTTTTCTGGTTTCAGTACGCGAGAGACAACAAACTTTCGGTTTTTGTCCCAGGTATCCAGTTTAGTAACCAGTTCTGTTGTTTCTCTGCCTTCATCACCTTTCGTGAATGAAATAGATGGAGCCGTAACTTGAGAAGCGAGCGTTGGATACTCTTTTCCCTTGATCAAATACTTGCAACCGGCTGATTCGATCACTTCAATAATTTCCTCGTCGAAATAGCCGCTGTCCATGCGGAACAGGATTTCCAAATCATCGGTTTTGACATGGGCAATGATTTCTTTGATCATTTCAGCTGCGCCATTGGCAGTATATGTGTTTCCACTTCGTACAAATCCGGTGATATAGGATTTTAATTCATCACAAAAAGCGAATTGGATGTTGTAACAGTTGCTCCCAGGCTTTTTGGGATTGTACCCTCTGACAGCCCCTTCCTGGTGGCCTTCTACATTGATTACACTGCTGTCAATATCAATAGTGATGACTTTGAGCTTGCTCTTTCGCAGCAGCTTTTTGAAGACCTTGAAGTTGATTCCTCTCAGTTCGTGGGTTGTTTTGTAACTGAAGTTCCCCAAAAACCTTGATACAGTTTCTGGCTCTTTGATCGAGATGGCAAATTCCTTGATCAGGGGATCACTTTGCAGCAATTTCAATCGTTCCAGTTTATCAATCCCAATAAAGTTGCCGCACAGCATGGTCTTGATGTGGTTCATTTTGATTTTGTTGGTAGAGGCATTTTCAAAAACAAGATCATGATCAATCAGGTCAAAAATCCCGTTCTTGTTAGCATGTTCGAGCAGTAAAAATAATCCGGCATTGGAAGTAAGATTTTTGGCAGTGAATTCGATTTTATTGATCACGGCAATATCCTCACGGCAGGTTTTCTTATCCTAATAATATTAACATGGTATCTCTACCCAAAATATCCAATTCACTTTTTTAGTGAAATCCTGCGAATGCCGAAAAACCAAAAATACCATCGAAAGTGGGTGATAAGTGGTTATTTTGGCTGTAAATTCAAGTAATTTTAATTCAAAAAGCCTTTATATTTACCAATAGTGGGTGAATAAACCAAATTCTGCAATTTGACTGATTTGGCGACGTGGAATCCGGGTAT
>CAZMYT010000044.1:0-1659 GCA_964570565.1 uncultured Paludibacteraceae bacterium
CCTGTATTATTCACCGATTGAATCGGCAGCGGCGTAAAGCCGCATAGTTCCTTGATAATTTAAAGCTTCAGGTTTCATCTGTTAAATGATGCTTTTTCATAGAAAAAGAGCTTCTGATTTGTTATGATTATAGCGGTCAAACCAAACCACGACAATTAGGAGAAGCCCTATGCATAGTTTAGCCGACATGACTCTGGAAAGCAACAGTTATTGCAAATTCAATTTCAACGGCGGCAGCCTTTCTTCCGATGCCGGTCTGCTTCTTGTAAAGGAATTCGCTGCAAAAATCGGTTTTGAAAAAACCGTTAAACGGCTGTTCCATACAAACGATTCCGCGCTGTTTCGTCTACATACGGATTCTGAAAATTTCATGCAGATGGTTTATCAGATTATTGCCGCATATTTTAATGACAATGATGCGGATGAACTTACAGCCGATCCGGTGTTTACTGAAATTCTTGACAAAGACTTACTTGCATCGCAGCCGACAATTTCCCGTTTCTGGAATCGCATGGATGAAACCACACTCACTCAGCTTGATCAGATAGCCGGTACGATGCGTGATATCATATATTCCATCAGGAAACCGGAATGTATGCTGTTTGACCTTGACTCAACACTGCTTCCGACTTATGGATCACAGGAAGGAGAAGCTTTCAACTATCATTACCAGGCGCATGGTTATCATCCTCTTCTTTGCTACGATGGACTTACAGGCGATCTGCTTAAAAGCGAACTCCGGGACGGTACCCAGTATTGCAGCCTGAATGCAGAAAAGTTTATGCTTCCGCTGATTCTGGAATACAGATTAAAATATCCATCCATGCCATTGTATATGCGCGGTGACAGCGGCTTCGCTTCTCCAAAACTTTATGACACATGCGAGGACAATGACTGTGAATATGCAATCCGGTTAAAAGAGAATGCGAAGCTGCGTTCATATGCCTCTTATGCGGATGAAGCACTGACCAGGGCAACAAAATACAATACCATTGATTATGCCGTGGAGTATGGAGATTTTTACTATCAGGCCAATACCTGGAGACAGCCGCGGCGGGTCGTGTTTAAGGTGGAAAAACCGTCAAACCAGATGATGCATCTTTATACATTTATCGTGACCTCCATGAAATCTGAGCCTTATCAGGTTGTCAGGTTTTACTGCAACCGTGGGAACATGGAAAATATGATTAAGGAAGGCAAGAGCGGCTTTGATTTTTCCGCCGTAAGCAGTTCGTCAAAAGCAGTAAATGCCAACCGGCTTGCAATTCATACAATGGCTTACAATTTATTAAACTGGTTCCGCAATCTGGCTCTTCCGGCGGCAATGAGGAGGCTGCGGATTGATGCCATCCGGATCAAGCTGCTAAAGGTCGCAGCCCGGGTGATTCATTCAGCAAGATACAAAATTTTCCAGTTATGCAGCAGCTGCCCTTATAAAAAAGAGTTTTACATGACGCTTGAAAATATCGGCGCACTGCATCCAAAACTTGAATAAAGAACCCGTACACGCTCCTTGACATTTTCATAGCTGAATGTTGATAACTACAGGGAAAGTCTGCTCTTTTGTGAACAACTAATTCCATTCAGCAAATGAAATAACAGGATCTCAATCCGGAGCCGGTTTCAATAATGATTTTTTTGCTCCGTGAATAATTCAGG
>CAZMYT010000045.1:0-1640 GCA_964570565.1 uncultured Paludibacteraceae bacterium
CACATCTTTCTTAATCTGCTTACGCCTCTGTCCCCGTAGAGCGACAGCGTTTCAGAGTCCATTATGCCGTTATTGGAACTAAACAAGGTTATTAGTCCCCTTGTGTCTCCGCGTTCCTGAATGATAGTTTGCATAACCTTTGTCCTCGTACCCATAAACATTGTTTCTTGCTGCTCAATGCCTAAATCCTGAAAGCACATGACCGGAGCGTTCAGAAACGGGTTTAAATCTCCGTTTTCAGAATAATAAGCGCAAACCTTGTTTGTTGTGTAACGTGGGAATACAAGCGTTTTAATGTTTTCTCCAAAAAACACGGCATGAACATTGTCTATTGTCAGGTATTTCGAAAGAATTTCAAGGAGTAAACTTTTTCCCGTCCCAGTACCCCCTGAAAGGTAAATCCCTTTTGTTGTGTCTCCGGCTACAATGCTGCGACTTTCCGGGTCAACAGACCGCATATCACTATCCCCATGCGCCCATCTGATAACATTCCTTACTACCCACTCATTTTCTTCGTCAATTTCAAAATTCCGCCCTATTATGCTCTCTCCAATTCTTTTGAACACAGACATGGCTATATTCATGTCATAAGGCTTATACACGAACCGAACAATATCAGGACAGGTTTTTGTCTCTAATATCTGCTGAATACTAATTGCTTCCATAGTTTATCGGGGTTTTGTTTTTCCATTTTTCATTAACACTTTGTGAGGGCTGTGGTCTGCTGTTGCCTTGTTGCTTTCTGTCCCTATCTCTTTTCGACCATGTAACTAAAGCCATTTTCCAGTCTTTCATCGGTGCGCTTCCCACTTTCCAGCCCTTAGAGGAATAAAAAGCGACAAAAGCCTCCGCATCTATGCTGTATTTTTTTTCAAGAATATAATCTCTTACTTCATCTATCGTAGGGGGGTGAAAACGTGAAGCGGTTTTTACCCCTTCTTTATATTCTTTACTTTCTATATATTCTTTACTTTCTTGTTTGTGTTCCTCTGTTGTTACTCCGCTGTTACTCGGTTGTTCCTCGGCTGTTACTTGGTTGTTACTTGGTTGTTCTTCTGTTTCTTCCATGCCTTGATAAGTGCACCAATTTGAGATTGTTACGATGGTATATTGGTTGTTACTCTCTAACATAATCATATTATCAAAAGCATCAGAGGAAAACTTCTGCATCCATTTATAAATTGTCGAGCCGTCAATCCCTAATTCTTCTTCTGCTTTGTATCTACCAAATATAAATTGTCCCGCCTTGATGTTAATGGTGGTCGTTCCTTTGCCAATCTTTAAGGGTACAAAACGCTCTTTATATGATGCCTTACAAAGACACCATACCCATATTTTCAAGGCTATTGGATGAGCAAAAACCTGGCTTTCAAGTATGCTTCTATATAATTTTATGTGACCCGTTTCCATCCATATAATATAAAAACAGCAAAAGCATTGAGTGCCTATTCCGCCCCGATAATGGCGGTGTGAGTAACCCCACTCTCAATGCTAATGCTGTAATATTTTTCTTCATACAATCGGTATTTTTTAGGCATTACAAAGATAACAAATATTTTAATTATCCAAATTATTTTCAGATAAATTTTCAATTTTTGAATTTATTTTTGCCGTGAATATTCAATCTTTAAATTATCTTT
>CAZMYT010000046.1:0-1640 GCA_964570565.1 uncultured Paludibacteraceae bacterium
TTATTAATTTAGAGAGTGAATAATAAAGTGAAGGTTTATAGATTACCTACAACTGTTGGTTTTATTGAAATTCAACACCTAAGATTTTATCAATAATATGATTTATATCTTTTGTTAGAATAGCAATAGATTTTTCTCCCAATGAATTAACTTGGTTTTTAATACCTTCAATCCAAAAGGAAATAATACCTTGTCTTCCAAAACAAAGAGATTCAATTTGATTCTCTTTAATGTGTTTAGCAATACCTTTCAATATTGTAATATAATTAGGATTATCTGAAATTACCATTGTTTTAATATTTATGTTTTACAACACACTTTATTATTAGGTAGTGTTGAACACCTGATTTGAATAGTTTACTCTATTTAGAAAGTTAAAAAAATAAATCCGACTATAACGGTTTGGATGAACCCAAGTAATGAATTTCACATTTAGAGCCATAATTCCCTACGATGAGAATAACTATTTAAGTTATCTATTTCTTATGAAATTCGTGAAGATTGTAAATAATTAAAGAGTCCACCTTTGATATTATCTCAGCCAGACTCTCTAAAGTTTTATTGTATTTCATTAGAAATCATTTCTTTAGTAACATCAACTACATTTGAAGATATTAAAAAAGAATAAATTTCATCAATTGTCCAATCTTTAGGACATATTGTTTTTAACCATGTTTTCCAGTACATTGTATTTTTATTTAGAGAGTGAATAATAAATTTACAAGGGATGCATTCTACCTTGTTTCCTGATACTGGTTAATCAGATTTGCCTTTTCTACCATCCTAAGATAGACATTTTAAACAAAAGGGATTTTATAAGCTATTTCGCTACCCCTAATTGGTGATGTAGAGCCATAACTCCCTACGAAAGGAATAACCAAATGGTTGTCAATTCGTTATGACTATGGCTAACAGGATTAATCAGCAAATCCTATTTCAAGTAAGAACATGTCTGTTGTTAAATCATCAGGTAACTCAACTACAAACATCTGTCGTTTATAGTAATGTTCAAACTTAATTCTGTACTGTTTGCACAATTCAATGAATTGATTAAACAATTGAGCTGTTTCAAAAAATAACTGTTTCATATGAATAGCATTGGTGAATAAACAAAAAAAAGACAACTACGAAGTGACCGTTATTTTATACGGATTGAACGCTTGTTGTCTAAAAAAGAACACCACACACCCAATTAAGGATGTGTGGTAGAATAAGTCTGTGCCTGTTACACAAGTCCTGCTTGCACCATTGCAGAGTATTTCTGCAAATCATTCAGCGAAGTACCTGCAACAGAAGCTAAAGCGTTTTTGATTTGCTGTGCTTTTGCAGTATCATTGGCTGACAAATAACCTGCTTTGTCCAAAGTGTAGTTCACTTCAGAAGAAAGTGGTCTACTTGTAAAGTAAAGTGGTTTACCGTCTTCAGTTTCACGGTAATAAGTACCTTTGGCTGCTTTGTAGGCTTTAATCTCTTCAGGAGTGCCTGTTAATGTGTAAGCTGTTGAACCTGATTTGTTTGTAGTGTGAAAGGTTGCTTTCATGATTGTAAATTTTTAAGATGAATGATAAATCAATGGAGGTTATCCCCCGCTAAAATGAAGGAGGGGTATCTTTCTTGGCGTTGGTCTATCAACAATAAGC
>CAZMYT010000047.1:0-1638 GCA_964570565.1 uncultured Paludibacteraceae bacterium
AAACTTTCTGCGTAATTGAAAGAAAAAAAATAAAAGCCCTCCCGCTTTTGCCTTATCAGGCAATTTGGATTTGAGAAAATACCTTTGAAATATCTTCTACCTGAAATCCAGCAGCTTTTTTATGTCCACCACCGCCATTTGCTTTTGCAATAATAGAGCAATCAACTTCATCTTTTGTTGTATAAAGCGAAATAGTCCATTTCTTACCATCAAATTGAAATGGCATCATAATATCGTGTTTGCTTTCATCGTAAACACTTTTGAAAACATCGGAATTAAATCCACCACCATTCAAACAAATAGCACGTAAACCATTAAATTCGGTTTCAAAAGATGCTTTTTTGCACTGCAATTCATTTACTTGTGATTGGTATTTTAAAACTGTCAATCCCTCGTGGATTATTTGTTTAACAAATTCTTCGTTTTCAAAAACTTCAACAGGAAATGAATCAACGCTATTACAATAAAGCCTCATGCCAAATTGGAAGGGTAATATTTCATTATCCCATCTTTGTTTGTCAGAATTTCGCCAAGTATCATATTCCCCAAGTAATTTAACGGCTAACGGCATTTCTTTATTAGGAAATAAATGTTTCCAAGCTCCTTCACATGCGGCAATCCCGTTTTCTAAAACAGCGTTACAAAAAGTTTCGCCTTCACCAACGAACTCTTTATAATCGTTTATAGCTGAAATATGGTGGTCAATCCAAGTAAGTTGCCAATTACTTAATTGTGCAATCTTTACCATTGTTTTCATTGGTAACGAAACATCAGCCATAATAATTGGCTCGCCTGTTATTTCCTGTTCAAATGGTTGTCCGTAATCATACCCAATCATTTTTGCGTCTGGGTATTTTAGTTTAATAATTGCTCCACTTGTGAAGCCGTCTAAATCTCTGTTGTGATAAACTCCAATCATTTTATAGGTTTTTAAATTGCCCACCCTTCGCTTTTATTATTTAGTGCTTCGTAGCAGGGGCAGTGGGTAAATATCCGCCAGCTACTAACACGTTGTATATGTCAGTTTTGCCAATTGGCCTTTGTGCTTTGAATGATAGTATGTGCGTGGCAAAACCGAACACATACAACCATTCGTTATAAACAAGGCGTGTTGATGCTTTTAGGATACATTATTGCAACTCGAATATTAAAATAAAAAGCCCCACCGCACCTTAGTTGCTATCGCAACTATTTGAATAAAGACAAATACTTAATAGCATCTTCTAAGTCAGTAAATAGTATATCCGATGCTTTCTTCATAAACTCTAAATATTTATCCTTAATAAACTCGTTGTTTTCTTCTAGGCAAAGTATTACGGTTTTGCCTAATCCTTTTGCAAATCCAATTTCAACACTCATTCCAATTCCTGATGGATTATTCTTTTCCATATAAGCAAAAACTATATCACATTGCTTAATGTAGTGTAAATCCCATGTTCCAAACTCTGTTAACGTCAAAATCTTATCAACCTCTTTTGTTCTTGGGTTGTAAAATTCTGCATCAATTCTACTTGTAACTTTTTCTTGCCAGTTACTTCTAATTCCACCTGCTAAATAAATTTTTGTCATCTGTTTAAGTTTTAGTTAGCACACATTTAAGAGATAGGCTTATGCAATGGGTAAACATTTATGCAATAG
>CAZMYT010000048.1:0-1612 GCA_964570565.1 uncultured Paludibacteraceae bacterium
TGATATGCTCCCCTTAAAGTAGACAGTGGAAAAAACAAAACCACTGAAACAGAGAGGGGAGTATTATTGTGTCACGAAAGCCGAAGATTCCGCCGGAGGAGAAAATAGCTGCAGTGGAAGCATATCTCCACGGTGAACTGGGTACAACTGAAGCTGTGCAAAAATATAAAATTAGTACGGCAACATGGCGTACTTGGAGGATGTTATACACAACTCGCGGACCCGAAGGGCTAATGCCACAGTCACAAAACAGAAAATATAGCCCGGCGTTTAAAGAAAATGTGGTTAAGGAGTATCTGGAGGGTAACAATTCCTTACTTGGATTGTGTAAAAAGTATTCAATTAGCAGTCATGGTATGGTTCAGTCATGGATAAAGCGGTATAATGGTCAAAAGGATTTCCGAAAATCAAATCATGGGAGTGAAACCTGTATGACCAAAGGACGCGTAACAACGCTGGACGAGCGTATTGAAATCATTAGCTACTGCATTGAGAATGGTAAAGACTACGGCAAGGCCGTTGAGAAATACCATGTATCCTATCAACAAATATACAACTGGGTAAAAAAGCATGAAGAATCCGGAGTAAATGGGCTGATCGACAGGCGCGGCAAGAGGAAACCACTCGAAGAAATGACAGATGTTGAGCGCCTCCGCGCGGAACTTAAAATACTTGAAGCCGAAAACAAGCAAAAAGAAATGGAGATAGAAATATTAAAAAAAGTGCAGGAGGTAGAAAGGAGGCGGGGTTGAGCGGAGTCAGACAAGAGAACCTGTATATAGTCATTACTGAGTTGAGTAGAGAGAAAGGTTATCCCATTGAAAAAATCTGTAAAATTTTAGATTTGAACCGTTCTTCCTATTACAAGTGGCTTAACCGCTGCAAAAGTGTTAGGGAAGCAGAAAACGAAGATTTGATACATAAGATTAGCTATATCTACGCTGAATTCAATGGAATCTATGGATACCGCAGGATAACAGATGAACTAAACAGCCAGTACGGGACTAAATACAACTACAAACGAATTTACCGGCTGACACGAATAGTGGGACTACAGGCCGTTATCCGTAGAAAGAGGCCAAAATACCAGCGCTCTACACCGGAGATTACAGCCGAGAACATTTTAAATAGGGAGTTTACAGCAGAAGGGCTCAATGAAAAATGGCTGACCGATGTAACTGAATTCAAATACGGAAACGGTGAAAAGCTGTATCTTAGCGCTATCCTCGATCTTAAGGATAAGGGTATTGTCTCATTCGCCATAGGTAAGAACAACAATAACAAGCTTGTTTTTGACACCTTTGATTTAGCTGTTACCAAATATCCGGATGCCCAACCTTTGTTCCATAGTGACAGAGGATTCCAGTATACGAGCAAATTATTCAAAGCCAAACTGGATAAGGCTGGGATGAAACAGAGCATGTCTCGCGTTGGCAGATGTATTGATAATGGGCCCATGGAAGGCTTCTGGGGTATTCTTAAATGCGAAATGTATTATCTACATAAATTTGATAACTACGAAAGCCTTGCTGCAGCCATAGAAGAATATATTCACTTTTATAACTATAACCGCCGCCAGAAGAAACTTAAATGCCTGTCCCCCACGTCATAC
>CAZMYT010000049.1:0-1606 GCA_964570565.1 uncultured Paludibacteraceae bacterium
GTAGTCCCTATGTTTGCAAAGCATAAGTCAAATGGAAATATTAATTTAAGGATCGAAAACAAAAACAATATAATCCAAGAGACTTATGCTAGAACAAAAGAACGAATTAAATTTCGAAGGAAGAAACATTTATGTGGGAATAGATGTACATTTGAGGCAATGGAATGTAAGTATCTATGTGGAGGAACTATTCCATAAGACGTTCCAGCAGCCGGCAGAGCCGATGGCATTGAGCCATTATCTGCGGCAGAACTTTCCGGGAGGACAATATCATTCGGCATACGAAGCCGGATTCTGTGGGTTCTGGGCGCATCACAAGCTGAAGGAACTGGGGATAGACAACATTGTGATACATCCGGCGGATGTACCGACAACGCAGAAGGAGAAAGTCCAAAAGACGGACGCCGTGGACAGCCGAAAGATAGGCCGTTCGCTGCAGAAAGGGGAGCTCAAGGCGATACGAGTACCGACGAAAGAGACCTATGAGGACAAGTCACTGTTGCGGGCAAGGAAATCACTGGTCAAGGCATTGTCGAAATCGAAGAACCAAGTGAAATCGATGCTGTATCTGTTCGGGATAAGAATGCCGGAAAGATATATGAGGACATCGGCATGGACAAGGAATTTCAGTCGATGGCTGAAAGAGGAGGCCATAAAGGGCTTCAGCCAGGAAAGCGGTCGGGAATCGCTTCTGCTGACGGTGGAGAAGGTTGAACGATTGCGGGCATTGTTGCTGAGAGCGAACCGGGACTTGCGAGAGCTGGAAAAGTCCGACCTTTACAGGCACAGGATGGAACTGCTGCGCGGGATACCGGGAATAGGTCTGATAACGGGCCTGACGTTCCTACTGGAGATAGAAGACATCGGCAGCTTCGATGACACGGACCAGCTGGCAGGCTTTGCGGGACTCGTCCCCAAATGCCATGGAAGCGGAGACGAGGAGGGAAAAGGAGAAATGACATTCCGAGGGCAGAACAATCTGCGCATCGAACTGATAGAAAGCTCGAGAATCAGCGTGGGAAGAGATCCGGCACTGGGAATGGCCTATCTGAACTATTGCAAAAGAATGGATGCCAACAAGGCAATCATCCGAATAGCGAGGAAACTCCTCAATAGAATATATTATGTATTAAGCAAAGACAGGAAATATGAAACCTGTGTGGTTAAATAAAATAAGATCCGAAGTGGACAATCTTCAAGAATAGAGTGACCGCTTTTTCGCCCCTTGCAGCAAAGTCTGCTTTTTGTAGGTTGCGGCCTCTACCTCCTCAGAACTGAAGAAGGAAATTGCAGCAAGCCGTAAGGCCCATCTGCTGATAGAAGATTGTTCACGGAGGATTTTACAGACATTCCGGTTCTCGAAGCTGGTTTTTATAATGGCATAGCTGTTATAAAAGGGAGTTTGTTGTATTTTTGCCACACCAACAACAGCTTCTGACGACGGTTTACGCCATCAACAGATTACCTAAGGATGAGTGACGACATCGAGTCCTCACTCATCCTAACCAACAACAGCTTTGACTCAGGTTTGTCCATCTGTTATTTTTTGTCTTGGTTAATTTACAATAATTCTCCGTTTGAAATTTGGTTTGCAACATAGAAGGGG
>CAZMYT010000050.1:0-1597 GCA_964570565.1 uncultured Paludibacteraceae bacterium
GATACATCCTCTTCGGCCAGAACACGACGCAGTATTTCTTTTGCCAATGCTTCGAGCGGTGCTAATTCGACTATGCTCATTGTGCGCCCTTCCTGCGGAATCTCCGCTCACCTTCTGGCGTTATATATGCTTCCAATTCACTCAGGCTTACCGGCTGCGATTCGCGATCTTCTTCATACCCATCACGCTCAGCCCATTTCAAGATAGCCAAATAATCGTTTTTGTATTTATAACCACGCATCTCCTTGCCTTCTGACAGCCTCTGTATTTTCTCCTCGTATGTGCTCGGGAATTTTTGTTTCAATTTCTCCAGATCACAATCTGTCAGCAGAACGTTTTTATATTCTCCATGTTTGTGTTTTGGGATTCTTTTTTGTGGTTCGATATGGAATAGATTTTTTGTTTCCGTCACCGGCGGTTTTTTTGCCGGTTGGCGGTTAAATATATCTCCTTCACTATCTCCTTCACTATCACCATCACCATCACATCGGTCAAGGTTGGATTCAAGGTTGGATTCAAGGTTGGATTCAAGGTTATTGTATTGATTAGTTCCTACCTCGATGTCAAGGTATGGTTCATCATCTGCTTCAAAATATTGGATAGGTTGACATGTACCAAAGCCGCCAGCTTTATCCCAATTCTTCACTAATGTTTTTCCACCGGAAAGATGATGCTTTATTCTGTCTGTCCAGCCATCGGGAGACTCAAAGTTCGATGGTGCTGGCCATTGTGGATTCTGATGTTTCCACCAGTTCGTAATCTGGATAAGTTTCTTACCGTTTTTCTCATAACGTAAGATTTTTCCTCTGGCGGCAAAGTCAGCAATATATTTTTCAATTTCTTTCATTTGAAAATCATCAGAAGGGAAAACAGCGGAACGTATCAACGCAATGTTATCCTGCATTCGTCCCTGATCGTCTGCTGCCGCAATGATTAACCCGATCCAAAGATTTCTCCCCATCATGTCCAGAGAAATATAAAATTCATCTGTATATATTTCCGAAGAGATTAGCCGTTTACTGGACATTAGCCCTCCATCCGTATTTTTTGGCCAGAGAGAACACCGTGCCAATACTGATCTTGCCCGCTGTGTTTCCTGCATCTTTGAAGGATCGCCATTTCTGGGCTACTTCATGCGGTTTCCCTTGAGCCCATGATTCAGCCAGCGCAATGCCTGAATCCCCAAACGCGGAATGAATCCCCATCAGCACTTCTACCCATTCGTCATACGTAATTCCCCATGCTGGGATGAAGCCCAGCGCATCGGCAACCTGCGCCTGTGAAGGTGGAACGGTAAAATCTTTTTTCATCGTGCGTTTTAGTTCCTGCGAACCGGACGCCAGATAATTCTTGATCGTGCGTTTTACCATCTCCAGCGGAAGAGTTCCAAACAGCAGAGCAAATTCGCAACCAGGTGCACCATAGAAGAATCTTGCCGCATCTTTGCACTGGCGGTCTGCCGTCCCGAACATCCACAACAAAGCGGCAGCGGCCAGCGCGTAGTTTTTAGCCTGCTGAATAGGTTCATCCAGCAAAAAGAATACGCGTGCGCGCGGTGCTTCCGGCTTGTGACTGATGGTGGTATGAATGAATGTTC
>CAZMYT010000051.1:0-1564 GCA_964570565.1 uncultured Paludibacteraceae bacterium
TAAGCACCATTGCACTTTCCAAAGCACCCTCATTGTCAGTTCCTTGGTGCTTTGGTGCTTTGGGCTGATCAATTAGCGCACTCTTAAGGGCTTTGAAGTGTAGGCGAATTCCATTTCCCAACACATCATATCTTGGCAAGTCTGTCCCAAGTGCGCGACATTCATCGCAAATCTTCTGAATACCGCGTCCCCAAGTTTCTATGTAACCCATTCGGTAAAACACATTCGCAATGTCAGGATTATAAGGAATAGAATCGTGCGGCTCCATCAGAGTTTCAGCCGTCCAGCCATCCGGAAGAATACTGCTGTTACTGATGATCATTGCATCGTCTTCAATTCGAATCTGGATCGGTGTTCCGAACATATAGCAGTTATGAGCAATCGCGTTGTAGACAGCTTCCCGTACCGCCTCGCGTGCAAACGGATAGGTTTCAACACGCCGATCATGTTCGTAAGTAATTTTGGCTTTGAGGTATTTCAAATAAATCAAATCAATGACCTTATCTGCCGTGGTAATAAGAGAACCTTCCAATACATCCTGATACTGAAGATCTGCTCCATCTCCAAATTTTCCTATCTTTACATAACTTCCCGTCTGGACAATCTGAGGATCGTTGTAAAAAAGCAGAACTGCGGATCGTTTAAGCTTGCTATCCGTCATAAGATGTAATTTACTAAGCAACTCCGTATTCGAGACGTTCAGTTCAGCTTCCGTCATTCGTTTACTTCTGAGAGCCTCCCTGCGAAAGATCTTAAAACTTTCTTCATCCAGATCATCAACAGAAAGATTATCAACCGTAACGTCCTCCCAGCGAAACCCTGTCTTGCGCATGATGAACTGTGACAGTGCGATGCCTGTCAGTTGCTGTTTGGTTGCACCACTCCGATAATGGAATTCTCCATGATAACTGATTGGGAAACTGCTTGGTTTGACTTTAATTTCTATATAATCAAGCCCATTCTTTGTATGCTTGTTGACGTCCGCAATAATCCCAAGCCCGGTTTGGATCTTATTTGGGATATCCTCGAGCAGTTTCTTTGCATTCTTAATTCCTACGACGCTTCCATCATCACGTACACCAATATAGATCGTGCCACCTTGCGCATTGGCAAAGCCGCATACCCATTTAAGATATTCGTCACGCCATGATTCTTTATATTCAATATTTTGGCTCTCTGCCATGCGCTATTACCTCCATCTATTACTATCATTACACAGTGTCTTATATCTATAAATCCTTGTTAAGAAATCCTCCGTTTCCGTAGGTATCTGAGGTAGCTCCGTATGTCAATACCATTTTGGCACACCACTTAAGGTGGTCTCCCATCCATTAGCAGACTTTCTGCTTCAGGTTACCATAGTGAACCTCCGCTGGAGTCCAGTAATCCAGACTCTGGTGAGGTCTGTTATGGTTGTAAAATCTCATAGAATTCTAAAACGGCGTGTCCGTTGTAATTTTCACCGCGAAGCGCACGAAAGTTTTATAGTCTGTTTCCCCTTGTTCGTACTGTTCGCGTTGTTCGCGGTTTATGTTTCTAAAACGGAGTGTCCGCAGTAATTTTC
>CAZMYT010000052.1:0-1532 GCA_964570565.1 uncultured Paludibacteraceae bacterium
TGCGCTGGCGCCTCTGGGAGAAGCGTTACTTGTTTCACTGGTGGCTGTTGGTCTTCTTTTCTGGGTTTGTCTTCGGTCATGTCTTCATCCTTTCCCCTTGGGGGGTGGTTGCAGCCGTGAGATGAGGTGCCATAGAAACCTCAGCTTCCGGGTCGCGTACGGGGTGACACCATACCCATTGATTTCCGCCGTCACGGAGTAAATCGCCTCCGGCGTCGGTTTCAGCTCGCTGGGGTCGTCCAGCGTTGGGAAGATGTCTTTGATCAGGTCCCGCTTTTTCTTGGTCTTGGCCTCTTCCTGGAAAAGGGAAAGGGCTTTGTTGTAGGTGCCCACCGTCTCCTCATAGAGGGCTGTGCTGATAATCGCCCCCTCCCCAAGTATCTCAACGTCATACGCCTTCCCGATGATCCCCATGAGGGCGTTGTGCGCGTACAAGTACTTCATCGCCGGGTCAATGTGAGTCTCCTTCCATTTTCTCGGCTCTCTCCGCTTGCGCTCGTCCCCGGCGATACTGTCCAAGGAGTCGAAGTTTCTCAAAGGGTTGGGCTCGATCTTGTATTTTGCTAGGGCCTTCATTGCCTCCTCGATGAGCCGCACTTCTCTCAGCTCGCCCAAGAGCCGTGAAGAGCCGTGCGCGAACTGCTGTTGCATGAGTCCTGCGCCTGTGCTGTGGCTGTCAATCACTGCGTAATACAAGCTCTTGTAAACGTCGTATTCTTGAAAGTCTTTCTCTGTGTGGAGGCTGGTAACCATCCGGTCGAAGGTCTCTTGCGGGAAGAGGGCCGTCCCCGGGTTTTTGATGTCGTTCATGAAGCTGGCGATCAGCACTTGCCCCACTTCCTTCCCGGTCCATCGTCTCTTCTTGAGTATCTTCTTTATGTCCATCTCCTCTCCTCCTAGTGCCCTCGGTCCCGGGGGTGTTCCCCCTGTTTCTACGTCCGCTAATGTATCTTTACAGACGTAAGAAGATCAAGCGGGCCTCCTGCCTCATACGTGCCGCCGATCTCCCTCTCTGCCGGTCCCCGTCCCAGTCGTCAGGAAGTCCTGCAAGCTCTCCGCCGTCACCCTCCAGTATTTCCCGATCTTCACGGCCTTGAGGTGACCGGCCTTGATGTAACCATACAAAGTCCGCCTGGTAACGTCCAGGGTCCAAGCCACTTGGTCAAGCGTGTACACTCTAACGTCGCTCTCTGCCCTCGTCATTGTCGCTCCTTTTCTCTGGTATTTTCCCCGGCGGAAGCATCCCCTCTAAGAGAATATCCACCGCTTCGTTTAGGCTCTCCTCGATGTCGTCGGCGTACTCTTTGAGCCGCGCGTAGAGGCTCGGCCTCATGAGAAGCCCCACCCGCCGGGTCTTCTTTTCAATGAATCTCGGATCCATATAATAGCCCTCCGGCGCTTCCGCCTTGGGGGCGTCCGCCCTCGGGGCTTCCTCCGCTGTCTTCGTCGTGTCGATGATCTGCAAAACGGGGTTCATCGCCCCCGTCAGGTCTCCGCTGAAGCTCTTTTTCTTCACCATTTCGCTCACTCCT
>CAZMYT010000053.1:0-1517 GCA_964570565.1 uncultured Paludibacteraceae bacterium
TATGAGGCGGTTTTGGAGATTGAGCCGTCAAGGGAGGACGTTGCACGAGTTGAGAAGCGCTTACGGGCCTATGCCTACACGCTATCCAAGCTGGCACACGGCACCCCGTCCTGGCGCAAGCGGGCATGGTTGATCGACAACCCGTCACACAATCCACGGGATGACGTGAGGGTTCAGGGAGGTGCCCAAGTCGAGTTGGCCCAGCGATTAATAGAGAAGTGGGAGGCTCTCGCGGAGGAAGTAGACAAGACATTCAGCGACTTGCAAGGCGAGGTTGAGGTAGTCGAGAAAGCCTTGGCAAATCTACCGGATCGTATGCGGCGCTTCATCGAGATGCGGTACTTTGACGGGCTGAGCATGGACGAGGTGAGCGCCGAACTGAATATTTGTCGGCGAGAGGCTTATTACACTAGGGACGAGGCATTATTAATGTTAGTGCCCTATTTGGCTTAAGAAATCCTTGCACATTTTTGCACACGCAATTTCAAAATCCGTCGTACAATATAGGGGGTAGGGGACTGCGTAGCGGGCTTCTGCTCGGCAAGGCCGTTATCCAGCCGCGTCCTGATTGACGGGGCCTCGGTCGCAAGGCGTCCGATTAACGGGTAACGGAGAAAGACAAGCGGGTGCTAGCCTTCGGGCTGGCCCCGCTTTTTTGTTGCCCACATCCGGGAGGTGACAGCGTGAGGACAGGCAAGGATATACGCAAGAAGCCCGTTAACGAGTGTGCGGTATGCGGGGCCGACCTGTCCCGCGTGTCGTCTCTCTCGGACTGTCCAGTATGCGGAAACAGCCCTGACGCAACGAGGGCTTACAAGGATAATTACGAGGGGTACGCAGTTGAGCGGTCGCCGTATCACAATTACAAGCCGCCCAAGGCTTACCGGATCGCATAATGGCGCATCCGGGGAGGCGATAGGGCAAAAAAAGGGGGCCCCGAAGGGCCCCTGTGTTTTAAATCTTGAGGTTTGTCTTGTTCATCATAGTTCGAATTCGATCGGCCGCTCCAAAATGAGCGGCAATTCATCCGGCTTCGGTACTGGGATGAAAAGAGCGCGGAGGAAATCTCTTGGGAAATGTCCTGCGGTATCCGCAGTGTCTGGAACATGAGAGACCGGACAATAGAACGGTGCGCCCCTTATCTGATCGGCGTTTGGGGCCGGGCCGAGTGCCCCGCTTAATAAACGTTGCACTTGCTTTGCAACACCCGGATTTGGTATTTTGGTATCATGGCAATCACGCCCTGGGGAGCTTCGGCTCTCCGGGGCTTTTTGTTTGCCTGAAAACAGCTTGGCCCCATGTGCGGTCAAGTTCCCGGTATGCCCCGAAGGGGAGAGTCCGGGGTATGAAAGCAAGTCAAAGACTTCCAGGTCACCCCCTGGATGGGATCGGGTCGGTAAGGGAATGACGGCACACGGAAGAGCGGGGGCGGGGCTCGTGCCGTAGATAAACACAGGGGGTTTGCTCATGGGAACCAGACCTAAAAGGCCATGTCGTTATCCCGGCTGTCCTGAACT
>CAZMYT010000054.1:0-1505 GCA_964570565.1 uncultured Paludibacteraceae bacterium
CCCCTATCCCTTTAGTGTAGGGGATGAATCGCCGTCCTCCTTTCCCATAACATATTTTTTCTAAATTCGATTAATTTTAATTTGTTACAATTAACACTACCTTTGTTAACTTTTTCTCCACTCAATGTTCTAATGTCAAAAAATCCGTTGTTTCTTCTACCAAATATGAAATATTCCTTACTTTGATATCTAACTTTGTCAAACAATCTAAATCCTTTTACTTCAAACTGAGCTTGATTGAGCTTCTTATTCCCGCCTTTTAATATATTTGCTTTGTGAATCTGCCTATTGTGGCATCTTACTTTCTTAACAAAATACCAATTATCTAGTCTTTTAACCAATGGTTTACCCGTTATGCACAAAGCGTCAACCCTATGTTCTTTCGGAAGATTGTTTCTAATTCTTGTGTTTTTAGTGATATAACCATAAGTTAATTTTACGTTAGGATATAATTCCTTTAATTTGTTATAAAAAGCCCAACGCATAATTCCCATAAATGCTGCATCTCTAAATGATTGACCACGCTTTAAGTTTAGTTTTAGCTTTCCAGTATGGTAATTGTTGTGACAATCCTCGCAAAGTGTAATTAAATTACCAGGTGAATCTCCACCAATTTTCCTAGATTCTATATGGTGTACATTGAGTATTTTGTTTTTGCATCCCGCCTTGCCTTGACATTTATAACCATCTCTAAATAAGACATACTCTCTAATGTTCCAAAAGCCTAATTGTTCACCTTGCTGATATTCTTTTCCTGATATTTCTGGGTTTTTAATCTTTTGAATATCAAAACTTGCAACTTCAACTATGGTTTTTGATATTGGCAAAATCTTATAAATTAAACTTACAACCTTTAAGTGAGTTTCAATCTTATTTTGAATACTTGGTGCTAACCACCCCTTCTTCTTTGATTTGACTCGATTTAAAAATCTAGGTTTGCGATACCTAAGTCTATTTCTTCTAGCTCTTCTGTTTTGTCTTCTAGTAGATAATAAATCCACAATGTCATTTCTTAGTTCTACTTCTGCTGAAAACAATTCTTCTTTGTCTGTTGTCGCAGATACTCCAATTGTTTTACTACCTGCATCAATTCCAATAGTAATTTCTTGCTTGGTTTCGCCTGTGGCGATTGTTAATTGAATAGTAAATGGTGTTCTTTTGACTACTTTTGCCTTGCCTTCTTTTAGCAACATTCTTGCTTTTCTCGGACTGCATGGCATTAATGGTTCTTGTCTTTGATTAATAACGAATACACGCATGTTTCGTTCTCCTTTCAGAGTAAATAACCATCGTCAAAGTTATAAAGGCTTTTTACACTGGCAACACTGTTCTTACCCATCAGAACTGTTTAATCACCAACGATAGAGCTACAGACTTGGTTAAACATCCGCAGGTATCATGACCTAAATAACGTAGTCAGTTAAGACTTAGACTAATCAATAAAGGCTTAAAGTTTCCTGCAAGCCTCTACCCTTTAGGGTAGTGGGTTATTGACATGTTGAAAA
>CAZMYT010000055.1:0-1504 GCA_964570565.1 uncultured Paludibacteraceae bacterium
ATAGCACTCACAAAGATGCTCTTTGAGCTCAGGGACAAGCACGGTGACAAGTTAATACCATGGATGGAGTCATTGAGAGAACAGGAGTTACAGGATTATGAGATTGTGATGCAGCTTGTACACGCTCATGGGGGCATGGAGTAATGCCCCGGCCACGCAAGAACCCGGTCCAGGTGGATGAGTCCGGTAACGAATACATTGAGGAGACAGTAACGGCACAGGGCAATACCGGCCGTGTGTACCCGCCTAAGGACTGGATAGGTCACAGGGTCCGGATCACAAAACTGGATTGAACTATTCGGAATTTCCGATGAGTTCAACTCTTCTCTTTCGCTCATTCATCAGCCGTTCTCTTTGAGGTTCATACGTTGTATGCTCAAGTAATGAGTCAATTAGGATGATATCATCCTCATACCACGATTTCAACTTCGGATCAATCGTGATCCATCTACCGTTCTCAAAATGGCCCATTATTCCCCCACAATATATTGCCCTTCCAGCGGACAGTCACATGATTCAAACGCATCATCGAAATATTGTTCATAAGCTTTACATTCTCTATGTTTTGGACATTCCCAACATCGGTTTATTATTTGAGGGTATATTCTAACGTGTCTAGCCATTTCACACCGCCCCGGAGTCGATTAACTCTCTTATCTCATCCCTGGTGAAATGATATCCACATTTTTCAGGACGTTCCAACTCATAATAATCGGTTCCGCTATGTTTTGCCATCCCAATCTGGCAATATGCATAACAATCATCACACGAATAAAAAACACAAGTCAAATGATCATTGTTGTAACAGGTTCTGATTTCTCGTTCTTCAACCGGCGGGATCATTCTGCTCTCCTCTTTTTGATATATCGTTCCATATCACAAACGCAAGATGGTAGCAACTCACCATCGGAGTTATACAGGTTTATCACTCTATCCAGAGAACCGCAATACCAGAACTCACCGGTATTGGATTCGGTATCTATCCGTGTTTTCACCAGGAACGCACAATCACCGGGGCACATATCAGTCATTCTGCACCCATTTCTTTAAACAGGCTTCTTTTAACATGTAAACACACATCATCAGTTTCTCCGTATATCGTTAATCCATATTCTCCACGGATTAATTGGAACCGTTTCCAAGATGGGAGAGCAACGCCTAACAACGCAGCACAACCAGACATATTAGTTTCATCAAGTTCGACTGCCCATAGGCCATTGCTACCGGATGCCGCATCATTACACACACGATTCCAAATGGATGTATCTATACATCCGGTAACGAACTGACAGATCATTCTGCATCACCATAACATCTCATGAGTTTGTACCATCTCCGCTTGTACCCGGCACGCCAATACCGAAACAACCTCAAGCCCAAACGATGATGACCGACAATCATTTCTTCCCCCGCTTCTCCTCAAGCGCTTTATTCAGCAACGCCGATATGTTCCATTTCTGCTCTTTTGCCATTGCGTGCAAATCCTCACGGATAAGCACGGTGG
>CAZMYT010000056.1:0-1498 GCA_964570565.1 uncultured Paludibacteraceae bacterium
TTGTAACCAAAGGCGAATTATCAGGCGACCGGCAGCGATTCAATTTAGGGCATGAGCTGGGGCACCTGATCCTGGATGTTCAGGGCGACCTTAATCCAGAACAGGCGGCTAATCGATTTGTCGGGGCATTCCTTGTGCCCGCTTCAACGGCTCGCTTTGAACTGGGTGCTAATCGGACGGATCTCAACAACAACGAGCTGCACATGCTTAAGCATAAATACGGTTTAAGTATGCAGGCCTGGATTTATCGCGCTAAGGATCTTTCCATTATTTCTGAAAACACCGCGGCGCGTTTATTCCAGCAATTTCGGGTCAATGATTTCCATCGTCAGGAACCAGGAAAACCTTATCCACCTGAAACGCCCACGCGGATGGAACGGTTAATTTATCGCGCTTTGGCTGAGGATTTGATCTCACGGTCCAGGGCACAGGAGTTGTTAGGCAAGCCATTACAACTAGGGTGGGAGATGGAGGCACTGCATCAAAATGACCTTGCCATCCGTTCTGGTAACTGATACGAATATCTGGATCGACCTCGAGAACGGCAAGATATTAGCCGAGGTTTTCCGTCTTCCATACCAGTTCTTCACTACTGATTTTTCGGTTGAAGAGTTTATACAACCCCGATGGGCAACGCTTAAAGATCTGGGATTGCAAACACATGGTCTTGAACCTGATTTTGTGCTCGAATTAATCCGGTTAAGGCAAATCCATCGTCAATTATCAGCTATCGACCTGGCTGCATTATTGCTTGCTAGGGCATTGGATGCAAGTTTGGTGACCGGCGACCGAAGGCTTAATGAACTTGCCAAAGCGCAGGGGTTACCTGTTCACGGGGTGTTATGGATACTTGATGAAATGATGATTCACCATGTTCTTACAGCAGACCAGGCTGCCATTGCCCTTCGGCAAATGCTCAATCAAGGGGCAAGGTTGCCAGATGGTGAATGTCAAAAGCGTTTCGATCGTTGGTCATCATGACCTGTAGAATATCTAAATGTGCAATCCAAATAATTCTATTAATTCTTTTTATAGGGTGGGATAATGAGGATCAAATCTGCAATTGAGCACGACAATTGGTTAGAAGTTGTTATTGACGGTAGACGATTTCGGGTGGGAGAGAAATACACAATCTTGGAGCTCGGTTATGCTGTCTATATCATGGATCAGAATGATGAAAAATGGTTGGTAGAAAATGGCGATAGCATTCCAGAAGATCCCGGTGACAGCCAAGCGGAACTAAAATCTGGCCATGGAACTTTGATTACTGCTGACCCAATTTTAGTTGCTCTTGCAATTGAATCGTGGTGGTCAAGAAATGGATTACCCCAACCACAGGGTGTTCAATTACCTATACCCACATTTTATGAAGCAGTAGATATTGTGCGAAACCGAAAAATTTTGAATGATTTCAACAACAAGTGGGCTGGATTTGTTCCAGGATTAGATAATGTCTCAAATTGTGGTGTAAAAAGCAATTGACAAAAGAGTCATCGTG
>CAZMYT010000057.1:0-1464 GCA_964570565.1 uncultured Paludibacteraceae bacterium
CTACACTTACTTCGGAGCACGCTACTATGATAGTGAGTTGAGTGGGTGGCTGAGCGTGGATCCGATGAGTGATAAGTATCCAATGCTATCGCCGTATGCATATTGTGCCAATAATCCTATTAATTCTGTTGACCCATTAGGTCTGGATACATTTAATATCAATGTTAGAAATCATTCAATAGATAGAATAAGCGTTAAGAATAGCGAAAGCCATACTTTTAATATTATAAATGGTGATGAAACAAATACATTGACACTGGATATTAACGACTATGGCTTAGTGGAATTTCCAGCAAGCGGTACTGGGTTTGGTCGTTATGGTACGGAAGACGAAGGAGGCGACCACTACTTAAAACCTGAGGCAGCAGCTGCATTGTTCGGTCTTATTTCTGAAATGTCTAACGAAATTGATGGCTTTAATGTAGATTTAGGAGATATGTCTGCAGCTGATGGGACAGCACCAGGAGGCAACCATAAAATGCACGGTGGACCTAATGGTTATTCAGGTGTTTGTGTGGATTATAGATACTTAGATAAAGACGGGAAAAGCTTTCAGGGTTATACGAATAATGAGAAATTTAATGCTTGGAATAATGCCTATTTCCTTGAAAAAGCTGGTCAATGGGGTTTTACAAAAAATTACATATCCAATCAAAGTAATGTTTGGGGTTTTAATATGGTAACTGGTGCTACAGGAAATATTAAAACTATATTTTATCCGATGAAAGTAAATGGAAAGGAAATTGTAGGACATGCGAATCACGGTCATTTAACCTTTATAAAAGATTAATACTATGAGACTAATTTTTATTTTATTAATTGCTTTTCAGCAATACCAAGAACAAACACCTAATAGTAGTGTAGTTAAAAATCACGCTTCAGTTATTTACCAATATGTGCAAGATTCTTTGCCGGATTATAATTTTATTGTAGAATCTAAGAACGGAAGCAAAACGTTTTGGTTACAAAAGTATAAAGAGCAGTCATTAGTTTGTATATCTGACTTTGATGGAAATAATATTGATGATTATGCTTTGCTTTTGAGAAATCAGAATAATGAAGTTTGTCTTTTTTTCTTCAGCATAGTTAATGATAAAGTAGAACATTGTTTGATTGATTGTTTTGGAATTTGGGAGGGCGAAATAACAGAGCTTAAAATTGCTATTGAACCTAAAGGAAGATGGGAAGCTGCTGACGAAACAATCATAGTGCCTTTTGACGGAATAATGGTTGATGATTTAAGGGAAAGCATAAGTAAGGCTTACTATTGGGATAAAACCAAGTTTGTTAAGTTTTTGTATGACTAATGTATTTGAACATATATGAGAAAGCCCCAACCGTGGCTTTTTTAGTTATTTGTATATTCCAAACGACAGCTTGGCTTTAGTATCTCTGATTAAATCATCAAAAACAGAAAATATGATAAGAAAAGAGATGGGGTTACCGCTTAGAACTCATTATGGA
>CAZMYT010000058.1:0-1458 GCA_964570565.1 uncultured Paludibacteraceae bacterium
AGCGCTACACTGATAATGTAGAGGTCGGCAGTTCAACTCTGCCTGGGACTACGCGGGAAACCGAAAGGAAGGGGGATTAGCTCAGCTGGCTAGAGCACCTGCTTTGCAAGCAGGGGGTCAACGGTTCGAATCCGTTATTCTCCACGAAACGCCCCTCCTCGTAAGGGAAGGGAACGTAAAAAGATCTTTGACATGTTGAGACTTCGGACGAAAGTCAGGCTCAGGCCTGAGGAGTAGTCAATAGTAAAGTATAGAGAAAATCACAAGCAAGAAAAGCTGAAAGTATGAGCCGTCCACACCGGTCCTAGTGACCGGGTGAAGGCGAAAGAAACAAGAAAAGGGCGCATGGCGGATGCCTTGGCTCTCGGAGGCGATGAAGGACGCGATAAGCTGCGAAAAGCCGCGGGGAGGTGCAAATAACCTTTGATCCGCGGATCTCCGAATGGGACAACCCGGCAGTCTGAAGGACTGTCATCCCGCCTTATGGCGGGAAGCGAACGCGGGGAACTGAAACATCTTAGTACCCGCAGGAAGAGAAAATAATAATGATTCCCCCTGTAGTGGCGAGCGAAAGGGGAAGAGCCCAAACCGGATCCGTCTAGGCGGATCCGGGGTAGTAGGACCGCGACATCGGAAGAAAGGTCACGAGCGGAATGTTCTGGAAAGTCCAGCCATAGAGCATGAAAGCTGCGTACGCGAAATGACCCGAACCGTAGCGGAATCCTGAGTAACGCGGAGCACGAGGAATTCTGCGTGAATCAGCCGGGACCATCCGGTAAGGCTAAATACTCCCGAGAGACCGATAGCGAACCAGTACCGTGA
Source organism: uncultured Paludibacteraceae bacterium (assembly GCA_964570565.1). Taxonomy (GTDB): domain Bacteria; phylum Bacteroidota; class Bacteroidia; order Bacteroidales; family Paludibacteraceae; genus W0P28-013. The sequence continues at coordinate 823 of CAZMYT010000058.1, forward strand.
GGGAAAGGTGAAAAGCACTTCGAACAGAAGAGTGAAAAAGTCCCTGAAACCATGCGCCTACAAGCGGTCGGAGCAGCGCAAGCTGTGACGGCGTGCCTTTTGCATAATGAACCTACGAGTTGCCGTCGCGAGCAAGGTTAAGCGCAAGGATGCGTGAAGCCGAAGCGAAAGCGAGTCTGAAAAGGGCGCCGAGTTGGCGGCGGCAGACGCGAAACCAAGTGATCTACCCTTGTCCAGGATGAAGTCCGGGTAACACCGGATGGAGGTCCGCACCAATAAGCGTTGAAAAGCTTCTGGATGAGGTGAGGGTAGGAGTGAAAGGCCAATCAAACTTGGAGATAGCTCGTACTCCCCGAAATGCATTTAGGTGCAGCCTCGGAGGATACCTGCGCGAGGTAGAGCGACTGATTGGATGCGAGGGCTTCACCGCCTGTCAAGTCCAGACAAACTCCGAATGCGCGCCGGTTACAGACCCCGGGAGTGAGGGGGCGGGTGCTAAGGTCCGTCCCCGAGAGGAGAAGAATCCAGATCACCGGCTAAGGCCCCGAAATGACGGTTAAGTTAGTCTAACGAAGTCCGATTGCAGCGACAGCTAGGATGTTGGCTTGGAAGCAGCCATTCATTTAAAGAGTGCGT
>CAZMYT010000059.1:0-1453 GCA_964570565.1 uncultured Paludibacteraceae bacterium
GTGCTCTCCGCCGCGCTCAAGAAAGAGAAGCTCTCGCCCGAGGGCTACGCCGCGATGATCGCCAACACCACCAAGCTCAACAAGCCCGGCGCCGCGCTCGCCAACATGCCGGGCGTGCATGCGCTGACCGACATCACCGGCTTCGGCCTCGCCGGCCACACGCTCGAACTTGCGCGCGGCGCCAGGATGACCGCCGTCATCGAGTGGAGCAAAGTGCCTTTCATCAAGGACGTGAAAGCACTCGCTGCTGAGGGTTACATCACCGGCGCGTCCGGCCGCAACTGGGCGGGCTACGGCAAGGATGTCACCTTGCCGGAAGGCTTCGCTGCGGTCGATCAGGCGCTGCTCACCGATCCGCAAACGTCAGGGGGGCTCCTCGTCTCTTGCGACCCGGCGATTGCCAACGATGTGATCACGCTGTTCAACCGCGAAGGGTTCGAAAGCGCCGCCGTGGTGGGGCGGATGGAGGCAGGGGCAGGGCGGTTGGTGGTGGTGTAGCGGTGTTTCGGCGTGAACCCGACCGGAACGCGTCCGAGTTCGCAAACTGCCTGAGACGAACAAACTGATTGTTGTCATTCCCGCGAAGGCGGGAATCCAGACCGTCGCGCTTTGAGCCCCGATTCAGCGGGCAACGCAGGCTGCGCTCAGGACATTGCGCCCTTAAGCTGCCTCGACTTAATCCGGCGAGCGATCTCCTGCTTGCTCTGCCGCAGCAATACGATTTCGGACGGTGTCAACATCCGTGGTGCATTCGAGGTAGCGAGCTTTTGATTGAGTAAGGCTGTCGAAGCCGTGACCGAACCACTCGTTGCATCAGATTTCAGGCACTTCTCCATGAAATCGCCCGATCACCGTGTCATGTTGCGCTGTGTGATTCGACATACGCATCCACCAAACGGCGAATCATGCGCTGGTACTGCGTGTGATTTTTTGCGGCCTCTGACTTGAAGAAATCAATGCTCTTCTTGCTCAGAGCCAAGGTGACCTTGACCGCTTCTTCGTTGAACGCAAGCTCGGCAGGGGACGGCAGAAAGTCTTTCATCACCTTGGGCTCGCCAAGCGGCTCATTGGTGTATTTGATTTTCGCGCTCATAAATTGCCTTTCCTTTGCGCCAGTAACCGGCACCAATAATTCGAATCCGTGAGGCGCGATACGTAAACCGCACCGTCAAAACACCGCCGCCCACCTGACCAAAACAATAAAAGCGCGATTCGGATTCGCTGTGCGTTTCGTCTCGCGCAATCACGCGTCGCAGGTCTGCAAAGGCGTACTGGGCGGTTGAGAACGAAACCCCATGCTTGGCTTGGTTCGCCTGGTCTTTCTCCTCATCCCACTCAAAGTTTGTCTCCGCCATTGCTAATCATAGCCTGTCTCCATATAAATTACCATATTTTTTTATGGTAATTTTCGCGCGTCAAGCGTTCACTCCCCCACACGCGGGCCAGCGTGGTC
>CAZMYT010000060.1:0-1416 GCA_964570565.1 uncultured Paludibacteraceae bacterium
TAAAGGAGCTACCCAATATCATTAGAATAACCCCCCAGATTTTGTTAAGCCTCATACTACTTTTTGTTTGCGTGGTAACGTGTCCAGTAGGCTGAATGTATCACGTTAATATCTGCGCTGGTTAATCCCTCTATATTCTTAAGGTCATCAGTATGAATGCTATTTTCAAGCATAAAATCAATAACTTTCGATGTGTCACCCTCCAAAAAAAGATTAACCAGTTTTTTATCTAACATTTTATTGTTCTGCGCTGGTATGAGTATTTTGTAAATAGCCTCAAATATAGCAGGCAAAACAACCTCGTTTATACGCTTTACCTCTTCAGGGTTTTTTATTACATTTTCGCAAGGATTCGAGGTGTAATGACTGCCACCACGTCCTAAAACTTCGGCTGTTTCTTTGAGTGTGTAGAATGTTTTAAATAGTTCCGTAAGTTTCCAAAGTTGAGAGTCTCGAACAATTAAAGAACTGCCAAAATGTTTTTTGAACCCATCAAACAGATTAGTAAATTCGTACTTCCAAACCTTGTTGTCAACATCATAAGATTGATGATTTGTTAATCCATCTACATGGTAATGACAATTTTTATTGCCTAGATAGCCAAAACCCCAATACCAATCACAATCCCAACTAGGAGCGGATAAATATATTTTTTCGCCGTCACTTTCCCCAATAAATATTTTACTAGGGTATTTAGATAAAAGAAAATTAGTTTTCATAATCAATTAAGTTTTAAGTTGTTAAACATTTAAAGCGTATGGCAGTAAGTAAATAAACATTGCCACTAAGATAATAAGGGTTACGCCTATTAGCGTCTCTACCTTGTGTGTTTTAATCGTGTTCATAAGCATTTAAATTAAGTTAGTAAATTAGTTTAGTCCCCTCAAACGGATTCGAACCGCTTAACAGTCGTAAAAGGTACTTAGATATATAACAAATTTTTTGTCCTCTATCTTTAAATCATAGTAAGTACCGCAAATTTTACCAGTACAATCATAGTCACTAGCTATGTGAAAACTTTTTGAATGTTTTCTGCAAAACCTGTCTAGACGCTTCCAATTGCGGTAGGTTAATAAAGAGTCAAGAACTCTTTTTTGCAACATAAAATCAATGTCGCTATCTACAATCATCCATTTTTTCATAACATTAAGTATTAGGTAAGAAAATAGCAGCCTGCAAAGGTTACGACCCTTTATAATACAACTATAGCAGGCTATTATCAGTTCTATTTGAACATTTAGCACTTTGACAGTATAGCGAGGAAGTGCGCCTCTCTAACATTCTACGTTGCCGACGTTGGTGTTAATCCTCGTAACACTCAGTAATAAAATTACAATAGTAAAGATATAACTACAAAACCCGTATTCCAAATTATTATGTTAAATAGAACAACTATTTTTTATGTTCTACAACATG
>CAZMYT010000061.1:0-1415 GCA_964570565.1 uncultured Paludibacteraceae bacterium
TTGTTTTATCCATTGATTTTGACTAAATTCGGTCAAAATCCTGGAAATCATGTTGAAAAAATTACCTCGTCAACCGCAGCTTCAGATGTTCAAGACTATACTGGTCAACTTCATCAATCCGCAACATGAACTTTGCTTACTGGCAAAGAAGATTGACTGGGAAGCCCTGGAAAAGGAGTTTGCTCCACTGTACGGTGAAGTTGGCAGACCCTCCATTCCTATCCGGACTATTGTTGGACTCTTGCTTGTGAAGCAGATTTATAACCTTGGAGATGAGACGGTTATGGAAAGATACATTGACAGTCCTTATGTCCAGCATTTTTGTGGTGAGATTTATTTTCAATATGACTATCCATTTGATCCCAGCGACTTTGTCCATTTTCGTAAACGCATCGGAGAAGAAGGGATGAAAAGAATCTTCCAGGAGAGTTTGAACCTGTTCGGGAAAGAGTTTATCCGGAAAGAGGTCAAAGAAGTTCGTGTGGACACCACTGTTCAGGAGAAGAACATCACCTTTCCGACCGACCGGAAACTGACTGAAAAGGTCATTGAACACTGTAAAAGAATAGCAAAGAAGGAAGACATCAAGTTGGCCAGGACATATGGACGGGAAATAAAAAAGCTTAAACATCAATTGCGATTTGTTCGCAAGGCGAAGAATGCCAGCAAGATGCGTAAGGCTCAGAAAAGGTTGCACAAGATTGCGTTTAAAATTTACCTGGATCTGGTAAAACAGATGAATCCTATTCCGATGAAGTACAAAAAGGAGTTCGAAGTGCTGTACCGGGTATTGACACAGAAGAAGGATGATTCGAACAAGGTTTACAGTGTCCATGAACCGGAAGTTTTGTGCATCTCCAAGGGGAAGGAGCATAAGAAGTATGAATTTGGGAACAAGAGTTCATTTGCATACACCCGTAAATCCGGGATAATAGTTGGTGCTATGGCTGTCGATGGCAACATGTACGATGGACACACATTGGAACCGCAATTGGACCAGGTGAAAGAATTGACCGGTGGCAAGATCAGGAAGGCAATAGTGGACAGAGGATATAGAGTCAAAGGAGGGATTCGGGGAATTGAGATTGTCATGCCAAAGAACCTGAAGAAAGAGAGCTATTACCTGAAGAGGAAACGAGAGGAGCGATGTCGGTCCCGGGCAGGAATAGAAGGACTGATATCGCACCTGAAACATGATCACAGAATGCTAAGAAATTACCTCAGCGGCACAGCCGGGGATAAAATCAATACCCTGCTGGCAGCTGCAGCTTATAATATGAAGAAATGGATGAGATTAAAGCGGGAAGAATTATTGAAATTTATTTTGCGTTGGATTTTTCAGTGCCAGTTTTGGTCTCTGGGATATATCCGACTCAGTTTGAGATAAAAAATAAGTGAGTTTATAAGGATCAACT
>CAZMYT010000062.1:0-1399 GCA_964570565.1 uncultured Paludibacteraceae bacterium
TGTCTCGCTTCAAATAATTTGAACATTTTGAAAATAAATTAAGAGACAACCTCCAAGTATTCCTTATTTTTCGCCACACGGTATTTTTTTGCAAGTATTAACTTTCTTTTTCGCTCATTCAATATTTCTATGTCCCGCCCAAAAAACATGTCGGCTGGACGTAGATATCTAATTCCCGAATGAAGTCTGTCATAATTGTATTCATAAACATAATCATTCAAAATTCTCCATGCTTCAGAATAGCTCTGAGGATAATATTTTCTTACAGCTTCATTTTTCACAATCCCGTTCAGTCGTTCGATCTTTCCGTTTGTTTGCGGATGATTTCTTCTGGTATGAACCGGTCTTATATTTATTCTGCTTAGCATAGTTTTGAAATCCTTCGATATAAACTGAGATCCGTTATCCATTATCATCATGGGATTAACGTAAGGATATTTTTCTTTCACTCTCTGGATAAAAAGCGATACTGAATGCTCTGTCATATCAGTCATTAGTTCCCAGTCGAGAATAAACCTTGAATAGCCGTCCAGAAGCATTATCAAATAGTAATAAATATTTCCGACTTTGATATAAGCTATGTCTGTATGCCAATGATGATGAACGTACTTCGGCTTGTTCTTGTATTCGTCTTCAGCATGAGTTTTTACCGTTCCCATATGAAGCATCCCAAATTCCTGTAAAAGCCTGTAAACACTAGTCTCCGGAAGATATGCCTTCTTCGAATCAATCATCATCCATGTAAGTTTTCTGTAACCCACATCCTGATGTTCAAGCCTGAATTCTTTGACCGCATCTTTTTCTTCAGGAAGAACAGCCGTTAAACTTTGTTTTCTTTTCTTCCTTTCAGAAATTATATCGCCTGAAGTATTGAACCAGTTTCTATATGTGTTCATTTTAATACCATATAAGAGTAATATTTTACCAAGCTTCATTTTAGTCCTCTCGACATGCTTTTTTATGTCGGCGATTATCTCCGTTCTGAGCTGCGGTTTGATATGCGCCGACAAATCCATTCCTAAAGCTTTTTTTTTAACTGAATGTTCTCGGATGTTATTTCGGCTATTACGTCTTTCATCCGCTGATTTTCTTTTTCAAGTTCAGCGGCTTTAACGGCTTCCGCGGTATTCGGTCTACCTCGCTTGACGTTGAATCCTTCAAGAGCTGATTCGAAAAATAGTTTTTGCCAATTGTAAAAATTATTCGGATGAATTGAGTATTTTCGGCATACTTCACTGACCGGCGTGCTGGTAGTCAGCGCTTCTTTTACGATTTTAAACTTTTCCTCTGCAGTGTAATTCTTCTTTGACATAAAAACCCCTTTAATTATTATATTCTACAGGAAGTTTTTGTCTCTTATTTTTTAATTCATTTTGTTCAATTTTTTAAAAGCGGAACA
>CAZMYT010000063.1:0-1391 GCA_964570565.1 uncultured Paludibacteraceae bacterium
CGGAAGATGTCAAGCAGTCTGAGACACGTGTCGTTACGCGGTCTGTATGAGGGCCTCCGGTGAGGGTTGGTTGATCCAGGCGGCCTGGGGCAGTTTGGGTGCCTGGGGTCGGCGGTTGCCGAATCGGTGCGGGTGGGTGGCGTGGGCGGCGTCGAGGGTGGCCTGGCGCTGGGCGCGGATCTCGGCGGCGGTGCCGAAGTGGACCGACGCGGGGGTATGAAGTCCGATCCCGGAGTGTCGGTGCTCGTGGTTGTAGTAGGTGAAGAACGCCTCGCAGAACGTGCGGGCGTCGGCCAGAGAGCCGAACGCGTCGGGGAACACGGGGGCGTACTTCAAGGTCTTGAACGCCGACTCGCTGTAGGGGTTGTCGTTGCTGACCCGTGGTCGGGAGTGGGAGCGGTCCACGCCCAGGTCGAGCAGGAGCTGGGCGACGGGCTTGGAGGTCATCGAGGTGCCTCTGTCGGCGTGGACCGCGTCGGGGATGCCGTGCAGGCCGAATGCCTCCTCGAGCATGGTCTTGGCGATCTGCGAGTCCTCGCAGGCTTGGACGGTCCAAGCCACGACGTAGCGGGAGAAGATGTCGAGCACGACGTAGAGCTGGAACCAGATCCCACGGCCGGGGCCGCGGAGTTTGGTGATGTCCCACGACCAGACTTGCCCGGACTTGGTGGCCAGCAGTTCGGGCTTCTTCTTCGCCGGATGGACCGCCTGCCGGCGACGTTCCCCGGCTGCGTCGTTGCGGCGCAGGATCCGGTGCATCGTGGACATCGAGCACAGGTAGGTGCCCTCGTCCAGCAGCGTGGCCCAGGCTTGGGAGACGCTCTTGTCACAGAACCGTTCGCTGGTCAGCACGGCCAGCACCTGGGCCTGCTCGGCCGGCGTGAGGGCGTTGGGTGGCGTGGGCCGCTTGGGTGCCGGTCCGTGGGCCGGCGGCTTCTTCGCTCGGTAGTGGCTGCCGCGGGGCCGGCCCAGCAACGCACAGGCGTGCTTCACCCCGACCTGCTCGGCGAGCTCGTCGACGGCGGGGTTGATCACCGCGGCCGCTTCGGCAGGTTCGTGCTCTCGGAGAGCATCTCCAAGAGCGCGTGTGCTTTTCCCACGATCTCCAACGCCGCCTTCGTCCGGACCAGCTCGGCCTCGGCCCTCTCTGCCCGGGCTCGCAGCTGCTCGACCTCCCGGTCGCGGCGGTCCCGGGTCTTCGGGCTCTTGGGTCCCAACGCCGCGGTCGCACCGGCCTCGGCAGCCTTGCGCCACTCGGTGATGTGGGATGAGTACAGGTGCTCGCGGCGCAGGATCGCGCCCCGCTCACCCCGGTCCGCCGTGTCGTACTCATCCAGGATCCGCGCCTTGTACTCCGCGGTGAACATCCGGCGCTTGGGCTGGTCAGCTCT
>CAZMYT010000064.1:0-1389 GCA_964570565.1 uncultured Paludibacteraceae bacterium
TTACGATAAAAAGGTTCCCGCTCCGATAAATTTTTGCGAATAAAATTCAACAATTCTTCTCCCTGGCGCTGAGCCAGCAAAGGACGTTTATTTTTGTGTGAAAGTTCGAGCCGTTCCTGTAATTCTTCAGGACTCAAATTCAAATAAACTGTTAATCCGCAAGCATTCATTTGTTCCATATTATCGTAAAAGCAGGGCGCTCCCCCACCCGTTGCGACCACTACATTACGTTCGGTAGCTATTTTCTCTAAACATTCTCTCTCCAATTGCCGAAATTTTTCTTCTCCAAGTTCGGAGAAAATCTGTGAAACCGACTGTTGAATCTTTTCTTCTATCATATAGTCCATGTCCAGGAAATTATATTCCAACCGTTCAGCCAGTTGCTCACCAATAGTGGTTTTACCGGCTCCCATGTAACCGATTAAAAAAATCCGCTCTTCTTTATTAATTTGCATTTTTAAATTCTTCTATTATTTCTTTCTCCCGCAAAGTTAAACGTTTACCTTTAACCAACCTAACATTGAGAAATTATTCCGTAAAAACGCTTAAAATATTTCATCAACGATTTAACAAAAAACCCTGCGAGAAAAGAATTTTCACAGGGTTAAATACTATAAAATGAAAAATAAAATACCCTTTTGCTTCTACTCAACAGCAGCAGCCGGTTTTATAGGCGTTTTTAATTTAAAAGTATTTACATTACTTCCATAAACGTCATCAAATTGTGCATCGGAAACCAATGAAAATTGAAGTATTTCATCTTTACTGGCACTCTTAGCAGCAAAACGAAACGGAAAATATATGGCACTATACCCACTCTGAAAAACAAATTCCCCTTGTTCGTAATCAGAATTGGTACTTGAAAAAATAGAATCAAGACTTGCAACCGTTGGAAATAAAAGATCGCCTACACTGTCGATACTACTGGTCAAATAAAATGAAACAAGATTATTCGTAAAAGCATTTAATCCGAGTTGAAAAAATACAGTGTCGCCCACCTGAATGCTATCCAAAAGATAAACACCCGACTCACTGGTGGTTTTTATGTTTAACGTATCACCATTTTGTGTGCAGGGAAAAGCTATAAATTGAATAGCAGGAGTGTAATTGGATTCTCCATCAAAATCGCAGCCGGTCAATAAAACAGCAGCCATGAATAAAAAAAGAAAAAACTGTTTTTTCATAATATTTTGAAATTTGAAGTGAATAAAAGGAAGCAACAAAAAACATACCAATGAAAATCTATTCCATCAAATTCAACTTTGTCGGGGTGACAAGACTCGAACCTGCGACCTCTACGTCCCGAACGTAGCGCGCTACCAACTGCGCCACACCCCGCCTTGATTATTCGGCTGCAAATTTACATCATTTTTTGATATTTCGAGCATG
>CAZMYT010000065.1:0-1373 GCA_964570565.1 uncultured Paludibacteraceae bacterium
AAAATAACTACTACCAGAGCTACTACTCCGCTCTTTTATTACTCCGTTCCACCTATCCCAGTTTAAAGTCTCTGTAGAGTTTACCTCTCCCTCTCTGTTTTTTAGCGTCTTTATTTCCAGCTCTACCTCTCTTTGTTTACTACTTTGCTCTCCGCTCTCTGTCTCCTCCTCCTCTCTGGCTCTACAGTAAACAGATATTACAGTATTAGCGTCCTCCTCCAGGTTTCCAGCCTCTTTAAGGTTTTCTAATTTTGGTTTACCTCCTTTAGTATCTGTAGCTCTGTTTAGTTGTGCTCCCAGTATTATAGGTAATCCGCTTTCCTTTGCTATCTGTAAAACACTATCCGAAATATGAGCTATCTCTGTCCTTTTATCCTGAGTTCTCCGCTCTGTATTCATTCTCTGGATATAGTCTATAAACAAAGCTCCTATCCGCTCTCTCTTATTTAGGTAGGCTATAAGGCTGGATAGTTGCTCTACTGAGTAGTTTCTATCTATTACCTTTATCCTTTGGCTGTCTATTAATTCCTGTAGCTGTCTTTTACCCTCCTCTATCTGGCTTATATCCGTTCTCCTGGCTCTTATGTAGCTCTTTATAAATTCGTAGTTAGTAGGCTTAGGGAGGTCTTTTATATCTCTGAAATATCCACTCAGGTCTGTATCTATAAGCCTGTTTAAGAGCTTTACAGATATGTTTTTTACTGGTTCTTCATAGGTAAAAAAGTAAAAGCTCTCATCCCTGTAGAGGTTGCTCATCTGTAGGAGTAGGTTAAACATTAAGGTAGTTTTACCGTGAGAGGGTCTCCCAGCTATAAGGGTAATAGCTCCAGGAGTAAAGCCTATAAAACTATCCAGAGAGTTGTAGCCTGTCTTATAGGCTGGAGGTAGTGTAGCTATCTCATCTAAGAGAGTAGTAAAGCTAATAAGAGGAGGTAGTAGCCCTTTACCGGTAGTAGCGTCTATATCCTTTAATCCGTCCTTTAGCTGTTTTATAGCCTCTGTTTTATCTGGTAGCGTTCCTACTTTCTTTATTAGCTCATCTACCTTTTTATTTCTTACTGCCTCCTCTATAGCCGTCTTATAGTTCTCCTCCAGCTCAGAGAGTAATACCTCAGTAAAGCCGTGAGCCTCCAGAGGTTCTACTAAGTTTTTATTAAAGTCTATCCTATCCTGAGCTGAGAGCCTGGAGCGTATCTCTACTACTTTCTCCCTGAGTAAGTCTCTCTCTTTATAGTCTATCTCTCCGCTCTGGTTTGCTTTACTTAAATACTCCTCCAGTAGCTTACTACCTAAATAAGCTCCATAGGTTAGCCTATTGCTCAGAGCCTCCCTAAAAGCCTCTACTCCGCTCTCTTTTATTAGCCTGTCTGGGT
>CAZMYT010000066.1:0-1366 GCA_964570565.1 uncultured Paludibacteraceae bacterium
CCTTGAAACGTACCTTAAGGACCATGCCCGTTTGATCGACCTCTACTATCCCGTCAGCAAGGCGAACGCCGATTGTGTGTGGGGTTACGTGGCGGGACTGTACGGCAAGTGGGCGACGTCGCCCGCCTATTTCAAGTCCGTCTCCACGGCGGTACTCCGGCTGGCCCCGGACCTGCTGGGCGAGGATTGGCACGACAAACTCAAGGCTTCATTCATCACCGCATGTCAACGCAACGTACTTAAACCGGACATGAAAGCTTACCTACACTCCAGGCTGATGTGAGGTGATGGGCATGGAACACGACGGAATGATGCACGAGCACATCTCCACACTTGCAGACCACGACGCACGCCTGTCCAACCTCGAAGTATGGAAGGACCGAGTGGAGACGGACATCCTTGGCGAACTGAGCAAGTCGGTAAAGGAGTTGTCTGTCGCGGTAGCTGAACTCCGTGCGGTAGCCGACTATAAGCGATGGCTGATCCCGTTTCTCGTGGGGACGGTCGTATCGCTGGCTGGCGTGATGGTCAGCCTATGGACATTCTTCAGATAGGGAGGGGCCTATGGAGCTTCATACGATAGACGAACCCTCGTACCTGGAGGAATTGTTCCTTATTCCCGTATCGGATACGCACATAGGAGATCCCGGATTCAACGAGAAGGAATTAAAGAAAACGCTAGAGAAAGGCTCCCAGATCGGGGGCCTTTTCCTTTTGAATGGGGATCTCGTAAACAACGCCGTGAAGTCCTCCATATCGGCCTGTTATGAAGAGGTCATCCCTCCGGGGGACCCGCAGATTGATTACGCCGTGGAACTGTTGAGGCCGTACCGGGAACTTATCGTCGGCATCGTTTCGGGCAACCATGAACGCCGCACAACGCGGGAAGTCAACGTGAATCCGGCCTACCGGATAGCCAAGGAATTGGGCGTCCGGTACTTCGGGGATGAAGCCTTCATCAAGGTGCGCTTCGGTGAGAAGAAGAACCGCAAGCCCGTCACCTATACCATCTACGCCACGCACGGATGGGGAGGCGGGAGGACGGTCGGCGGGAAGGTTAACTCGATGGCCCAATGCGGGAAGGTGGTTGTCTCCGACATCTACCTTACGGCGCATACCCACCAGATTACCGCCTTCAACGCCTCCATCTTCGTGCCGGACCAGCACAACGGAAACGTCATCCAGATGGAGCAATGGTTCGTGTCATCAGGAGGATACCTTGAGAGGCAGGGGTACCCGATATGCAAGGGATACCCGCCTCTGAGGATCGGTTCTCCCGTCATTCGATTGGGCGGGAGGGAAAAGGACATCGAGGTAACGCTATGAAGCTGACTGAGCATTTCGACTCTTCGGAGTTTCGCTGCAA
>CAZMYT010000067.1:0-1366 GCA_964570565.1 uncultured Paludibacteraceae bacterium
TAAAAATATAAATAAGACGATTAAAATTGTTAAAAATTAAAGTAAAAAAATAAAATTATGAAAAGCAAAGTTAATTTTTAATGTAAATTTTTCCTGTGAATCGAAAATTTTTATGTAAATTTGCCAAAAGTAATTATTATTAAATATAAAAAAAATGGAATACGAAAAAATAAAACAACAAAAGATTAATGAGGCAATTGAATTTTATAAAATGCTTGGTATTAATATTGAGGAGGAGGATTATTCTAACTTAAAAATAAATGAAGAAATTGAATTAAAAAAAATACCTAATTTATTAGAAAACATAGAATTTCATTGGACAAGATTATCTAATAATTCTAACATAGGATATACAATTGAATAAACATGCCTACTTGGGACGATATATTAAAAGAAATTGGCTCACAACCTAATGTATTTGATTATATTAGAAGGAAATACATAAAAGAGTTATCTGTAAAAACAGGTAGAAATGTGATAGTTTATTATTCTGGGTGGTTACAAAAAAGTAATTTGCAGCAGTATGGATTTAGGTTTGATATCGTTGATACGGATAAAATGGGGTTCATGTCTACTATAAATGGTCTTGATAAATCTAAGGGACTAGATTTAATATTACACACCCCAGGTGGTTCTATTGGAGCTACAGAATCAATTGTACATTATTTGAAATCAATTTTTGGTAATGATATTAGAGCGATAGTTCCACAAATAGCTATGTCAGCAGGAACAATGATTGCTTGTTCTTGTCAAAGTATTATTATGGGCAAACATTCTAATTTAGGACCTATAGATCCACAAATAAATGGAATACCGGCACATGGTATTATTGAAGAATTTGAAAGAGCAAAAAAAGAAGTAGCAGAAAACCCAAAAACTATACCTGTTTGGCAAACAATTTTATCGAGATATTCACCTACATTAATTGGAGAATGTGAAAAAGCTATTAAATGGTCTGAAACTATGGTTACTGAGTGGTTAAAATCAAATATGTTTGCTAATGAAGTAAAAGAAAATAAAGAAAAAACGAATATAATTATTAGCGAAATAATCAAAGAACTTGGAAGTCATGCATTAACATTATCTCATGACAGGCATATTCCTATTGACATATTGAAAGATAAGCTTAAATTAAAAATTTTACCATTAGAATCAGATAATGATTTACAAGACAAGGTTTTAAGCGTTCACCACGCATGTATAATATCTTTAACACAAACACCTGCATATAAAATTATTGAAAATCAAGATGGTAAGGCTTTCATTCAACTAATTAAATAAGTAATATATTATGTTAAATTATTATTAAAGTAAAAAATAAATTTATGAAAAGCAAAGTTTTGTTATTAACATTATTGTTGTTTGC
>CAZMYT010000068.1:0-1341 GCA_964570565.1 uncultured Paludibacteraceae bacterium
TGTCGCCACCTACAATGGCTGCCGACAAGACCGACTACCAGAACCAGCACATGCGTCCCTCCCAGCGAAAACCCGACCAACTGCGCACCATCGCCATCACGCCGCACTTCACGCGCCACGCTGAAGGCTCGGTGCTGATCGAATGCGGGCATACCCGCGTGCTTTGCACCGCGAGTGTGGAAAACGGCGTGCCGGGCCACAAGAAGGGCTCGGGCGAGGGCTGGGTGACGGCGGAGTACGGCATGCTGCCGCGCTCCACGCACACGCGGTCACGGCGTGAGGCGGCCAGCGGCAAGCAAAGTGGCCGCACCCAGGAAATCCAGCGCCTGATTGGGCGCTCGCTACGCGCGGTGGTCGATCTCAAGAAACTTGGTGAACGCCAGATCACCCTCGATTGCGATGTGCTGCAGGCTGACGGCGGCACGCGCTGTGCATCAGTCACCGGCGCCTACGTGGCGCTGGCGATTGCCTGCAACAAGCTGGTCGCTGCGGGCACGCTGCCAGCTTCGCCGCTCACCGATTCGGTCGCTGCGGTGTCGGTCGGCATTTATGAGAGCTTGCCAGTGCTCGACCTCGATTACGACGAAGATTCCAACTGCGAGACCGACATGAACGTGGTGATGACCGGCAATGGCGGCTTCGTCGAAGTGCAGGGCACCGCTGAAGGCAAGCCATTCAGCCGCGCGGAAATTGATGCGCTGCTGGCGCTGGCAGCCGATGGGCTGAAGCAGTTGACGGCGGCGCAGAACGCGGCGATTGCATCGGCTTGACCAGTTGAGGCATGCGATTGATCGCAAGTGATTTGTAGGGCGGGCAATGCCCGCCGTCGCACACCAGTCGGCCAATGCCCGACCTACGAGATATGAATCTGCAAAAACTCGTCATCGCCACCGGCAATCAGAAAAAGCTCAAGGAATTCGAGCGCCTGCTGGCGCCGCTGGGAATCGAAGTGCTGCCGCAGAGCGCATTCAACGTGCCGGAAGCGCCGGAGCCGCATTGCACCTTCCTCGAAAACGCGCTCGCCAAGGCGCGTAACGCGGCGCGGCACACGGGTTTGCCGGCGCTGGCGGACGATTCCGGCATCTGCGTGCACGCGCTCGGTGGCAATCCCGGCGTGAACTCCGCGTACTACGCTGGATCGCAGAAAAGCGATGCCGATAACAACGCGAAACTGATGGCTGATTTACGCGATGTGGCGGATCGCGGCGCCCATTACACGGCAGTCCTCGCACTCGTCATGCGCGAGGACGACCCGGAACCGATCATCGCCGAGGGGCGCTGGTACGGCGAGGTGATCGACACACCGCGCGGCAATGGCGGCTTCGGTTATGACCCGTACTT
>CAZMYT010000069.1:0-1336 GCA_964570565.1 uncultured Paludibacteraceae bacterium
TCTACGAGATAATAGCTGATATTTCTTACCGCTTTATCGTAAATTTTAATATCTATTCCAGATATACGCGCTCTATCTGGCCTGTATCCTGTATCGTCTCCAGTCCATTCAGTAATCCAGACAATATCACCAATGTTATATTTCGTTTCAATCTCGATTTTCATTCTGCATCCTCTTTCAAGTTTTCAACAATGCTAATCAAACGATCTGCGGCTTCTCGTAATTCCTTATCGGAATAATAACTGTAATTCTTAAAATCAAACGGGCATCCGACATGGAAATATTCACCAGCCGGGCATGTATCACATTTATGCGTGTTGCATAGTTTGGTTGACTTTATAATAAATTCTTTCGCGTCCATTTATTTCTCCTCATTCAAATCGCTGTTGCTACAATTCGTGGTCTTAGCCATTGCCTTTGAAATTTTTTCCATTCCGAATTAACTTCTCCTGATTTATCACGATAAAGCATCGCGTAAGGCATGAATCCTGCAGAAATTGTTTGTTTCAATCTTTGTTCAGCTTTGTCGAATGTATCATTTAAAAATCCGATTAGCACATAACAACACGCTTTGTGAGATTCTTTGGTTATTCCACCGCATTTTAGGATTCGACCAGCATCTAATAAAAACTCGTAATCATCAGGGGTATCGTAAGCAAAATACATGCGCTTTGTACCAACGCTCCGCAATAATTCCACATGCCAAGGCTGCAACCTTTTAGCTTCTAACCCTCCAGTAAAAACTGGTTTCTCTGATTGTCTTTTCAACATTTCAAAAACATCAAAAATATGATCTTTACTACAAGCTAATAGATTGTCATCTAAAATGTTCCATCCTTCTGTGATAGGAAGTTCGCGTAGTTTGAATCCTTCACGTTTCGGAACAGCACAAAACCAGCAACGATTTGGGCATCCTCTTGACGTGATTACGTATCCTTTTTTCAGGTATCTGCCTGGAATAAAATTTTCTCCTGGTTCGTTGAAAGCCGGTCCGCCTATTTTCACAGGAACGCCAACTGCTTTCCATTGGTCAGCCAACCATTCAGCATTTTTCATATCATACGTAAATGCTACAGACACATGCACTTCATCGATTTCAGGCAAAAACATAGGCGGCGGGACATTCACAAAAGCCAAATTATCGTCCGGTGTTGCATTAGTTCTGCGTGGAAACACACGTGCGATCATGTTATTCATTCTCCTCCAATGGAACTGATTTATATTCTCCGTCTTCATATTTTTCCAGCGCGTCAAACGCGACCTTCAGAACGGTCAACATCGCTTTGTCTTTATCCTCTGCATTAATCTGGTAATAAATGAATCGTTTGCGTCATGT
>CAZMYT010000070.1:0-1336 GCA_964570565.1 uncultured Paludibacteraceae bacterium
AAAAGTTTTTATGATTTATTTCTGTGTTCGCGTCGTTCGCGTTGTTCGCGGTTCATGATTTTCAACCGGCGTGTCCGCTGTAGTTTTCACCGCGAAAGGCGCGAAAACCGCGAACAAAAAAGGGAGTGGCCCTTGTAGCCCCGAAGCGGTTCAAGGGAGAGTACAAGGAGAAGGGTTCCCCTCCCCTCCAGGGTGGGAACCGAGAGCCGTGAAGGAAGAAGAGGCCCTCGTTCGTACCGGTCGCGTTGTTTGCGGTTCATGGAATTCAAAGGGAGTGTCCGCTGGAATTTTCACCGCGAAAGGCGCGAAAACCGCGAACAAAAATGGGAGTGTCCCCAGTAGTTCCTGAGAGCTGAAAAACGGAGTGTTTAGCCCTTGGGAGAAGAAAACGGGAGAGCCTTCAAGGGTTTGGGTTTGGATCTCAACGGGGGGATTAAAAAGGAGTGTCCGCTGTAACCTCTGTTCGTACCGTTCGCGTCGTTCGCGTTGTTCGCGGTTCATGTTTCTAAAACGGAGTGTCCCTAGTAATTCAGGTGGCTCTAGGGTTAGAAAGGGGGCGTGGCCTTGCGAGGGAATCATAGGGAAAGGCGCCCCTTCTTCGGAGTTTTCCTGTACACTTCTTCTTGGCGCAACAGGCGCTACGGGAGGAGAGAGTTGAAAATCACTATGATAGGGCACAGTACGGTTCTGATCGAGATGGGGGGGACGAGAATCCTTACCGATCCCTACTTCAGCCTCCGGGGGAACCCAGTCTTCGCCAGGGTCGCTCCCCCCGCCAAGTCCCGGGAGGAGTCGAGGGATGTGGAGGGGGTGTTGGTCTCCCACAGCCACTGGGACCATGTGGACGGTCCTTACTTGCGCTCCCTTGGTGCAACGCCGGTGGTCACCCCCCAGTGGAACCGTGGCCTGCTGAAGCTCCTAGGAGGGCGGAACGTCCTGGGCCTCAAGAGGTGGGAGAGCCTGGAAATCGGTGGCCTTCGTATCACCGCGGTCCCGGCGCTCCATCTGGCGGTGGCGGCGGGCTTTGTCCTGGAGGGCGAGGGGAGAGCGGTCTACTTCGCGGGAGACACCTTCTGCCGCCCCTTCATGGGGGAGATCGCCCAGCGGTTTCATCCCGAGTTGGCCTTGCTCCCGGTGACAACCTACTCCGTTCCCATGACCATGGGGGAGAGGCAGGCGGTGAAGGCCGTCTCCCTGCTCAAGCCCCGGGTGGTTGTCCCGATTCACCTGGGGATCCGGCCCCGCTCTCCGCTCATGCGGAACGGCCAAACTCCGGAGGGCTTCGCCAGGCTCCTCGGGGAGAGCGGATCGTCCACGCAGGTGGCGCTCCTGGCGG
>CAZMYT010000071.1:0-1321 GCA_964570565.1 uncultured Paludibacteraceae bacterium
TTGCACACGCCGGTCAAATCGCACACATAAACCGGTTCATGTCGCACAGTTGGGATAAAAAAATACTGGCATAAGGTATTATAAATTAAGTGTGCGCCATAGGCCGGTTTCCACGCAACATTCTTTGGGAATCTCCGAGAAGAGAAAGCCGATAAGCATTGTGAATGGTTCTGTCCAGGATAGCATCTGCCAAAGTGGGGTCTGGGAAACGGAGATGCCAATCAGCGACCGGGACCTGAGAAACAATCAAAGTGGACTTTCTGTTGAAGCGGTCATCAAAGATCTCGAGCAAATCCTGAGTGCCAGATAATTGAATGGGATCGCGCATCCAATCATCCAGAATGAGGACATCCGTCTTGTTCAGAGATCGCAGGAAGGAAAGATACGAGCCATCCTGTCTGGCATGGGCCAGGGCCAGCAAGAGGCGGGAAGTACGCCAGTAACGGACAGAATAACCAGCTCGGCAGGCAGCCACGCCACAGGAAGTGGCGATAAACGTTTTTCCAGTGCCCGTGGCGCCCAACACCAAAATATTGAGTGCCTTATCCACCCAGGCACATTGGGCCAGTTCGAGAATAAGGCGTTTGTCCAACCCACGTTCAGGCGAAAAATCAATATCCTCAATGGCGGCAGACAGAGGGAATTCAGCCAGTTTCAACCGGCGTTTGTTGCGGTTGTCATTTCGCTGGGTGCATTCCAGATCCACCAGGAGCAAGAGCCGTTCCTCAAAAGGCAAATCCGCATATTTGGAATTGCCAGTCTGCTCCTGAAGTCCTTTGCGGAAGGCAGTCAGGCGCAGGTATAACAGTTTTTCGAGCAGGGTTTGTGAAATCATAACAGGTGTCCTTTATTGGTAGTATTCATGGCCGCGAATATTGTCATGAGCAGGAAGGGCTTCAGAATCAGGAAGAGGCGGTTGCTTTATCAGCCAAGTCAATTCATCCTTCACAGCTTTATAAGATAAGGATTTGTTTTGCAAAACCGCCTGGCAGGCCAGTTCCATACGGGAGGAAGGATGCTTTTTAGCCAGGTTGAGAATACCCAGACAGGAGCGAAAGGCTTGTTCCGGATACGTGCGTGATTTGAGGGTCTCCTGGATCAAAGCATGGGTGTGGGGTCCCACCATTTCAGCCCAGGAAAGCAGTTGGTCGGCATTGATTTTGTCGATGAATTGGTGATTGGGAGGCATGTGTTCACGCAAAGTGGTGTATCCACCGGGCTTGAAACTGCGAGGGTGGAAAGCCACATCTTTGCCTTTGTGAATGATTTGCACCAGGTGCTCCGTAACCCGCAAATCCACTTCCTGATGAATCAGGGAATG
>CAZMYT010000072.1:0-1282 GCA_964570565.1 uncultured Paludibacteraceae bacterium
AGTGTGTAAAAATGCTTGAAAGAAGCATTGTACTCCTACCAGATAATAAAGACTTTAGCAAAAATATTTATTACAGGAGGAGCACAATGCTACAACCAAGGTATACATATGGAGAGAATAATTGCAACAATAATTTGTTAGTAAGTCGGTATGAAGAAATTGTACAGCAGTATGAAGATCCCATACGAGCAATGGTCCACAGGACACTGGAAGTATATATTGAGAAAGCATTTGAAGAATTTATTGGGGGTAACATAGGGAAATACCTACATCGAGCAGGCGATGGGAAGATAGTCAAGGAATATCGCAATGGCTATAGGTATATGAAACATTGTAGCATAGGGATGCTACCATTAACGGGAATTCGCATACCCCGTAACAGGGCAGGAGGATTTAAGCCTGAGATACTCAGACATATACGAGAACATATAGGCAAGATAGCAGTGTTGGTAAGTTCACTGTATATCAATGGGTTATCAACCCGGAAGATACGGCGTAGTTTGGAGCGGGCAGGCATTACACTTCCTGGAGTATCGAAAAGTAGTGTAAGTCGAGCAGTAAAACAATTAGTCCAGGAGTACATTGCCTGGATAAACAGGCCAATAACTCGGAAATTTATATACATTCAGGTAGATACTGTATATATTTCACTGAAACAATGGAGAAAAACACGATTAGGAGTTATGATAGCCATAGGGGTTGATGAAGATGGGCACAAAGAGGTGTTGTATTTTCGGATAGGGACAGAGAAGACAATTCAGAGTGATGAATTATTTCATAATTTGATTAAGCGTGGATTAG
The DNA here is from genome assembly GCA_964570565.1 of uncultured Paludibacteraceae bacterium. Lineage (GTDB taxonomy): Bacteria > Bacteroidota > Bacteroidia > Bacteroidales > Paludibacteraceae > W0P28-013. The sequence goes on from CAZMYT010000072.1 coordinate 802, forward strand.
ATGTGAATGCAGTACAATTAGTGACAACGGACGGTGCACGAGGTCCTATTCATTCCATTATGACAATCTTTGGTGAAAAGAAATTACAACGGTGTACGGTACATAAGACGGAGAATATACTCAAGAAATGTCCTAAGAATGTGAAAGAAGAACTGAAGGCCAAATTGCATCGGTTATGGAACAGTACAACGAGGCTTGAAGCGGAAGAATTTCTGAAAGAGATATGTGTTGAATATAGTGCAAAAGCGCCGAAAGCTATTAAATGTTTAGTGGAAGATAAAGAGCATCTTTTGAGATATTTTGCATTTCCTATAAAGCATAGGAAAACAATACGGAACACAAATTTGATTGAGCGAGTAATACGAGAAGTGAGGAGAAGGACAAAGGTGATGGATAATGTGATTGAAAACGAGTATAGTGTATATGCGTTGATGACAGGAATATTTCAAGAGCAGAATGAACGATGGAATAAGAAAAGTCA
>CAZMYT010000073.1:0-1265 GCA_964570565.1 uncultured Paludibacteraceae bacterium
CGATGATGAATGGTATTTTGATAAACTTAGTAAAAATGGAATAAAAGGTAATGAACTTTTGACTCTTATAAGGAATGCTCTGAAAGGAGAGAACTATCCACAGGATATGCTAAAACTTGAAATCAAAATTATTAATTATAAAAAGAAAATAGTTGACAAAGATACTGGCGAAATCAAAGAACAAGAGCTCGAAATGATTGATCCAGATGTAGTAAATGAGCCTCTTTATAAACTTTGGCATATTTTATATTCTGTAGTAGATAAAGAAGAATGTATGAAGGCTCTAATGAAAAATTTTAAACTTACAGAGTCTGCAGCTGATAAATTATCAGATATCAATATGAACTCAATGAAATATGGTAGCTTGTCATTAAAAGCTATCAGAAAAACTCTTCCATATTTAATGAAAGGAATGATATATAGCGTGGCATGCGATACAGCAGGTTATGATTTTTCTAATGCTATCACTAAAGAAGAAAATACATTTAGAAAAGTAAAAAATAAATTGGATTTATTACCTAAAAATAGCCTTAGACAACCTATTGTAGAAAAAATTCTAAATCAAATGATTCATGTAATTAATTATATAATTGACGAAAATAATGGATTAGTGAGTAGAGAAGAAAGAGAAAAAGGGAATTTTGCTATTCATATAGAGCTGGCTCGAGAACTCAAAACTAGTAAAGATGAAAAACAAAAAATCTCTAGTTCAATTAGAAGAAATAAAATCGAAAATGAAAAAATCACCTCTGAACTAACAAATAAATATGGTTTGACTCCTACACGAAAATTAATAGAAAAATATAAATTATATAATGAACTAATTCCTGATGGGAGTAATGTTGTGCAACCGCAATGCTTGTATTGTGGAGGTTTTATCTCTCTGACTGAAGCATTGACTGGAGACGCTATAGATGTAGATCATATAATACCTCAATCTAAGCTTTTCGATGATTCCAAAAATAACAAAATTCTGGTGCATGCTAGCTGCAATAGAACAAAAGGAAATTTGACTGCATACGATTTTATGAAAACTAAAAATTCTGATATTTTCAATAATTATCTTTCATTAGTCGAAACTTTAAAGAATAAAAAAAGCATATCTTATATTAAATATAAATATTTATTAATAAGTGAAAAAGATATACCTCAGGATTTCCTAGATAGAGATCTTAGAGTATCTCAATATATAACTAAAAAAGCTAGAGAATTATGTATGAATATATCACGAGATGTGTTAGTAACATCTGGCACAATTACTGCCC
>CAZMYT010000074.1:0-1263 GCA_964570565.1 uncultured Paludibacteraceae bacterium
TAAAGGGGGGATTGCTCCCCCCTCACCACCTCGCTATCGTGAACGTCACCCACACGGTTTTGTCCGGACCGTCAATGCCATGGCCGGAGTCGTAGCAAATCCAGTACAGGGCCATAGCCGTGCCAAGGCACCACATCACACGGGCAAGGGCCGGGTTATCCTGGTAGATGCGCTCTGTGAGAATCCCGTAGGCCAGATTCAGCCCGGCCACCTCACCGAACGAGGGGTTGTCACCGAACAGGCCGGAGAGAGCCGGGTTAATCTCCCTCGTGCCATCGTGGGATTGCTGGCCCACTTGCCCTAGGCTAGAAAGCGAGGACAGCTAGAAGGCCGTCCTCAAGGTTTCGTCCGATAGGGCAAGGGCAGGAGTCACAAGGCAGAGGCTAATCAGGAGGGCGCAGAAGCATCGGCGCAACATGCTCTATCGCTCCCTTCGCCATGTTTTGCATATCCTCCCTGCTCATCGGATTCTTGTAGTTGTCGCGCCCATCGGCAATCAGGTACAGGGTTAACAGCATCGCATCCTTGCGGTGCATGTCGTTCCATGCTTCAACGGCATCTTCTGCGTCGTGTGTATGTGGACCCTGCGACATGCAGTTCTCACATTCAACCCAATACCTCCGTTTTGCCACTTCCGAACGGGTCAATCCAACATGTTTCATCCCGCAAAACGGGCAATGCCTAATCTCCATCCTCGTCATCCCCTATCGGGTTAATCCAGCCGTGATTACGGCACCATAGTTTCGCGTCGCTGTCCTGCATGGGGCCTACGTCCTCGCCACATACGGGGCAGTAGGCCCGTTCTACTGGGGTGTGAACGCTGGCCTTCATTCCAGACCCCCCTCGATGCCGAGGGCTACCTGGGCATGGGCCAGCGCGTGTTTTATGCCGAGCCTGTCCGGTGCGGAAATCTCATCCCACTTCTCCCCGGAAAGCCACTCTAACTGTTCGTAGAGGCTCTCCACGCTCATTCGCAACTGGTCATACCGTGCCTGTTCTTCGAGCGTCACCTAAACCGCCTCCTTAATCTCCGAAACGCGGGAGATTACCTGATCGAGGTCGTCGTAGATAGCCTTCCACTTGCTGAGGTGAGGGCACTTTTTCTTCGGATTGGCGTATTCCTCGCACCATTCCACTTTGCAGAGGTCACAGAACTCACAAGCCACTAGGTAGGCGATGTCCCGGAAGAACTCGTACCGTGGCCCTTCCATCTACGCCACCTCCTGCTTCTCCCGGCGGGCCAGCTCCTCCTGCATCAGCCGG
>CAZMYT010000075.1:0-1255 GCA_964570565.1 uncultured Paludibacteraceae bacterium
AAGGCAACCTCTAAAAACTAAGATATTTTAACCCACAGTTCATACCTATATGGTAAAATAAATGTATGAACTGAAAGGGGCGCAATTAAATGCAGATAGGATTATTTGATGAGGGTAAACGTCTGGGAAAATTGAGCGAACTGGGAGATTCTCTAGTTCAGCTGGACAATGTAATAGACTGGGAGATGTTCAGACCCATCTTGAACAAGGTCTTTTTTAAAGAACATAAAGGTGCTGGCGGTCGCCCGCCATACGATTATGTAATGCTGTTCAAAACACTTGTTTTACAGAGGATTTATAATCTCAGCGATGACCAGACGGAATATCAAATAAATGACCGTATTAGCTTCATGCGCTTTCTTGGACTAGGGCTTGAAAACCGCGTTCCTGACGCAAAGACCATTTGGCTGTTCAGGGATACACTGACTAATGCCGATGTTATCCGTGAAATCTTCGAGCTGTTCAACCAGCAGCTAGAAGATGCGCATTTAATTACCCGTGTGGGTTCTATCGTGGATGCAACCTTTGTAGATGCACCTCGACAGCGCAACACAAGGGATGAAAATGCGAAAATTAAAGCTGGAGAGGTTCCTGAAGAATGGGAAGAAACGGAGAACTGTCACAAACTCTGCCAAAAGGATGTTGATGCCAGATGGACGAAGAAAGGTAACGAAATTCACTATGGTTACAAAGACCATGTGAAAGCCGATGCCGACAGCAAACTCATTACGGATTATTCCGTGACAAGCGCCAATGTCCATGACAGTCAGGCTTTGGTTGGACTTGTCAACGAAACAGACAATGTTCTCTTTGCGGACAGTGCCTATTCTGGCGCAGATATTCAAGCAGCTTTGCCTGAAAAGGTAGAAATTCAAATTCACGAAAAGGGTTGCCGCAACAGTCCTCTGACTGAAGAACAGAAAGCTAACAACAAAATAAAATCCAAAACTCGTGTTCGCATTGAACACATCTTTGGCTTTATGACAGGCTCAATGCGTGGCATTACTGTGCGCTCAGTCGGTATTATGCGTGCTACATTCAACATTGGGCTTACCAACCTTGTTTATAACCTGTGCCGTTACGAAATTCTGTGCCGAAAACAGGTACAAGTGGGGTAATTGCGCACAAATTGGGGTTAAATCCCCCGTAAAGCCCTGAAAATGGGTTTGCAGAGGCAGCCAACCACCTCGATTTTCATCATTTTTCACTCGTGAAGTGTGAAATGCGGATTTAAAGGTAGTTATTAGAGGTTACC
>CAZMYT010000076.1:0-1248 GCA_964570565.1 uncultured Paludibacteraceae bacterium
TGCATACGCCGGAGCAAGGCGCACAGTAAAACCGGAGTAAGCCGCACACCTTAACCGGAGCATGTCGCACACCCAAACCGGAGTAAGGCGCACAGTTTTAATAAAAAAGCGGGGACAAAATAATACTGGTTAATCCAAAATATGGCATGCTTATCCAACAGGAACAAGGAGGAAAGCATGGCCCAGGAGCGATTAACCGTGAGAAAAATCAGAGAAATATTGCGATTGAAATACGAGGCAGGCCTATCAAACCGAGCTATCGCCGGAGCCTGCAACATTTCCAACAGCACCGTTGGAGAATACCTGCGTCGGGCAGAAGCGGCCGAGATAGGCTGGCCAATGGGGGATCTTAGCGACGAAGAGCTGTATAAAAAGCTATTTGGCGAGCCAGCGCCCGTTGCAGAAACGACATCCAAACCACTGCCCGACTGGGAAGAAGTACGCAAAGAACTGCACAAGAAAGGCGTCACACTGCAATTGGTCTGGATGGAATACATCGAAAAGCATCCGGATGGGTATAAACATTCACAATTTGGAGAATATTACCGGCGCTGGAAGAAAGAACACAATGAGCCGAGAATGCGCAACGTTCATGTAGGTGGGGAACGGGTGCAGGTGGATTATGCCGGGATGAAGATAAGCATTGTGGATCCTGAAACAGGCGAGGCACATTTGGCCTCGGTATTTGTGGCTGTGTTACCAGCCAGCAATTATGCATATGCAGAAGCCCAATCTGGAGAAGACCAGTGTAACTGGAATAATGGGCATGTCAGGGCCTTTAGTTTCTATGGCGGTGTGGTGAAGATTGTCATGCCAGATAATTTAAAGACAGGGGTAACCCGGCCAAATTATTACGAACCCGATATAAATGGCTCATATCAAGAACTGGCGGAACATTATCAAGTTGCCATCCTGCCAGCTCGGGTCAGGAAGCCAAGGGACAAAGGCAAGGTAGAAAATGCGGTTCAGAATGTGGAACGCTGGGTCGTCGCCCCCCTGAGAAACCGAACCTTCTTCAGCCTGGCCGAGGCCAACCGGGCCATCCGGGAAAAGCTGGATCAGTTCAACAACAAGATGATGTTGGCCGTGGGACGTACCCGGCGGCAGGAATTTGAGGAAATCGACCTGCCCAACTTGAGGCCGCTGCCCGAAAAACCTTATGAATTTGCCATCCGCAAGGTAGCCCGGGTGAATATCGATTATCACGTGGAATTCGATAAACATTTCTACTCGGCGCCGCATTCCCTG
>CAZMYT010000077.1:0-1240 GCA_964570565.1 uncultured Paludibacteraceae bacterium
CTCAACCTCGCCACATCCTTCCGCCGCCTCTCCCCCTTGGGAAAGGCGGCGGCCGTTGTGGAGACCCTCATCTCCCCCTACGCCTTCCTTTCCAGGGTCACCCCTCCCACGAAGCCACTCGACCTCTGGGATCGGCTTCTGGAGAGGGGTAAGTGTTGGGGCTTCTACGGAATCGACGCCCATGGGCAGGTCCCTCTCCTGGGGAACCTCAACCTCCCCCTTCCCTCCTACGGCTCCCTCTTCAAGCTCTACTCCCTGGGGGTGGACAAACGGTACTCCGACTCCCCCGAGAGGGCCATCCGAAACGGCGATTTTTTCTCCCTGATCCGCGGGGCCGGTGAGCCTCGCGACTTCACCTTTCAGCTCATACAAGGCCACAGGATCCTGCGGAGCGGGGAGAGTGCGGAGAAACCGGAGGGAGAGCTGGAGTTCACGGTCCAGGGGGTTCCTTCCCGGAGTTGGGAGATCCGAATCTTCCGCAACGGACGCCTCTGGCTCCAGGGGAACTCGGAGACCCTCCGCGCTCCGGTTCCGGGTCCGGGAATCTACCGGGGCGAGATCACCCTTCAGAACCACCCCTTCTTAAAAAGGAGTGTCCCTTGGATTCTCACCAACCCGATCTGGGTCGGAACCCCTTCGCCGGCGGCGAAGGCCGAAGGCCCCATTCGAGTCCTCTCCTCCCTCTCCCTGGACGAACTGCGGGTGGAGCGGGACGAGGGCTCCTCGGCGGGGTACATCTTCTCCGGGGGCCAAGGTCTCTGGAACTTCAACCTCCGCGCCCCGACAAGGGAGCGGCCCAACCGCTGGGTCGCCCTCTCCTACCGAATCCCCCTGGACCTCTCCGGCGCCGAGGGGATCTGGGTCGAAGGCTCTTCGCAGCGCCCCCTGAGAATCTGGGTGGAACTCCGGGGCGAGGGGAAGGAGCTTCGGGGCTCTCTGAAAGTCATGCCCGGGGTGTGCCGCCGTCTCTTCCTCCCCTTCGACCGTCTCTTCCTTCCCGACGGAAAGAGGGAGATTCCCCCAAGAGTCACCCAGTCCCTCTTTTTGAGCATCAACAACCTGAACGTCGCCGAGGCTCTCTCCGGCGAACTGCTTCTGAAGGGGATCGGACTCGGGAAGAGGGAGGGCCGTTAACAGGAAAATATTTCCTGTTTTTTTACGCTTTATCAAGACATCCTTTCTCACCTCTCTTGCCAGGAGAGGGTTTGAAGGGATGGTATGAATATTGAATTAACGTTAT
>CAZMYT010000078.1:0-1232 GCA_964570565.1 uncultured Paludibacteraceae bacterium
GACTTATAGGTCAAAAAGTAGGCTGAAATCTTCTGAATGTTTGATTATGACTATCTTTGAGCTAAACCAAAGATTATGAACAAAAAAAATGCTTTTATTGCGGCAGTTCAATAACAAAGAAAAATGGATTTAAGAAAGGTATCCAGATGTATAAATGCCACGTTTGTGGAAAACAATTTCGAGGAGGGATTCGATTAAATTCCGAGGTTTTATGGCAGGAATATTTACAGAATAAACAAACTTATAAAGAGATTGGTATCCGCTATGGCGTTAGCGAGAGTACCGTTAAGAGAAAGATACGAAAGATAGGTGATGAATGGTATCCCATCATACCCGGGGAAGAAGGATTTCTTCTATTAGATACCACTTATTTTGGTCGCAATTGGGGTGTTCTTGCGGCTATGGATGCACAAACGGGTGATATTTTATATCGTAAATATGTACACCACGAACGTGTCAGCGATTATACGCAATGTGTCTCAACGATAGAAGAACAAGGATTTGTTGTAAAGGGAATGGTTATAGATGGGATGAAAGGCTTGTTTCAGGAATTTTCAAAATATCAGGTTCAGATGTGTCAATATCATCAATGCGCTATTTTAAGAAGATATTTGACAAGGAATCCGAAACTGGAAGCCGGCAAAGAACTGCTCACTTTATCAAAAAAGCTTTGTGAGAGCACACAGGAAGAATTTAAAAGTCAATTTGCGGATTGGGAGTTGAAATGGAGAGATTTTTTGGATGAAAGGAGTATAAATTCAATAACGGGGAAAAGTTGTTATATCCACAAAAATTTGCGGTCGGCAAGACGCAGTATAAAAACGAATCTGCCGTATTTATTTGTATATCAAAAAGAGGGAAACGTTGGATTGCCCAATACGAATAATAAATTAGAAGGGACTTTTACCGACTTGAAGAAAAATCTGAACAACCATAGCGGAATGAGTAAAGAAAACCGCAAACGATTTATAGATGGGTTTTTTAAGGCATAAAGAGACACCCCTGCGTATGATATGAAAAAAGAGTGCCCTTTAAAGACACTCCTCATGACACGCATCAGGCGCCCGTAAATCTATCCCTTACGAAGTTGCTCCCCAGCAGAGCTCCATTCCGTTTTGATTTACAAAAACAAAAATAGACATAATAAACAGAACATAAATATTATGGTCAAATTTTCAGCCTACTTTTTGACCTATAGAAGAGAAGTTCCAAAAAATAGCCTACTTTTTGAC
>CAZMYT010000079.1:0-1222 GCA_964570565.1 uncultured Paludibacteraceae bacterium
CCTAAATTGCAAGTGCAAGTTGAACAAAACTTTAACTCATAATAATTCTCAATTAGCATAGACTTTATCGAGGAAGTCATCAAAGAGTTCCTGCGATGTCTGGTAGCCGAGGATACGCCTCGGGCAATGGTTCATGGTGTCAGCAAAATGAAGTATATCGCCTGCATCGTAGTTCTCAATAGAAGCGCCTTTAGGGATAAACTCCCTCAGCATTCCGTTGTGACGTTCGTTGGAACCGCGCTCCCATGAACTGTAAGGATGAGTGAAGTAAACGTCGGTACCCCATTCCTCGACGCTGGAAAGGTCCTCAAATTCTGGGCCGTTGTCAGCTGTAATGGTCTTAAAGACCTGGCTGAACTTGTCACCATACACCTCGTGTAATTGTTCAATGGCTTCAGCAGCTCCGCAACGATTACGACCAGAGACCTTTATGGCAATGTAGTTACGTGTAACGCGCTCTACAAGCGTGAACACGACAGCTTCCTTACCGTTGCGCTTGCCCACGACCGTATCAGCTTCCCAATGGCCAATCTCCTTGCGCTCAGCAATCTCCTGCGGACGTTCCTCGATGCTGCGCCCCATCATGCGTTTATTCTTCCTGTTCCAACGTCTATGCTGCTTACGGCTTAGCACCTGAGGAAGCTCGAAGAGCGAGATAGGGAGCTGCTGAGAGTGCAGCATGTTGTAGAGCGTTTTGGTACAGACCATGTCTTGGGGAGAGTAGAGCTCTTTGGCCTTGGCGTATCCGGCACAGGCATCCAACGACCAATGTTCTTTACGGACTTGGTCGATAGTCCAACGGATGAATGAATCGCAATGTCCATTCATGATTTTGCAAGGCTTGCGGCTATTGGCTCTGTGCGTTTCATACGCCTTCTGACCGCGCTTGGCGGTATAAACAGGGGCGCGGCCCTTAGCATGTGTTCTGGCAGGCGTACCACGTCGCAGCTCATACATGACTGTGGTGTGGACGCACCCGATGGCCTCGGCTATAGCCCGGAGTGATTTGCCTTCGCGCCGCAAGGCCTGGATCATGCCACGCTCATCGAGTGTAAGGTGCTTACCGGATTTACGTGCAGCTTCATTTGTGGTAGAATTTGAGTTGTCCATAGTGTGATGACTCCTTTGAATAGTGTGTGTGAGAACTTCTATTCTACCATAAGTCAATGCACTATGGATATTTTTGAATTATTAGGTGTTCAACTTCATTTTACAACGAACC
>CAZMYT010000080.1:0-1217 GCA_964570565.1 uncultured Paludibacteraceae bacterium
CTTACTCGATAATCGCGGAAACGACTCCCGCACCTACGGTGTGTCCACCCTCGCGGATGGCGAACCGCAGACCTTCTTCCATCGCGATCGGCTGGATCAGCGTGCCCTCAAGCGATACGTTGTCGCCGGGCATTACCATCTCGATGCCCTCAGGCAGCACGATGGAGCCGGTCACGTCGGTCGTTCGGAAGTAGAACTGCGGGCGATACCCGTTGAAGAACGGGGTGTGCCGCCCGCCCTCTTCCTTGGACAGAATGTAGACCTCCGCCTTGAACTTCGTGTGCGGCTTGATCGATCCAGGCTTTGCTACTACCATGCCACGCTCGATCTCCTTGCGGTCTACGCCTCGAAGCAGAAGTCCTACGTTGTCGCCCGCCTGACCCGCGTCCAGGATCTTCCTGAACATCTCCACGCCCGTGACGACGGTCTTCTTTATGCTTTCCTTCAGACCTATGATCTCGACCTCTTCGCCTGTCTTGATCTGGCCGCGCTCTACCCTTCCGGTCGCTACCGTCCCTCGACCGGTGATCGTGAATACGTCCTCAACCGGCATCAGGAACGGCTTGTCGATGTCTCGCTCAGGTGTCGGAATGTAGCTGTCCAGCGCATCGATCAACTGCCAGATCTTGCCGCACCACTCGCACTCTCTGCTCCCGCACAGACACTCAAGAGCCTTGGTCGCAGAACCGATGATCACGGGGATGTCGTCCCCGGGGAACTCGTACTTGCTGAGAAGCTCGCGTACCTCAAGCTCTACCAACTCCAACAGCTCCGGGTCGTCTACCATGTCCGCCTTGTTCATGAATACGATGATGTAAGGCACTCCGACCTGGCGGGCAAGCAGAATGTGCTCTCTGGTCTGAGGCATCGGGCCGTCTGCCGCGGATACTACCAGGATCGATCCGTCCATCTGCGCGGCGCCGGTGATCATGTTCTTGATGTAGTCGGCGTGTCCCGGGCAGTCTACGTGCGCATAGTGGCGGGTCTCGCTCTCATACTCCGCATGGAACGTGGCAATGGTGATGCCTCTTGCCCTCTCCTCCGGTGCGGCGTCGATCTCTTCGAACTTCTTTGCCTGCGCCAAACCTGCCTGCGCCAGGATCGTCGTTATCGCAGACGTAAGCGATGTCTTCCCATGGTCTACGTGACCGATGGTCCCTACGTTTACATGCGGCTTTGTCCTCTCATACCGCTGCTTCGCCATCTCTTATGCCTCC
>CAZMYT010000081.1:0-1215 GCA_964570565.1 uncultured Paludibacteraceae bacterium
GGAACCTCTGAATAATCAAAGGTTTCAAACGAGTATTGCATAAAATATCTTCGCATTCCTTTCTGGAAGCACTTTTGGGGCAGCCAAAGCCATATTTCAGCTTCGATTCTATTACTTTTCTGCCAAAAGGGCAGACTTTCCCCTTGTCACGTTTTGGAGAGCCTTTGCCCGGCAATCGCAAGCGAGTATAGATTGGCGCAGGCGAACATGGCATACAGACGGTTTTCGTTTTTCTTCAATCCGCGATATACCGTTTTCCTGTATCCGAACTGACATTTGATGATTCGGAATGCGTGCTCTACTTTGCAGCGAACGGATGATTTACGATTTTCAATATAACGTTCCCAGTCAATTGCATTGTCGGAAACATGGGGCAGACGACCAGGACGGCGGTTGATTCGGAAGTCGATCTTCGAATAATGCTCATCGTTTGCAATCTCCGGGCGTTTCTGAATACCGAGATACCCAGAGTCGCCGTAGACTACTTCATCATCGTCCCGAAGCAATGCGGAAGTCTGCGTAATGTCGTGCTCATTGGCTGCGGTGACAGTAATTGTGTGAACCAGTCCGCTGCCGGCATCCACACCGATGTGGCACTTCATTCCAAAGCGCCATTCATTCCCCTTTTTGGTCTGGTGCATCTCAGGATCACGGGCTTTGTCGGCATTCTTTGTGGAGCTCGGTGCATTGATAATGGTTGCATCTACAATAGTGCCGCCCTTCATCATATGACCGGTCTGCACCATGACCCGGTTGATTGCCTCAAAAAACAGCTCGTTCAACTCGTTGGCTTCCAGCAGATGGCGGAACTTGCACAGCGTTGTTTCATCCGGTACAGATTCTTTCAGAAAGTCAATACCGGTAAACTTACGCATGGCATAGCTGTCGTAAATGGAATCTTCCGTTGCCGGGTCTGACAGATTGAACCAGATTTGAAGCAGATACATCCGCAGCATCTTTTCGATTCCCATGGGCGGGCGGCCACGCTTTCCTGCGGGATAGTACGGTTCAATCACCTTGACCCATTCGTCCCATGGGATGATTTCATCCATGGTTTCCAGAAACTCTTCTCGCTTGGTTTTCTTTTTCCGGAAGCTGTATTCGATGTCTGTAAATGTTTCTTGTTTCATATTCCGCACCGCCATTGCTTTTTCTTTTATTATACCATATTGTGGCGGTTGTGGTTGCAATGACGATGATTAAATCAGAGGTTCC
>CAZMYT010000082.1:0-1211 GCA_964570565.1 uncultured Paludibacteraceae bacterium
GTACAAGCGCTGACGCGCTTGAGGACGAGTGACCAATGACGAATGACGATAACCAGAGATAACCCAGCGACGATTCGAAGGTATTTGAGAGGCGTGCGCTTGCGTTTCGTCACTCGTCCTTCGCCTTTCGTCCTTTTTCTGAAAGAAAAACCATGACCACCCGCTACACCGAAGACCACGAATACATCAAGATGGACGGCGACATCGGCACCGTTGGCATAACGTCGTTCGCGCAGGACAAGCTGGGCGATCTCGTCTACGTTGAGCAGCCGAAAGTCGGCCGCAAACTCGCCGCGAAGGAAGACGCCGCGATCATCGAGTCAGTCAAGGCGGCGGCCGAAGTGAAGTCCCCGGTCGATGGTGAAGTCATTGAAGTGAACGAGGCCGTCGTCGCCGATCCGTCGCTGGTCAACACCGATCCGGAAGGCGCTGGCTGGTTCTTCAAAATCAAGGTCAGCAACGCCGACGCCGTGGCCAAGCTGCACGACGAAGCCGCCTACAAGGCAATGATTGCCTGATCACCTGCAGGAGCGGCTCCGCCGCGACCCCGCGTCCGTACCAGTTTGCGCTGGTCGCGGCCGAGCCGCTCCTGCAAAAACAAGATGACCATCTCCGTTCGCCCCCTCACTCCCGCCGACCGCACGCAGTGGCAGCCGCTGTGGAAGGGCTATCTCGACTTCTACAAGACGTCAGTGCCGCCCGAGCAGTACGACCTGACGTGGTCGCGCTTCCATGATCCAGCCGAACCGATGTTTGTGCTGGGCGCGTTCGAGGGCGAGACGATGCTCGGCATCGTGCACTACGTCTTTCATCGGTCGTGCTGGACGGCCGGGCCTACCTGCTACCTGCAGGACTTGTTCACCGTCGATGCTGCGCGTGGCAAAGGGGTCGGTCGTGCGCTGATCGAAGCGGTCCATGTCGCAGCAAAGGCCGAAGGCGCAAGCCGCGTGTACTGGCAGACGCATGAGACCAACGCCACGGCGATGGTGCTCTACAACAAGGTGGCCGACCGCAGCGGCTTTCTGGTGTATCGGATGGCGATGTAGCTACACGCCCCTCTCCCCGCGTGGGAGAGGGGTTGGGGAGAGGGGGCCGTTGGCATGGAAAACGACCGTCGATATGCGAGACACCATCCCCCTCTCCCTGGCCCTCTCCCACAAGGGGCGAGGGGACAACAACACTAACCCGGCTTGAGTATTTATGTCTGATTT
>CAZMYT010000083.1:0-1185 GCA_964570565.1 uncultured Paludibacteraceae bacterium
CATAGGCATTTCTTCAACGATCTCCCCATAGGTGGTATATTCGTATGGTCAAGGTGTAGATCGTGGCTAAAATGCCGCTGTACGACGAAAAGTTTATTTTAGACAAAATAATTGACCGGAAGTTTTGAGATGAGAAAAATGTTTTGTACTTTTGTACCTGACGTTTTTAACCATGCTACTCCTCACGTCATAAATACTTTTACTTGTTTTACAGTTAGTTAGACCCCTTGCATTATTCAAAATAATGTTGTATATTTGTACCGTTCAATTGGACATTTGACACTCTGATTGAACTCAACGAAAAGGGGTATGAATAATAGACTAAAATTAAGCCACTCAGTATTGCAATTTCAAGATTCAGCCTCACCCCTTGGCTGTGTCAAAAGTCTTGAATAGCAATGTTGAAGTGGCTTTTCATATTAAGGGGGATAACCTATGAAAGAGATGTTAAAAGTCTTTGAAACCAACGATGGTGACAAAGCAGTGAGCGCAAGAGAACTGAAAGAAAAACTCGGCGTTGGGAAAGATTTTACACATTGGATTAAGTCATATTTAAACAGATTAAATTTCATAAAAGATGTTCATTATTTTGTTGAGTATTATGATTATGAAAGAAAGTTGATTACAAACATTGGAAAATATGTAAAACCGAGTAAAACAGAATACATACTTTTACTTAGTACAGCAATAGATGTTGTAATTGAACAACATAGTTGTCCAAAGAAAAAAGAAGTTTTAAAATACTTATTTTCCATATCTGATACTAACATAACTTTAAGTTTAGAAGACAGAAGGAAAGAGTTAGTATTTGGTGATGAAATTATTAGGAAACTATTTAATGGTTACACAGTAGTAGGTCAATATCCAGTGTTCGGAGGAGAGTATAGGATAGATTGGTATGTAGAAGAACTAAAATTGGCTATAGAGTATGATGAATCACATCATTCACAAAAATCATACGAGGACGATATTCGTCAAAAAAGAATTGAAGACCATTTGAAATGTAAGTTCGTTCGATATAAAGAATAAACCGACCATTACGTGGGAGGGGTTATGCTTCTCCCACTTTTATTTTATTGAATATCAGAGAATCCCCCATTGTGGGGGTTAAATTTCGGTTAAAATATTTGGATAAGTGAACTATGTTTTGTAACTTGCACTTTCAAATCTAAAAGTTATGTCAGT
>CAZMYT010000084.1:0-1169 GCA_964570565.1 uncultured Paludibacteraceae bacterium
CGTTATAGGAAATTTTATTTTTTCCCACGCTCCTCAAAATTCGGATTAGGTTCGTAAAATTCGCAATCTTCATCCTTAACTTCTCCACCAGTGTACCAAGTCCTTCTACATTTTCTTGGTGCATCAGGGTTTTCGCTATGGCAATAAACTGCGTGTCCTTCAACTAAGTTTCCGAATTTACATTTTTGGTTACAAGATTGCTCACTTTTATCAGCGAACATTTCTACTAAGTTTATCATATTGAATTTGTTTAAGCCAACCCTAAAAAATAAAACTATCCTATAACAAGCGGTTGGCAATATGCCACAGGATAGTGCGTGTATGAAGTTTGTCAGTTGAAGTGGCACATCGCCAACCGCCTCAACGTTAGCAACAACCCTAAGAACCTCCGTTGATAGGATTATCGTCAATGGATTTATAACCAATTTCTTCTTTCGGCTTTGGCAATTTTGAAAACTCTTCATTTGTGTATATTTTGTAGCCATCAGATTGCATATACTTAAACCTTTCTCCAGCATATCTCATAGCATTGTTATAAAATACCATTGCTGCTTTGGGGTCATTTACTGTTGGCTTGCAAATATCAGAAAGTGTATCTATATTATCGAGTAATTGCCAAAGAGCCTCAATAATTTGTCTTTCAGTAAGGGCAGTTGCTAACATACGGTTAGCGTCATTGCCTTTTTCTTCGTTGATACTTTTGTTATAATTCATAATTTATCTCATTTATTAAAGTTTGTACTAAATTTTAAGGTCGGCAACGAACGCCAACCGCCATAACGTTACCTGCCATTTTTGAGAAACTCCCAAAGTTCGGCAGGGGTTGACATTGGAATTTCATTTTTGTTTTTATCGTAAACTTTTAGTCTGTAATTTTCTTGACCAAAATCCAACTCAAAACAATAGTATTCAATCCAGCTTTGACCTTGTGGACATAATTCAGTATCATTCATTGCAACTTGTAATACTTCTAATAAAGCATTATGTAGAAAATGATTATCAGGTAGTAAATTAGCAGAGTAACTATTTGTAAATACTTCTCCCAATTTTTCGCTTACCGAAATATCATACTGAATTTGTTTTTGCAAGGCATCAATTGACCTTATAAATAGCTCTTTTTCCATTTGATTAGATAAAACGGCAGGTAACATAGGTTTTGCAATAGTGGG
>CAZMYT010000085.1:0-1158 GCA_964570565.1 uncultured Paludibacteraceae bacterium
CCAGCGATTTCCCCTGATCGCACCTATGGCATCACCAGTTTTGAGCTGGGGTAGGGTAACGCGGTGGGCAGGATTGAAGGCAAATTCAGGTGCGGCCGCGAGCTCGTCGCGTGTTTCGTGCATCAAGTCTCTCGTTAGACAAGCACCCGCTGCCCGATCGTTGCAGTGACCAATGGTAGTTGCACTGCAAGGTTTTGCGGGACAAGACGACGAACAGTGCGTGCAATCCTCGTTCCTGCTTGAGCAGCTGGCGACTGGCGAGCGCTCTCAGTAAACTTGATTCGCGTAATTTCCTCCTCTCATTCACACGAATTTCCGCCATGAAAAAGAGCTTGTTTTTGGCTTTGGCCGCATTGGGCCTTGCGTTCGCAACCAGCGTGACAGCGGACGCCGCTGACGTCCTGCGCTTTGGTGTCGGCCTCTACCAGCCCGACAAGGAGAAGAACGACGCGACCTATCGGCCACTGGCGGAGTACATCGGCAAGCAGCTTGGCCGCGATGTGAAGCTTTACACCGTTGACACCTGGGAAGGGTTGGCCAAATCACTGGCTAACGGCGAGACCGACATCGCGCTGATGGGGCCGTGGGGTTATGTGCTGGCCAATCACGTCGCGGGTGCGCAGGCGGTGGCGACGATCCTCTACGACGGCAAGCCGGAATACTTCGCGATCATGGTGACGCACCCGAAATCGGGCATCAAGTCCATCCAGGATTTGAAGGGAAAGACCTTCGCGTTTGGCGACAAAGGCTCGACCTCGGGTTACCTGATACCGAACTATCACTTCCAGAAGAATGGCATCGACGTCAGCAAATTCCTGGGCAAGGTGATCAACACCAAACATCAGGCGATTGAGTTGCAGGTGACGCGTGGCGAGCTCGATGCAGGGGCGGACTACAACCGCAATCGCGACGCGATGATTGCCGACGGCCAGATTAAGGCAAGCGACAGCGTGATTTTCTGGACGTCGGATCCGCTGCCCAACGATGCGGTCGCCGTGAGCGCAACGCTGGCGAAGGACACGGCGTTTGTCGCCAAGCTTCGCGGTGCGCTGGAGAAGATCGGACCAGAATTGGCCAAGACGCCAAACCTGCTGCCGCCGCGGTACACGGGGTTTGTGGCGAAGGACAACAGCTATTACCGCCCGATTCGCGATGCGG
>CAZMYT010000086.1:0-1104 GCA_964570565.1 uncultured Paludibacteraceae bacterium
CGCTTTGAGAGGAGAGTTCTCGCGCCTTTTCGATGAGAGAGAGGGGGAGACTCCGGGAAACCTTCAAAACAACAGAGTCGGTTCTGCGTAAGATCGGCTACGGAGAGCGAAGATGTTCGAAGAGTTGGAGAGAATCTGTGAACGCCCCGCACCGTTCGAATTTTATACCACAAGGGACCTATGGACAGAGGAGCATACGTCGGCGCAGATGCTCTCCTACCACCTCAACGAGAGTGTCGATGCCGCCTCGCGGAACTCGGAGTTCATCAACCGCTCGGTGGAGTGGATTGTGTCCCGATTCGGTATCGGCGAGGGCTCCACCGTGGCGGATTTCGGCTGTGGTCCTGGACTGTACACGATCCGTCTGGCCAAGTGCGGGGCGAAGGTGACGGGGATTGATTTCTCTGAGAGGTCCATCGAGTACGCGAAGGGTGTTGCCGCTCGGGAGGGGTTGAACATCGACTACCGGCTCCAAGACTATCTGAACTTCGAGACAGAGGAGCGGTTTGATCTTGTCATGATGATCATGTGCGATTTCTGCGCCCTTAGCCCGACGCAAAGGAAAAGGGTTCTGAACAGATTTTATGGCGTCCTCAAGCCGGGTGGGTCGGTCCTCCTCGATGTCTACTCCCTATGGGCCTTCGAAAAGAGGCAAGAGGGAGCAAACTACGGAGTCAACTTGCTAGACGGGTTTTGGTCGCCCAAGAAGTACTACGGTTTTCTCAACGTTTTTAAATACGACCTGGAGAAGGTCGTTCTTGACAAGCACACCATTGTCGAGGCCGACCGCGTCAGAACCGTCTACAACTGGTTCCAACACTTCTCTCCCGAGGGGCTTGAGAAGGAGTTCACCGAGGCGGGCTTCTCCGTTGCGGAGTTCTGCTCGGACGTCGCCGGAACCGAGTTCCATAGGGACTCCGACGAGTTTGCGGTCATCGCCAAGAGGGCCTAACGGATCTCGGAACATCCTCCTCCGGCTCCAACAGATTTCGCTTCATGCTCAGGCCAACCTCCCTTCTTCCCGCCCCTTCGAAGACTACCTCAACGGAGTGCCCCTAGGTGACTCTACAAACTGGAAGCCCTCCCGGCTAAAACGGAGTGCCC
>CAZMYT010000087.1:0-1076 GCA_964570565.1 uncultured Paludibacteraceae bacterium
ATAAAATTTTAATTTTAAAATAGCGTGTAAAAATCATTATAAATTTGTAAAAAAATTTTGGTTCTATAAAAATATAATTAAATTTGCCTTTAATAAAATAGTCAAATTTTTATACATAAATGGAAACAAAAGAACAAAAATTTTACCAAGCATTACAAGATGTTTTCATAGGTGCTACTATAGAAGGGCAAGGTGGTTTTGTTAATTTGATGAAAATAAAATCGAATTACTATAGCAAAATAGAAAAATTAATCAAAGAAGATATCAAAAAAGCCTTAATGCAATATCCTGACTTTAGGAATGAACTTTTCGATAAACTTTATTCTTTTTTTAGCCGTTACTTTAGCGAAAGCGGTTCCATCTACTTTAATTCTACACCTTTTCATAATAATGTTTATGAAAAAGTCTATACTGATGAAAAAGATGTTATTCTGTTTTGGAAAACACATATGCTTTACTACGTAAAAACAGATAGGATTTTTAAAAGTATGGAAATAGAAGTAGATGGGTTTAAGTTTCACTTCGATGTATCTGAGCTAGAACACAAAAAATCTAATGAAAAACGTAATCTGATTTATGAATTAAAAGAGGTAAGAAAAGACAAAACATTAGTTTTTAATGTTCTTTATTCCGAAAGAGGTAGGAAAACGAAACAAAATGAGATCCTTAGTACATTAAAAAAGGAAAAAATATCGATTGACGAAGAAGTTTTAGAAAAAGCATTTAGAACATTTGAAAAGCAAAGTGAGGTAGATTTCTTTATCAATAAAAACGCTAAAGCCTTTTTGCAAGAGCAATTTAAGCTCTGGAGTTATCAATATTTCTGGGATGGCGCTAAAAAATGGACCGCCGATAGAGTAAATGAATTGCAAATACTAAAAGACATTGCTTTTAAAATAATCGACTTCATCTCACAGTTTGAAGATGAACTGGTAAAAATCTGGAACAAACCCAAGTTTGTTAAAAATTCTAATTATGTCATTACGCTGGATAGGATTTGGGAATTGAGTGAATCAAAATCAGAAAAAGAACTTGCCGAATTCCCCTCTGATAGAGGGGTGTCCCATAGGGACGGG
>CAZMYT010000088.1:0-1051 GCA_964570565.1 uncultured Paludibacteraceae bacterium
AGTCAGATCCATGTGTTTTGATACTTAATGACGCAGAGGTGCCGGAATATTGCCCGTGGACAGGGAGAATGGATGAGTGTTACTGGAAATCTATGGAAGTTATGCCATGATAAACAGATGCAGGCAGGGGTGCCCGAATAAAGCGTATATGGATCACGAATGGGTTTGTGCTGCTATAGATTGGGCTGAAGACAATGAACCGGGATTTGTTGTGCAGAAGTTTAGAATAATCGATATGAGTAAACCAACACCGGATTGGTGCCCGCTGGAGGAGAGTAAATGAACACAGTTCAGAACCAGTGCGGTGAATGCTCCTGTGAAGTCACTACCTACGATGATGGAATGAGACAGATCAGTAAAATCAAGTGGGATTGCATTGATCCCACTTGTCCATACCTCGGGAAGTGTGAATAATGGCATTAATCAATCTCAAGTTCTCACCGGAGATGGAATCCCTGATAATGCAGGGTAAGAAGATATGTACCACCAGAGATGAGCAGAAAGGAGAGATAGGTGATACATTCATCGTCAAAGACAGATTATACCGGATTGTAGGGATTGAATACGATGAACTGGAGTATCTTGAAGCATGGCACTTGTTAGAAGGCTTCGAGACTCCTGAACAATTTATTGATACATTAATGGAATATTATCCAACATTGGTATCTGATGACCCCCTATACCTCCATTGGTTTGCATATGTCGGTCCTGCAGGTGAGATAGATGGATGAATTGCTCAATTGCAGTTGTGGAACAGCGCCAAAACTGGATAACATGCATCAATGGTTCTTTGTTCAGTGCCCGAAATGCCATGCCCGGACAAACTACTTTTTAGAACCTGAATTAGCGGTTACGGAGTGGAATAAATCATGAACTACTTTTCTCACTTCTTAGTCAAACCTGATACCGTTCAACTCAGAGACTATCAGGTTACACTGTCCGAAAAGTCATTAAACGAAAATACGCTGTTAATTCTGCCGACAGGGCTTGGGAAGACTTCGATTGCGTTAATGGTTATCGCACAGAGAATAACCGGAGAAAGAAAGTGCGT
>CAZMYT010000089.1:0-1043 GCA_964570565.1 uncultured Paludibacteraceae bacterium
TTAGTAAATGGACAGTAAATTACAAAGGTCATAATTTAGCCATAACCAGCAACAATGTGTAGGGATTAAAATTTTTGTTGTATATTTGCATTATAATATATTGTTTTTTTGCTATTAATTTTGTATATTTGCTATATGAAACAAAGAAGATTAACCCATAAAGAAAAAACAGAATTATTTACTAAATACGAGAGCGGTAAATACACGGGTGCGGATTTAGCGAAAGAATATCCAATTTCCTTAACTGCAATAAATGGACTTTTGAGAAGGAATGGGTATAAATCTAAATCGCAATCAGAGTTACAAAGAAAATATCCAATAAAAGAAAACTTTTTTGATGTAATTAATACAGAAGAAAAGGCTTATTTTTTAGGTTTACTTTATGCTGATGGATGCAATGCAACAAATAGAAATACAGTTATATTATCACTTAAAGAAGATGACAAAGAGATATTAGAGAAATTAAACAGCCTTTTACAACCTAAAAAACCTTTAGGACATACAAAATCAGGCCAAACTACTTTGCTAATATCAAACAAACATATAAGTCAAAGGCTTACTGAATTAGGATGTCATAGAGCAAAAACATATTCTTTAATGTTCCCTTCTGAAGAACAAGTTCCAAAATATTTAGTGAGGCATTTTGTTCGTGGGTATTTTGATGGAGATGGTTGGGTTGGTAAAAAGGCTATTTCTGTCGTATCTACATTAGATTTTTGTAATTCATTAGCTGAAATACTAAAAGAACAGTTTAATATAAACTGTTACATAAGGGCAAGACATCCTGAAAGGGATAACACTATCCGTATGTTAGAGCTGAATGAAAAATCTGCAAGAACGTTTTTAAATTGGATTTACAAAGATTCTAATATTCACTTACAAAGAAAATACGATAGATATTTAAAACAAATGGAATATGAAAAATCATTAGCAGAAATTCGTATCTGTAGTGTAGATGGCTGTAATAAAAAGCATAGTGGTAATGGTTATTGTAGAAATCATTATTATGAATTTTGTGGAGGTAAAGAAAAAAGAAAACTTAG
>CAZMYT010000090.1:0-1006 GCA_964570565.1 uncultured Paludibacteraceae bacterium
ACGTTAGCAGTAATGCCAGCCGACACCCAAGCCGACTGGCACACCGCAACAACTTTAGTATCTAAGGTTAACCTTTTCACGTCTGCGATAATTGTAAATTTCTTCAATCAAAGAGACATACTGCTTACTATCATTACAATCTGTTAAAGCAGATGGCTGGTTTTTTACTTTTTGTAAAAACTCTGTAAACTCAAATTGCGGTTTGTCGAATAAATAGAGCATAGCATAAACAAACGCACGTTTTTTAAATCCATCATAAATGTCTTTAAATAGCCAAATCTTTTCTGCTCTATGTTCAGCCTCTTCCAAGTGGGTTATTTTAAAATTGCCATTTTTAAAATCTTCATATATATTCCCACCTCCAGTATTAACACCAGTCAACATTGCCATACTTTCATTATGCCCTAATTGATATTTTTCTTTGAACTTTTTATATTGCAAATAGTTTGTATTCCCTAAATTACAATATCCTGCTAAGTAATCGTCCGCATTCCAAGTCTTTGAGTTTTGGTTTAACACATGAACTTCGTTAAGTCCATATCCTTTGCAAACAATGTAATGCAATGGTAGTCTTAACTCCTTAACGCATTCAAATCTGTGTTGACCGTCAATTATCTCATACTTTTCATTTACAATAATCACGGTAAACAAATAGTTTTCGGAAATTGACTTTTTTAACCTTGATAAATGTATAAGGTTTTTGTTTCTGTTACCTTCAATTGGCTTAAAAAGAAAGTAATCTGTTGTCGTGTGAACTTGGTTACTGTGCTTCACCATTGGTTCTTTTTGTGAATTATTCATTTGTTTTTATTTGGGTTTTATGACTCCGCCCAGAAGTTTTATTTTAATTCGATAAAGGCACTACTGCTAACAGCGTATATAAGAAATGGCGCATCAGCATTTGTGCTTAATTTCAAGTCGGTGCAAGTGCCACTTCTCATATACGCAAAACGTTAGCACCCATTTTGAGCCCTAAACGGCACACGAATGAATTTTAGCCCTTTGT